>NZ_CP043056.1:1200000-1800000 GCF_008121535.1 Dolichospermum sp. UHCC 0315A
AATGGGAATCAAATATAAAATAAGTTGTGTTTTTGAGATATCTGTATCTTTTGCTGGCAATTTATCCATAGTGGTTGATGTGATCATAAACTAGAGATGGTGAATAATAGTCATTAAGTTAGAGATAATAACCTAAGTTGCTAATTAGGTAGGGGCAATTAACAATTTCAATTACCAATGACCAACTTCCATGGGATTAATACTTTGTCAAGAAGAAATTAATTTAGTTCTATAGTGTAATTACCTAAAAATGCAAACACGTAAGCTACTCAATTGGTGGCAAACATTGACACCTATAGCGAGATACTTAGCGATCGCGCTACTTGCACCGTTATTAGTTCTCAATGGTTGGGCTATTGCCGCAATTTTCAATTATTTTCACTCCCTGATCGTTATTTTAGTCGGAGCTTCGGTAATAGCATTTTTACTCAACTATCCCGTAAGTTGGATGGAAAATCACGGAGCAAAACGAGAGCAAGTAGCCATCCTCGTATTTTTGTTAGCATTATCCATTTTATTAGCTCTAGGTGTCACTCTGTTTCCTCTCGCCCTGACTCAAGCCCAACAACTGGTGGCGCGTTTACCAGACTTAATTGATTCAGGACGTTCACAATTAATGATACTCAATGGCAAGGCAGAAAGTGTAGGTTTACCCATTAACTTAGATGCTTTAGCCGCACAAATCAATGATCGCGTCAAAGGACAATTACAGTCCATAGCTGGACAGGTGCTAAATCTAGCCGTGATCACTGTTACCAGTTTGTTGGATTTCCTACTAACAATGGTATTAACGTTTTATTTATTACAGCATGGCGGTGAACTTTGGCAAAGTTTAGTAGAATGGCTACCTTCTAAATTTCGCGCTCCCTTTTCCAAAACAGTCCGTTTAAGCTTTCAAAACTTTTTTATCACCCAATTAATTTTATCAACCTGCATGGCTTCCGCGCTGATTCCTACCTTTTTATGGCTGAAAGTTCCCTTTGGTCTATTATTTGGGTTAACTATTGGAGTCATGGCACTTATTCCCTTTGGCGGTTCTGTGGGTATCGCTTTGACAACTTCTTTGGTTTCACTCCAAGATGTTTCTATGGGGGTGAGGGTCTTAATAGCTGCCGTAATTGTGCAGCAAATTCTCGAGAATCTGATTGCACCCCGAATTTTAGGCAGTTTTACGGGTTTAAACCCCGTTTGGATTTTAATTTCTGTCTTAACTGGAGCGAGAATTGGCGGACTTTTAGGAGTAATTGTGGCTGTCCCCTGCGCTGTTGTCATTAAAAGCATCATCAGTGCTATTCGCCCCTCAGCACTGAGTCTTGATCCAGAAGACTCTTCTCTGGATGATATAGCCACACCTATGACACCAGAAGCATCTCCAAAAATAGAGCCTAATAATTCTTTGAGTATTTCATGACATACTCATCCTACTGCTCTCAAAGTAGATTATCGTCCGGTAAAAAGCCTAGTTCTGTATTGGGTAGATGAGATCTAGTAAAGACGTTATTGCTGTTATCTATCGGGGAATAAGCAAACGCACCTAATAGCATAACACCAGCGGCTGCTAAAACATAACGTCTGCCCAAACTTACTCCATAACGTCGTTGCAGAAAATTGGTTGTGATAGAATTCATCCTTTTACCTCAATTACTCCAGATTTTCGGGTGTCTATTGCAAAAGACGTTGCTAATGTACTAATTGTTCACTATCTCATCCACAGATTCATAAATCCTCAATCGTTACAGTTTTGGTAACAACTGTTCCCTGTTCCCTTAGGACAACAGCAAGGCATCATTAGGCGACTGTCCGCCAACGCACAGCTTGACGATTCACGGACAGGGCGTAGCATATACCGATGAAAACACAAATGCCTAAGAATGAAATAGCGCGTTCCATATTCAATGTTTCCATATTTTTTGCAAATAAGCTTCAGAATAACTTAATTTCCGATCATTAAGTGCCGAATTAGCTGATTTAGGCGGTATTTATCACCAAAATGCTGCTAGTACAAGGGAAGAAAAACAGGATATTTGCTGGCTTAATTAATCTTAAATATAAAGAAATAATTAAAAGTATACAAAACTTAAATAAATTGTTATTACAGAACTATGCAAATGGGAATAAAGAGTGTATATTGGTTTCAACTTCAGTATACCGAAAGATTTATAGTCTACCAATTATGAGATACCTCTGGTTCACAACAAAAATGAACCAGGGGTATCTGTGTTTTGGGGAACTGATAATTAGACATCTGGTAAAAAAGTAGAGACGTTCCATGGAACGTCTCTACAAGGGTTTCAAACCACACACATTTAATTCTCACCAAGTGTCTATTGATAATCATAAGTAATGAATTATACATTATCCAGGATCATGCTTATCTCTCCAGCTTTTTCCTGTAAATCTAAATCTTGATAGATTTGCAAACTCTGAGTTAAAAACTGATGAGCAATAACTTGATTATCAGGCTGATTTTGCTGTGTCCGTTTCAGGTGAATTTCCCCTAACAGCTTGTATGCTGAAGCTGTCAATTTTTGGCGGTTGTAATCTTGAAAGACTTGTAAACATTCTTGAGCCATTTCTTCGCTCCGGTTAAGATTTTCTAGAATTTCCACCTCTAGGTAAACACGAGCTATATCTAAAGCTTCTTCGGCCTTATTTACTATTTGTCCCAGTTCATCAAAATAAGTTAAGCCTTTGTGATAGTATTCCTCAAATAAACCAATTTTTCCTGGTATTAAAGAGTTATCAACAGGTAAAAGATGTAAATGTGCTGAGTAAAGTAAACTGAGTTTAGTGTAATCGTAAGCAAGATTTTCTTGACATTGTCCTAGAGTATTGATTTCTATAGCTTCGTGGATATTTTTCTCAGCTTGTTTCAGTAATTCAGTAACTTCTGTTGTGTTTGCGGTATTTTTGGCTAATAAAACTTGACAGTTAGCAATTTGTCGTAACCGTGTAGCTACATTCTCATCTTTACCTAATTGTTGATAAAGTTCCCGACTTTGTTCGTGGTAATTTATTGCTTGTTCGTATTTACCCCAACCTTGATAAATCCTTCCTAGCTGTTTATAAGCATCAGCAATATTTACTTGATCATCCAACTGCTGACGAATAGCTAAATTTTGGTTTTCACAATCAACAGCTTGTTGATATTTTCCCCATTCTCTATAGCAAACAGCTATCCAATACCACGAATCAGCGACATCTTTCTCTTTATCTAATTGTTCATAAAGTTCCCGACTTTGTTCGTGGTAATTTATTGCCTGTTCGTATTTACCCCAACCTTGATAAATCCTTCCTAGTTGATAGTAAGCAAGAGCAATTCTATCTTGGTCATTCAACTGCTGACGAATAGCTAAATTTTGGTTTTCACAATCAACAGCTTGCTGATATTTTCCCCATTCTCTATAGCAATCAGCCAGATTATACCACTGATTAGCTACATTTTTTTCCTTACCTAATTGTTCATAAAGTTCCCGACTTTGTTCGTGGTAATTTATTGCCTGTTCGTATTTACCCCAACCTTGATAAATCCTTCCTAGTTGATAGTAAGCAAGAGCAATTCTATCTTGGTCATTCAACTGCTGACGAATAGCTAAATTTTGGTTTTCACAATCAACAGCTTGCTGATATTTTCCCCATTCTCTATAGCAATCAGCCAGATTATACCACTGATTAGCTACATCTTTCTCTTTATCTAATTGTTCATAAAGTTCCCGACTTTGTTCGTGGTAATTTATTGCCTGTTCGTATTTACCCCAACCTTGATAAATCCTTCCTAGTTGATAGTAAGCAAGAGCAATTCTATCTTGGTCATTCAACTGCTGACGAATAGCTAAATCTTGGTTTTCACAATCAACAGCTTGCTGATATTTTCCCCATTCTCTATAGCAATCAGCTATCCAATACCACGAATCAGCGACATCTTTCTCTTTATCTAATTGTTCATAAAGTTCCCGACTTTGTTCGTGGTAATTTATTGCCTGTTCGTATTTACCCCAACCTTGATAAATCCTTCCTAGTTGATAGTAAGCAAGAGCAATTCTATCTTGGTCATTCAACTGCTGACGAATAGCTAAATCTTGGTTTTCACAATCAACAGCTTGCTGATATTTTCCCCATTCTCTATAGCAATCAGCTATCCAATACCACGAATCAGCGACATCTTTCTCTTTATCTAATTGTTCATAAAGTTCCCGACTTTGTTCGTGGTAATTTATTGCCTGTTCGTATTTACCCCAACCTTGATAAATCCATCCTAGCTGATAGTAAGCAAGAGCAATTCTATCTTGGTCATTCAACTGCTGACGAATAGCTAAATCTTGGTTTTCACAATCAACAGCTTGCTGATATTTTCCCCATTCTCTATAGCAATCAGCTATCCAATACCACTGATTAGCTACATTTTTTTCCTTACCTAATTGTTGATAAAGTTCCCGACTTTGTTCGTAGTAATTTATTGCCTGTTCGTATTTTTCCCAATCTTGATAAACTCTGCCTATACTGAAAAGACAGCTTGCTTTATATTTGAAATGTTGAATTTTATTAATAATATTTAGTGCATTTTGGTAGTAATCAAGTGATTGTTCATATTTGTTATTTGATTTCTGACACCAACCCCAATTTCTCCAAAAAACAAATGATGTATTTGATAGATTATCATCAGCTATTTTGCATTTATCATAATATTCATTAGCTTTTTCATAATTTTCTTTCTCTTCATAACATATAGCCAAAGACCAATAAACGAATGATTTAAGACTATTATTTAATTTTTGATCTATATCTTCAAAAATTTTAATTGCTTCATCATAATTTTCTTTTCTTACATAAGACATCGCAGTGATAAAAATTAATGCCATTGAACAATTTTTATCATGATTATGAAATTGACGGCTAATTTCTAGGTTAGGGGTCATTTCTTCACCCAGTTCTTTTACCAAATTTCTAATACTATCAAAAAGCGAAGATTCTAATTGATTAACAATTTTTGTTACATAATTATCTAATCCTACTGATTGACCGCAAGCAACATACAAAATAGCTGTTTTCGCTTTAATCTGCATTTCTTGAGATAGACTTAAATTATTAGCTACTTCTGTTAATTTGGCTATGGCTTCACCTTTTTGATAAAATAGCTCAATTTTCCGTAATGTTCGCAAAAGTTGCTTAATTAGATCATTGTCAAAATCATCATCTATACCAATGTAAGTAATAACTAATTTTTCAATAACATTTTTTCGGAAAATATTACTAACTTCAACTTCAGCAATAACTTGTCCTGCAAAAAATAAATCTTGCAAATTAAATTCTACATTCTTTAATATTTCTGCTGAATCATCTTCTGCTTTTAAGTAAGTAATACTTGTATTATCAGCAACAGAGATTTTTATTTTTATCTCGCCATGTTGTAGTAGAGGTTGATAATCTTGTAAATTACTAAATAATTGATCTATTAATTTCTTAACTTGTCCAGGCAGATGAATTCCGTAATACCCTAAAGATAACAAAATTGGCTCATTCCAGCGTGGTTCATGGAGATGTTGTTGAATTAGTTCTTGAATTTTACTTTGGTCATTATCTGCAATATAACGAGCCGCAAAATATTCTTCAAAAGTCAAGTGCATAAAACCATAAACACCAGGTGCGCGTTCCACAAATAAACCTGTTGTTTCTCGCACTTTCCGCAAAAATTCTCCCACAGCTTGACGCACTAAATCTGATTCTGGTTCAGCATCATTTAGTTCTGCCATTTTGGTTGCTAGTTGTTCTTGTACCTCCGTTTCTGTTACTAAACCAGAAGGCTTTTCTTCGTGCATCCAATATGCTAAAGGTGCTAAAAGTTCAACTACTTCAGTTTCTCTTAATACGACTTTTGGAGCATCTGGTAATTTTTTACTAAGTTGCCAATCTTCTATCAAAGTTTGCACTGCTAACTCATATAACCTCACCCGACGGTTAGGTAAACGTTCCCCATTGCGGTGAATCAGTGCCAAAATAGTTAACAATAGGGGATTTGCTGTTAAACGTTTTACACCTTCATTTTCTTGAATTGCGTTTAAAATATTTGCTGCTTGCTCATTTCCTTTTCTTTCTATTTGTTCTTCATTAGCATCTGGTTGTTGTGCTTTTTCTACTGTGCGACACCAACGATGTAAAAACTGTTCTACCTTTTCGCTGCTCATATCTTCAATCATATATTCAGCAAAACGGCTGCTTAATTGCACATCACGATAACCAGCAATGCGGCTAGTAATTACATATTTATTATTAGAAAAATCATTAACAAACTGATTAATAGATTCTACAATTTGTCTCCGGCTTTCTTGGTCAAACACTTCATCTAAACCATCTAGCAATATTAGGCATTTTCCTTCACTCATAGCAGCATCTAATAAAAATGTTGCTCCCTCAGTTCCCATTTTTCCTTGTGTTTGAAAATGAGCTTCCCACTGACGATAAAATTGGCGTAGATATTCAGTTAAAGTTAAATTTGGTTGTTGTTTTAGTTTCTCTGCATAGTCAGCAATACGAAAGAAAATAGGCAGGAGAGTTTTTCCTAAATCTTCCTTTGCTTCCCCACCAATTACCGTTTCTTGATCATCCCTTTTAGCTGTGGCAAAATGCAGAGCTAAATAACGTAAAAGAGTAGTTTTACCCGCACCAGGAGCGCCTAAAATTACGCTATAAGCATTTTGTCGCACCGCTTGGGATAATTCAACCTTTTCTGTAATGGTTTTGGTACTAGATATAGATGTGATTTTTTCTCGTACAGGTTGATAATATTCAGTTTCATCCCTATCATCGAAATCAATTCCTGTTCCTTTACCTCTACTAAAATTAGAGGGAGATTTTAAAACAGTTACTGCTTCAATTTCTCTAGTTTCAGAAGTATCAATGATTTCTTGTCGTCGTTGTGCTTGCAGAGAAACATAAATCTGGTCAAGGAAAATATCAACTTGACGATTTACTTGCATTACCCCACTCATTTTGAGATAGGAGTTTTCAGCAATTAACCATTCTAAATAAATATAAAGTAAAGGATTACGAGTTTCAAATTGTACTACCTTTTCTCGCCAATCCCAAAAATCCGGCGCACGCTGACGAAATTCATCTAGAAAGTTTATTTGATTTAACCAAAAAATTAATATTAAGTTTCTACCAAATAACTCTTCTCGTCCTAAGTTTAAACGCTGCATTTCTCTAACTAATCTATCTGTAGGCAATTGATCAAGACCAAATGCCATGATTAATTTGCGTTCTGGTTGCACATTTTCATCTAAACTATATAAGAAGTTATAAAAAGAATTTTCACTATAAAAAAAGTTGTCAAAAGTAAATTTTTCTTCGCATTTTTTTAAATCTTCTTGTAGCTGTTGCACAACCAAATGTTGAGGACTACTCTCTGGAGTAATAGCAAAAATAATTGTCGTCCCACTAGAAAGTTCTAAGATGCTGACTAATTTTTCTAATTCTTCTTTATCAGCTTCGGTCAAAATATAATTGGAGTCATCAGAAAGCATAGTTAGTACCAGTTGATAATTAGTAATCTTTCCAAAATAGTCACGTTTTTACAGAAAATTGTTAGCTTCTTGCCAACGTTGTAAATCCTCTATCAAAATAGGATTAATATCAAACCAAGATTTTTGTCTAGAATTGTAATAACCCAAAACGAGTTTGTTTTGTAAAAGCTCATCACAAATAATAAATTCGCCTTTTTGTGGTAAACTATGGGTTTTAGAGGTTAACTTTCCAGTAATATGTACTGAATGAATTTCGGGATATTGATAATCATCTAAATTATATTCTCTGCGAACTTCTTGCACTGCTGATTTTGCAGTGTCCAAATCTACTAACTTCAATCTTTTTCGCAGTCCGATTTCACAAGCAGTCCGCGCTAATCTCACTAAATCTCGAATCACACCACCGCTTTTTTCACAAATCAGTTCTAAAGCATCAGGTGTAAATAAACCTTGATAATCATAGCCTAAGCTATCGAGACGTTTATTAATTATATTCACGAGAGTTTGTCTGCCTATATGATCAGGGTTATTTGTAGGACATAGATTCTGATCACATTCAAAAACGGGAGGATTATTCAAATCCAAACATTTTTGAAAGCTTTCCATTGGTTGCCGAAAGTTAGGTGAATATCGCAAAGCAATGGGAATTGCATAGATAATATGACAGCTTAATTCTGTCAGCAATGAACTGGAAAACATATCCAAAGCCGTAACTAAATCATGTCTATCTAGACCATCAACAATAATAAATAATTTTTGTTGATTTTCTTTTTCAGCCGTGAGAATAATCTCATTAACGCTATCAATAATTTCCGTTAATTTCGGACGGACATTAACTGTTTTAGTGATTTCTCTAGTTAAGCCACGTTTGAGAATTAATCCTGCTTTTTCAATAAATTCTGGCATTCCCAAACCTTCAGTTTGAGTACCTTTATCTTGATAAACTACAGTTTTGAGTGCGTCTTGTAGTCTTGTTAATAATTTATCTTTTTTGAATAACCAATTAGATTTAATAGCTTGCTGTGCAATTTGCAAACCAATCAATACTACAACTTCAGCATAACCAATGTTATATCTATCTAACGCTGTTTGGGTATCTATCCAAATAACAGTATGTGTATTCGCTAATTTTTGTTCTAGTCGTCGCAGTTCAGTAGTTTTACCGCCACCTCGATGACCCGCCAGTAAAAATTTTGCTGGATCATCTTCCATTTCCAATAAACTAACAAGCTGGTCTACAGGACTATTATCTCTGGGGACGTAGAAATTTTGCAACTCTTCAGATGTAGCCAGAGGTTCTTCTGGTTTGAATCGCTGGTAGGCAGGTTTCCAAAAATTGGTATTACTCATATTAGTGATAAACTGGGCAAAAAGCTGTGTTTTAGGGTATTATCTTTATTTTAGTATTGTTTTTGCCCGTAGGAATCTTATATAAAAATAAAAATATTCCACTAGGGGGATTACAAAAGACATCTCCTAAAAAGATCGTAGAGACGTTCCATGGAACGTCTCTACAAGGGTTTCAAGAATTTTTAATTGTTATCGCCAACCTAACCAGCGTAAGCAAGGGACAACTAGGTAATGGCTTATACTCAAGGAAAAACTAATTAAGATACTCACTAAACTAAAAAAACCTATGGGTGAAAATACATCAAGCCCTTGTGGTTGACTGGAAAAATGGAATAAATGCAGTCCCAATCCTAAACCCACGAAAATGGCTATGAGGTTGGCGCTTCCTAAACCTGCAATGACAGCATAAGCGATTTGATGACTGCGAAGACCTAAGCCGAGGGTTAAGAGGGGAAGTGAGATTAAAATCCATGTGACTAAGCTTTCCGCCGGATTTGGAGTGGTGATGAATTGACAAGCTACCCAGCCTAAACTGTAGCCAATGAAACCCATTAAAGCTGTGATCAGAAACCGCCGCTTTTGTCCAAAACAGCCTGATAAGGTTAATCCCCAACCTGTTCCCAAACCTGCAAAACCATAAACTATACTTTCTGCGGCTATATAAGGTTGTTTTTGGACTAATGTTGGTAATGGATAGGTTAGTAATTCTAGCCAGCGATCGCCTAAACTGGTATGGTAAGCCAGGACAAAACCAATTATAGTCCCGATTCCGGCGCAGATACTTGTCAGTATCATTACCCAAACAGTCGCCAAACAAGCTAATAAAAATTTATATATTCCCTCAATTATAAATACAGTAGTATTACTTATGAATTGAGTAATATCAGTAATTGATGTTACGACAAAATAACCTGCGCTGATCAGTAACCCCTTGTGTGGACGTAAAGAAGCAATCTTGATTAATCGCTTATGAATAATAACTGCATTCGCTGGACGCAATTTTGCATCATCCTGTACCATCTCATCAATTAAATCCGCTAAATCTGATTTAATCTGTCGGTAATTACGCCAGCGTAATTTACCTGTCAGACTATCTTCTAAGTCTGGCGGATACTTACCTGTTAGTAGTTGAATTATAGTCCGTCCTAAAGCATAAAAATCTGCGGCTGGGCCAACATTACCACCGCGAATTTGTTCGTAAGGACTATAACCGGAGGAGTACAAGCGTGTAGATGTGGGATGCGATCGCAAAACTGAACCACTAAATTGTTTAGCGCCGCCAAAATCAATTAGCACCAATTTATCATCCTTCCCAGGGGTTGCGGGTGTAGAAGTACGCAACATTAAATTAGAAGGTTTTATATCTCGGTGAATAATTTGGCGTTTATGTAATTCCTGTAAAATCTGTACAGCTTGAATAAACCAACCTATTACCAAATCTTCGGAACAACCTTGAGGTGAATTTATTAATACTTCCTCTAAAGTGTAGCCATTAATCTTTTCCATCACCAAACATGGTAATTGATGGGGTTTAGGGTTAACCAAATTAATTTGAAAATATCCGTCAGCATCAACTGTAGGTACGCCAGAGTTACGGAAACTACTTAAAACTTCCGCTTCTTGCTTGAATAATTCCAGCGCCTTAGGTGAGGTTTCTACCAGCACCTTCAGCACTTTTTCTGTCTGTGTCTTTTCATCCCAAATTGTGTAAATTTGGGCAAATCCCCCCGCACCGAGAGGTTTAAGAGAGAAATAGCGATCTAACAGATGCAGCGGTGCGCCACAACTGTTACAGAATTTGTTTCCCCAGGGTTGAGGATAGGGACGTTGACAATGGGGATTTATGCAGTGAACCGAGAAGCAACCGTCCATTAAGGCTTTTAAAGATTAAAATATCAAAAATACTCAATCAATTCTCACAACTACTAATTATCGGCTTTGGAGCATTTAAAATCAAGTTATTAACTATTTTCCATAATGCTCAACCTATGCTTAATGTTAACACATGATTAGCATAGTGTATTTGTATTGTTAGCGTTAATGTTAATCATTGGAGTATAATTAAGCGGTTAATAAGTTTTTACTATTCCCAGGGAATAATTACTGTAAATGTTGTTCCTTGTCCTACTTGACTATCTAAGATAATTTTGCCTTTGTGCAAATCTACACATTTTTTCACTATGGATAATCCCAAACCTGTGCCAGAAATCGAACCGACGTTAGAGGCTCTATAAAAAGATGTAAATAAATTAACCTGATCTTTTTCAGGAATACCGATGCCACTATCGGTGATTTTAAAGATCAGTTGGTCATTTTCTTTTGTTAAATTAAAATCAACTAAAGTTTTTCCAGGTGAGTATTTAATGGCATTAGTCAGTAAATTAGTCAGAATCTGATGCAAGAGTTTTTGATCAAAATTAACAATTAGAGAACTGTCTGTAACTCCTGCGCCTAAGTTCCAAGAAAAGTCAATGGTATGGTGCTGACAAGTAGTTTCTATTTTCTTTTTGAGATCATGACAGAAAGCAATTATATCACTTAATTCTGGGTTAAATTCTATTTTTTCAGCTTCGGTGCGGTTGATAGTGAGGACATCGTCTAGAAGTTGAATCATCCGAGTAATAGTTTCTTGGATAGTCTCTAGGTGTCCCTGTTTATTTTCTGAAGTGAGGCGATCGCCAAAGTTTTGTAAAATGCTTGTAGATGAGGAGATAATGGTTAGAGGTGTGCGAAACTCATGGGATGACATTGTCATAAAGCGCGATTTCATTTCGCTAATAGCCTTTTGTTTTTCTAGTGCCTCAATTATCTCATTTTTAGCTTGTTTAATTGGAGATATATCCCTAATAATAGATGCTAAACTAGTGGTTTTTGCTGTTAGCTGATCCTTGATTAATAAAAAATAAGCGATACTATAAATGATTGTTCCTGTTTTCAAGTTACAAAATTTTAATTCTCCTTCCCAACTTCCTATTTCTAATACAGTTGGCAAAATCTGTGATTCAAATAAATTTCGCTCCTCTGGACAAAGATAATGCAATATATTTATTTCTGAATCATAATTTTCACTAATTAAACCGATCATTTTCTTCGCCGCATCATTCATAAAAATTGTTTCTCCATTAAGATTAGTAATAGTAATAAATTCTGAACTATTTTCCACTATCATGGCTAGTTTTTGTTGTTCTGATGCTAGTTCGTTGCGTTGTTCTTTCAGTAAATTAATATGATCGCTTAAAGCTATGGCTAAAAAAAATAATAAGCCAATTACTTCAAGACGAATAAATTCTTCAGTCAATGGATTGACAGATAACCAACCAAGGTAGGTAGCACACAACATAGCTATACCTAATAAAAAGCAGCTAAATGCTAAAATAGCAAATCGAGCCGGAGTAAAACCTTTAGACCAGATGTAGAAACTAGCATAAATAATCACTATAGACATAATTATCAACAACAACATAATAATAATGATGCTATTACGAACAGGAAAATACCAATTAAATAAAGTATATCCCACACTAGTCCAGCGAAACCAATTCATGAGTTTGTAGAGTTGATGACTATAAACACGCACTTGCAAAAATGAGATAAAGAAGCTGGAACAGCCTACTAGAATAATGCATAGAAATATTAATAAAACAGGAATGTTATATCCAGGAAATTCTGGCCATAGATATTGGAAGGCCAAACCATATCTGATAAAAAACTGACCAGTCAGACCAATTAGGAAAAGAACGTAGTATTGGTAAACAACATCTTTTAATAAGCAAACCAGCAGTAAATTTATGATTACAGAACTCAATAAAATCCCATAAAATCCACCCAGTAATAGTTGCTGGGTAGAACTACTTTTATAGTAAGCAAGAGGTGTCCAGAGAATGACATCAATGGCTATAGTTCCCTGACTGGTATATCGCAAATAAATAGTCTTTTCTTCATCTACAGCTAAAGGGAGGATAAATATAAGCTTACGATCTGACAGTTCACGATTAGAAAAAGGCAGTAAGCGACCAATTTGTTTTTTAATCCAGGTATTTCCTTGAGGAATATATAATTCCACCTGATCCACATTATTAGGTGCGCCTTGAAGATACCATTCTGAGGTGACAGTGCTATGATTTTGTAACTTTACCTTAGCCCAAATTGCAGATTTAGAGAAGCCCATATTCGGGATATCTGTTTGACTGGGGGTAAATTTTTGTGGCTGTTGACTAACATCTGCTATTGTTAACTGTTGGGTTGGATCTTGGAAAATTTCCAGATATTTCCCTAATTTATATTGTTTTTGTTGATCATGTAATACTACGGTATTGCTTGTTTCTAAGGGATTATTAGTGTTATTAGGTGGGAACGTTCCCAACAACATTACCACTCCCATCAATGATAATAAAAACCATAATAAAATTATAGAATACTTAGGTAAGTTCAGTTGCTTATACATATGTGATATTTGTAACATAGCACCCTCAAAATTTTAACAACTATATCCATCTCCAGTTAGAGGAAAATTGTCATCAGAAAACATAGCACGATTAGTATAATCGCTGCTAGTTTCTTGATCAAGAACTTCAATAACTTTGTGATAAATGTCTTGGGCTTCCTGGGGAGAATCACCAATACTTGTTAATCCCAATTTACCAAACTGGGAAAGGCAACCCATGAGATGAAATACCGTACCTGTTTCCGTGCCACTATCAAAATGTAGTCTATGGTGGGCGATAATATCCATTAAATCATTAGGTAATAATCCCTGATAACTAGCTTTTTGCAAATTGTCTGTGGCAATATAATATTTTGGTCTACCTTGTTGACTATAAAATAAACCCGTGGATAAATCATAACGACCATTAGTGAGGAATTTTAAAGTCATAAATGGGTGAGTTGTTCCCCCTTTACGAAGGTTAATTTCAATGGCTTGAATATCCCATTTACCATCACCTTTATCAACAGTCACAAAGTCAACTGCAAATCTTTCCAAAGCTCCTTTCTCTGCTAATTTTTTACCAACTCTTAAACCTAATTCCTGTAATTCACAGCGATAATTTGCATCTGCAGGAAAACGACAACCTATATAGATTTGTCCGTCTGGACCGCCTAAAATTTGGTCATGGGTAGAAATAATTTCTACCTCTCCATTGGGTGTAATTCTGCCTTGAACACTGGGAGAGTTTTTGATTTCTCCTTCGATAAAAGCTTCAACAATTGCCCCTAATTCGGGAATGCGCTGGGAAAAATTTGCCCAGGTTTCTTGTAAAGATTGAAAGCGTAAATTTAGAAAGCGATCGCTAATAGCTGCTACCCTGTGAATATGATCAGCTTTTCCCGGTGCAAAATCCATTATTTGTCTTAGATCTAAGAGTGCATTTCCCTCTCCTGAAAACCCTTCATTCAACTTAATTACCATTCTTTGTAATGTGGGTTGACGTTCCCACAAATCAGCCGCAGCATTGGCTAGATCCTTGGTATTTCTGACTAACTCACTACCGTCGGGAAGAGGGACATCACTTTCTTTAAAAATTTGTCTGCTGCCGCTTTTTGTTCCCCAAATTTGTAAATCTGGTGCAGCAGCATATAAAGGTACACCCAACTTTAGAGATAATTCCGATTCCCAAAAAGTAGAATTATAACAGACCATAAAAGCCTTATCTAAGCGCAAAGCCTTGTGAATTCTTTCTAATAAGCGAGGACGTTCCAATATTTTTTGACTCAGAGGTTTTAAAGAAGAATCATAAGTAGAAAGTAATAATAACCGATGACGAGCATGAGAAAAAGGAATACCAGGAAGTAATTGCAGATAATAGTCAATAATGCTAGGATGAAGCGGCATTGAAGTCACATAAATTAACCTAGTGCGGGGATTTCGTAACCGCATTAACGAAAAAAGTAACCTTTCCTCATAATGCTCACAGCCTTCCACCTTGAGCAATTCCCGCTGATCTATACTCAAAGAAGGAATAATTAAAATATCCGCTTCACTATTATCGAATAACTCGCTAGTTTTCCAGCGATCGCGTAAAGTTAATTGTAAACTCCGAAATTTATCAACTTCCTGAAAATCATCAATATTTAGTGTCACCATATCCCCATACCCATACTACTTCCTTACCTAATATATACCCCAAGAGAGAGTGCAAATAAAGATTGTAAATGTATCGTTTTGTTAAATATAAAAATCTCCATCTCTTCATTCTCCACCTCTGCGACCTCTGCGCCTCTGCGGTTCGTTAAAAAAAAATTACAGTCCACCACACAAACGATTGCCATATTAATTACTAAAAACTTCAGACTAAAGAGAGATGAATAAATATTTAATAACTAATACAATCCCGAAATGGGAATAGATAAATACTAAAAAATCCACTTATGGTATCTTCAAAACCATTACATGATACAGAATTAGTAGATTGTGCTAGAGCAAATGCTAACCAGGGAATAGAAACCGCTGCGTGTCAGTGTGGTTATGGGGATGATATTAATACATTTGCTCAAGAATTACGCCAAGCTTGTGAAAAAATGAATTTGCAAGTTAAAGAACTCAAAGAATTGATTACCGATCAGGATATAATGTTAAAACTGGGTGCTGGAGAAATTATTGCCCCTGAAACAGCATCAGAACTTTGATACTGTCCTTTTGTAGCGAATTTTCAAATCATAAAAATTGCACTTTGTCAATTCTTTGACAAAAGAATATTACTTAAAGCCTGATAACTGCGTGTAGTGTCACCACAACATAGCGCAATTTGAGCAGAAAACAAATCAACTTATTTATTGATTTTATCCTCAAAAATGGTAAAATATATAGAAAAACAGACTTGTACTAGTACACAACGGCGTAAGTCAATCAACCATTAAAAATTTGACAAAAGCTTGTGTAATCTGCTTTTTTAATTTTTAATTTTTAATTTTTAATTCCGCACTGCGGTACTAGCTTCGGTCTCAATAGCAAAGGTTTAGAGATGTTGACTTCATCGGAAACTCCTATAATTGCAGCCATTGTGCTGATAGCGTCCGGCATTTTAGGCTGGGGCTTTTATCGCGCCAGACCTTTTGGTAAACTAGGCATCTTAGCCTGGTTACAATCCCTCGTTTTAATGACTCCCTGGCTTTTGTTCTTTGGATTATTTGCCGCTGGGATTTATATCAACATCGTTGGTATCTTGTTCTTAGTTGTAGCTTCCGCTGGATTGTATATTTTCCTGGGTAGAAAATTACGGGACGCGGGACAAGATGCTATTCTCAAACAACGGGCAACAGAGCGACTCGCTGCCCAAACTGCAAGCGAAGGTGATAAAGACAGTTCAGTTGTAGTATCAGAACTGCAATTAGCACCAACTCCCATACCTGAAGCAGATTTAAGCCTAATTAGAGGCATTTTCGGCATTGACACATTTTTTGCCACCGAAACTATTCCCTACCAAGAAGGAGTAGTTTTTAAAGGCAACTTGCGCGGAGAACCAGAAGCCGTTCACAACCGACTGACGAAAACTTTACAAGAACGGTTAGATGATAAATATCGGCTGTTTTTGGTAGAAGATACTGACAGTAAACCTGTGATGATTGTTCTCCCTAGCCGCACAGACCCCCAACGCACCCAGTTAGCACAAAAAGCTTTTGCGGTGATCTTGTTGATAGCAACTATCGCTACTAGCTTAGAAGTGGGGGGTATATTACAAAATTTCGATTTATTCAGTAACCCCGAACGCTTTGCAGAAACCTTACCTATTGCCTTGGGTTTATTAGTAATTTTGATCTCTCACGAAGTTGGACATTGGCTATTAGCGCGTCGTCACCAAGTTAAATTAAGTTGGCCGTTCTTTTTACCAGCGGTGCAAATTGGTTCTTTTGGGGCAATTACTCGGTTTGAGTCCCTTGTCCCTAGCCGGAATGCTTTATTTGATATTGCTTTGGCTGGACCTGCCTTTGGGGGGATTACTTCCTTACTATTACTGGTAATAGGATTGCTACTGTCCCACCCAGGCAGTTTATTTCAATTACCCAATCAGTTTTTCCAAGGTTCAATTTTAGTCGGTAGCTTGGCACGGGTTGTCCTCGGTTCGGCTTTACAATCTCCGTTGGTGAATATTCATCCTTTGGTAATTGTTGGTTGGTTAGGATTAGTGATAACAGCTTTGAATTTAATGCCCGCTGGACAATTAGACGGGGGGAGGATTGTGCAAGCGATTTATGGACGCAAAACCTCAGGGAGAACCACTTTTGCGACGATAGTTTTACTGGCTATCGTATCATTAGGTAATCCTCTGGCTATGTATTGGGCAATTGTGATTTTGTTTTTACAACGGGATTTAGAACGTCCTAGTTTGAATGAAATCAGTGAACCAGATGATGCTAGGGCGGCTTTATGTCTTTTGGCTTTGTTTTTAATGATTGCTACTCTTTTACCTTTGACTCCTGCTTTAGCTGGGCGTTTGGGTATCGGTAGTTAGGAATTTTGGCGTTGCATAGAATTAATTATGTTTCGCGCAAAGGCGCAAAGGAGCGAAGGCGCAAAGTTTATGCTTTTAAATTTTTCACTTTCATCCTTTAATTCTGCAACGCCAGATTTTCTTTACCAATTTTCTAGGGTTTCCAATCTGCTAATAGGTTGGGGTAGTTTGTGGGTGTGGGGAATATTTTTTGCCATGTTTGTTGGCGTTGTTGGGGTTTTTCTTGGCTCATGTTCCAGAGGGTTTCGTAGAAGAAGAAGGAAATACCAGCAAATTTTCGCTCTCGTACTTTTTCTATTTGGGTTTTGATTTGTTCCATGGGAACTGTACGATTTTTTAACCCACTTAAAATGCCAATGCTGACGGGAATATGAGTTTGGGCTTGTTTGACTTCGGGATATTCTAATTCGCTGATAAAGACGTTTAAATCATTTCGATAAATCTGTAAAACTAAATCTTCAATTATTCCCATTCTTTCCCATTTCTGCCAATCTGCAAGGAAGTATTCGTAGGAAAAACGCTGGGGATTAGGCGCAACGGAAACGATACAATCTTTTTTATTTGCTTTAATTGCTGTAAAGACTCGTTTCATAAAGTCGGTGATTTTGTTCGCTCTCCAATTTACCCATTCTGGATCTTTGAAGTCTGCGGGGGGAAGTTTTCCTTGGTGTTCTTTTTTGTATAATGCTATGGTGTAGGTATCATATCCTAGTTCTGATGGTAAGCCGAAATGATCATCAAATTGAATCCCATCAATATTATAGTTTTTAACTATTTCTATAATTAAATCTTGGATAAATTGTTGCACTTCGGGACGAAAGGGATTTAACCAAACTCGGTTATGGATGCCTTCTTTAACTATTTTTGTGCCATCTCTGCGGTTTGTCAACCAATTAGGACGATTTTTAGCAAGGAGGGAATCAGCAGGAGCCATAAAGCCAAATTCAAACCAGGGAATTACTGTTAAATTTTGTTTATGTCCCTCGGTGACTATTTCTTTGAGCATATCTCGCTTTTGCAGTCCGGGGGTAGGGTCTACTGCTTTACCAATGACTTTGGCTGCGACTTTGCTAGGATAAAGGGTATATCCCCAATTCCAGACGGCGGGATAAACGGTGTTAAAGTTGAGTTGTTGTAATGTTCGTAAACTTTGTTTTAGGCGATTACTCTCAAATAAAACATCACTATCAATATTTGTTAACCATACTCCCCGTAATTCTGTGGATTTAGGAATTTGAGCATTTAAGGGGAATGATAGCATGAAGAATGCAATCATACTCACGGCCATCATAGTTGCTAAAAATCCTAGTTTTTTAGTTTGACGGTGCGATTTTAGAGATATTTTTTTCATTGGTTATACGATTTTGGGTTGTTAAATTTAGTGTTTCGCGCAAAGACGCAAAGGAGCAAAGACGCAAAGGAAGAAAAAGATTAATTTGGAAATCATATCTACTTCTAGTCTATAACAAGAGATAGTTTTGAAAGGCTCTTCTAATAAGTAACTGTTCCTAAACAATCTTTGATAAATTCAATAATTATCTTAAAATCAACAAAATCATCAGCCTGTTTTCTTTGTTCACAAATCCATTTACAAAATTTCATTTTTTGAAATTCTTGAATTTGGTTTTTTCTCCATAATCTCCATATTTTGTTTTTGGTAAATAAAATTCTTCTGTAAATAAATGATCAGAAAATAGATTTTCAATACCTTTTTTGACTTTTCGATTCTTTTGTTGAGGGATTTTTCTGATTTTCAATAATTCATGATCTTCATTAGATTTATCAGTATCACAATCATAGAGTAGTAATACTTTTCTAGTTACTAATTTAGGGTTAGAAAGCAAAACATCTCTAGTATTTTTTAAACCGCCTTCACCAGTATTTATACTTTTTCCTTTGCCTGTAGAAGCTCCTACCCATTCAATATCAACTTGTGCTAAAATTTCCTTTTCCCCTAGCAATTCTAAGGCAGTTTTAATATAAATTGGGTCAGTTTCTCCTTCTGTGAAAATTAGAGGTTTATCACCTTTTGCTACAGTAGCTTTAACTTCATCTTTAACAGCATTGATTTTTTTACAATAGTCATAAAACATCCTTTGACCATCAACAGACATTAGATAACTACAGTAATCTTCCCATATATCAGTAGACCAATTACTTAGTGTTTTTGTAAGAGATTTATAAGTAGGATAACGATGGCTTAAAAAGTCATCAGGATAACAAAGTTCTACAATAGTAGATATATTATAGCGGGACATTATTCTTAATAACCCAATGCCCTCATATTCAAACATTCTCAGATGTTCAATTATATAGGATAAATGAGCAGGATTTGATGGTTCTGCAACAACAAGAACACAAAATCCTAAGTATACAGGACAGTTATGACCTCCATCAAAATAACCTTCTTCAAAGACATCAATAATATCTTGCGCTGAATCAAGATTAATCCACCAATCAGGAATTTCTTCACTCTCAAAATCAAATCCATAACCACACATAATCCAAAAACTACCAACAATATTTTGAGGATACTGTTCAATTAGTGATTTTGATCTTTCACAACCAGTAATACCAATGTTAGGTAAATGCACTGTCATTTTCAAAAGTCCTAGTAAAAACGTGATTTTATTCCATTAAACAACAAAATCAAACAAATAATGCGCCATTTTCAACTTAGAACAAGCCGGAATTTCTACCTCTCTTCCTGACTTATCTAAAAACACCGCTTGATTATCAATAATTCAAAATTCATGTTATAGTGTACTCAAGTGTACATATTTTGTCAATTCACTATTATGGACATCCAATCTGTAGGAATCAAAGAATTTCGGGCTAATTTACATAAGTACACACAACAAACATCTGAACCAATCGCAATTACTTCTCATGGAGTGCCAATAGGTTACTACATACCAACACAACCTACTCCTCGAAAACAAGATTTAATGGCTTTACAAGAAGCAGTCCAAAAAATCCAACAATTACTGGAAACAAGAGGTATTAGTGAAGATGAATTATTTGCAGATTTCCAGAATGCGAAAGAAAGTACAATATAATTTGATTCCATTAAACAATAAAATCAAACAAATAATGCGCCATTTCCAACTTAGAACAAGCCGGAATTTCTAACTCTCTTCCTGACTTATCTAAAAACACCGCTTGATTATTATCACTCCCAAAACCACTATCAACTTGATCAATAGGATTCGCTACAATTGCATCTAATTTCTTTCTTTGCAATTTTTCCCGCGCAGGAGTAATAATATCCCCAGTTTGTGCAGCAAAACCAATTAAATATTGATGGGGTTGTTTACGATTTCCCAGTTCAGCGACAATATCTGGTACTGCTGCTAGGGGAAGATTTTCGGGGAGCGATCGCTTGGGCAATTTTTCGCTACTATAATCTCTAGGCTTGACATCTGCAACTGCGGCTGACATGATAATTATATCTGCATTGCCTAAATGCTTGAACATTACCTGCTGCATTTCCTCCGCACTAACTACCGCAATTGCTTCTACTCCCAAAGGTACATCCCAATTCGCCGGACAATGGACTAATATTACCTTTGCGCCTCTGTGCAGTGCTGCCTGTGCCAAGGCTAAACCCATTTTACCAGTGGAGGGATTGCCAATAAATCGCACCGGATCTAAATATTCTCGCGTTCCCCCAGCACTGATTAAAACCTGTTTCCCTGCTAAATCTCTCTTGCCTTGGGTGTGTAATAAAGATTGAATATAAACAAATATTTCGGCGGCTTCTGCCATTCTACCAGCACCAATGCGATCGCACGCTAATAAACCAGAACCTGTTTCCATACCATAAAATCTACCATCTGTCAATAACTGTCGCCAATTTCTTTGGACTGCCACCTGTTCCCACATATCTGTATTCATGGCTGGTGCTAACAACACAGGACAAGTAGAAGCAAGAACCGTATTTGTTAGCAAATTATCTGCCATACCATAAGCTAACTTAGCCAAAGTATTAGCAGTTAAAGGCGCAATCACAATTAAATCAGCCCATTCACCTAACTCAATATGCAAAGGACGAGAATAAATGGGCTGCCAAAAATTATCATCTGTATAAGCTTGATGACGGGATAAAGTAGATAAAGTTAAAGGAGTAATAAATTTTTGGGCAGATTTAGTGAGAATAACTCGCACTTCTAGCCCCGATTTGAACAGTGTAGATACCAATTCACAGACTTTATAGGCGGCTATACCACCGCCTACACAGATAATAACCCGTTTAGATTTGAGATTTGTAAATGATGGCATTTTGGGGCAAAATTCCGATTACCTTTGATTTTAGCCCGTCCCACCCAATCTAAAATCCCTGGTACACAACGGCGCAAGTAAACCAACCATTAAAAATTTGCAAAAGCTTGTGTAATCTGCTTTTTTAATTTTTAATTATTAATTTTTAATTCCGCCCTGCGGTGTTAGGCTTCGTCGTAAGCTTCTAAATCTAAGAGGTGGAT
Source organism: Dolichospermum sp. UHCC 0315A (assembly GCF_008121535.1). Classification (GTDB taxonomy): domain Bacteria; phylum Cyanobacteriota; class Cyanobacteriia; order Cyanobacteriales; family Nostocaceae; genus Dolichospermum; species Dolichospermum lemmermannii. The sequence continues at coordinate 1,221,802 of NZ_CP043056.1, forward strand.
ATAGGCTTCAACTAACTCTGGACGCTGAAAAGCAATTGCTCGCAGTAGATGCCAATCATTTAAACCCTCAAAAGCATTACTATAATTATCTAATTCCAGACGTGTAGCCAAATCCTGTACCTCTGTCGCTGTCATAGCAGAAATTTCTGTTTTGGAAATGCTTAGAGTTTTCATAATGCTTGCCCCTCCCTTTTGCAGCGCTTACATTCAGCTGAGGGTGGAGTTGATTCCACCTTTACTATCTTACTCATTAACGAGCATTAAATTTGTAAAAATTCTTGTGAATTTCACCGGAATTTGTAAAAATTCTGTAACTAAAGCTGACCAATTGTGTTGACAACAAAAGTTCGTAGCACTTCTAGCATTTGGAAATTAATTTCATGTCCCATGGCAAATTCATGATATTCCACTGCTACTCCTAGAGATTGTGCCACATCTCTCGACTTAATTGCCGCTTGGAGAGGAACAACTTCATCCTGTGTCCCGTGCATGATTAATGTCGGCGGAAAATTGCCTTGATTCAGCATAGCCACACTAGGATGTAAATAGCCACTTATCACGACTAATCCAGCCAAGGGTAAGCTTAATCCTACATCTAAAGTCATCGCCCCACCTTGAGAAAATCCGCTCAAAATTGTGCGTGATAACGGTACACCTGTATTACTTTCTAAAGAGAGCAACCAATCTATCAGTAGTTGTTTACTTTCATTTAATCCATCATACATATTTTCCGTCCGCAGGTCATACCATGCCCTCCCTGTATCAGCATAAGGATAAGGATAGGGGGCATTGGGGAGTAAAAATTCATAATCAGGTAAATTGACATGAGGGATTAAAGATGCCACATCTTGGGCATTTGCACCCCAACCATGTAGAGTGACGATTAAAGCGTCTGGTGTTTGGTTTTTTGGTGGAGAAACCCTAATAAAATCTAATGTTGGAGTCATGGATAATTGAGATAAGAATTAAAGATAATTGTAGGTTGGGTGGAGCGATAGCGTTACCCAACATTTTGAGATTTTGTTGGGTTTCCTTTGTCAACCCAACCTACGCATTTTCATATTTTGTCAATACTCCCCAGGCTAATTATGATTCTGACCATCCTTTCGGTAGAATGTTCATCACAGAAAGCAATTTAGTCCAAAGGAATCTGGGAAATTATGGCGCGTTTAGCCCTGCTGAGTGTATCTAATAAAACTGGTGTAGGCGATTTAGCCCGGAGTTTAGTTGAAGAATTTGGCTTTGATATCATCAGCAGTGGGGGAACAGCCAAAACCCTGAAAGATGCTGGCATACCAGTTACAAAAGTTTCTGATTATACAGGTTCACCGGAAATTTTAGGCGGTCGGGTGAAAACTCTTCATCCTCGCATTCATGGCGGTATTTTAGCACGGCGGGATGTGGAACAAGATATAACAGATTTGGAAAATAATCAAATTCGACCCATTGATTTGGTAGTTGTGAATCTTTATCCTTTTGCGGAAACTATTGCTAAACCAGGAGTTACCCTAGCTGACGCAGTGGAACAAATTGATATTGGTGGCCCGGCAATGTTAAGGGCTTCATCCAAAAATTACGCCCATTTGACGGTATTATGTGATCCTGCCCAATATGGTGAGTATTTGCAAGAATTACGCCAAAATGGAGCAGCATCTTTAGAGTTTCGCCAAAAATGCGCGTTAAAAGGATTTTTGCATACTGCTAGTTATGATCATGCCATTGCTGCCTATTTAGCTGGCACACAAACCCAAGAATTTACTATTTCCGGTACACAACTCCAATCTTTGCGTTATGGGGAAAACCCTCACCAACCCGCAGCATGGTATCAAACAGGAAATGAAGCTACAGGTTGGGCTGCGGCCACCAAACTGCAAGGGAAGGAACTTAGCTACAATAATTTGGTAGATTTGGAAGCTGCACGGCGGATAATTGCTGAATTTACAGATAGTCCCGCAGCAACAATTATCAAACATACTAATCCCTGTGGAACTGCGGAAGCACCAGACATTTTTGACGCTTATCAAAAAGCTTTTAATGCTGATTCTACCTCTGCTTTTGGCGGAATTGTCGCTTTAAACCGTCCTATTGATGCAGCTACAGCGACGGAATTAACGAAGACATTCCTAGAGTGCGTGGTTGCTCCTGGTTGTGACGAAGCAGCCCAGGAAATTTTAACTAAAAAAGGTAATGTCCGAGTTTTGATTTTACCAGATTTATTGACTGGACCAAAAGAAACTGTGAAAGTAGTAGCAGGTGGGTTTTTAGTCCAATCTGCTGATGATATCATTGCCGATCCTAGTCAATGGCAAGTTGTCACGGAACGTCAACCCACCCCCAGTGAGTTAGCGGAATTACTATTTGCCTGGAAAGTTTGCAAACACGTTAAATCCAATGCTATTGTCATAGCGAGCGATCGCACAACCTTGGGTGTAGGGGCTGGACAAATGAACCGCGTTGGTTCGACAAAAATCGCTATCGAACAAGCTGGAGAAAAAGCCCAAGGAGCATTTCTCGCTAGTGACGGCTTCTTCCCCTTCGATGATACCGTCAGAGCCGCAGCAGCAGCCGGAATTACTGCCATTGTCCAACCAGGGGGAAGTCTCAAAGATAAAGACTCTATCAAAGCCGCTAATGAACTGGGTTTACTCATGGTTGTCACTGGTGTCAGGCACTTTTTACATTAGTCAGTTGTCAGTAGGGGCGAAGCATTTGAAAGATAAATTATCGGTCATTACAAAAAATAGTTCTCCAAATGCTTCGCCCGTACAGTTGTCAGTTGTCATGGGGAAGCATTTGGAAGATAAATTATCGGTCATTACAAAAAATAGTTCTCCAAATGCTTCGCCCGTACAGTTGTCAGTTGTCATGGGGAAGCATTTGGAAGATAAATTATCGGTCATTGCCAAAAAATAGTTCTCCAAATGCTTCGCCCGTACAGTTGTCAGTTGTCATGGGGAAGCATTTGGAAGATAAATTATCGGTCATTACAAAAAATAGTTCTCCAAATGCTTCGCCCGTACAGTTGTCATGGGGAAGAAAAATATTCTCTGTTCCCTCTTTCAAACAATTTCCAAAATTGTTGTCTCAGGTACTTGCCATTTGAAGAAAAGAGTGATAAGTTATATTTGTGTGTGAGGAGAAAATTTAAAAAGCGTCTGGGGTGGAAACACGGCAACACTCCCAGGCGCTTTTTAATGTCAAAAATTTTTCTATAGCCAATAATCAACAAAACAGTAGAGATACTGGAAACTAAATGCTCGCTATCTATGCAAAACAGAGAATTCCAGAAATGTTTCGGCAATGATCTAATATTTTGGCAATTTGGCAGATAACTATTTTAGTTTAGAGCTTTAATTGAATATCAACAGGGTAAATAAGAAAGCTGAAAAGTTATTGATGTCAGGATTTTCCCAGTGCTAGAGACTTCTAGACCAGATCAAAAGTGGTAGATGCGGTGCTGTCAAACTGACCATAAATATGGCGACATTCCAATTCTAGCCACTGCTAACAGCTATTGGCTAAGGATCGCAAAGAAAATATAAATTAATTGAATTGACTGGTTGCCTAATGAATAAACGGAATGATTCAGTACAAAATCGCCATGTCTGAGTACAAGTTAACTTGAAAATAGTTGGATTTTGAAAAAAGGATGAAAAATTAATATTTTAGGGCTTAATCACGAAGCATTTGGGAGATAATAGCATCAGCTTGTAATCTCTTGTAAGTCAAGTGAACTAGGTTAGCTTCATCTGATTGTCCACAAACATAGCAAGCTAGACTCAAGGCATCTAATAACATTAAAGTAGTAACGCCTTCCGCTGCTAAAGATGATATATACTGAGAAACGCCTTTAGCACAGGTTTCTGCTGGCATCAGTACCAGTAGCAACCGTAAACAATCGGCTGATGCCATCATTCCGTCTAATTCATGAGTCTGGGTGGCTAATTGAACAATTCCCAAAACGATTTGATTAGGGGAAATACCTTCCTTCATCAGTAGGCTAAAGAAGGAAGTTAAATGACATGGAGTGCTGTGATCAAGTTTAATATTCATAGTGCTTATTAAAATCAGTGTAACAATAATCGCAGATTTTTTGACTAATCCGGAAAAATCTCAAAAAAGTTTTCGGGTTTTTTTCGGGTTTTTACGGCACATTCTAGAACCTTTTAACAGATAGCACCCCAATTTGTCAACTTGAGTTTTGATCAATCGCTGTACATTCGGCAACTCACAATTTAACTGATCGTTTTGTATCCCTTGATGCTGTAAATCAGTAAATTGTTCCTCTGCCATCATTTTTACATCTTTTAACATCAAACCGGCGAGTAATTTTTGTGCTACCCCTAAATAAACTGTTTTTGATAGCCTATTTTAACTGAAATTGGTAGCTTATGTAACCGATAGTAGGCATTGAATGATGTAATATAGACAAAATAGGGTTTTGTTTGTCTTTTATTAATGAGGTACAGTAGAGAGTTAGATAATAAATTCTAATATCTTTACTTGATGTTGACAGCCAATGAGGTTAAAGGTAACTTACATCTAATGGTTCTGGATGTAAACGCCTGAAACCGGGAAAAAATAATTAGGAAATTGACATATACAATAATAACTTGAGCCTATGTCATACTAATCAGTATGGCTGTGATCTTGATCAATACTTTCTCATCTTTTAATCAACACCTTTACCAAATTGGAAAAAGCTTTGATTTGTAGGTTAGGTTGTTCACAGTAGCGTGTCCGAGGCATCAACCATAATTTAATAAATGCGTTGAGTTGCGCTGTTTCTTAACCCAAGCTGCAAAAAATGGCGAATGTATGGCTGATATCTCGACTTTGAACAATAGACGAAGTAGATGCTGGCATTTTTGGTAGCATAATAGTAGATTAAGGCAGTAACTATATTTTTAGAGAAAAATCTGTATGGCAAGCTACCTAGAAGCCCAGTCTCCAGATGAGTTGTTGACTGAACTTATTGAAGACACCACAACCCCAAACCATGTGGAAGTAATTGAAAATGTGATTGATAGTCTAGCACAAGATCAAAGTGCAATGGTTAGTCATGCTGCTGAGGGTGGATATCTGTGGAAATTCCAATATGGCAGTATAGAAGTATTTGTGCAATTGACGGGAATTACTGATGAAGATACAATCACGGTTTGGTCTGCGGTGCTGAAGTTACCGGCTAAAAATGAACCAAAATTGACACGATATTTGTTAGAGATGAATTGTGTGAGTACCTTTGAAGCCCGGTTCGGGATTATTGATAATCAGGTGGTGGTGATTTCTACACGCACTTTAGCGGAGTTGTCACCAGGGGAAGTTTCTCGGATCATTACTATCGTTGCTAGTATTGCTGATGATAATGATGAATATCTGCAATCTGAGTTTGGTACAGTTTAAGTTTCCAGAATTTTAGTTTAGGGATGTGATATTTAATGCCGGATCAGCAGGTGTGGCGACTTATTCCGATTTTAGCAGCCGCTGGTGATATCCAGATGGCTATAGACCGCTGGTTATTAGCACAGCATGAGTCGGGAAAACATCCGCCAACTTTACGTTTTTATACTTGGTCGCCACCCGCAATTTCTTTAGGTTATCATCAACGTCAATATCCCGAATTTTGGCAAAATTTAAGGTGGAAAGGTGAAAAATTGGCTTTGGTGCGCCGTCCTACAGGTGGGAGGGCTGTTTTACATCAAGGTGATTTAACTTACTCTGTGGTCACGTCTGGACTGAGGGGAAATCGGTTAGATGTGTATGGGCAGATTTGTGAGTTTTTGATTCAAGGATGGCGATCGCTCGATATAGAATTGTACTATGGTCAAGCTGGACGCGGTTATATTCACAATCCTAATTGTTTTGGGACTGCGACAGGTGCAGATTTAGTTTTAGCAGATGGTTCTAAACTGATTGGTAGCGCTCAATTAAGGAAAGGTGACGCAGTTCTTCAGCATGGTTCTATGCGATTGAATCCAGATGCAGATTTATTTGCAAAGGTATTTAATCAAGAGTTTTTTCATCCTATCCAATTTCCAGAAACTATCAATCAAGAAACAATAATTAAGGCTTTAATAGCCGCAGCTTGTGATTGTTTTGCTATGGAAATAGAGGTAATACCTTTGTCTCAAGATGAGTGGAATTTGATTTTGGCAAATTGTTGATTAGGGTAGGTTTTTATTCTACCCTATATTTTTTTCTCACGCCAAGGCGCAAAGGAAGAAAGATATTAATTGCAGACTGTAAAGTCTTTATCTCTAATAAATTGATACAGTGAATTTCCGGTAAAGAATGTGCAAATATGAATAGTTAAACTTTTGTGAATTGTCAAAGATAGAATGATCTGGTCATCTCAAAGATGATACATATAAATCCCGCTATATGGTGGAATTTATTTAATATCTGTATAAAATTTTCCTAAAAAAGTCCAATGGATAGAAGATCCAAGTCTTCCCAGTTTTTTCCTGTCATGGAAGCTTGTAGAAAAACTCTAGAAAAAATCCGTCTTTTATTTAGAAAGTAATCAGTGAAAACTTGGATAATATTTTGAGTTTTTAGGGAAAAATCGCTCTTATTAGAGTTAATATAGAAACTGTGTGTTATTTTTTTGTGATTCGCGCTAAAGTAGTCAAGTATCGAATACAGCAAGACTAACCGTATGGAAACGAAAGAGTTAAAGTTCATCTTAAAACTGTTGGGATGTCCGAATTATCGTACTGGCTTGAGTTCCAGCACTTTTGATAGTTTTAAAAGTGAGAAAAACAAAATTTGTCGAGATTTAGGGGAACTGGAATATGTAGACTATTCCCGCGAAATTGCCACAGTCAAGATTTTACCTCCTGGTCAAGCACTACTGAAACTCGACTCGGCACAATTACCTATTGATGATAAAGAACTCAAGGTACTGGAGAAGATAGGTAAGAGTTCTGGAAAAATAGCCCCCAGTGAAATCAAAGTTTCATCGCTAAAATCAGATGAACGGGACGCAATTTTAAAAACCTTGAGTGAACGGGGTTTGATTGCTATTGAAATCAAGATGAAAAGACTTAAAGCTGAAGTTTGGTTAACGGAAAGAGGAATTGAAGTTTTGCGGGATGAATATAATCCCGAAGGAAAAGCAAATATAGACTTTAATTTGCTGGGTAATTATGTGCGTTTTTTGCGGAAGAATTTGCGAGTTAAGTCAGAAAAAGTTTCTACTTTAGTTTCTGATAATTTGGAATCATATTCTGATATTACTAGCAATATCAGTGATGAAGAAATTTTAGAGACTATCAAGAAATTAGATCAGGAATTGGGTACAGAGAATTATTTACCAATTTTCCATTTACGGCAAAAGTTACAACCGCCTTTATTACGAGATGATTTAGATCAGGCTTTGTATAGATTACAAAAAAGTGACAAAATTGATTTTAGTACCCTACAAGAAGTCAGTGCTTATACACCAGAACAAATTGACGCGGGAATTCCTCAAAATATTGGTGGACAACTGTTTTTTCTCATAGTTAATTAACAGTATTCCCGATATTTTTCATTTTTTCATTACTTCCTCCTCTCACTCACCCATATCTATGACAGACATTAAAGACATTATTAAACGCGAGGTCAACCCTTTTGACGTGATCAATTTAAAGCCCACTAATTTTTGGGCTGAAGAACAAGATTCAAAACTCATGGTTGAGTCAATTCATGAAAACGCAATCATAGAAATTGAAGGTTTACTTGATTTAGTAGGTAAAGATCATCGTAGCCGTACAGTTTTATTAGCTGGTGAGTCTGGTTCTGGCAAAAGTTATTTATTAGGTCGGCTTAAACGTACTCTTAACCCGAAAGCATTTTTTGCTTATATTCTCTGCAACTGGGCTGATAGTGGTAATATCTGGCGGCATATTTTACGTCACACTGTTGATAGTTTAATTCAAGTTCCCGAAGGTGAAAAAGAATCACAGTTAATGTTGTGGCTAAAAAGTTTAACGGCATTTACAAGAAGTGATATAAAGCAACGAATATTTAATGATAATTTTTGGGAAGCATTACAAAGTAATCGGCAGAAATTTATCAAACACCTCAAGGATAGTTATAAAAAAGCAGGTATTTATAACCCTGATATGTTTTTTGGAGTGCTACATGATCTCGCAAATCCAGAATTATATGATTTAGCTTGTGAATGGCTGCGTGGTGATGACTTAAATGAAGATTCCATGAAAGAAATCAAGGTCAAAACTTGCATTGATACAGAAGATGCTGCAAAAAATATCTTAGCCAACTTTGGCAGAATTTCTACACAAACTCAACCGATTGTTTTATGTTTTGACAATTTAGATACTATGCCCCAGTTACCAGAAGGTTTTCTGGATATACAACCTTTTTTTAATGTCAATACCACAATTCATGGGGATAATTTAAAAAATTTCTTGGTGATAATTAGCGTTATTACAGATACATTGAAACGGCATTACGACCGGATTCTTCCAGCGGATAAAGCAGGAATATATAAAACAATTCAGTTGAAACGTATTAACATAGAACAGGCAGAAGCACTTTGGGCTTATCAACTTCAGCCATTACATCAATTAGCAAGTCCTAGACCTGAACCGCCTATTTTTCCCCTAAATCGGGAAATGTTGGATAAAACCTCCCCTGGTGGTAAAACTATGCCTAGAAATGCACTAACTCTAGGTCGTGAAGAATATCAAAAATATAAAGGTTCGTTATTAGATGAAGATGAAAAACCAAAGCCCGAACCAGTTACAATAAAAATAAAGGTGACAACACGCGACGAAGAAACTATTCCTAAACCTATCATTATTCTTCCTCCACCACCACCCGCAAATAATCAAGATACAACTCAAGCAGAATTTGAATTATTATGGCAGCACGAATATACAAAAAGTCAGGGGAAAATTACCAAGATTTCTTTGTTATCATCACCTGATTTAATTCAGATGTTGCAGCAGTCTATATCTACTTTAAAAATACAGGGAGTTAAGTCTAAACTTTTAAGCGGAAAATATGCTAGTTATTCCTTGAGTTATCAACATCCTACAAATCGGCAAAAATTGGGTATAGTTTGGACAGAAGACTCAAGTATGACCAGTTTTTATCATGTAATGAACGCTTGTCAAATAGCCATTCAAAAAAATCTCTGTCAAACTATGTACTTAATTCGTGGTGGAGATTTAGGAAAACCAAACATGGCGGGAAATCAACTCTATAGACAGATTTTTACCAACACTAATCATGTTCATATTAAACCAAGTCTACAGTCTATTCACTACTTGGCAACATATCAAAGTTTGGTAAATTCTGCCAAATCTCAAGAGTTAGTAATTGGTGGAAAAACGATTAATTTACAAAGATTAGAAACTTTAATTAATGAATCTGAGATTTTACATAAATGTACTTTATTGCAAGATTTAGGTATTGTTTCTAAACCAGATAAACCACCAAGTACAACTGGAAATGGCAGAAAAGATTTAAGACCTGTTAAAGATTTCCTATTAAATCTAGTCAAAACTCAAGCATTTATGGGAGTACCTACGTTAATTTCACAAGCAGTTAGCCAATTTCCTGATGTGAAAGAAACTGATATTCAATATTTAATTGATCTATTATGCCAAGAAAAGAAAGTTAAGATTATGAACCCAAAAGCTAAATTACCAGATCAATTAATTTGTTTAATTGCTTAAATTCACTTGTTTTTTATAAGATGATCAGCCAATGCACTACCTGACACAACCTACCGAAATTTACAAGCAAATTTCCCAACTGTCCCTATCTAAAACTCTATGGATAGATACGGAAATCGCTGATTGGTATACTGATAAACCAAAATTAGCACTAATTCAGGTATTGGCTGATCATACAGACTTAACCGGTGAATTTGCTTATATTTTTGATGTTTTAGATAAACCTGATTTGGCTGTATATTTCATTAACCAAATCATGGTTAATTCCCAAATTGAGAAAGTTTTTCATAATGCTGGTTTTGATTTAAAATATTTGGGGAAGGAACTAGCAGAAAATGTGACTTGTACCTTCAAAATAGCGAGAAAAATCACCAAAGAAGTCTTACAAACTACCAACTTAAAACTAAAAACCCTAGCTGCTGAACTCTGCAATTTTTCCAATGTAGACGCAGAAGAAGGAAAAGGTGATTGGGGAAAACGTCCCCTGACTCAAAAACAGTTAAACTATGCAGCTATGGATACTGTTTATCTTGCTGCTGTTCATTATCGCTTACTGGAAATATCCAATCCTGATGTTATCAGTCGTGTATTTAATATGGTAAATAATAAATCTGAAAACTCTTCTTTAACTCCTACTAAAGTTAGATTAGCTTTTGAGTGTCCGCGACTATTTTATCTAAATCATAATTTTAATTGTAAAGCAATATTCTCTCCTAAAGATGCCATTACTGGTATTGGTAATGTCTTTCACCAACTAGCGGATGATTTTATTAATTTACTGCTAATTGAACCCAGATTTAAAACTTTATTAAATCCATCTGCAACACAATTAAAGGTAGATGTAATTACGTTGGAAATTCAACAACTATTCTATAAAATTAAGTTCTTTCCCTATTTACAAAATGCAATTGCAAAAGACGCGAGTAAAGCCTCTCTACTGCTACAAGTTTGGCAAGGTTTACAAGGATTAATTAAAAAGTTTACTGAATTGTTAGTAATTAATCGTCGTTATTGCAGTGCAGAAACGGTTATTTCTAATACTTTTATTTCTGGAGAACACAATTTAGAATATTACTTTGATTTACCCAATGGGACAAAACAATTAATTAGAGGTGAGTTTGATTGTCTGGTTTTTAATTTTGAACTTAAACGCCTTTGTATGGTGGAGTTTAAAACCTATCAATCTGTAGATTCAGCAGCACAATTAGCGCAAGTTTCTCTTTATAGTTATATGTTGTGGAAGCAGAAAAAAGCACCTGTTGATTCTGCTGTTTATTGTGTTTTACCAGAATTTAAAGAGTACAAATATTCTTGGGAACAGTTAGAAAATACGGTTCATCAATTAATTCCCTATAAATTATTACAAATGCAAAACTGGTTAAGTTGGGAATCTCCAAATCCTAACCCACCACCAATGACAACTGAACCTCATTTATGTGAAATTTGTCCCCAACAACAAAAATGTCAAACTTTTTTTAATGTTGAATCTGATTCACCGCCAAATCAAGTTATTGAAATTGATGAAAATTCAGATTTTATAGCACCTGCTAAAAAACAAGAAGATATATCTGACTTTTCACATTATTTGGAAAACCCAACACGAAACCTAACCCCCCAACCCCCTTCCCTACGAGGGAAGGGGGAGAATTCAAAGCCTCTCTCCTTGCAGGAGAGAGGTTTGGAGAGAGGTTTTTCAGATACTTTTAAAAGTCAGAAAGATACATTTATTAATGCTGATGAAATTGGCGCATCTTTAGTGGCAATTCTAGAATCTTTTAAGGTTAATGTAGATTATTATGGTGCTGATGTAAGTCCGGCATTTATTCGGGTGAAAATTAAACCACATTTAGGTGTGAAAGTTCCTTCAATTCTCAGATTATCCGCTGATTTACAAGTACAATTAGGGTTAGAATATCCGCCTTTAATTGCTCCCCAAGCTGGTTATGTAAGTATTGATTTGCCCCGTCAAGATAGACAAATTGCCAAATTTGAAGATTTTATTCAAAAGCAATTTTTACCCCCAACAGCACCCGTAAAAATTGCTATTGGAGTGGGTATTGATGGGAAGTTGTTAGAGGCTGATCTATCAGATCCGAATACCTGTCATTTTTTGGTTGGGGGAACAACAGGAAGCGGAAAAAGTGAATTTTTGAGATCCTTACTTCTCAGTTTAATCTATCGTCATTCTCCCCAATATTTAAAAATTGCTTTAGTGGACCCTAAGCGGGTAACATTTCCCGAATTTGAACAAATGTCATGGTTATATTCACCAGTTGTCAAAGATAGCGATCGCGCCGTAGAATTAATGCAGGAACTAGTTGCAGAAATGGAATCTCGTTATCAAAAATTTGAAAAAGCCAAATGTGCAGATTTAACCACCTATAATCAACGTTCTTCCCCAGCTTTACCGCGTATTGTTTGTATATTTGATGAATATGCCGATTTTATGGCAGAAAAAGAAATTCGCACCATATTAGAACAAAGTATCAAACGTTTAGGCGCAATGGCAAGGGCCGCAGGTATTCATCTAATTATTTCCACACAACGCCCAGAAGCCAGTATTGTCACCCCAATTATCCGTTCTAACCTACCTGGACGAGTCGCCCTGCGTACCTCCAGCCAAGCAGATTCATGTATTATTCTGGGTGGAAAAGAAACAACAGCAGCCTATTTATTAGGCAAAGGTGATTTAGTTTACCAAGGTGGTTCGCACGGACAACGTCTTCAAAGCTTATTAGCACAGAGTATTAAACTACCTTAAAAAAAAGATCCCCGACTTCTTAGAGAAGTCGGGGATCTAAGTAGCATAACCAAAGTTAAAATCTATTAGATAATATGAACGCTATATCATTGGGAAAGCGTCAGTAGAGGAATTAAAATGGGATATGTAATTGCAACCGCAAACATGAAAGGTGGAGTCGGTAAAACCACCATTACCGTGAATATAGCTACTTGTTTAGCCAAGAATCACGGAAAAAAGGTACTTGTCTTAGATTTAGATAGTCAAATTAGTGCCACGCTAAGTTTAATGTCACCAGTAGATTTTGCCAAACGTCGCAAACAAAGAAAGACATTTAGATATTTACTAGATCAAATTATCAACCCTGAACCAGAGGCAAAATTTACCATTGGGGACATCATTCAACCTCAAGTTTGTAACCTGACCGAATTAAATTTATTACCGGGAGATATAGACTTATATGATGAATTTGTGGTTTCAGAAATGCTGCATAATCAATCAGTAGCGTTAGGAGAACAGGATTTTGAAACCATCTGGAATCGCTTTGAAAGGGTCTTAATTAGAGATATTTTAGAACCTATCCGGGATGAATATGATTTTATTCTTTTAGATTGCGCTCCCGGTTATAATCTCTTGACTCGGAGTGCTTTAGCTACTAGTGATTTCTATATTCTTCCAGCTAGACCAGAACCCTTATCTGTAGTCGGAATTCAACTTTTAGAAAGACGTATTGCCCAATTAAAAGAAAGTCATGAACACGAAGCTAAAATAGATATAAAAATGTTGGGAATAGTCTTTAGTATGTCTAATGCCAATCTCCTGAATGGCAGATATTATAAACAGGTAATGCACCGAGTTGTTGAAGATTTTGGAGTAGATAAAATCTGTAAAGCTCAAATCCCCGTTGATGTTAATGTTGCCAAAGCTGTTGATAGTTTTATGCCAGTTTCCTTACTAAGTCCGAATACAGCGGGTTCTAAGGCATTTATGCAGTTAACTCAGGAATTGTTGCAGAAATTGTAAATTGAGAAATAAGGTATCTGACTTCGTTAAGAAGTCGGGTATCTGGGTATATTTTAAGAAGAAGGAGCAAAGAATAGGAGGTAATAAATAATTTAGCAAATGCTTGAGAAAAAGGAGATTTTAACCGGCATCGAGAACCCAATTCTGTAGCGTGTTTTGAAATATATTCATAAGGTAAACTGTAAATTTGACGAAAATCCACAACTAACGCTACAAATCATCAATAAATCAGGATTTAATTTGGTAAGTTTGGGAATATAGTTGGCTACTACACCATCTTTCAGGGATTTATACTGGGAATGCAATTCTTTGAGAATGTCTAAAAGTGCTGGTGGTAATATTTCTGGATTTTCTGGCTTAAAGATGGGGCTGATTGATTGATACAAAATTGATTGCTGGGGTTATTACGGTAAAAGTTACTATAGAGTAGCTTATTATACCTAAAATATTCATATATACGCGCTGACCACTCTTTTCATTGTCTCATTAATTATTTATCTCAGGATAAGAATAAATACTTACTGGAGATACATCACTTTTATTGCTTGAGTAATTATTGTAATAATCAATACTTATAAAATTAAATATTTAATAGTATTTACTTATTTAAAATCTAGATCAAAAACTATCATCCTTGAGCGAAACAACCCAAGTATTTTGCAAATAAAATCTTTGTAGAGATTGGTTTTGCGCTAATTTTAGCTTCTAACAATCAAATTATTGAAAGTAAAATTTTATCTAAACGCAAATTGACTTGATCATTTTTCAATACTTAATAATTTACAACTACTGAGGATAAATGTTAGGGAGTAACCGTTGAATTATGTGATCAGCCAACATGAAGTTTCCCTAAGAAAATCTGGAAATTTTCCAAAAAAACGTTACATAGCCAAAATCCTGACTTGAACACGGTTTACAAGCTCAAACTCAACCGTAAATTTAAGTATTTCTTTCAGACTTCCGCTAAAACCCTGATCCCCAAGCCCAAAAATTCATGCTAATGTATTCGAGTTACAAAACGCAAAGTGAAAGCGGAACGGGTTCGAGTTTCCAAAGGGGATCACTATTCATCAAGTGAAAAACCCTAGTACCGCAGGGCGGAAGTCAAAAGTCAAAAGTCAAAAGTCAAAACTAATATACAGTAAGCTTTTTGGCGATTGAATATGGTTGCTTTATTTACGCCGTGATGTACTAGCTAAATAAAACTTAAGTTCTATAGTCGCTTTAAAATCGGACGCATGAATCAAAGACATTTGTGGACTACAGTTGCCGTATTTCTAGCTGTTTTGGGTCTACCCTCAGTTGGTCGAACTCAAACCAGTGCGGGAATTTCCCCAACTAGCCAAGCATCATCTGTGAATGATGCAGTCAAAGTAGGAGAGTACCAATCCCAGACAGAAAGCCCCATTTCCAATCCTGTGATTACCAGAATTCATCCTCACAGTATTCGCGGCTTACAAGCAGCAACTCTTTATATTCGGGATATTCCCGTTCTCACCTTTTTGGGTTCTAACCCAGTTACTAACAGCAAAACAAAAGTTGGAGTAATCGGCAATGGCGAGAATTTAAATTTTTACCCGCGGACTGCTACCAACTCCGCCAAAGTTACCAGTTTTAGCAATACTGGGAATGTAGTCAATTTTAACAAAAAAGTTAGATCCATTGACAATGATCCAGTTCAAAAAGCTAGTGTCATAGCCGCTAGAATCAATGAACTGATCGAAAAAAATGTAGACGCAAGCAAGATTACCGTCAGTTGGAAAACAGGAGATAACTCCACAATTAACAATAAAGCCCAAAAGCCAGGCTTCATCGTTCAACAACCGTCGGCAGATCGCTACACCATTACTATTGACGGTCAAGAACTGGTAGAAGTCAATAAAGTCACAATATTAGCAGATAGTACCAAAAATCTTGCCCAAGATGCCTTACAAGCAACTAATAGACTGCGGCGACTTATAGGTAACGCATCTCCTATTCAAGCAATTGCCAACTTACCAGTAGATAGATCAGTCTCCAGAGCCAACCTACCGCAAAAGATTGCCTTTGGAAATATCAATCTCAGTTTTCAAGGGATAGCTTCTTGGTACGGATATGATGGCTCTGGCAATAAAACCGCCAGTGGTGAAAGATATAATCCCGAAGGATTAACTGCGGCTCACCGGAGTTTACCCATGGGGACAAAAATCCGTGTCACTAACACCCGGAATGGTCGCTCTGTCGTCGTGCGAATCAATGACAGAGGTCCCTACATCCGGGGTCGAATTATTGACCTTTCCGCTGGTGCTGCCCGGCTATTAGGCATGATCGGCAGTGGCATTGCTCCAGTCAGTCTTGAGGTTTTAGGAAAATAACCCGTTTCCTCATTCCTACTCTCTTTTCGCTCTTCACTATTAAATTCCCCTGGTTCGTCCCTCCTATCCCCCAATTATCCTTTGCGCCACGCCGCGCTATCAGATATACACTAACGGGGGAAAGGATTATTGGAACTAGGGGTATTTTGTGCTTGTGCTGACAACAGTTGTAGCCTTACGCTGCTATTTAAATCGCCGTCGCTGGCCAAGCCATCTTAGGCTACCAGAGGATCTCGGACTTGATGAACAAACCAGTTGGTCTCCCACAGCAGTTGGTTTAGTGCCAACTATGGGGGGTTTACATCAAGGTCATTTAAGTTTAATTGAACGGGCTAAACAGGAAAATTCGACGGTGATTGTCAGTATTTTTGTCAATCCCCTGCAATTTGGACCAAATGAGGACTATCAACGCTATCCCCGCACTCTAGAGCAAGACCGACAATTTTGTGAACAGGCGGGAGTTGATGTGATTTTTGCCCCAACTCCGGAGGAAATTGGTGTCCCTGGGAAGAATATAGCAGCAACTCAGGTGACACAAGTGATCCCGCCATCTGATATGATATCTAGTTTGTGTGGTAATTTTCGGCCGGGTCATTTTCAAGGTGTGGCAACGATTGTTACCAAGCTTTTTAATTTGGTACAACCTGACCGAGCTTACTTTGGACAAAAGGATGGCCAACAACTAGCAATTATTAAACGGTTAGTAGCTGATTTAAATTTGCCAGTAGAAATTGTTGCTTGTCCTACAGTGCGGGAATTGTCCGGCTTGGCTTTAAGTTCTCGTAATCAATATTTGACGGCTACAGAAAAAGAGCAAGCAACGGTGTTATTTAAAGGTTTACGGCAAGCTGAGGCGGCGTTTCGGGCTGGCGTTCGTGACAGTGGTGAACTCATAGCATTAACGCGGCAAGAAATCGCAAAAGTTAGCAATATCAGCTTGGAATATATTGAATTGGTTGAACCGAATACGTTGATGTTTTTAGAAAAAGTTGAGGATGAAGGAATGTTGGCGATCGCTGCTCGTCTTGGTTCTACACGGTTAATTGACAATACGATTTTGCGCGATGGCAACGACGGACTACGCCAACCAATCATTGCTATTGATGGTCCGGCTGGTGCTGGTAAATCTACCGTCGCTCGCCAAGTGGCACATCAGTTAGGTTTAGTCTATTTAGATACGGGCGCTATGTACCGGGCGATTACTTGGCTAGTGCTGGAACAGGGGATTGCCATTGATGATGATTGTGCTGTTGCTGAATTAGTTGCTGGGTGTAAAATTGAACTGACTCCCAGTCAAAGCCTGCAATCTCCCGTCAGAGTCCAGATTAATGACATTGATGTCACTCAGAAAATTCGCACAGTTGAAGTCACTTCTCAAGTATCAGCGATCGCTGCTCAAAGCACTGTGCGTCAAGCATTGGTTCAACAACAGCAAAGCTGGGGACAACGTGGCGGTTTAGTGGCGGAAGGTCGGGACATTGGCACTCATGTTTTCCCAGATGCGGAAATTAAAATCTTCTTGACCGCCTCTGCGGGTGAAAGAGCGCGTCGTCGTCAGCAAGACTTTCAAAAGCAGAACCAACCCGCAGTTAGTTTAGAACAACTAGAACGGGACATTGCTGAACGGGACTTGAAAGACAGCACTCGCAAGGTTTCCCCCTTACAAAAAGCGGCTGATGCGATTGAATTACAAACTGATGGTTTAACAGCTTCTGAAGTAGCAGCACAAATTATTAGCCACTACAATCAACGGCTATCCCATTGGTAATTCGGGAATTTTTGAGTTGAAAATGGTGGTGAGTGCCGACGGACTCACCATTATTAGATTTTAGTGCTTTGAACTACATCCTAAACTATTTGCAGATTGATTCATCTATCTTGAGACGGATATTAGTCTGAGTTGATCATTATATATTTTAGACTGGGCTTTTTTCTCACGCTTCAGGTGCAGAGGCAACAGAGGGAAGTTAGGAGTTTGGTCTAAATAGATGAAATTTGCTTTATTTATAAACTAATTGCTGGGAATTTTCAGTTTGGTAGTAGAATAACAATGTTAAGTTTTGTATAAAATTCCTGAATACGAAACCTGTAATTTGCCTAGCTCTGGCAATAGCTTTCAACTAGAAAACAGTAAAGAGAGGAGATCTCACACAATGGCATTTACCCAACTAGCTTTACCTTTTGCTTCTGATGCTTTAGAATCCTATGGCATGAAAGCGGAAACCTTTGAATATCACTATGGTAAGCATCATAAAGCTTATGTAGATAATTTGAATAAGCTTGTTGATGGTACAGAATTAGCTAATAAGTCTTTGGAAGAAGTAATTCAAATTGCTTTTGGTGACTCTGCTAAGGCTGGAATCTTCAACAATGCGGCTCAAGTTTGGAATCACTCTTTCTTCTGGAATTGCTTGAAACCAGCAGGTGGCGGCGCACCTACGGGCGCGTTAGCTGCTAAAATTGAACAGGATTTTGGTAGCTTTGAGAAATTCAAAGAGGAATTTTCCACTGCTGCTGCAACTCAATTCGGTAGTGGTTGGGCTTGGTTGGTTGATGATGGTGGCACACTCAAGGTAATGAAAACCCCTAACGCCGAAAACCCCCTTGCACATGGTAAAAAAGCATTGCTTACCATTGATGTTTGGGAACACGCATATTACATTGACTTCAAAAATGCTCGTCCTGGATTCATCAAGAATTTCTTAGATAATTTGGTGAACTGGGATTTTGTCGCTGAAAATTTTGCTGCTTAGTCACCTGCTTTAATGGGGAAAGGGGTAATTAATAATTGTTAATTACCCCTTCCCTCAAAACTAATCCTCTTGTTAAGATTGCTTTACACATTTGGGTTTTCCCCAGTCTACCTACTTGTTTGACGTGATTGATATTCATACATAACTCCGCATAATGCAGCAACAAAAACCCAAGAGAGAGTATTCAACCGAATATCAAATGTGGTGACATCAACGGTATTAAATAATATCCACCCTATAAAAGTAATTAGATGACTAAAGAAGATTAGGCGATTTTCTGGTTCTATAGATGCAGAGATGCCCGACTTCTTTAAGAAATCGGGGATCTTATTCTTATTGTTAAATAAGATTTGACTAGCTGCAATTAATATCCAAGCCAGCAAACCACAAAATAGCAAAGTAGTAATTAACCCAGTTTCCGCAGACAGCATTAAAAATAGGTTATGAGGATGGTTGACATCAATTTGCATTTGGGTTTTATAAAGTCCACTAAAACTGCGTAAACCTGAACCAGTTAAAGGATGTTGCTGAGTTAAATTCCAGGCAAATTCCCATTGGGTTTTCCGCATTAATTCCAGCGGTCTATCAGGAAACATATCATCATTTAACCGCGCCCAAATGCCGTAGGGAACAAAAAGGCGGAAAAATTGGGCAATAGGTGAAGGTGCAAAAGCTGCTAAGAAAAAACAACTTGTAATACTGACAACAGCAGCAACAATTAATCGCCAACCTTGATATAAAGCATAAACTAAACAGGCAAAAATAGTTATTCCCCAACCATTGCGAGAATTGGTTAATATCAAGGCGATAAAATTAGCAAATACCGTAATCGTTAAGAAGATAATCAGGCGATTTTTTTGCTTGAGTTTGTGATAGTTTTCTAGCAATAAACCTAAACCCAAAATAAAGATAGTTACTAAGTATGCGGCTAAGGTATTTGGGTGCATGAAGTTAGAAGCCATGCGTCCTGATAATGATTTTTCTGGTGCAACTATCCAATCAAAGACAATCCATAAAACCTGAAATCGGAAATTCCAACCGAGAAATAATTGCCCAAAACCGATGATTAAAACAGGTACAGAACCAAACACCATGATCCAAGAAATTTGTCGTAATTGGTTGGGTGTTTGCATCAGGGAAGTTAGTCCTGTAAAAAAGAAAAAGAAGGGGATGAAGTTGAATAAACCTAAAAAGGCATCTAATTTATGATAGGCAAATCCGGTAGTAATGAGTAGTAAGATACTCAAAAGAGCAAATCCCTTGTGAATTGGCCGATTGCTAATAAGCCGCGATTGTTTTCGCCAAGTTAACAATGATGCCACGACGATAGAAATACCGCCCAAAAATGGACTCAGGGGGCAAGATAATAGTCCAAATTGCAACCAATTCCAAGGGGTTTGTAAGCGGGAATTTGGATGATAAAAAGTTTTATTTAAGCTATTTCCCAACATTCTGTACGGGTAAGACGAATTTGCGCGAGGGTGAAGACACAAGGAATAATTCTGCCATAGTTTGTGGCGATCGCTCTCCAACCTAAATCAGCAAAAAACCAAGCCCACATGACTGGACCGACCAAAGCAAATGCACTGCGAACCGCACCATAACGGGCTGCACTCATAGTCATACCTCGACGGGACATTTGTAAAGCTACATAGTTTTGAAACTGTTTGGTTGCTAATCCTGTACCTGTAATTGTGGCTTCTTTCGCTACTTGATAAGTAGCTAAATGAATAGCAAATTGACGGGCGATTTGTTGGAGAACAAAAGGTTGGATTACAGACGTTACAGCCAAGGCACTACCACATTTAAATATTAATCCTAAAGGATCACGTTGCAATGATAATGGTAATGGTTGTTTAAGTTTTGATTGTGCTAATTGATGTTGAACATTAATAGTTAGTTGTTGTTTTTCCTGTTTTGGTAGTTTTTTCCAAACCTTTCCTAAGAGATGCAAAAATACTTCTGCTTCTAAATCAATTGTTGTTAGATCTTGATAATAGTGAATTTTCAAATATTTGCATACTTGAATTAGGGCTTGTCTGTAAGTTACTTGATCAGTACGTCCCCGTAATACTGTCATTCCGTCAGCAGCTAAAAAACGAAAGCGATTTTCTATTGTATCTAACCAAGTTTGACGATCTTGGCTTTGTACTGCAATGGGTTCGGGTGTGTGAACATAATCTAAGGGGTTAAACTTGCGACTAAACAGAATTGCTGTTAAGTCCTGTAGTTCCTCTTCTGTAGCTAGTTCCAATACCGCCCTGAGTTCTTCCAATTTCCCTTCCTCTCTTAGGTGCAGCTTATCTGTCCCCTATTCTACTATCTTATAAATCAAATTTTCCATATTTATTCTTAATTTATATTTTTCTTCCAGTCATTAACAATTGTGACAGTTGAGGTCGGAATGTGGGCTAAAGTTGTTTATTTTTTTCAGTAAAAAACCCGCTACAGGAATACTATAGCGGGTAAAATTAACAATTACATTGATGGTTAATTTTCAGATACAAATATTATGCCAGCCATTCCAGAACAGCTTCATCTTTAGTATTAGTATGACGAGAAGGTGTTTCCCGCTCAAACTTCATGTGAATAGAACGGGTTTGTTCACCATCAGCCGCAACAGCTAAAATTGGATAGTCAATTAAACCATCTTGGAAGGACATTTGGAAGCGGAATGTACCATCGGAATTGAGTTTAATTGGACGACCACCAATGGTAACATTTGCATCAGGTTCAGTTGCACCGTAAACAATCAATTCAGCGTCAGCAACTAACCAGAATTTGCGAGGACGTGCAGGAACAGCAGAAGCGGAGAAACCGGACATTCCCACACCGGACATGGTTAAACCAGATACGGTAGGAACAGCCCACATACCCACACCAGATGGGAAAACGTAGGAACTGAGAGCTTGTTCGGGAGCAGCAGAACCGGGGACGTGCTGCATAGAACCGAAGATAGAACCTGCTACCCGTTGAGCTTCAGCGGATTCTGCTAGACCAAAGATTTGTTCGTAAATGGGATTTCCACCACCCGCAGTCGCAGCAGCAGCAGTTGCTAATTTCTTAGATGGGGGAACTAGTTCGTAGAAAGTCTTAGCACGCAGGTCTTCTTCAAAGTCTACGGTGATGAAGACATCTTCAATCCAATCGGAAGGATAGACGGGGGGAATATGTACTCTCGCGGAACGCGCTAATACTAACCAACCACCATCAGCGGTGCGATAACCGACATCTATCACATAATCGCGATCGCTCACGGGAATTGGCAAATACCATTCTCTCGCTAGTTCATCAGCAGGGTATTCTTGAATACTGTGGGGACTTTGATAATCTAGATCAACATCAGTGACATCATAAATCCGCAAAGCTAGGGTTTGTCCACCTTGACGACGCAGTGCTTCTTTATGGTCGTTAGGAATATCCCAGTAAGTATAAGCCCATTGAGGATCACGAGGTAACAGAACAATCCGACTGTCACCATAACCAGCTGGTAAATCTGCTAGTGCTTCATCAACATCAGCGAGAGAACCACCAGTCCGATCTTCTTGACCTAACTCAAATTTTGCTGCTTCCACGGTTTCTTGTGCCTCCAGATTAGGGGATGAACTGAGCGAGAACTTACTATGCTGAACTTCTTCAATTGATGCTAATAACTGCGATTTCCGCATTCTGCTATAGCGAGATATACAGAATTCACTGGCAACTTTGCGTAATTGCCGTAATGTCATTTCTTCTAGCGGTGGCCGTTCTTTTGCCATTAATTTGGACTCCAGTAGTTTACAAGGTAAATTATTTTTTCCGGGTTAAAAAAATTTTGATGAAATATCATCTACCCAGATTTTTTTATTCCTGACTCCTGGTTTGTCTCCAGTTTTAAATTTGTTTACTGTTTGTTTTTTATTAAGATACCAACTCATCGAAATTCCTAGTTATGCCGTTGTTTTGCATTTCTTTGGGATTGCCAAAAGTTGTTAAGTAAATATTAACCAGTAAAACTATCTAGGGATCAAGGGGTCTAAAGATAGGTTTTACTATATTTCACGTAGTTATAAGCCTTGCGGGGATCAGTTTGTCATGGAATCTTAATATAGTGATCTCAGATAGAGGATTACTGTCAAGGTTTGATGACATTGAGGGCAGGGAACATGGAAAAGAGTAGATTTAACAACGAACAACTGTACGGGCGAAGCATTTGGAGAACTATTTTTTGGAATGACCGATAATTTATCTTCCAAATGCTTCGCCCCTACTAACAACTGACCAATTACAAAAAATTCTGAATTACTGACATTCGCTGAATCAGCCATTTACCGTCTTTGCGAACCAAATCATAGCGAACGCGCAAGTTTTCATTAGAAGACTTTTTCTGCTGACTATTCTGATAGAACTGGGTAACTTCTTGTACCTTAGCGTCTACAGATACATAATCTTTATCTGTACCTTTTTTAGAAACAGCTACTATTTCTAGATTATGTTTATATTGGCGATAGCGTTTCTCTTCTTGTTCTTGCTGGGCTACTGACTGCCATTGTGATAAAACTACACCTGTTAAAATTTCCTTTAAACCATCAATCTCATGTTTTTGCCCTAAAGCTGAGGTTTTGGCAGATAACCAAGTTTCAATTACTTCTTTTGCTGTCTCCTTGGTCAGTTCTTCGGTGCTTGATTCAGGTTCGCTGTTGGGGTCAGGAATGGTAATTGGTGGTTGATTCAGTTGTATTGCTAACTGTTCTCCCTGTAATGATGCACTGGGAAAGAAGATATTTTTGACCAAGCCAAAAGTTGTTGATACTAATAACGAAAAAATTAATACTCCTCCCAATGAGAAGAAAACTAGCCAAACTAAGCGTGTTTTTGGATCTAGACTACTGAGAAAATTAGTTTGAGACTGGATGAATCGCTGGGAAAGGTTATTAGCAGTAGGTTTACGTCTTCTGCGTTTGGGGGGTTGGTGGTTTGTTGCTGTGGTCGGAGTACCATTGGTTTGATGTGGTATTAGGTTCGGGGTTGCTGCTGTTGAGGGTATTTGTGATGTTTGATTTCCCGCATTTGCATTTGTTGGTGGATGATTCCATCTCGGTATGGAAACTTGGGTAGATTCAGGTTGAGGTCGAGGCTGGGTTTGTGGTAACTCAGGATTGACGGGTTGATGATGTTGCGGTGTTTGTGTGGTGTTATTAGTATGGTAACGAGAATTATTAATATCTGGTTGGGGAAAGGATTGATGATTAATTACTGACCATTCATTAGTAATTTGGGCATCGGTAGGTAAAGATTCTAGATAAGCTTGTACTTGTCTATCGGCAAAGTAATCTTTTAAAGAGGCTTGCTGTTTTGCTAAATCCCGAAAATGGGGAAATACTTCTTGCTGTAACCATTGTTCACTATATAAACACAGTCCTGGTAATAGGTCTGGTGAGTCTTGGGATTTTTCCCGAATAAAAGCTAAGGCTTCATATTCTTGACTTAGTTCTAAAACACGGGTGGCTTCTTCGGTTTGTCCCATTAGCAAAGCACAAAGCGATTGTTCTAAATGCACGTCTTGGCGTTTGCCTAATTGCATTAACATTTGCTTGGCTTGGCGAATTAATGCTGGTTGGCGTTGGGCAAAACCTCTGGCGATTAGGGAGTATACTGCTAAATATGTGGCCACGGCTGAGGGGCGTTTACTTTCTAATTCAAAGAGTTTATGCTGTTCTGCGACTGTTAAATAATGGCGAATTTGTTGGATAAATCGTAAAAAGTCATCTATATTTAATCCTGATTGATCGTTGCCTGTACCATCAATACCGCCACGATCTTCTAAGATACTTTGTAATAATTCTAATCCTTGCCGACGTTTGGGAATTTGTGTTTGTGGTAGTGCTAATAGTTCCAAGATGCGGTAGGGACGCAGTTTGTAAAGATCAGCGGTCATTTCAGCGCGGACGCAGGGAAATAAGCCTTCTCGTGCTAATAATTCTTCACCTGTTTCTAAGGATACGGCGGCATTTTCATAGTGACCTTGTTGCCATTCTTCCCGTCCTAGTTCTAGGCAAGCTAGGGAGACGGTGAGGATAATATCTGGTAAGTCAGAGTTTTCGGGAATTTCTATTTGGGTAGCACGATGACCTGTTTTAAGACTAACTGAACTAGGTTTATTAACTAGGTACGGGCGACCAAGTTTTAATACTAATTCATATTCTCCTAGTTCTTGGAGGATTAACAAAGAGCCAACTAATCGCTCTGGGGTGATTTCAATGCTGAGACTTTGAGCATCTTGATCTTTGGAGTTATTATCTGTTAGGGTTTGTTGTGGAACTTGATCAGCAGTTTTGTTAGGAGTATAAACGTGAGCTAGATAAAGCTGATCGTAGGCTTTGCGCTCGTCGGTATCTAATAAAACCATATAAGCTTCTTCAATCAGCTTCTTGCGAGAAGATATAGATGTAGTCGAATATTCCCGTCGGGGCAATTGGACAATGCGATCGCTGTATGCCTGTCGCAATTGTTCCTCATTTGCCGCCAACGGTAATCCTAGAATTCGGTAATAATCAAGCGGAATTCGCACAGCTTACGTCCCCTGCACTGTGTTCTCGTAGCATCTCGTAAAAATTAACATAATTTACCCAGAGCGTTCCAGGCTTCTAAAACCGTCCCATAATCATAGCTTGATTAATACCGTGTTGACCTAGTACAATAAGTGTAGATAGTAACAGATATATTAGTCATTTCCGTTAATTTTTTTATATCTTCAGTTTAAGGTTATGGAGTTGGGAGTCAGGAGTTAGGAGTAACACCTTATTACCTATTGCCTAATTTTTAAACAATCCATTCTGAAGCGCGTTCACCTAAGTCAAGGGGGATGCTAACTGCTTTACCAAGACGGGGACGCTCTTTGGTTTCTAGAATGAAAGTTTGCACTTGTTGTACTCCCCCTAAGGCATTGAGATAATTAGCAATGCTGTCAAGATGATCTTGGTAATCTGTTTCGCTTAAAGGGAAAGAGGCCTGTCCAAAATATTTCCACATGATTTGTAGAAATATTTTGCCCTGGGTGCGGCGAAACTGGACATCATAAGGTTGTCCCCATTTATCAATCAACAGTTGGCGTAATTCCTTTCCGGTCATAGCAATTTTGGTCAGTTGTCAGTTGTCAGTTGTCAGTTGTCAGTAGGGGCGAAGCATTTGGAAGATAAATTATCGATCATTGCCAAAAATAGTTCTCCAAATGCTTCGCCCGTACAGTTGTCCGTTGTTAAGAAGTTTCCTTCTGTTCCCTGTTCCCTGTTCCCTGTTCCCTGAGCTTATCTAGATTTTACATTTAGTTATGATATTAAGTTCCGTGACTCCAGTATGATAAGGATATAAAGAAATGTAATGCTAACAGATAAAGATGCTCACTATGTCTTGCAACTGAGAATTAGGGTATCGCTGTGAGCGTTATGATTTCGATTCAGATAAGAGTGGCTCTTGTGCTGGTACTCTTGTCAAAATGATTAATAAATTACACAAACAGCGCGGAGATTATGGCTCAATTTTCTGAATCAGCAGATGTTCCCGATATGGGTCGTCGTCAGTTTATGAACCTACTCACTTTTGGGACTGTTACCGGGGTGGCGTTGGGTGCATTGTACCCTGTTGTTAGCTACTTTATTCCTCCTGCTAGCGGTGGTGCTGGTGGCGGTACAGTAGCCAAGAATGAATTGGGTAATGATGTTAGTGTTAGTCAATTTCTAGACAGCCATAATGTGGGCGGTCGCAGTTTGGTACAAGGACTCAAGGGAGATCCTACCTATATTGTAGTGGAAAGTAAAGAAGCGATCGCTGACTACGGGATTAATGCTATTTGTACCCACTTAGGTTGTGTTGTCCCTTGGAATGTGGCTGAAAATAAGTTTAAATGCCCTTGTCATGGTTCACAATATGACGCTACTGGTAAAGTAATTCGCGGTCCTGCACCAAAATCCTTGCCTCTAGCCCATGCCAAAGTGGCAGACGACAAAATTCTGTTAACACCTTGGACGGAAACCGATTTCCGCACTGGGGATGCCGCTTGGTGGGCTTAAATAGTGCAAAAGTTATTAGTCTCAAGTCAACAATCTAGGGCTTTTAATCAACTCTTGACTACTGACTACTGACCAATGACAACTGACAACTGACAACTAACCACTGACAAATGACTTTATAGAGATGAGAAATGCCCTTACACCTGCGAGGTTAACTCGCACTGCTAAAGCAATGGTTAATACATTGCTTATAGCGATCGCTACTGTGACTTTTTTCTTCACTAGCGATATAGCCGTCCCACAAACTGCTGCTGCCTATCCTTTCTGGGCGCAAGAAACCGCTCCTGCAACCCCCCGCGAAGCAACGGGTCGAATTGTTTGCGCTAACTGTCACCTAGCAGCTAAACCCACAGAAGTGGAAATTCCTCAATCTGTGCTTCCTGACACTGTATTTAAAGCCGTTGTCAAGATTCCCTACGATGCCACTGTGCAACAAGTGGGTGCTGATGGTTCTAAGGTGGGCTTAAATGTTGGTGCTGTATTAATGTTGCCTCAAGGCTTCAAGATTGCCCCAGAAGATCGCATTTCTGAAGAACTCAAGGCAGAAGTGGGTGATATGACATTCACTCCTTACAACGACAGTACAGATAATGTTGTCATTGTTGGTCCATTACCTGGTGAAGAATATCAAGAAATTGTCTTCCCTATTCTTTCTCCTAACCCCGCTACAGACAAAAATATCCACTTTGGCAAATACTCTGTTCATGTAGGCGGTAATCGTGGCCGTGGACAAGTTTACCCCACAGGTGAAAAGAGCAATAATAACGCATTCAACGCTTCTGCTGCCGGTACAATTAGCAAAATTGCTAAAACAGAAGATGAGGACGGTAACGTTAAGAATCTAATTAGTATCACAACTGCAACTGGTGATGTTGTTACAGATACAGTTCCTGCTGGTCCTGAACTAATTGTCACTGAGGGACAAGTAGTTGGAATTAGTGATGCTTTGACTAACAACCCCAATGTTGGTGGTTTTGGTCAAAAAGATGCAGAAATTGTTTTGCAAGATTCTTCTAGAGTTACATGGTTGGTTGCTTTTATCTGTTTGGTGATGTTGGCACAAGTAATGCTAGTTCTCAAGAAGAAACAAGTAGAAAAAGTTCAAGCTGCGGAAATGAATTTCTAAATCATAACTATGATTTGTGTGATTGATTTGATTGATTTGATTGATTACAACAATCAGGGTTCAAGCTGCGGAAATGAATTTCTAAATCATAACTATGATTTGTGTGATTGATTTGATTGATTTGATTGATTACAACAATCAGGGTTGAGGATACTGACAAATTCTTTGCTAAATCATCAGCTATTTGACAGGCTTTTTGCCTGTCTTTTTTTATAATTGATAATTAGTAATTGGGAGTAAACAAATGATAGAACCTAGCAAATCTTTTTATGTTGATCATCTATTGGTAGAGGTTTATGCTTCTGAAATGGAAATGTCAGAAAGTGTGGCTAAAATCACACATCAATATTTACAAAATCTGCTTGATAAACAGGATACAGTTGCGATTTTATTAGCTACAGGAAATTCCCAAATTCGATTTTTGGAGGCTTTAATTGCTTTAGAGGGAATAGATTGGTCACGGATAATTTTATTTCATTTAGATGAATATTTGGGAATTACATCCGATCATCCTGCTAGTTTTCGTCGTTATTTGCGGGAACGGGTCGAAGAAAAGGTGTGTCCCCAACAATTTTATTATATAGCAGGGGATACATTACAACCAATAGCTGAGTGCGATCGCTATACTCGACTCTTAGAAAATCAACCTATTGACCTATGTTTTTTAGGTATTGGGGAAAATGGACATTTAGCATTTAATGATCCAGCGGTGGCAGATTTTCAAGATCCTGCTAAAGTTAAACTTGTCAAACTGGATGATGTTAACCGTCAACAACAAGTAAATACAGCATATTTTGCCAATTTAGCAGATGTTCCTCAATACGCATTTACTGTGACTATTTCCATGATTTGTCATGCTAAAAAAATAATTTGTTTAGCACCAGCAACCAGAAAAGCCCAAGTAGTTAAAACTCTGTTAACAGGAAATATTACTACTAATTGTCCAGCTTCTATTTTACGTCAACAACCCCAAGCTACTTTATTTTTAGATGTTAATTCTGCTAGTTTACTATAACTAGATCCCCGACTGCTTCAAGAAGTCGGGGATCTAAATAAATCAATCATGTTGGATTAAATAACCATCTTCCATATTAATGATTCTGTCAGCAATATCTAAAATTCGGTTATCGTGGGTAACAATTAAAATGGTGCAATCTTGTTCTTTTGCTAATTGCTGCATTAAATTAACCACATCTCTTCCTGATTTACTATCTAAAGCCGCCGTAGGTTCATCAGCTAAGACTAACTTAGGATGACTCACCAAAGCCCGCGCAATGGCTACTCGTTGCTTTTGTCCCCCGGAAAGATCGGAGGGATAATAATTAATTCTATCTCCCAATTTCACAGCCTGGAGCATTGTTTCTGATTGGATATAAGATTCCCATTGAGAAATATTGCGTTGTAATTCCAAAGACATTTGCACATTTTGCATAGCTGTGAGGAAATCTAGTAAATTATGAGCTTGAAAAATATAGCCAATTTGTCGCCGTACCTGGACTAATTCTTCATTACTAGCACCTAATAATTCCTGTCCATTAAATTTTAAACTTCCCTCTTGAACAGAACGCAAACCGCCAATTAATGTTAATAAAGTAGTTTTTCCTGAACCAGATGGTCCAGTCATAATCACAATTTCTCCAGCTTTGATAGTTAAATTAATATCAAACAAAGTTTGAGTTCGTAATTTACTATGACCAAAGTAATGATTAAGATTTGTGATTTTCAAAATATTGGCATCAGGTAAATATTGCATTATTAGTTAATTAAAGATTTCTGCTGGATCTACTTTACGGAGTTTATTGGTAGAAAAGAAACCAGAAGTTAAGCACATAATAATCACAGAAGTGAATACTAATAATCCCTTACTTAAATCCATAACAATTGGTAATTTAGTTGCATCTTTAGCAATATCATATAGTCCTAGAGAGATAGCAAAACCGGGAATAAAACCCAAGACAGCTAAAATTATAGCTTGCTGAAATACGACATTTAAAAGATATTTATTTCTAAATCCCATAGCTTTAAGTGTCGCAAATTGGACAAAATGAGTTGATATATTACTATAAAGGATTTGATAAACAACAATTACACCAACCACAAAACCCATCATTACCATTAAATTAAATACAAATCCAATTGGTGTTCTTAATGTCCAATAGCTTTTTTCAAAGTCAATAAATTCTTGGCGTGTCATTACTGTGACATCTTTTGGTAAACTATTAGATAAAGTTGTGAGAATTGTTTGGGGGTTAACATTAGGTTTTAGATGAATTAAGCCTATATCTATTTGATTTGATCTATGTTCTGGAAATATCTTAAAAAAAGTAGAAGAACTGACTATTAAATTACCATCCACACCAAAGGAAGGCCCAAGAGTAAATAAACCACTAACTTTAACCTTATAACCAATAGTTCCCAAATAACTAAATATTTCCATACCTATAGGTTGATTTTTTTGAAAATATTCAGCAATTGGTCCAAATTCTGGCCGGGCTGCGCGGTCAAAAAATACTTGATCAGGAATTTTTAGTAATTGAAAATCTTGATCTACTTCTGGTAATCTAAAGATAGATTTTACCGGATCAAATCCTAGAATGTAAATAGGATATTTGCGGCCATTAATGGGATTTTTGAGTTTAGCAAATTGGACATATAAAGGTTCAACAGATTCTATGCCGTTAAAACCTAATATTTGATATAAACGACTACGAGGAAAGCTTTGAGTAGAAGTCAAAGATTTATATTGGGAACTAATTAAAAACAAATCACCTCGCAGGTGTTTATGGACTTGAGTAGCACTAGAATAAAGAGCATCTTGAAACCCAATTTGCATAAACATCAACACAGAAATAAAAGCAATCCCAGCCAATGCTACAAAAAAGCGCACTTTTTGTTTTATCAATTGTAGCCAAGGCAAAGGTATATTTAAAATCATGTTTTACCTCCTATTCCTTATATAAATGCACCCCACCCCGCAAGCGAGGAGGGGACTATGATGTATCTCATTCAAGTGCATACCGCTATATAAATCATCCAAATCAAATTAATCAGACAAATCATAGTTCAGACTTTGTTATATTTTAATAAGTGCCTGTACCTGTAAATTAGTTAAACTAGAAACTCGTTGATTATCTGCCGAGTTGTCAATGCGAATTTTCACATCAACTATTTTGTTATCTGTATCTGAACCGGGATTAGTATTGAAGATATTTTGTCTACCAATTTGTAAACCAATATCTGCGACAGTTCCCTTTAATTTTCCGCTAAAAGCCTCACTGGTGATAGTTACTGATTGACCTAAACGAACTTTTTTAATATCAGTTTCGTAGACTTCTGCAACTACATACATTTGTTGAGTTTGTCCTAGTTCTACTATGCCTTTATTGCCAATTATTTCTCCTGGCCAAGTATTAATTTTTAGAACTTGAGCATCAATAGGGGAACGGATAGAACTTAAATTTAGCTCGGCTTGAGCTTGTTGAACAGATGCTATAGCACTTTTTACATTTGCTTGAGCTAGTTGCACATCTGTGGGGCGAATTTCTGCAATACTATTAAGTCTAGCTTGAGATTCAGTTAACTGTTTTTGCAAAGTTTCTATAGTTCGTTTTAGACTAGCATTAGCTTCATTAAGTTGTTCTTGCACAGTATCCCGGCGTAATCTTTTAGTATCTGCATCAGAAGCAGAAATAGCACCATCTTGATATAATTTCTGATAGCGTTGATTTTCGGTTTCTGAATTTTTTAGTTCAGCTTCTAAACGAGAAATTGTAGCTTTTTGAGTAGAAACTGATCCTCGTAAATCAGCTTCTAAACGAGAAATTGTGGCTTTTTGGGCTGAAATATCCCCTCCTTTTGCCCCTGCTTCTACTTGTTGAAGATTCGCTTGACTAACTTCTACTTGTCGGTTTGCTTTTTCTAAAGCTGCAAGATTAGGTATATAATTATCAAGAATTGCTACTAATTGTCCTTGACGAATTTTATCTCCTTTTTTAACTAGGAGTTGATTAACTCTTATCCCTGTTTGAGAATTAGGTGCGGAGAGACGAATTACTTCTCCTTGGGGTTCTAAACGCCCTAAAGCAGCAACAGCAGTAATAGTAGGGGCTGAAATGGGAGAAATAGAAGATATGGTCGGGGATGATTTAGACGTTTTCTGAAAATATGAAAGGCTATAGATAGATATTATGCTAGTAGCTATAACTCCAGCACTTCCTAACATTATCGGCCACAAACTCATAGGTTTTGTGAATGAGTGCTTTTCTTTGTGTACCATAATTTTGTCTTTTAAATTAGGAAATATGACAATATTTCTGACTCTAAATTAGAGACAGAAAAGCCATTACACTTGATAGCATCTCTTGATAACCTTATCTGGTTCAGTTAAGAAAAAAGTAGGTTGGGTTAAGTGACAGCACCACCCAACATTATCAATCATTTTGTTGGGTTTCCTGCCGTCAACCCAACCTACATAATTAACTGAACTGGATTAATTGATAACCTTAATATCCAACAAAATACAGCTAATCAAAAATTCTTTACTTTGGTTGACTAAATGGAAAGTTACATAAAATACTTAAATACTAAAATTCTGCCAGGTAATTGGTAATTAGTTGCTGACTATTACCAATTACCATGATCAAAATTTTATTTATTTAACACAACCTCTTTCTCTTTTTTCTTCCGCATGATTGCCAAATATTCGCTGCGGGTTCCGTCTACTCGATAATGATCACAAATTTGACAAAGTTTGAGAAGATCCAAGCGACTGAAGATTTTTTGATGTTCAATAGCGTTGTCATTCCGCCACCGCCAGAATGTGGTTCTATCAATTCGACGATTGCTTTCAGGCCATCTTCTCCGTGATAGAAAATCTACTAATTCATCTTCATGAAATGAGTAACCTTTTGGTAATTTTAGGAGTTGTTCTCGTAACTCATTCAGCGGGATGAGTGGATCTAATTCAGATAGTCTCATGCCAGCAATTCCTTGTAGTTTTTGTAATTCCAATATTGCAGAAGCCAAATAATGCAATAACGTTTAATTGACTAATTTTATGCTCGAAGACTGTTTGAAATTCACAGTCTAAATTTCCCTGATTTAATAATTTAGAGTAAACTTATTTTTTGGGAATTTCAACCTATATGCAACAGATTGTTTCATAGAACCTTGTTTATCGCACTATCTGGGATTTGTAAAAATCGCAAGCCTCAAATTTTTAATTCTTTAAATAGAGGATTACTAATTTTGCATTATCTCAAATTTAGGAGTTAAGTTGATGAAAAAATATATTTTTAACTCCTGAGATATATTTAATAGTGATCTATTTTACAAAGGTGAAAAGATATTTCTGGAGATAGATGTAAAAAATAACTATTTAGCATTAGAAACTAATGAACAATAATTACATATTGCACATTCTATTTCTATCCAGAGAATTTGTTATTCTTAGTTATTGTAAAATAAAGTTTTCAATAAGTTGGAACTAATAATATGCAATCTCTATGCAACTTTAGTCAAAATGGCTAAAACTTAGATAATAATTAGTGTATTGGATAAGCAAAGATATTTCTGCGACGACTCTATCAATTTTACATCTGCAAGACTTTTATAAAGTTGCACGTAAGTTGCTTATGAGTTGCAATAGGGTTGTCACCAAACTCAGATTAATATAGGCGAAAATTTAATTTATAGTCTGGAGGATTAATCAGACTATTTCATATTTAATCGCCACAATATTTATCAATAATTTATGTCGAGTTCAGATTTCAATACTGTTAAGAATGAAAATCAATTCTAGCTTAGTTTAATTTAGTCAAAAAACAAGCTGCTGTTCACCTCTATATTGCTCGATCAAAAGAGGGAAATATGATCATGGCTGCTTCCAAATTTGAAGCTGCTTTTGCACAGTTGCAATCTGAAATTAGTAACTGTGAAAAGTCTGTACTCAAGATGATAAAGGTTAAAAAAAATATGCCTGATACCACAGAGATGAAAAATGAAATTAATGCTAAATTGCGAACAACTAATGTAGCAATTGTTGGGATGGCTTCTATTTTTCCCCAGGCGAAGAATTTACAGGAATACTGGGAAAATATTATTCAGAAAGTGGATTGTATTACTGATGTTCCGGCTTCCCGTTGGCAAATAGATGATTATTATGATCCAGATCCCAAAACACCGGATAAAACCTATTGTAAACGGGGTGGTTTTTTACCAGATATTGATTTTAATCCCATGGAATTTGGCTTACCTCCTAATATTTTGGAGGTGACAGATATTTCTCAATTACTCGGTTTGGTAGTGGCAAAAGAGGCATTAGAAGATGCTGGTTATGGGACATCTCGCCAATTTAATCACGAACGAACAGGAGTAATATTAGGAGTAGCAATTGGTAGACAATTGGCTGTTCCTTTAGGTGCAAGATTGCAAGATCCACTTTGGAAAAAAGTTCTCAAAAATAGTGGTTTATCAGATGAAGATAGCCAGAAAATTATTGAAAAACTCAAAAGTGGATATGTGCAATGGGACGAAAATGCCTTCCCCGGAATGTTAGCTAATGTGATTTCTGGACGTATCGCCAACCGTCTGGATTTGGGCGGAATGAATTGCGTAGTGGATGCAGCCTGCGCGAGTTCGCTAGGTGCATTAAGAATGGCTATTAGCGAGTTAGTAGAACATCGCGCCGACATGATGATAACTGGCGGGGTGGATACGGATAACTCAATTTTCGCCTATATGTGCTTCAGTAAAACCCCTGCTGTTTCCCCTGGAGAAAAGGTAAGACCCTTTGATACTAATGCAGATGGAATGCTATTAGGAGAAGGCGTGGGAATGCTGGTACTTAAACGCCTAGAAGATGCCCAACGAGATGGCGATCGCATCTATGCAGTCATTAAAGGGATGGGCAGTTCTAGCGATGGCAAGTATAAAAGTATTTACGCACCTCGTGCAGAAGGACAAATCAGCTCTTTGGTTCGTGCCTATATAGATGCAGGTGTTTCTCCTGCTAGTGTAGGATTAATCGAAGCACATGGCACGGGAACGATGGTAGGAGATCCTACAGAATTTACATCTATTACCAGCGTTTTTAGCGAAAATAACCCGAAAAAACAGCATATTGCTTTGGGAACTGTCAAATCTCAAATTGGACATACTAAGGCGGCGGCTGGTGCAGCTAGTCTCATCAAAGCGGCTTTAGCGTTGCACCACAAAGTCTTACCACCGACGATTAATGTCAGTAAACCCCATCCTAAACTGAATATTGAGAACTCCCCATTTTATTTAAATACGGAAACTAGACCTTGGGTAAGTCATCCTACCCAACCAAGAAGGGCAGGAGTCAGTGCTTTTGGCTTTGGTGGTACAAATTATCACGTTGTCCTGGAAGAATACGAGCATGAACATCATCACCCTTACCGTTTACACCATAGGCCAGAATCCTTACTGCTATTTGCCCCCACCCCTTCAGAGTTGTTATCTCGTTGTCAACAAATCCAGCAACAATTACAGATTGAGGGTAAAGAAAGACACTATCAACAATTAATTACTGATTCTCAAACCAGGAAAATTCCCGTTAATTATGCCAGAATGGGCTTTGTAGCTAATGATTTAGCGCAAGCTGAGGAATTACTAAAAATTGCGATTGCAGGGCTAAAACAGAAGCCTGAAGCCGAATCCTGGGAACATCCTCAAGGGATTTACTACCGTCAAAAGGGGATAAATCCGACAGGTAAAGTAGTGGCTTTGTTTTCTGGACAAGGTTCACAATACTTAGAAATGGGGCGGGAGTTGGTGATGAATTTTCCCTGCTTGCGCCAAACCTATACGCACATGGATAGCCTTTTGTGTGAGGACGGGTTACAGCCCTTGTCAACGGTAGTATTTCCTCAGCCTGTTTTTGATGAAGCACAAAAGCAAGTTCAGTTAGCAACGTTGCAAAAAACTGAATATGCACAACCAGCAATTGGAGTATTTAGTGCGGGTTTATATAAAATTTTGCAACAAGCTGGATTTAAACCTGATTTTGTTGCTGGTCATAGCTTTGGTGAATTAACAGCTTTGTGGGTTGCAGGTGTATTAAATGAAGAAGATTATTTGTTCTTAGCAAAAGCTAGAGGACAAGCTATGGCTGCACCAGCAAATCCCAATTTTGATGCTGGAGGAATGTTAGCTGTTAAAGGAGATATTCAGCAGATAACGGCAGTAATTAAAAAGTTTCCCCAGGTAGCAGTTGCTAATAAAAATTCTCAGCACCAAATAGTATTAGCTGGGAAGAAAGAGGAAATTAGTCAAGTCCAAGATATTCTCAAAAAACAAGGCTTTACTACTTTTTTATTAGGAGTTTCCGCCGCATTTCATACACCATTAGTATCTCATGCTCAAAAACCTTTTGCCCAAGCTGTTGAAAAAGTAAATTTCAACGAAGCACAAATTCCCGTTTATACTAATGTTACAGGTGGCTGTTATCCTCAAGAACCCCACGCTATCCAAAAAATCCTCAAAGAACAATTGTTCAATCAGGTATTATTTCAGCAGGAAATTGAAAATATTTATGCTGCTGGTGGTTATTGTTTTGTGGAATTTGGTCCTAAAAATGTGCTTACCAATTTGGTAAAAGAGATTTTAAATGATCAACCCCATATAGCTATAGCTGTAAATGCAAATCATACCAAAAATAGCGACAAAACTCTTCGACAAGCCATAGTTCAATTGCAGGTAGCTGGGTTATCTTTGCAAAATTTAGATCCCTATCAAGTCGTAACTAAAATTCCCGAAATTCCTCAACAAAAAGTTTTGAATGTGCGGTTAAATAGTACCAATATTACCGAAAGAACTCAAAAAGCCTTTGCGAAAGCCTTAGAAAATGGTCATCATGTAGGGGTGATATCTTCCCAACCAACAATTAACGAAAATCATCAACCACAGGGTAACGAAAAGCCTCCAACTTCACTCAACGGTAAATTAGAACAAGTAGAAATTCACCCTCAAAATTCTGAAAAAGTTATTCACAGCTTAGAAAATTTCATCACAGAATTTAGCCAGCAACAACGGGATATTATCCATGTTCATGAACAATCTTTGCAAAATCAAACAGAATACACAAAGACATTTTCTCAATTAATGCAGCAGCAGTATTCATTATTGGGAAATAATGAACCTACAGAACATCAATCTCAAACTCAGCAATTAGCAATTTCCAATTCTGAACAGAACATGATGCGGTTTCATGATCATCAAGGTGATACCCTCCGCATTCATGAACAATATCTCAAATATCAACATGAATATACCCAAAATTACTTTCAACTTCTGCAAAAACATTTTCATTTACTGACTTCAGAAAATAAAGTCATCAATTATGTAAATCATCCTCAACCCACTTTTTCTCCCCAAATTCAACAAGACTTAGAAAATGATGAAAAAACAGACTTATCTCCAGCTCTTCCTCTCTGTGCCTCCGCGCCTCTGCGTGAAGAAAAAATCATCCCAAATATAGATAAAGCTACCCTTAGTCAAACTCTACTAAACGTTGTCAGTGATAAAACAGGCTACCCAGTAGAAATGTTAGAACTGTCAATGGATATGGAAGCAGATTTAGGAATTGATTCTATCAAACGAGTCGAAATTTTAGGAGGTTTATTAGAAATATATCCCGATTTACCTAAACCCAACCCCGAAGAACTGGGACAATTAAGAACTTTGGAACAAATTGCCGAATATATGCAAACTTTAGTTTCAGATATCTTAAATCAACAGATAGAAACATCAACCGCAATTATTACCACAGAGGTATTAGTAGAAGTTCCTCAACCGGAATTAATAACATCCACACCTGAAATTGAAGAACAAAAAGTAGAAGTAGAAATTCCCGCAGATTTAAGCGATATTCTGTTAACAGTTGTCAGTGATAAAACAGGCTACCCAGTAGAAATGTTAGAACTGTCAATGGATATGGAAGCAGATTTGGGAATTGATTCTATCAAACGGGTAGAAATTTTAGGAGGTTTATTAGAACTATATCCCGATTTACCTAAACCCAACCTCGAAGAAATTGGAGAATTGAGAACTTTGTCCGAAATTGCCACTTATATGCAGCAACAAGCCCAGGGAATTTCTAATTTATTGACTGAAGAAATAGTAGAGATCACAACAACCACATTTCTGCCAAATATCCGCCGCAGTATTGCCAAATTACAGCAACTTCCCACACCTGATAGTTTAGAATTTTCTCTTCCTGAAAACCACATTGTATTAATAACTGATGATGGTTCTTCTGCTACTGAAAAATTAGCAGAAAGTTTGACAGCTAAAGGTTGGAAAACTGTAGTTTTAAGTTTCCCTGGAATTGATTCAAATATTCATAAAGGAATCAATAGAGTAGTTTTAACTGATTGGAATGAAGAAAATTTACAACAACAGTTAGAACAGATTGCTGATAATTATGGTACTGTAGCTGCATTTATTCATCTCCACCCAGCAACACCATTAGACATAGATAAATCCATTCTGCGTCACGTCTTCCTAATCGCTAAATACCTGAAAGAACCACTCAACGAAGCCGCAAAATTTGGCCGCAGTTGTTTTATTAACGTTGCGCGTTTAGATGGTGAATTTGGATTAGGAGAAACCCATGATTTTAGTGCAATTTCCGGAGGATTATTCGGACTTAGCAAGAGTATTAATCAAGAATGGGAAAATGTATTTTGTCGTTCCCTTGACTTAAATCCAGAAATAGATCCAGAAACATCTGTAAAACATATCCTCGCGGAAATTCATGATTCAAACTTATTAATTCAAGAAGTAGGATATAGCAAAAAAGGAAGAGTCACTTTAATTGCAGACTTCAGCCCATTACCAACTACTAATTCTCAAAGAGAGATTACCAAAGATCAAGTTTTTCTAGTTAGTGGTGGTGCAAAAGGAATCACAGCCCAATGTGTCATTAAAATCGCCCAGCAATATCAATGCAAATTTATTCTTTTAGGGCGTTCCAGTCCAGAAGCTGAACCAGTTTGGGCAGAAAATTGCGAAAATGAAGCAGAATTAAAACAGCGAATTTTAGAAAATTTCCAAGCCCAAGGGGAAAAAGCAACACCAATAATGGTACAGAAAAAGTATCAAGCAATTTCCTCACAGCGAGAAATTCAAAATACTCTTAAAGCCATTGAACAAGCAGGAGGAAAAGCAGAATATCTGAGCATAGATATTACCGACACAGTATTACTAGAATCAAAACTTGCAGATGTAATTGAACGTTTTGGGGCGATAACTGGCATAATTCATGGTGCAGGAAACTTAGCTGATAAACGCATTGAAAAAAAATCAATTCAGGATTTTGAAAATGTTTATGCAGCTAAAGTTAAAGGTTTAGAAAATCTTCTACGGTGTGTACCAGCGAGTCAATTGGAATATTTAGTTTTGTTTTCTTCTGTGGTGGGATTTTATGGCAATGTGGGACAATCAGATTATGCCATAGCCAATGAAATCCTGAACAAATCTGCCCATTTAATTAAACATAATTACCCCAATTGTCATGTCATGGCTATTAACTGGGGTCCCTGGGAAAGTGGCATGGTATCATCAGAACTAAAGAAAGCTTTTGCAGAAAGAGGAATTGAAGTTATTCCCGTAGAGACAGGAACAGAAATATTAGTTAATGAACTAACTACCGCTAATCAAGACACAGTTCAATTAGTGATTGGTAGTCCCTTAATTTATGTTCCTGCAACCTTATCCAATGAGTTAAAAACCTATCGAATTAACCGCCAATTAACATTAGCCGAAAACCCATTTTTACATGATCATGTTATCCTCGGTCGTCCCGTACTTCCTGCCACCTGTGGGTTATTATGGATGACTAATGCTTGTGAACAACTCTATCCTGGATTTACAGCCTTTGGTTCTCCCAATTTCAAAGTTTTAAAAGGCATAGTTTTTGATGAAACCTCAACAAATGAGTATGTTTTAGAAATTCAAGAACTTGCAAAACATGAAAATCAGAAAATAGAATTTGCTGCTAAAATTAGTAGTAAGACATCAGACGGGAAAATCCGCTATCATTTCAGCACAAATCTAATTCTCAAACGAGAAATCCCCACACCTCCTAATTATGGAAACCTGAACTTTAATCAGGATGAAAATCTCCTCAAAACCAATCAAGAATTATATCAAGTAAATGCTTCTAGCCTATTTCATGGAGTCACCTTTCAAGGCGTAAAATCAGTTTTAAATACCAGCCCTAGTCAGATAACGATTGAATGCTACTTACCAGAACCCACAGCACAGCAACAGGGACAATTTCCAGTGCAAACATTCAATCCCTATATAGCAGATGTCCAGATTCATTCTCTCTGGATTTGGACACAACACTTTCATCAAGTTGGATGTTTACCATCAGAAATTAAGAACTTTGAACAATTTGCAAAAGTGCCTTTTGGTGAGACATTTTATGTAACTTGTGAAGTGCAATCAAAGACAGAATCATCGGTGGTTACAGATGTGATTACCTATGGTCATCAAGGACAAATTTATAATCGCATGATTGGTGCTAAAGGAACAATTCTACCTCAACAAATAGTCAAAGATTAGATTTTTTTCACGCAGAGACGCAGAGGCACGGAGAGAATTAAGAGTGTATTTATCTGCAAATATTTTTTCTGTGTCCTCTGTTTCGGTTAGTTTATAAAAAAATGGAGAATCATAATGAAATCAATTGCACAAAATCAAAAGTTAGCAATTGTCGGTATGGATTGTTTTGTGAGTAGTTCACCAACATTAAATAAGTTTGAACGTCTGATTTATGAAGGTAAGCAAAATTCAGTTACATCTGAAAATTATCAGCAAACTCCTTTAAGTCGAGAGGTGATCAATTCTGCGCTGGAAGATGCTAAAATTCAACCAGATAGAAAGATAGCTTTAATCATCATTTCTCCCACAGAAAATTCTGCTAAATTAGCTAATTATATTTCTGCTGAATTAGCATTTTTTGCCGAAGAAAATTCGCTTTTATCAGCCTTGGATGTCAGTAAACAATTATTAATTTCCCAACAAGTTGAAGCTGTTTTAATTGTCGGGATAGATAAGAATTACCCGATAGAAATTAATCCGACTGGATATGCTTTCAGTTATGACGAAAAAGCTCAGAGGATCATAAAAACAGCAGGTACTGCCGCAGTAGTATTACAACTGTATGAAACAGCCAAGCAACGAAATCATTGCATCTATGCAGTCATTGATGGTTTGAGTGTAGTGAAAGATGCTCCAAATCATCCAGAAACTGTTAAGCAAGCTTGTCAAGAGGCGTTTCAAATAGCAGATGTTAATGCCGCAGATATTAGTTATTTGGAAGTTGTTGCTAGTGGGATTCCTAACGCAGATATAGCGGAAATTCAAGGTTTAATATCGGCTTATCAGACAGGGGCAGAAAATCTGAGTTGTGCCCTGGGTAGTGTTAAAGCAAATATTGGCAATACACAAGCCTCTGCGGGCATATTTAGCCTCATTAAAACCGCACTTTGTTTATATTATCGTTATATTCCCGGTGTTCCCCAATGGTTCAATCCTAAACAGCCAGAAATTTGGCACGGAAGCCCCTTTTATGTAGCCGTAGAATCAAAACCTTGGTTTTTAGAACCTGGTGCGACTAAAAGAATAGCTGCGGTAAATATAATGGAAGAAGATAATATTTATGGACATTTAATTTTGTCAGAAGAAATCAGCCAGATAGAACGCAGTAGTCAATATTTAGCAGAAATGTCCTATTATTTATTTCCCATTGCGGCTGATGATCGTGCTTCTTTATTAACACAAATTACCGCACTTCAACAAAGTCTCACAGATGTTTCTTCTCTATCACAACTTGCTAGTGATTATTTCCAAAAATATCAGCAATATCAACAATCGACTTACGCTTTAGCAATTCTTTCACGACATCCAGAAGAATTAAAACGAGAAACTGAAAGGGCAATTCAGGGAGTGAAAATTGCTTTTGCTACTGGCAAAGATTGGCAAACTCCTCTTGGTAGTTATTTTACAGTTAATCCCCAAGGAAAAAAAGGTCATGTTGCTTTTGTTTATCCTGGTTCTTTTACTTCTTATATAGGAATGGGACGAAATATTTTCCGTCTTTTCCCTCAACTCTATGATGATGTTGTCGTTAAAAGCGTTTATAATCGAGCCGCTGACATTGAAAAATTTATCTATCCTCGCAGCATTAATAAATTATCAAAAAGACAACTAGAAACTATAGAACAAAAATTAATAAATGATCCAGTTTCTATGCTGGAATGGGAAGTTGGTTTAGCGAGATTAATGACAGTAATGCTGAAAAATCACTTTCGCATTCAGTCCCCCTATGCTTTTGGATATAGCCTTGGTGAAACTAGCATGATGTTAGCACAAGGGGTCTGGACTAGCTTTAAAAGTACCAGTGATTATTTGAATTCATCCCCTTTATTTAAAACCCGGCTATCTGGTCAAAAAAATGCAGTTCGTCAGCATTGGGGATTACCTTTAATTCATGCAGGTAAAAGCGAAGAATTTTGGAGTAACTATATTTTGATATGTTCCTTTTCCCTAGTCCAAGAAGTTCTAAAAAATGAAAGTTGGGTTTATATCGTTTTAATTAATACACCTGAAGAGGTCATTATTGCTGGTGAAACTCAAGCTTGTGAAAGAGTTATTCAAACATTAAAATGTGACGCTTTTCCAACATCAATTAATCATGTAATTCATTGTGAACCAATGCACTCTGAATATGATGAATTAGTAAAAGTCAATACCTTACCTAGCCAAGGAAATTCAAAAACAATTTTCTACTCTGCGGCAGAATACGCACCCATGAAAATTGATAGTAATTTAATAGGCAAAAATATTGCTAAAGCCCTTTGTCACCAACTTGATTTTCCTCGCTTAGTTAATCGTGCCTACAATGATAATATCAGAATCTTTATTGAAGTTGGTGTTGGTAGTAACTGTAGTCGGTGGATTAGCGAAATTCTCAAAGACAAAGAACATCTAGCTGTATCTCTAAATAGA
The DNA here is from genome assembly GCF_008121535.1 of Dolichospermum sp. UHCC 0315A. Lineage (GTDB taxonomy): Bacteria > Cyanobacteriota > Cyanobacteriia > Cyanobacteriales > Nostocaceae > Dolichospermum > Dolichospermum lemmermannii. Next base: position 1,264,574 of record NZ_CP043056.1, read on the forward strand.
AGAGGTGTAGATGATCATACCTCCATTATTAAAGCCTTAGCTAAGCTATTTAGTCATCGAGTTGAATTGGATTTATCACCTTTATATTCTTTTCCCAACATCAAATTGGATCAAGATCATGCTTGCGAAAATCAGTCATCTTTTCCAGATACTTCCTTATTAAATTATGAACACAAAATAAAATCCACCCCTAATTATAAAAGTTTAAATGATCATCATGTCCGGCTGGCTAAAGCACACGGATTTTTATTAAAGTCCCGGCAAACATCACTTCAACAACTTAGTCTCTTTCTCCAGCAGCAATTAGATTTGTACAAAAAAATGGTGATCCAAGTTAGAAAAGAAAAGTAGAAATACAGAGTAATTCTTGTGAATCTATTGTGGGATAGGCATCTTGCCTGTCCAAAACATTTAAATTGATGATTAGAGGTTAAATAACGTGGTTAATTCAGAAAACAAATATCAACAACAACTCAAATTTTCTCCTTCAATGAATAACAATTATCAAGGATGGCAAGGCGATTTAAATACTGTGTCTTTTGATGCAGTAAATATTAAAAGTAAACTGATGAATTTAAATTCTCCTTGTTATATTCTGAATAAAGAAGGACAAATTGGTATTAGCAATGAAGGCAGTTTATCATATAGTGCTAACGGTAAAACTCAGAAATTGGAAATGCTTTTAACTGTTCCTACTATCGGATTTCATCAATTAGGTGATCCAACTTTTCTAGAGTTCTACGGCGTAAAATATGCCTATATGACTGGGGCAATGGCTCAAGGTATTGCATCTGAAGAAATGGTAATTACCTTGGGAAAAGCCAACATTTTAAGCTCCTTTGGTGCAGGAGGTTTATCTCCTTCCCGGATAGAAACAGCAATTCACAAAATTCAACAAGCTTTGCATAACAAATCTTATGTTTTTAACTTGCTTCATAGTCCTAGCGAACCTGCTATTGAACGGCGTTTAATTGATTTGTATTTACAGCATCAAGTCAGAATAATTGAAGCCTCTGCATTCTTAGATTTGAGTGATAATATCGTCTACTATCGGGCTGCTGGACTAAGTTTAAATTCAGCTAATGACATTGAAATCAAAAATAAAATTATTGCCAAAGTTTCCCGTCGAGAAGTTGCCACTAAATTCCTCCAACCTGCACCCACAAAAATCCTCACCCAATTAGTTGAACAAGGATTAATTAGCGAATTGCAAGCTAATCTTGCCGCGAAGATTCCTATGGCTGATGATATTACCGTAGAAGCAGATTCAGGAGGACATACAGATAATCGTCCCTTGGTTTGTTTATTACCTTCTATCTTAGAATTAAGAGACGAAATTCAACGTAAATATTGTTATAAACAACCCGTAAGAATTGGGGTAGCTGGGGGAATTTCCACACCCCAATCAGCACTAGCAGCCTTAATGATGGGTGCAGCTTATATTGTCACCGGTTCTATTAATCAATCTTGCCTTGAAGCTGGGACTTCTGAATATACAAAAAAGCTCCTAGCTGAAGCAGAAATGACTGATGTAATGATGGCACCCGCAGCAGATATGTTTGAAATGGGAGTCAAATTACAGGTTCTTAAACGGGGAACTCTTTTCCCCCTTCGCGCTCAAAAACTAGGGGAATTATACAGAAATTATAATTCCTTTGCCGAAATTCCTCCAGATGAAATAGAAAAGTTAGAAAAACAAATTCTGCGAAAAACAATTGCCGAAATTTGGCAAGAAACATCTACTTATTTATCCCAACGTAACCCAGAAAAATTAAGCAAAGCAGCTAATAATCCTAAATTAAAAATGGCATTAATATTTCGCTGGTATTTAGGACTATCTTCCCGGTGGTCAAATACTGGAGAAAAAGGTCGAGAAATTGATTATCAAATCTGGTGTGGCCCAGCAATGGGAAGTTTTAATAATTGGGTACGTCATTCTTACTTAGCAGATATCAATAATCGTCGAGTAGTTGATATAGCTGATCAAATTATGACAGGTGCAGCGTATTTATATCGTATTCAAAACTTAAAAATTCAAGGCTTACAAATGCCAGAAGAATTCAGCCAATATCATCCACAAAATTTGTAGTTAGCACTATACAGCATTTCCTCTGTGATCTCTGTGCCTCTGTGGTTCGTTATCAAAATACAATAATGCCCACAACATAAACAAATCAAATTAGATTTATATGCAAGTGAGGGATAAATCCCTCACTACCAACAACGGTGATAAAAATGGCTATAAATAGAAAATTAGGACAGCTAGAAGAAACAATGGAAATCCTGAATCAACGAGCTAAAACATGGAACTTAGTTACCATTAGCCGGATTCAAGGAAATATTCAAGAAACGGTTCTCAGACAGTCTTTAGATATTATTCAATATCGTCATCCTGCGCTTAATGCTCATATTATTAATTCTAGAAATTCCTACTATTATCAGTCCAAAGGTACAGGAAAACTTCCTTTGCAAGTTGTTAATATTAGAGAAAGTCAGGAATGGGAAGCAATCGTTAATACAGAAATGAATCAGGTAATTGATAGTAGTAAATATCTGCTACGAGTCGTACTTGTAAAAATATTAAATCAGCAGAATATTAATTATCTAATTACAACTACACATCATGCTATTACCGACGGTTTATCAAGCATCCAACTTCATTCAGAAATTTTAACCTACTGTCAAAAAATTACCGGAGGTAAATCCATTCCAGCAGTTACTACGTTAGAACCACTTCCACCCATTGAAAAACTATTACCTCCATGGACAAATAGTTTTAAAGGCAAACTAGGGAGAATTGCTTTATTATTAAATCTCGCACTGCAAAAATATTGGAATCAACCAAAAACATTAGGAGTAGAAAAATATGTTCCCATTTCTCAACGGCGTTGCGAAATCATTCATAGACAACTTAGCGAAGAATCAACACAACAGTTTATTCAGCAATGCAGACAAGAAAACACTACAGTACAAAGTGCTTTATGTGCGGCATTAATGTTAACAGTCTCCAAACAACTGACTAAAAGCCATGAAGATAATATTCGAGTTAGTTGTTTATCATATCTTGATTTAAGAAGACGGTTACAACCAGAAATTAGTCAAGAAAATATGACGGTTTTAGCCGCCTCTATCATGGGATTTTATCGAATTACTAATAATATATCTTTTTGGGAATTAGGGCGAAAAGTCAAACATAATCTCAATAAAAAAATTCACCAAGGAGAAATTTTTCAAATGATATATCTAGCTAAACATTTGATAAATTTTTCTTTGCTATTCCCGAATCAAGTATCTGCTACAGTCTCAGTTTCTAACGTTGGTAAAGTTAATATTCCCCATAGCTATGGTGAGTTAGAAATAGAAGAAATCAGTTTTGTTGGTTCTCATGCTTTATATGCAGGAATGTTTATTGTTCACGCTGCTACTTTTCAAGAAAAAATGACTTTAAATTTTGTTTTTTCTCAACCTGCACTTAATCGCAAAACCATGGAAAAACTTGTTGATAATTGCATTGATTATATCATGAATATCTCATCTCATTACTTAATACCAGGAGGTACATAAATGAATAACAATCTCTCTCATTCCCTACCCGACAACCAAGATAACGCCACTAAAATTCAAACTTGGTTAGTTTCCGAAATTTCCTCTTTACTGGGAGTTAATCCAGAAGAAATAAATATTCGTGAACCTTTAGATAGTTACGGTTTAGACTCAGCACAAACCATAATTATCGCTAGTAGAGCCGAAAAGTTTTTGGGATTTAAATTATCACTTATCCACCTATGGTATTATCCCACCATTGAAGAACTTTCTCTCAGATTATCTGAAGAATTAGAAAATTCCCAGTCAGAAATTATCCAGATATAACCTCTACAAATTCTGTTTAATTACTGATAAACCAGTTTTTCCTCCTTGATTATTGGGACACTTCGCTAGATTAGGATAGCCTAATTCAGCCAGGTGTCCTCTTTTCTAACTTCCTATTTTTAAATACAGGAAATTTTGTTATGAACGCAGCAGAAATTTTAGCAAAACTCACTCAACAAGGTGTCTTATTCTGGTCAGAAAATAGCAAGCTAAATATTCGTTCTCCCAAGGGTGTAATTACTCCAGAAATACAAATAGAAATAGCTACATATAAAGAAGATATTTTAGCATTAATCCAGGAAATGAATGTTACTAATAACTATGCCCATGAACCTTTAACTCAAGGTATTAGTTTACAAACTATTGGTAAATTAATTGGTGGCTTTTCTGGAGAATCACCCACAGGATATCAAGCACCAATTATTAATCCTCAATTCATGGCTGAAAACTTAAAAGTTACTTTTAGACCTTTACCCGATAATTATCATCATCAAGTTATTGTCAGATTTCGCCAACAATTAATTTTCTATCTGCAAAAGCATGGTGTGAAAGTAATTCCCTGGAAAGAAGCCACAACCGAATTAAAACATACCATTAAAATCCCCATTATTAACTGGCATAAATCTTTAAAAATGCAGAGTGTCAGAGCAGATATTGATGCTGTAATAGACGTAGAAAGACCAAATTCATGGTTAAGAAAATTAGGAATATTTATAGCTGAGGCTTGGTATAAGTTATCTTATACATGGTTGAAAGAAAAACAGCAAATGTCCGTTATCGAAATTGCTAAATTAAGTAGTTGGGCGGAAGATCATGCTGCCAAATATGTCGAAGATCCGACAAATACACAAGTAATAATTCTCACTGATATAGATGCTGAATTTGTTAATCCACTCACACCTTATTCAGAAAAAATTCGCATTGGTATCAATACACTAATTAAAACCTTTTCAGAAATTGTTATTGGTGTATCTGATGAAAAATTTTCTATTTTGAATATGAATCTTTCTGATTCTAAATTCGCTCCCAATGAAATTGAGAATTTTGCTTTAAAATCACTTATCCCTAAAGTATTTGTCCCCATTACTCCATTATTAATTAGTCGCTTTGAACTAGGAGAATATAATCCTCATCTATCAAACTATGCCGGAAAGCTGGTAAAATTAGGGCAAGAATTAGCATCTACAGGTTTATTTCCCGCCGGATTTAAATTAGATGAAGTTATTAGAAGAAAATCCCATAGAGACATTGTTAATGTCATCGTTAATGGCAGAACAGGAGTATCTTATGGTTTTGTGGCTTATGCTGAACCTCCTCATTATGTCGGTAAGCCAGAAATCACTATTGATGAATGGGAAAATTTATTACCTGTAGCCGGATTTAGTAGTCATGAACTTCGCCAAAATGAACAAGGTAGACGTTTTATTAAACTGACTATTAATGCAGAAAATAGATTTAAGCAAATACCTGATATTTGGTTAGTTAGTTCTCGTTCCGGGGCAAATAAAACGGATTTAAACATTGATTCTGATATTCTTCGCATTGGTTTACAAGATAAATTACATCTGCAATTACCATTAGGAAGTAATTCAAGAAAAGCAGATATCAAACCTTCCTATGATATCTATGTCATGTTAGCTATTAGTCTGGCTGCGGCTTTATATACACCAGAATTAATCGCCAATGGTGCGCCCATAGTTCACTTTCATGGCTATCCTAGTTTTGATTGGTTTCAAGACAATGAATATTGTGTGGGGATGAATAATCCTTCTGTACCTTGTGGAACTTATGAATCAGGGGTTTTCAATTTTCTAGGAATTGCTGATTTAGGTGATCAAATAATAAATGATGCCAATTTAATTAGCTTAGTAGAACCAGATCATGGCACAAATTTTATTGCCAGTGATTTAGAATATTTAGTAAATAGGTTAAAAGCTGGGTGCGTAACTGGACAAATTGAACTAGGTGGGAAAAATTTTCCTTCTCTTAAGAATCAGTAACAAGATCCCCGACTTCTTGAAGAAGTCGGGGATCTGGGGGATCTGACTACTATATGCCGGCTGGATAAATGTCCATTTTTGCGCCGTTGGGTGAGAATTGTGGCAGGATAGAAAGAAGCCTGTGCAACATCACAGACTTAAAAGGGTGTTGTTTTGCTTCAGAAACCGTCAAGAAGATTGTTAGTTTCGCACTGTCAACGAAAAATTTGGCGGAAGGGATATACTATCCTCTGAATGTTAGTGAATTGCAGAACAAGCTATAGCGGTTGTCAGTTGCATGAAAACATCCAGTTATCATCAAACTTTTCAGCCTGTTCCCCGTTCCCGGCTACATATACTCCCCACCCTGACTAGGAAATGAATCCAGAAAACTCAGAAACTTACATAAATCATCCAACTTGGGGTTTACTCTATAGGATCTGTATGGTTGATGAGAACCAGGATCTGTTTACCACACTCTACGCCCAACGCTTATTTTTTCTGGTAACAACTGAGCTTAAAGCCCTGAAATTTCAGCCAATTGGCCGGACTGAAGCCAGAATGATGCTGGAAAATCGCCTACGGACTTTGCGCCGCAGTGGTAATTCTCAAGAGTACGAGCAACTTCAAGGTGTATTTCAGCGCACATTCCAATGAATAGTTCACTTAGCGATCGCCTTACTCAAATTCGCGCCTCACTCCCATCTACAGTGAGGTTGATTGCTGTTACAAAAAGAGTATCTACCGAATTAATGCGGGAAGCATACACCGCAGGAGTTCGTGATTTTGCCGAAAGTCGCATCCAAGAAGCTGCCAGTAAACAAGCCGAATTGCAAGATCTATCGGATATTACCTGGCACTTAATTGGACATCTGCAAACGAACAAGGCCAGAAAAGCCTTAGAACTATTTCAATGGATTCACTCCGTTGATAACTTGCCGCTGGCACAACGCTTAAATACTCTAGCGCAAGAACTGGGAGTGAATCCGAATGTATGCTTACAAGTCAAAATTCTCCCCGACGCGAATAAATCTGGTTGGATGGTTCCAGAATTATTAGCTGACTTGGCAGCACTCAACCAATGTCAAAATTTACAAATTCAAGGTTTGATGACAATTCCGCCGCAAGGTTTGGCGGCTGGAGAAATTTTAACACTATTTAATAGTACGTATGAATTAGCACAAACCATCAAATCAAAAAATTGGCCAAATATTACAATGCAGCAATTATCAATGGGTATGTCTGGTGATTACCAATTGGCAGTGCAAGCAGGAGCAACAATGGTACGATTAGGTACAATTTTGTTTGGTGAACGAGCGTAGATATAGCTGTAGCCTTGGTTCTAAACACCATGATTGGCAATTGGTTGCGAATTTATTCTGTCAAAAAATACAATAATCTCATAAGTAATGCTTAATTGCAAAGGTGGTCAGACCCCCTTTATTTTTAATGATCATTAGGCTACAATTTTAACTCAATGTTACAGATTCGTTAATGTGCAGGCATTAACATAAGTATCTGTTGATAATTGAGAATTTGTACTAAAGAGTAAAATCAGTAGTACAATTGCTACGTCCAACATCTACTATAGTTACGACTACTGCCTAAAAGGAACTTTAATGTAACTTATAGCCAGGAAAATTAGGGGAATTTTAATCCGGGAGCGTACAACATGAGTAATATATTTTCCAAACTCAGGGACTTTGTTGGTTTGAATGAGCAGGTAGAATACGAATACTACGAAGAAGAAGCTGATACAGCCAATAACTATCAAAACATCTATCAGCAAGAAAATCCTCAACCAGCGCCACAGGAAGCCACTCCTGCCAATCGGCGTTGGCGGGAAAATCCACCTACCAGTACAGAAGAAGTAGCTGCAACAGTATCCAAACCTATGAGTAACGTTATTGGTATGCCAGGCGCAATTAATGGAATCTCTGAAGTTCTAGTCCTCGAACCTCGCACATTTGAAGAAATGCCCCAAGCGATTCAAGCACTGCGCGAACGCAAATCAGTAGTATTAAACTTGACCATTATGGACCCCGACCAAGCTCAACGTGCAGTTGACTTTGTTGCCGGTGGTACTTATGCCTTAGACGGACATCAAGAACGAATTGGTGAAAGCATCTTCTTGTTTACTCCCAGTTGCGTGCAAGTTAGCACTCAAGGTGGTTTAATACATGAAGTGCCTATCAGCCAAGCTCGTCCCGCTCGTCCCGCAGCGACAGCAGCAACGACCGCTTGGGGAAATGAACCCACTCGGATGGCACAGTAAGGTAAATTAGTCATTAGTTCTGATAATTAATTGACCACTAACTAGTGACTAATCAAAATGAATATAAAATTTGGCTTAATTGGCGGTGGGGTAATGGGAGAAGCTCTATTATCCCGCCTTATTGTCAGTGGTATTTATCAAGGCTCAGAAATCATCGTCAGTGAACCCCAGGCTGAACGTCGCGGCTATTTAGAGCAGCAATATGGGGTGGTTGTAACTACGGATAATAGCTTGGTGTTAGGGGCAGCAAAAACAGCGGTGATGTTGGCAATCAAACCCCAAATATTTAGTGCTGTAGCCCAAGAATTAGCAGATATCCTGCCCACAGAACATTCACCCCTGATCATTTCTATCCTCGCGGGTGTAACTTTAAAACAATTAGAAGCAGCCTTTCCCCAAGTTCCCATAATTCGGGCTATGCCTAACACTCCCGCTACAGTAGGTGCAGGTGTAACCGCAATTTCTTTAGGTGCTTATACTCATCTCCATCACCAACAAACAGCACAGCAGATTTTTACCGCTGTGGGGGAAGTGGTGGAAGTATCGGAAAGTCTCATGGATGCAGTGACAGGATTATCTGGTAGTGGACCGGCTTATGTGGCATTGATGATCGAAGCTTTAGCTGATGGGGGTGTGGCTGTGGGTTTACCAAGAGCGATCGCTCAACAACTAGCTGTACAAACGGTCTTAGGAACAGCCACACTGTTACAAGAAACAAAAATCCACCCAGCGGAACTCAAGGATAGAGTTACCAGTCCTGGTGGGACAACCATTGCCGGTGTCAGCGCCTTGGAAAAAGCCGGTTTTCGTTCCGCTATCATTGAAGCCGTCAAAGCCTCGAAAGAACGCGCTCAGGAATTGGGGAAAGGGTGATAAGTGAAGTTTTTTTATGATATGCAGCACGGGAAATTACAAAATACAGCGGTTTATGGTTGAAAACCCAGAAATATCCACTCCCTCTTAACCACGTTTAGTGGGTAAAATACGCACCCTAGATTGGGCTTTGTCAACTGTTAGCAACGCACCGGAAAAAAGAGAAGATTCAAACTGGTTCAGGGCTGAAATTACTATATTTTCAATGCTACTAGGCAAAATATCCTGAGTCCGAACCTGAATAACACTGGGAGTATTTGCACCTGTGGCAGCTAACAGAGAACCGAAGTCTAAATCGTGGGTAAAGACGATATATCCATTAGTTCTTGCCCACTCCATAATTACCGAATCTTTCTCACGGGTATCGCCAACGGTAGACCAATGGACAGCGATAATATTATACCTCCCAAAAACCGCTACCCAATCGGGGGAAAGATTCATATCAATCAAAATTTTCATGCACTTATCAACGGGACTTCAATTTCTTCAGCCCGCCATGCAGCATAGGCAAGAGCTTCATAGATATCTGCTTCTTCAAGGTATGGGTAAGCCTTGAGAATATCATTTGTACTGTGTCCAGATGCCATTAAGCCAACGATAGTACCAACTGTGATACGCATTCCCCGGATGCAGGGTTTGCCGCCCATTACTTCTGGGTTGCGGGTAATTCTGGTGAGGTTTTGCATAGCTGATTAGATTGGAAAACCAGAAATGGCTGCGTTAATATTTTCCATTATCACTCTTTTTTACTGAATTTCCCAAGGCTGCAATTGAAAGCAAAAAGTTTTTACTAGTTTTTTGGGATTGTTTTTGAGTTGCTTTATAGCGCAGGTAATCAACAAAATTGATGAGTTCAGTAAGTGAATTTTCAGGCAATGTTTTAATTGACTCAATAATCTGCTCTCGGTTTTTGGTTAAAGTATCCATATCTTTATCTGAATAAATGCTGCTTACTTCAAATACACTATTCTATTTTGACTGAAATTGCTAAATTAGCTGTTAGAAAATGTTGTAGTTCTTGGATCTGTTGATCACATTTGTTGATATCAAACTTATAAGGAAAAAGTGTGATCACGAATAATCTTCCTTTTTGCGGTCAATAATATCAATTATCAAAAAACCCTGATCTGTTTTTTTAAATAGTAACCGCACAGTGGGATCTACTTTGACTACCCACGTATCTGTATCCTCAAGTTTATCAGACTTTAATCGCTGTGATTTATCAACATCTATAGGAATCCGGTTTGATTGTTGTTCATTATACTGAGACTCAATCGTTGATTCGATGGGGTTTACGGTTTACAGCTTGTTCAAAAATCAAATAGTAGCCCTATAGCTGCTTTATTACTTTAGAAACCCTATTTTTCTGACTTGATGGCATGGTTTCATAAGCCATCAAAGCTTTTTCTCTAAATTGCACAGTCATATTTATATCTCCATAAACTAGCAGCAGGGGAAGAAATCAAAGGTTTACCCCTATATCATAGCCTTATTTAATCGCTTCATTAACGTACCCTAAAATATAGTGCGATAGCGAAACGCTCCGTAGGAATCGCTATCCTCAATTTCATTAAATTGGTCTGGGAGAACGATCGCACTTTTTAAATCTGGGCAAATCCAAGACGTTATTTAACTACAAATTGCCAGACTCTAATTTTTTCTTGATTTGATCGAGATAGGCTTTTCCATCACGAATATTAGGATATCCTGATTTAATCCATTGAATTAAAGCCTCACCAAGCACAAGCACCCTTTTTTGAGATTCATTCCATTCTTGAATAGTGCCGTATACGGTAACTGCCAAAGATACACCAAATGTGAAAGGAGCTAATGCAATACCTACGATACCCCAAAATGCCTCAACTCCTGCTGCGTTCCATACACCCTCCCAAAACACCTTGCTAATAGATTCAGCATTTTGCATTTTTTCTGCTGGAACACCCATAATCTCACAAATTATCAGATTCATCTCATGTAATCTTGCTGGGAAAAAAGTAACAGAAGAAAAAGGAATGAGTGCTGATGCTGCATTGCCTTCTGCATATTCAGTCACTATTCTTCTGGCTACTTGCTCTCTTACTTGCAAAATATTACTCTCAATGTTTGTTAAAGCTTGTTTAGCTGGATCAATCACTTTAATTAAGGTGCTACTGTAATCAGCGTGATTATACAACCAGTTCATCAGGTCTTTTGGAGGTGGCTGTCTCTTGTACGATTCAGAATCAGCATCAAAAAGAGATGCAGAACCAAAAACAATATCAGTTTCAATATTGTTTACAAAAGGTTTCATCTTTGATTTTATAACTTCAAGAATTCGTTCTTTGTCAGCACGGGGTTGGTTTTGAAATTTATCATACTTATTAAAAAAGACGACAGTAGGAAGTCCGGGCATAATTTTGGTCGCCCATCTAAACAACTCAAGTTCTGGTTCATAGGGCTGATCATCTATTACAAGTATCTTTACGTGCGCTCGACGAATATTTTCTTTGGCTTCTTCATCATCAGCCAAGTTGTGCATAATACCGGGCGTGTCATGGATTTCCCACTTATCAAGTTTTATTGAACCATTAGCTTTTATGGCTGTACCTTGAATAACATCAGTTTTGTAAACATCAGCTTTTAAGAGAGAATTTGACAAAGATGATTTACCCGCGTTTACCTTACCCATTACTACTATCCTGATATGTTGCTCTTGGAGTGCTTCAAGAATTGCGTCGAGAGTATTAAAATCATCAATAATCTGTGAAGATTCACTTTCACTTATATCTAAATTTACTAATTGAGTTTGAAGAGGCTTTAGTTTTCCATGAATATCTTCTCGTATTGATTTCAAAGATTCCAAACGATTAGCTTGTAATGTCATAGTTTTTCCCTTTCCTTAAAGACTTGAATGTTGATTGATTGGGTTTCGATTACATACCCATCATACCTGCACTATATCGCACTACTATAGTATTTTTTCTGTTTTTATACATAATTTTTTATATAACGTCTGTATCCAGGTATTAGACAGAGTTTTTCTGTAGTAAGCTGTATTAACACAGTCCCATCTGGGTTTTTGCTCTCAATGTAGCAAATCACTAATCAAGTTATGATAGTAAATAGTCTGCTTGTAAATTATGAAGGTTAAAGAAGTTCTCAAAATCCTGGAAGCAGATGGTTGGTATATAGATCGCACCAGAGGTAGTCATCGTATCCTCAAACATCAAAGCAAATCAGGTATCGTAGTTGTACCTGGAAAACCAAGTGATGATATTCCAGTAGGTACACTCTCATCAATTTGGAAGCAAGCAAAATTATGAACGAAAAAATGATTGAGTACACAGTCATCTACGAACGTGGACAGACAAACTGGGGTGCTTATGTTCCCGACTTACCTGGTTGTGTCAGTATTGGCGATACTTTAGCAGAAGTACAGGAAAATATTAAAGAAGCGATCGCATTATACCTAGAAGTATTGAAAGAAGATGGACAACCCATACCCGAACCATCAACAGAAGTTGGTAAAGTTGCAGTGACAATATAATCACAGCTACCGGGAAACAATCCACCATACAAGGACTAGCAGTTAAGCTTATTGATTATTAGTTAATACCAGTCAACAATTGTGAGTCCCGAAACCCTGGAAAACTCCTTGATATTGTGAGTAACTAAAGTTGCTTGCAATGCTATGGCTGTACCAGCAATCAAAACATCCATTTGACCGATTGGAGTTCCTTGCTGCTCCAACTCAGCACGAATTTTAGCAGCAGCAAGAGCAGCTTCTCTATCAAACAAAACCAGGTTAACCCGACTCATAAGTTCTTGAAGTTGTTGAGTGCGTTTTGCGGGTGAAGTGGACTTAGCAATACCAACTTGTAATTCAAAAAGAACAATCGTAGGAATACTAATTTCTTGAGCAGAGACATTAGCAAAATTTTCAGCAACTTGTCCTTGACCTTTGAAATAATAAATCAGTGTGTTGGTATCCAAAATGTACATCTAAAGGCTCTCCCGTAGAATGTCTTGTCCTGATTCGGTGCGAATTTCTTCTAAAGTGGGAAAGTCATCTTTCCAAGTTCCAGCAAGTGAATAAACTAATTCTGACCAAGATAACTCGTCAATATTTTTAACAGTTTGACTGTTATTTAGATGTTTAGCACGGATAAATTCAGCAAAATTCAGAATCTCATCAGCTTGATCTGGAGGAAGAGTTTTGACAAGTGCATAAATCTGTTCAGCAATAGTCATAATAGAGTTTTAGATAAAATCAGGTCGGTGAAATTATTTTATCGTAGATGCAACTACTGAGACAAAAATCCACTATGCAAACACTAGCCGTTACTGAAACTATCACCACCATCGCTGAAGCAGAAAAACGATTTGGCTTGAGTCGCAGCGAATCTGAGGATTTTTTTACAGAATGGCATAATCAATTACCTGAAATTAATCCCAATGACCGCACAAACCTAGAAATTCTCTGGAAACGTTATCTTTATCATCGTTCAGGTGGACATTTATTAGAAAGTACGGTGATGCTATTACTCGTTTCTCCATTACTTACAGTTGCAGGTTTATATGATCCACCTTTTCGCATCAAAGCAGAAGAATCTGTACAAATAACAATAGCTGATAGTGAAGAAACCCTCCAGGGTCGAATAGATTTACTGGTATTACAAGACCGCTTATGGGTAATTGTTTTAGAATCCAAAAAAACCATGTTATCAGTTTGGTCAGCATTGCCACAAACCCTGACTTACTTAATGGCTAGTCCCAACACTAATCTACCTAACTTTGGAATGTTAACCAATGGCGACGATATTGTGTTTGTCAAACTAGAAAATCAACACTATGCCATATCACGAGTATTTGCCCCACTGTCTACCCAAAACGAATTAGAATCTGCCTGTCGAGTTCTGTACAAAATTGCCGAAATAGTAAAATGATAAAAAAGTGTAAAATTAGGGAAAGAGGAAAAATACTATGCTAACCCAAACAGATTACGCCCTCTGGATTGAAGAGACAATTAATCTATTGAAAGAGCAAAATTATCATAGTGTTGACTGGGAAGACTTAATTGAGGAGATTGAAAGTTTGGGAAGGAGTCAAAAGCGAGAATTGCGAAATCGGCTCATCACAATGTTAGAACATTGTCTTAAACTTTGTTATTCAGACTACGTTCAAGACTATCGTGGTTGGACAGAAACAATTAAGCGTAGTCAGCGAGAATTGAAAGGCTTATTGGAAGACTCTCCCAGCTTAAGACCGTATTGGGATGAAATATTTATAGAATGTTATATCAGCGCATTAACGACTCTGCGAGAGAACTCTGATTATCAATCTTTTTCTTTTCCTGATGATTGTCCTTTTCCTCAAGAAATAGATCAAATTTTGCAACAAACTTCTTGGCGGAAGTAGTCAGTGTAATTGCCTGTCAAGTTCTCCGCAAAATTGCTGAAATAGTAAAGTAATTAAAAAAAGCTCAGTCATACCTTCACAACTTGGGCTTTTCATATCAACGTAGGAAACCACGAATCACGTTATGATAGTGGACAGTCTGCTTGTAAATTATGATTGAGTGAATTATTCTGCCTCTGCTAATGAAATTGACATTGAGTCAATATTCCCCTTTGAATTAGATCAATTCCAGAAAGAAGCGATCGCCTCCCTCAATGCTGACCGTTCAGTAGTCGTCTGTGCGCCCACAGGCTCAGGAAAGACCCTCATCGGGGAATATGCTATCTATCGTGCCTTATCTCGCGGGAAACGGGTATTTTACACCACTCCCTTAAAGGCATTATCTAATCAAAAACTTCGAGACTTCCGCGAAAAATTTGGCTTTGATCAAGTTGGACTCCTCACCGGAGACGCTTCCATTCACAGGGATGCACCAATTTTAGTCATGACCACAGAAATTTTCCGCAATATGCTCTATGGTACACCCATAGGTCAAATCGGGATCTCCTTGACAGATGTTGAGGCTGTAGTGCTAGATGAGTGCCACTACATGAACGATCGCCAACGGGGTACAGTGTGGGAAGAATCAATTATCTACTGTCCCCGCAGCGTCCAACTTGTAGCCCTTTCCGCTACCGTTGCCAACAGTGATCAACTCACCAGTTGGTTAAATCATGTTCATGGGCCAACAGACCTGATTTACTCCGATTTTCGCCCCGTTCCCCTAGAATTTAACTTTTGTAATCCCAAAGGATTGTTTCCGTTATTAAATGAAACCAATACCAAAATTAATCCCCGCTTAGTCAAAAAGGCTAAAAAAGGATATTGGGAAAAAGGCAAAGCTGGTAGACCAGAACCGCCCGGTATTATTTATACCCTCAGCCAACTGCAAGAACGGGATATGCTCCCTGCAATTTATTTTATTTTCAGTCGTCGGGGCTGTGATAAAGCTGTCGAAGAAGTTGGTGATTTATGGTTAGTTAATAATGATGAGTCCCAAATCCTGCGGCAACAAATTGATGAATTTTTACGCAAAAACCCCGATGCTGGCAGGGCTGGACAAGTTGCCCCACTGTATCGAGGCATAGCTGCCCATCATGCCGGGATTTTACCAGCCTGGAAAGGATTTGTCGAAGAACTGTTCCAACAGGGATTAATTAAAGTCGTATTTGCCACCGAAACCTTAGCAGCGGGAATTAATATGCCCGCCCGGACAACAGTAATTTCTACTTTGTCTAAGCGGACTGATAATGGACACCGCTTACTCAATGCTTCGGAATTCCTGCAAATGGCAGGTCGCGCTGGTCGTCGGGGCATGGATCTCCAAGGTTATGTAGTGACATTGCAGACACCCTTTGAAGGAGCTAAAGAAGCGTCTTATCTAGCTACATCTAAGGCTGATCCCTTAGTTAGTCAGTTTACACCCAGTTACGGCATGGTATTGAACCTGCTGCAAACTCACACCATAGAAAAAGCCAGAGAACTGATAGAACGGAGTTTTGGACAATATATGTCCAACTTGCATTTGCAACCAGATTTTGAAGAACTGGCGCAAGTTCAAGGCGAATTATCGCAAATTCAGTCACAATTGGCAGCTATTGATGAAAATGAATTGATGCAATATGAAAAATTGCGTCAACGGCTGAAAGTAGAACGGCAAATTTTCAAAACCTTGCAAGAACAAGCACAGGAAGATAGACAGGCACAACTGGCAATGATGCTAGATTTTGCCATATCTGGAACTATGTTGAGTCTCAACGACAGAAACGCCATGTCACCCCTACCGATAACAGTAGTGTTGGTTGACAAAGCCGTGAGTGTGGGTGAAACATCTTACTTTGTCTGCTTAGGGCAAAATAACCGTTGGTATGTAGCAACTTCAGCAGATATATTAGATATGTATGCGGAAATACCACGGGTAGAAGTTCCAGCGGAGCTAATACCACCTTCAGAATTGAGCTTGAAACGAGGACAATCAATCCGTGGTGATGAAAGCACGATAGCGATCGCTCAGAGTATACCCAATCCTGAAGAATTTAATCATCTACCGACAGAGGTACAGGAGCAACTCAGTCGCTTAACTGCGGTTCAAGAACAGTTAGAAACCCATCCCATTTATAAATCGGGGAATATTGCCAAAATATTTAAAAATAGAGCGCGTTGTGTGGAACTAGAAGCAGAACTTGAACATTTACAAGAGCAAGTATCATTACAATCCCAACGATATTGGGAAGAGTTTCTCTGTTTAATTGAAATCTTGCAATCCTTTGAATGTTTAGATAATTTAGTCCCCACAAAATTAGGACAAATTGCTGCGGCTATTCGCGGTGAAAATGAATTATGGTTAGGTTTAGTTCTGTCCAGTGGAGAGTTAGATAATATTGGTCCCCATAACTTAGCAGCAGTAATAGCCGCTTTGGTGACTGAAAGCCCCCGTCCAGATACAAAAGTTGACTTTAATCTATCTCCAGAAGCGGACGCAGCTTGGTTAACATTGCAACCCATTCGTCGTTCTGTATTAAAGGTGCAGTATCGTCATGGGGTAGCCTTACCGGTGGGTTTGGAAACTCGTTTTATCAGCTTAATCTCTTTGGTGGAACAGTGGGCATTAGGGGTAGAGTGGAAAGTATTATGTGAAAAAACCACTTTAGATGAAGGAGACGTAGTGCGAATTTTACGCCGCACTCTGGATTTATTATCTCAGATTCCTCATGTTCCTAATTTACCAGATATGTTGCGGCGGAATGCTCAACGGGCGATGCAGTTAATTGATAGATTCCCTGTGAATGAAGCAATGGAGTAATCAGTTAAAAAATCTCTAATTTACAGACCATATTTAAATAAAACCATTGTGGGACGGGCATCTTGCCTGTCCGAGTTGTGTAATTTGAATATGCTATTGCTGACAATTATAAATTTAAGTAGTTATTCTTAATCTGTTCAAAAATCATTAACGCTGTTTTTGAGTAAAAAGGTTAAGTAAATGCAAACGCTAATTAGACTCAAAATTGAAAGATTTATTGAAGATGGGCAAGAATATTTTGTGGCTACAAGTGAGGATTTACAGGGTTTAGTTACAGAAGGAAGAACAGTACAAGAAGCTATAGAAATTGCTGAAGATGTAGCTAAGGTATTATTAGATTTAGAGAGAGAGAAAAATCAGAATTTTTATCTCCAAGATTTACCTTCCCAATTTGAATATCCGCTAATTATGGAGGTGTGATGGGAAGATTAGCAGGGTTTTCTGATCGAGAAGTAATTAGGAAGTTAGGAAAACTAGGTTTTGAGTTTTACCGTGCAGCAAAGGGAGATCATGAAATTTGGTTTAATCCAGAAACAAATCAAAAAACAACTATTCCTCATCATCGAGAGATTAAGGAGGGAACACTGAGAAGTATTTTAAAACAAGCTCAAGTTGATGTTGATATTTTTCTGGATATTTAGTTATTAGAGCTAACAAAATCAAATAGGAGTATTACAGATGTGGTTTACTGTTACATATCCTCTTGATATTTCACTAACAATGTAGGAATATAATCATAGCCATCAACACCAATAATGGCAATCATTTTGGGGCGATTTTGTTGGAGTAATAATTGGAATTTGTCTGTACCAATTTGTCCCCTAATAATAGTCAATAAACCAGCAGGTTGTCGCCATTCATCAGAAGCAATTTGTTCTAAAAGATACATTCCCAGACTACCAGTATAACTGGCTTTTTCATAATTAGCCATAAGATAATTAGCTTCAGCTAAATATGCTAAATTTCTGCCTTGTAAATACAAATCACCAGAAACTTGGGCGGCTTTAAAGGCATTTTCTAAATAGTTAATTGCTGTTGGATATTGTGCGGTAACTAAATAAGCAATTCCTAAACTACTAAAACATAAAGCTTGACTTTGTAAATCATTTAATTTTTCTGCTAATTTTAAACCTTGTTCTAGATAGTTAATAGCAGATTCATAAATTTCAGGCTCACTTATTTCTGTTTGTTTGGCTTGCATGACTTCGCTATAACCTAGATTTACTAAAGCGTTAGCTTCTCCAGTTTTGTCCCCGGTTTGTCTACTAAAAATTAATGCCCGTTGACTATAATTAATGGCTTCACCATAATTTTGTTGTTGCACATAAGTCCGACTCAGATGGTTAAGATTGGCGATTTCACAGATTTTATCTCCGGCATTTCTGGCTATTTCTACGGCTTGTTGATGAAAATCAAGGGAGCGATCATATCTGCCTAAACCGCGCTGGGAATACCCCAATAATGTCAAAATCCGGGCTTTTTCTTGAGTACCTTCGGCAGAACGTAAAGGGGCATCTAAATAATCTAAAGCATCCCGCAAATAACTACCAGAAAATGAGGCAAAAATCCCACCGTAAAGGGGAAAATAAGGACGTTGGGCAAAGGTTCGCAAAATTTGCAGCATGATTTGGGATGCACCATTGCTATATATTGCTGCTTGATTTTGAAAACCGCTGGCTAATTGACTCCAAATTACGGCAAAGGTTAAAAATGTGGAAATAGATAATTTAGGCCCTGCTTGAATATCATAAGCTTGTTCATCAAACCAATTAATTAAACCCCTTTGTAAAAACTGTAAAACTATTGTTAATTCTACCCAATTACTCAAACTAATTTGCTGTTGTTGTTGAGCAAATTCCAAAGCAGATTGTTCTTTGGCTAGAATCTGAAAAAATGCTTGGGGAACTTCACTATTAACTACTTTAGCCCAACTTGCCCAAGGACTATTTTCTCCAGGTACACCTCCAAATCCTAATGAATTTTTGCGTTCATACATCCAATTCAGTAAATTTGCTTGGATTCTTTGCCAAGAAGCGATACCATGATTAATCCCGTCAGCAATTTGCTGAAAATCTTGATTAGCACCGGCAAATTGTTGTAAAGATTTGGCTAACTGTTGAAGTTGAGACAAATTTAAGGGATACTTCAAATTGGGATCAGTAGCTCGTAGCAAAGCCGTTAATCGCTCATCTGCGGTGGCTGTGGTAATTTCCCGCACAGATAGAGATATCGCTTCAGTGGCTTTATTTTGTTCTTGCCACCGTTGCCATTGTGTTTGGATGGTTTTGGCAGCGCGTAAGCTGCGGGTGGCTTTGGCTTTTTTCAGTTCATCGGTTTCCGAGTCTACCTGAGATTGTATCGTATTCAGGCGATCGCTCAAAACTAACTCAAACACCTCTCCAGTCCCGGAAGTGATACCTTTGAGCAACATTTGATAAACCTGCTCTACAGAGCTAATCTTACCCTTGAGGGTGGTTTCGATAATATCGTTAATTAAAGCGAGATAATGCTCGCGCAATGGTAAAGGGTCTGACACTTTAGCTAATAGAGAACATCACAACAATTCTTATTGTAGTCCCGATGATAATCATATTTGACCTGATAATTTTTGAATCTTTACCTAAATCTGGATTTTCTATACCTCTGTTTTAGTGGAAATTTTCTAAAGCTATAACATTACACCTAATACAAGCAATTACTCAGGGACATATATTATCTAAAATTAATACAATCCCTGGTAATATTTACAGTATATTTGTCCGATAAATTCGTGATCAATTTTCTCGTTGTTTCTTGATAATTTTCTCGAAAATCTCATTTATTCCTGGATGTAATAAGCAATGAGTTTGTAAGGTTTTTAACTAACTAATATTTTGATTTCTTAAGTGACATTTTCAACTAATTTATCCGGTTTTTACCACTTTCTTTATGAAAGGATAAGCATAAGTAAGTCAAAATCATCATTAGGATGTATTTAATTATGGAGCAAATTCGAGATAATAGGCAAAACATATTTAGGAAATGAGTTTATGGACCCGACTTCTCTTATTCTTGCAGCATTGGTAGCTGGCGCAGCAAAAACGGCTGGCAGTGTAGCTCAAGATACTTACGACGGATTGAAAGCTTTGATTAAGCGTAAATTCGAGAGCCAAGGCAAAACAGATTCAGCTACTATTTTGGATAAGTACGAACAAAAGCCCGAAAAGACGAAAGCTCTTTTAGAAGATGAATTAACTGAGGTTGGGGCTGATAAGGATGAAGAAATTATTAAACTAGCTCAAAAATTAATGGAGCAATTAAATCCTCAAGCAGCCGCAGAGGGGAAGTTTAGTGTACAAATTTCTGGAGGTACAGTTCAGGGTTTGACACAGAACAATCCTGGAACAATAACTCAGAACTTCAGTTAATTTATAGAGTATTTAGAAAATGACTGACGATAATTTTGTTAATATCTCTGGAGGTAACGTTCAGGGGTTTATCCAAGAAAATCATGGAATTGTCTCTCAATACTTTATTTCCCAAGTATCTGAGTTGTTTAGTGGGCAAATATCTGGTACACAACAGCCCTTAACTCAAGTAGAATACGGACAGAGGAAAGTTTTACTCAGTAAAGTCAAAGAATATTGGATTGAAGGGGTTTTAGAAAAGTCATTGCATACCCAAGCCATGATTGAACTTGGTCTAGAAAAGCGATTAGATGCAGTAGAGCGTCCATTTAGTGGCTTTGAAGAATTACCAGAAGAGTCTAGACAAATTTTACCTAAAGGAACAGGTGCAACTGAAGTTTTCAATCAAATAGGAGAGGGAAGAACTCTGTTAATTTTAGGAGAACCAGGGGCTGGGAAAACCATAACCCTCCTGAAACTAGCACAGAATTTGATTGCTCGTGCTGAAGCAAATTTGAGTCGGCTGATTCCAGTGGTGTTTAATTTATCTTCTTGGGGGAGTAAACGGCAAACCATTGTCGAGTGGCTGGTACAAGAACTTTGGCAAAAATACCAAGTTCCTAAAGAAGTAGGTAAAGACTGGGTTAAAAATCAAAAACTGCTACTGTTGCTGGATGGTTTAGACGAGGTAAAAGTTGATCTGCGAGAAGCTTGTGTCGAAGCTATCAACCAATTTATGCAAAATTACGGACAAACTGAAATGGTGGTTTGTAGTCGAATTGCCGATTATGAAGCTCTTTCTAATCGTCTGCAATTACGAGGTGCAATTTGCATCCGCTCATTAACTATTCAGCAGGTTAATCAATATTTAGACACTGCTGGTGAACAACTAGAAGCAGTCAAGGCTTTGCTTGAGGAAGATACCGCACTGCAAGAGTTAGCCAAGTCTCCTTTAACGCTTAGTATTATGACTCTGGCTTATCAAGGTAAAAATGTGGCAGAACTATCTCAAACGGGTTCGGTAGAAGCACGCCGCGAACACCTATTCAATGCTTATATTGAGCGAATGTTCAAACGCAGGGGAGTTAATCAGCAATACCCAAAAGATCAGGCAATACACTGGCTAAATTGGCTGGCGCAAGGGATGTCTCAAACATCTCAATCTACCTTTTTAATTGAGAAAATACAGCCTAATTGGTTGCAGTCTCCTCTGGAAAGAAGACTTTATCGCATTGGAACTATCCTAATTGGGATACTGATTATTGGATTGATCTTGTTTTCAAGTGAGACTTTAGATTCACATAACAACATGATTACCCGTTACAACGTAGTAACGATGGATGCAGCAATCTGGGGTCTAATTTTATGGTGGAATTTCGGCAGGGGTAAAGCAGAAATAGAAACTTTTGAAACTTTGACATGGCCTTGGAAAAAAACAGGAAAAGAGCTACTTGATGGCTTAATCTCTGGACTAAAGTGGAGTCTAATTTTGTCCCCGATTGGGGTGGTGTGGTGTGGTCTAACTTGGAAAGAGCCAAAAGGTTACGAGAAAATAATAGTATTTGGAATAATTTTAGGATTAATCTTTGCGCTACTTATAGGATTGATTCGTGGGTTGAGAGGCGCAGAAATAGAGACAAAAACTGTTCCCAATCAGGGAATTTGGATATCTGCTTTTAATGCAGGGATTATTACATTAGTTAGCTGGTTGATTTTGTTCCCAATTATTTATAAGTGGTTTCCTCAAGGGGTACAATCAAAAACTTCTATAATAAGTTGGGGACTAATTTTAGGGCTACTTTTTGGCGGTGGAATATCCTGTATTCAACACTTAAACTTACGACTTATTCTCTGGATTAACGGTTTTATCCCTAGTAATTTGGCTCGCTTCCTCGATTATGCCAGTGAGCGTATTTTTCTGCAAAAGGTGGGGGGTAGTTACATCTTTATTCATAGGATGTTACTGGAACATTTTGCAACGCGAATCCAGCCTACACAATCTGAAATTAGGAATACCAATCAAACTATAAAAGTCATTTTTATTGGGGGAATAATTATTGTTGCTAGTCTTATTTATTATCATATTTGTTCAACTGCTGCGGAATATCAATTACGGTATCAAGCAAATATGCTGATTTCAACAATGGATTCAGTTCGCAAGTATAATAATGATAAAATTACACCTTTATTAAAAACACAATCAGAACAAACATTTTTGCGGGAAAGCATTCCCACCTTCGCTGTAAATCAAGTGTTTGATATATTTACCAATGCCTATAAAGATGATTATGGAGATTACCGTTATAAAGATGCGATGATTAATCCGACTAATCCTAATGATAAGGCGACGCTTGAGGAATTCAAAATTATTGAGACATTGAAACAACAAGATTTAGGTAATCAAAGTCAACTAGCAGGTTCAAACATCAATCAAGGATATGCAAAGATAAATGGTAAGAAATATTTCTATACATCTCGTCCCATAAAAATTACTGATAAGAATTGTTTGAGTTGTCATTCAACTCTAGAGAAAGCACCTCAATCACTACAGCTTCTCTATAAACAGGGCAAATATCTTGGTAATCAAGGATTTGATTGGGAATTTAATACAGTTATCGGAGCTAAGGTTGTTTATGTTCCTACAACTCAAGTGGATAATATAGCTCAAAGGTGTTTTATCATTTTGCTAGGAGTTCTGATGGGAACATTTGCTGTAATGATCATTATGAGGAGGATATTGATCTAAAACCAAATCAATTTTACTTCTGACTCCTGCTGGATTATATCTTCTTGTCATGTAATAAATAAGTCATCATTTCCCCTTTGCCTTTAATTTTAATTAAACCCCGTTTTTCCAGCAAATATTTATCTTTCAACAACTCATATGTAGCTTCACAAATCTGGATATTATCTGGAATACCGTGGGATTCCATTCTACTAGCTGTATTCACCGTATCACCCCACAAATCATAGGCAAATTTCTCTATAATAATCTTTTACAGGTATCCGCAGGACATTCAATTATGCCGCATTTATTTGAGCCATTAAATCAACGCAGTGTTAACTTTCCCAATCGCATTGCGGTGTCACCCATGTGCCAGTATTCCAGCGAAAATGGCTTTGCAAATGACTGGCATCTCGTTCACCTTGTCAGTCGTGCTGTGGGCGGTGCAGGGCTGATTATGACGGAAGCAGCGGCAATTGAGCCACAAGGACGAATTACACCGCAAGATTTGGGAATTTGGCAAGATGCCCACATTGAAATGCTGGCGAAAATTGTCGAGTCACTACATCATCATGGGGCTGTAGCTGGGATTCAGCTTGCTCATGCCGGTCGAAAAGCTAGTACCACAGCACCTTGGGATGGAGGTGGAGAGCTTTCTGAATCTGAAGGAGGATGGACTCCAATTGCTCCCAGTCCTATTCCCTTTAAATTAGAAAGTCCTGCTCCTAAAGCATTGAGTATTGAAGATATTAAAGAACTGATTGCATCATTTGTAAATGCGGCTCAACGTTCCCTAGCAGCCGGATTTAACTTAATTGAAATTCACGCGGCTCATGGTTACTTGTTGCATGAATTTATGTCTCCACTGAGCAATCAGCGGACAGATGAATACGGTGGCAGTTTTGAAAATCGGATTCGGTTTTTATGTGAAGTAGTTCAAGCCGTGCGAAACATTTTACCAGATCAGATGCCGCTGTGGGTGCGGATTTCTGCCATTGATTGGATTAGTGATGGTTGGGATATTGAGCAAAGTATTGCCCTCTGTCATATTTTAAAATCCCTGGGTGTTGATTTAATAGATTGCTCATCAGGGGGAATTGTCCCTGGAGAGAAATTTGTCCTTGGTGCTGGTTATCAAACGGCCTTTAGCGATCGCCTTCGCCGCGAAGCTAAAATCGCTACCGGAGCAGTGGGCATGATTACAGAACCGGCACAAGCCGATCAGATCCTTCGCACTGGACAAGCAGACATGGTGTTAATCGGTCGAGAAATGTTACGTGATCCTTACTGGGCAAGGCGGGCTGCAAAGCAACTACGCCAACTTGTATCAGTCCCCAAGCAGTATGATCGCGCCTGGCATTAAGAACATCTAAAACCAAATTAATATGAAGCTGCATAGAATACAATATCAAGAATAATTGACCGCAGATAAACGCAGATAAACGCAGATAAATATGGATGATTATTATTCTGTGCAGTCTCTCAATCCCCGTTTTGCGTTATGAGTAGTTACATCAGTGTAACTGGATTGAGAGAAAATAAATGGCTCGTCACCCGACTTTAACTTTTGATCGTGGCACGTTAATTTTACACCCACCACCACGAAGTAAAACTTGGATAGATTATGCAATTTGGGATGATAGAATTGAAAAATTCCGTATTCCGGCAATTAGATACCGTTCCTTAGTGGAAGCACTCCAAGCTGAAGCCACAGATTTTATTGATGAAGCCAAGGCTTTTTATCCCTTAGAGTTGGTTGCCAGTTTAGAAATGACTCCCTATCCTCACCAAAATGAGGCGTTAGCGGCTTGGAAACTCGCAGGACGACAGGGGGTAGTGGTGCTACCGACAGCAGCGGGTAAGACCTATTTGGCGCAAATGGCGATGCAAGCCACACCGCGCACCACGTTAATTGTCGTCCCCACGTTGGATTTAATGCACCAGTGGTATGCTCACTTAGTAGCGGCTTTTCCTGACGGGGAAGTAGGTTTACTGGGGGGTGGTTCGCGGGATAGAACCGCAATTTTAGTTGCTACCTATGATAGTGCGGCTATTCACGCAGAAAGTTTGGGTAATAAATATGCGTTAATAATTTTTGATGAATGTCACCATTTACCTACAGATTTTAACAGAGTTATTGCGGAATATGCGATCGCTCCCTATCGGTTAGGACTGTCCGCAACCCCAGAACGCACAGATGGTAAACACGCTGATTTAGATATCCTCATTGGTAAAGAAGTTTATCGCAAATGCGCTGAAGATTTAGCAGGAAAAGCTTTAGCTGCTCATGAAATTGTGCAAATTAAAGTTAAATTATCCCAATTAGAACGAGAAAAATATAATCAGTTAATTCAAACTCGCAATGATTTTTTAAAGCAATCAAAAATATCTTTAGGAAGTCTCCAAGGTTGGCAAATGTTTGTGCAAATGAGTGCGCGTTCTCAACCTGGACGTAGGGCAATGTTATCACATCGTCAAGCCAAAGAAATCGCTTTAGGCACAGATGGTAAAATCCGGGTACTTGTAGACTTATTAGCCACCCATTATCCCGAAAGAATTTTAATTTTTACCGCTGACAATGCCACAGTTTATCGCATTTCTCAAGACTTATTAATTCCCGCGATTACTCATCAAACACCAGTCAAAGAAAGACATGAAATCCTAACTAAATTTAAATCAGGTGAATATAATACTTTAGTTGCTTCTAATGTCTTAAATGAAGGTGTAGATGTCCCCGCAGCTAGTATTGCCATTATTTTATCAGGAACAGGTTCAACGAGGGAATATATTCAACGTTTAGGGAGGATTTTACGCAAAGGTAATATAGAAAATAAACAGGCAATTTTATATGAAGTCATAGCCGAAGATACCAGCGAAGAAGGAACTTCAGCCAGACGCAGAGGAGAAAATAATAGTCAACAAGAAAAACCGCAAAGAGCAAATTTACAAGTTGTTTATAGTAGTGAAAAGAAAAGCGATTTAAAAGCAGCAGAACAGTTAGAAATTAATTATTCAACCGAAAAGAAAGATGTTACCAACAGACCTACTGATACACCGCCAAAACGGCGAAGAAATTATCCCAAAAAGACTGAAACTTGATCAAAAACATTTGAATCTAGCAACTGAATTAATTAGCTTTTTTCAGGAAGCAGTCGGAAAAACTCAAGGATTATTAGAACGTCAGTTAGCAGACTTTGAAGGAGATACCACAGATTACCGCATGAAACGGGGTTTAGCTTATATTCTGAAAAGTGGTTTTTGTACATTTGAAGTAGTTAGTCCCCTCGAACCTCCCATGTTAAGAGCAAAAGTATTTGCATTAGCAGCAAAATCCGTTGCTAGTCGAGAATCAACTGATATTATTTTAAATAAAATTGCTGATGATTTAAGTCAAGAACTCAACCAAGAAGTTTTACCTGCTCAAATAAAAAATGGACTTTATGCTGATTTATCAGAAAATAAAATTTTAACTGCTTTTGATGCACCTAAACCAGAAGAAGTTTTACATCGTTATAATTTATCTCAAGTCCAAGGAGTTTTTTATAAAGCTAGTCAATTAGTATTAAATGCACATCGCAATGTTCCCGGAGAATATAAACTCTTATTTCGTTATTTAAAGCTATTTCAACTAATGGCTTATATTGAAGGTGATGCTGATCATGGTTTTACAATTAGTGTGGATGGTCCTACCAGTTTATTTACTCCCAGTACCCGCTACGGTTTAGCCATAGCCAAACTAATTCCGGCTTTACTTCATGTCACCAAATGGAGTTTATCAGCAACCTTAAAAACCCGTGATTCTTATACAAACGAATGGAAAACCGGACGATTCACCCTCAATTCAGAATGTGGATTAGTATCCCATTATCCCCCAGGTAAACCCTATGATAGTATGTTAGAAGAATCCTTTGCGAGTAAATGGGATGGCTTAAAAAGTGGTTGGATCTTAGAACGAGAAGTAGATTTAATTCCCATTCCTGGTAGTGTGATGATTCCCGATTTTCGGCTAGTTCATCCAGACGGACGGGTGTTTATCTTAGAAATTGTCGGTTATTGGCGACCAGAATATTTACAAAAGAAATTTGCTCAAGTAAGAAAGGCAAATTGTGATAATTTGATCTTAGCAATTTCCGAAAGATTGAACCTAGAAAAAGCCGGAGTCAAACTAGATAACGTTCCCGCAAGAATAATTTGGTTTAAAGAAAAACTCTTACCAAAATCTGTATTAGCCGTCATGGAATAATCAGAATTTTATATGAAACTGTACAGAATCATAAAAATCTGCGTTTATCTGCGTTTATCTGCATTTATCCGCGTTTAATTAATAATAAACTTAACTAACAACAGTTACAGCCCGCAGTTCTTCTTGAAAAACTCGGCGTAGTGTATCTTCATCTAAGGGGGGTTTGGCTTGATCAAGATATTCTCGTAACGCTTGGTTCATCATTGTTTGATAACCTTTCCCTTCAGCGTCTCCTTTTTGTCTAAACGCTTCCAAAATATCATCATCAATATAGATGGTAATACGAGTTTTACCTTGTTGTGGGATAATCGCACCCCGTTTAGCCTGATCAAAATCATATTCCGGTTTCATATTCACGTCTCTCCTTAGGAGTAGCAGGACGGGCAGAAATTAAGCGAATGTTATCACCTCGATAGGTATAGACTACTACTAGCAACCGCCAAAGGTGATCCATCCCCATAATAATAAATCGTTGTTCACCTTGTGCTGATTGATCTTCAAAAGAAAGTGCATAAGGATCGAACAAGACGGCCTCAGCATCAGAAAAACTGACTCCGTGTTTTTGTAAATTGCTTTTAGCTTTTTCAGGATTCCATTGAACTTGCATACATATATTATATGTATTTGTGAGAATTATGTCTAAGGAATCGTAAAGTCTATTTTGACTAGAAATCTTATTCCATACAGTGAATAAGGTGCGTCAGAGAGAAGATATCTGTTTTTTACCAAATTATCGGGTCTGACGCACCCTACAAACTACTCTCTGTGCCTTGTGCGTCTCTGCGTGAAAAAAATTCAAAAAAGAATATTATTTCCCTTTAGCAGATTTAAGAGATAACAACATCTCCATTTGAGTCAGAGATTTACTAGGACTATTAACAGTCACACCAATACCACGAATAGAATCGAGAATAGCAGTAGCGTCCGCCGGTAAAGGTTGACTTTGAGCGGATAAACGCTCAATTATGGT
Organism: Dolichospermum sp. UHCC 0315A; assembly: GCF_008121535.1. Lineage (GTDB taxonomy): Bacteria > Cyanobacteriota > Cyanobacteriia > Cyanobacteriales > Nostocaceae > Dolichospermum > Dolichospermum lemmermannii. The sequence continues at coordinate 1,293,134 of NZ_CP043056.1, forward strand.
TTTGGTTTTTTCCATATCTAAATAGAAATAACCACCATTGGGTTTTTGTAAAGAACCTGTAACAGTTTTAAAAGTATCACTTTGATCAAGTGATGCACCTTTGCGATCTGCCAGTATTTCCGCAACGGGTCCACCAATAGCCAGAAATGCTGTATTATCATTGAGCCAACCATGTGCCACTAGAGCGCCTTGTTGGGGGATTTGCCATTCTGTGACATTTTTACCGCCAATGGTTCTTTGAGCGACATTCAGGCGTTGCTGTTTGGCAAAATTATCGAGTTTAGTGAAAGTGGCTTCAGCAGTTTTGCGATCGCTCGTATCTAATACTAGCGCACCTCCAAAACCGGTATTAGCTAATAAACCTTGATTAGATTGAATTGCACCTAAACCAAACTCTCCATTCATCCAGCCAAAAATATCTTTATCTAAATCAATTTGCAGACTTTTTAATTGAGTCCGCGCTTGTTGTAGTCCTTGATTTAATTCCGGATAATCTTTAGATTGTTCCACAAAAGTTTGCCAACTTTTACTAATACCTTGTCCACTAGCTAAAGCCAAAGTTTCACTGGGGAATTGTCCCACAATTTTGGCGGGAGTAGTTTGATATTCAAATTTATTCAGTTGGGGATCTAAATTCACAATTGCTTTTAATCTTAATCCGCCATCATCTATGCCCACACCTGCTGTCAGTGATTTGACTTGCTTAATTTGCGCGAGGGTTTGTGGAGGTAATTGTTTAGATTGAGGATTGAAAGCAGTTAATTGTTGTACCATATTGGCATAATCAGGAACATAAATTTGCGCTAAACTGTTTTTAACATCCACACCTTTGCTAAGAATATCATTTGCCCCTTCTTTACTTGCAAAAGAAGGTTCACCTTTATAGGTATCAATCGCTTTTTCTACAGATTGTTTATTGGATGTAAACAGCAAATGGTCATTATTCAAAACTGTTACATAAGTCGGTTGACCTTGACCAGTAGATTCGATAATTTTTTGACCTTTGTAGTCCGATTCCTGAATTTTGACGTTTTTTTGGTCTTTCAACTTATTGGCAAATTTCAAAGCAGCTATTTTATCTTTAATCCCTACCACTAACAAATAATTTGGGGCTTCGGAGGTAGGAAAGTTATTCTCGGATACTTTTTTTGCATCTGGTGGTAGTACCGCAATCATCACCCCACCAACCCAAGGTTTGATATCTGCTTCGTAAGAAATTTTATGATCATTCAACATTTGTTGGTTGAAACTCTGGAATTCTTTTGTCAGTAATTTCTGCGCTTCCGGTGTACCAAACTGCTGTAACTTATGCCAGGATTCAGGATTAGTGTCAATATAAGTTGCCATTAGAGCAGTTGCAGGTACTAATTTAGCACTACCTAAAGGACTAGAACTATCACCACCACCCTTTAGATACATATAAGCTGCTATGCCTCCTGCTATAATTACAGCAGTACTGATTACAGGGATTAAAAATGATGATTTCTTTTCAGACATTGGTAAATGCTCCTTGTTGTTGTAAATTTTATTGCAGAATCTACGCAATGATCATTGGTAGACAGAGGATTTTATCTAATGGAGAACCCATGAAAAACAAGTATATTTTGGGGATTTTGTCAACTTAGTTGACATCAGTAAATATCGCATATTGAGTATAAAAGGGTTGAAAATACCTGGCGGTTAGAGACAGTTTACAATCAAGTGGTGAAAAAACATAATTCCCAGAGATTTTGATGTTTAAATCCTTTTTTTATCCCTAATTTCCGCTAATTTTACGGTAATTGCTGATATAATTAACGGTTTATGCTCACCAAAAAGTTGTAATTGGGTCTAAATAATACTCCATTATGGTCAAGGCTGAATCCGCAAATGATATCTTATTCCTGTGAAAACAATAGTCAATTTCTCATCTCCAAGTTATTCTAAAACTAATCTATATGGAAAATTAGTAGTATTTGTACTCAATAACAAATGATCACGGATCAAGATTTTCTTGAATCAAGGTAGCGAAGAATTTGCTGATCAAAAAATGTCATACTACGCTACACTTCTTTACTTGTATGATTTACATCCCATTAAATCTTTTAGAATTAGAAGGCTAGAAATAATAAATGTTGCAGTTTTATTTTGATACCGAAAAAACCGGACACAAACGTTTTGAATTACCAGGGGCAAAACCACACTATAACCCTGACCGACCTGGACAGGTAGAACATATTTTTCTGGATCTGAGTTTGGATATCCCTAACCAAAGTTGCTACGGAACTTGTAGTATTCGCCTGTTACCAGTGCGGAATGGGATTGATAGATTGACTTTGGATGCGGTAAATCTGAAGATCACCGCTGTACAAGTAAACGCAGTTGAGCAAAAATTTGAATATGATGGCGAAAAACTTGGTATCTACCTGTCACAACCCACTGAAATTGGTCATCGTTTGTTAATTGCGATCGCCTACGCCGCCGAAAAACCCCAACGGGGCATTTACTTTATTCAACCAAACAAACACTACCCCCACAAACCGACCCAAGTCTGGACACAAGGAGAAGACGAAGATTCTCGCTACTGGTTTCCCTGTTTCGACTACCCTGGACAATTATCAACTTCAGAAATTCGCGTTCGTGTTCCCAATCCCTTAGTAGCTATCTCCAACGGTGAACTAATTGACACCGTAGAGGAGGCAAAATACAAAACCTACCATTGGTCACAACAACAAGTTCATCCTACCTACTTGATGACCTTAGCCGTTGGTGATTTTGCGGAAATTCGGGACGAGTGGCATGATAAACCCGTTACCTACTACGTCGAAAAGGGACGAGAAGCAGATGCTCAACGCAGCATGGGCAAAACTCCCCAAATGATTGAATTTCTCAGTGAAAAGTATGGTTATCCTTACGCTTTCCCCAAATATGCTCAAGTTTGCGTAGACGACTTTATTTTTGGAGGCATGGAAAATACTTCCACAACTCTATTAAGTGACCGATGTTTACTAGACGAACGAGCAATATTAGATAATCGTAATACCGAAAGTTTAGTTGTCCACGAACTTGCACACCAATGGTTTGGGGATTTGGTGGTAATTAAACATTGGTCCCATGCTTGGATTAAGGAAGGTATGGCGTCCTATTCAGAGGTAATGTGGACCCAACGGGAATATGGCGACCAAGAAGCCGCATATTATCGGTTAAAGGAAGCGTGGAGTTATTTAAGTGAAGATAGCAGTCGCTACCGCAGACCCATGGTAACTCATGTTTACCGGGAAGCAATTGAACTTTATGACCGCCACATTTATGAAAAAGGATCTTGTGTTTATCACATGATTCGGGCAGAATTGGGCGATGAATTATTTTGGCAAGCAGTCCAAACATTTGTTCAAGACAACGCCCACAACACTGTCGAAACTATAGACTTATTAAGAGCAATTGAAAAAGCCACAGGACGAAATTTGGCTTTCCTGTTTGATCAATATGTCTATCGTGGTGGTCATCCTGATTTTAAAGTAGCTTATGCCTGGGATGGTGACGCAAATTTAGCGAAGGTGACAGTCACCCAAACCCAAGCCAAAGCCGATAGTAAGGATTTATTTAATCTCAGGATTCCCATTGGTTTTGGATATAAAGAAAATTCCCAACTCACAACTTTTACAGTTCGGGTACATGAAAAAGAACAAAGTTTTTACTTTCCACTAATACAAAAGCCTGATTTTATTAGCTTTGATGTGGGCAATAATTACTTAAAAACAGTCAAGTTAGAATTTCCAATTTCCGAATTAAAAGCCCAATTAGAATTTGATCCTCATCCCATTTCTCGCATTTATGCTGCGGAAGCTTTAGCGAAAAAAGGCGGATTAGAAGCGACTTTAGCCCTATCCTCAGCTTTGAAAAATGAGCCTTTTTGGGGTGTGCGGGTCGAAGTTGCTAAGGAATTGGCAGAAATTCAATTAGATCAAGCTTTTGATGGTTTAGTAGCTGGATTAGATGATCCTAGTCCCTTTGTGCGGCAGGCTGTGATTAGTTCTTTAGCGCGAATTAAAACTCATGATAGCTATAAAGCTGTAAAGAGTGTTGTCCAACATGGGGATGCCAGCTACTATGTAGAAGCTGCGGCTTGTCGGACTATTGCGGCTATAGCAGCGGCACATTTGGAAGATAAACCCCATGAAGACAAGGTAATCAAGTTACTCAAATCTGTTTTAGAAGAACGGGCTGGTTGGAATGAAGTTGTCCGCAGTGGGGCTGTGGCTGGTTTAGCTGAATTCAAATCCTCAGAAGCAGCTTTAAGTTTATTACTGGAATACACGAAAGCTGGGATACCGCAACCATTACGTCTTGGTGCAATTCGCGCTGTTGGCAAAATTTCCACTGGTCAAACTCCCGCTAATATCGAACGAATTTTAGACCGATTAGCGGAAATTGCTAGAGAGACTTTCTTTTTAACTCAGGTAGCGGTTTTAACAGCCTTGGGACAAATGGAAACTCCCAAAGCCATTGGTATTTTGCAATCTTTAGCCAATCAAACCGCAGATGGCCGTGTTCGTCGCTATGCTGAAGAGGAAGTGACTAAAGTGCAAAAGAATATTGGCACAGACAAAACCCTGAAGCAATTACGTGAGGAACTTGATCAAATTAAACAGCAAAATCAGGAATTGAAAAGCCGGCTGGAAAATTTGGAAGCGAAATCAAATTCAGAGGGAACAGGGAACGGGGAACGGGAAACAGATAAGAGGTTTTGAGCAACTTTACTTTTCGTTACATATTACTCTTCGAGAAGCCGCTCCGCGTCTACGGTTTTTTCCGTTCACCTACTTAGTCTGTCAAATTTATTTTGACGAGTTTTTGGTAGTGCGGGCATCTTGCCCGCTAATCATCAAGGATGACTAAAAACTTTTTGGATTTTTAGGTGTCAATTCCGGGGTTTTCAGCCTATTTTCTGATAACTCTACTTTAGGTAGTAGAAATATTTTTTGAGGTTGAGTAGTCTTAAATTCATTAATGCCTGAAAAACGTATATGTACCCTGGAGATAATTTCAGGGTATTTTTTTGTGTTTTTAACAATCACCTATTTTCGAGCAAAATGTTTTTCCATTACTTCTAAAATCATGGGTGCTGCAACACTACCACCACCACCACCGGAATGTTCAGCAAAGGCCACCACTAAAATTTCTGGCTTATCCGCAGGTGCATAAGCCCCAAACCAAGCGTGATTTTCTTTAACTCTTTTCTTCCAAGCTTCAGCCGTCCCACTCTTACCGGCTACCGGGGGAAGAGAGGGGACATTTAAGACCTTACCTGTACCTTCACTAACCACCTTTCGTAATCCTTCACGCAAAATTTTGACAGTTGTGGGCTTGAGATTTAATGATTCTCTCCAGCTTTTAGCTTCTTCATTATCTTTCAACACATGGGGTTGGACGCGATAACCACCATTAGCCGGGACGGCAAACATGACTGCGACTTGTAAAGGTGTAGCTTGTAAAGCACCTTGGCCAATAGACATATTCACAGTGTCACCGACACTCCAAGGTATCTTCCATGTTTTCTGTTTCCAATTTTCATCAGGAACTAAACCCTTGGACTCTTCTGTAGTAAATTCAAAGCCGGTTTTTTGACCAAATCCATATTTACGAGTCCATTCGATCAATGTTGGTCCACCGACTCGCTTACCAATTTGATAAAAGAAGGTATCGCTACTCCACTGCATCGCTCCTACAAAACCCAATGGTCCAAAACCAGCATGATTCCATTCACCAAAGGTAGTCCCACCAATAGTTAAAGAACCGTAGGTTTGTAATACCGTATCAGGAGAAAATTTACCTGATTCTAGTCCAGCGGTTGTGGTGACGATTTTAAAGGTACTGGCTGGAGGAAAGACACTAATGGCACGATTGACTAAAGGATGTTCAGAACCTTGGACGGTTTCCCAATCTTTTTGAGAAAGTTTTTGTTTAGAAAAGATATTGGGGTCAAAGGTCGGATGAGATACCATGGCTAAGATAGCCCCATTTTTAGGGTCAATGGCGACTATTGCGCCATTGCGTTTACCTAAAGCTTTTTCTGCTGCCATTTGTATATCTAAATCTATGGTCAAGTGCAGATCATTACCAGCTTTCGCTTGTTTGCTTCCCAATATTCGTAGAGGTCTACCGCTACCATCTACTTCTATTTGCTGCCCTCCCCATTCACCTCTTAACAATTTTTCATACGCTTTTTCTACTCCCATTTGACCCATAACATCTCCTAATCTGTAGCCTTCAGCTTTCTTTTTTTCCAACTGTTTAGCGGTAACTTCACGGGTGTAGCCAAGTATATGAGCCAACTCTTGACCATGAGGATAATAACGCACAGCTTCCGTATTTATTTCTACTCCTGGTAGTTCATTTTCATACTCTTTTAAGGCTGTTACCTGTGCTTCATTTAAATTGCGAGCAATGCGAATTAGTGAAGAAGGATTAACAGCAGATTGTTCAAGTGTTTTCTCGATCTCTTCTTGGGAGGTGTCAAGAATTTTGGCTAGACGTGGACCAACTACCGGCCAGGAGGGTTTCGTATGTGCCATTGGCCACAAATATACAGATCGAGGATAACGGGTGCTGGCTAATAATTTACCATTTCGGTCAAAAATATTACCTCTTTCTGGTTGTTTGGAAATAATCCGAATCCGATTAGATTCTGCGCGGATGCGGTGGTTTTTTCCTTCGATAATTTGTAAATATATTAATCTAGCGCCGATACCAGATAACATTAATAATGTGAATAAAATTACAAATGTGGATTGGACACCACGCCCAACTGTGCGTGTATTTTTTTTTATACTAAATAATGATGATAAGATAGCCATAGGAACTGGGGAGTGGGGACTAGGGACTAGGGACAACTGACAACGAACAACTCTACGGGCGAAGCATTTGGAGAACTATTTTTGGCAATGACCGATAATTTATCTTCCAAATGCTTCGCCCGTACAGCCGAAGCATTTGGAGAACTGTTTTTGGCAATGACCGATAATTTATCTTCCAAATGCTTCGCCCCTACTGACAACTGACAACTCTACGGGCGAAGCATTTGGAGAACTATTTTTGGCAATGACCGATAATTTATCTTCCAAATGCTTCGCCCCTACTGACAACTGACAACTGACAAGATTATGGCTCAAACTGCGATACAGAATCAAAGAGGTTCAAAAACATTAAAGCCACTTGATGTTGAATTGCGTAATGTATTTAAGTTTTTCAACCAAGAACCCGCAGTCCACGGAGTGGATTTGGATGTTAGACAGGGAGAGTTCTTTAGTATTTTAGGTCCATCTGGTTGTGGAAAAACAACGACACTCCGCTTAATTGCTGGATTTGAAAGGGTGGATGCTGGTAAGTTACTCATTCAAGGTCAGTTAATGACTGATGTTCCTCCTTATCTGCGACCTGTGAATACTGTATTTCAAAGTTATGCTTTATTTAATCACTTGAATGTGTGGGAAAACATTGCTTTTGGATTGCGATTAAAAAAAATATCCAAATCGGAAATTGCTAGTCGCGTTACAGATGCTTTGAAACTAGTAAAAATGGAAAGTTTGCGATCGCGTGTTCCCAGTCAACTCTCCGGTGGTCAGCAACAGCGGGTAGCCTTAGCCAGGGCTTTGGTTAATCGTCCCGCAGTCATTCTCCTCGATGAACCTTTGGGAGCATTAGACTTAAAACTTCGCAAGGAGATGCAAGTTGAATTATCCAATCTTCACAAGGATTTAGGGTTAACTTTTGTGATGGTGACACATGATCAGGAAGAAGCACTATGCTTATCTGATCGCATTGCGGTGATGAATCAAGGCAAAATAGAACAAATTGGTACTCCTAGCCAAATTTACGAAAGTCCGCAAACACCTTTTGTGGCTGACTTTATTGGTGATACTAATCTATTTAGCGGTGAAATTGTGGAAGTAGATGCAGAATCTGTGACAATTTCTACTAAAACCGGATTAACCATGATTGTTGGTCGTAATGAACAAACTCCTCTAAAAATAGCTCAAAGTGTTGTTGTTAGTGTGCGTCCTGAAAAAATTCAACTTTCCCTTTATCAACCTAATATACCCACAAATTGTTTCGAGGGACGACTAATTAATGTCATGTATTTAGGAACTCATGTTAATTATGTTGTGGAATTAATCAATGGTGTTAACCTCAATGTTTTACAACCCAATACTTATGGTAGCTTACCAGATAGGACTACACCCATTTATGCTTGGTGGGAAAAATTTGACTGTTTAGCTATTAGTCAAGATGTAAATTAGATGACTAACAGACGGAATTTTCTCAAAAAGATGGCGGCATTTTCTACCTTATCTTTAGGTAGTTGTGGTTGGCGACTAGCTAATGTGGGGTCAAACTATATTAGCTCTAATCAAAGTGACAAACTATATATTTATACCTGGACTCAATATACAGATAAAGAATTAATAACTACCTTCACGACCCAAACAGGTGTGAAAGTAATAGCAGATGTATATGAATCCAATGATGTGATGTTGGCTAAGTTGCAAGCTGGAGGTGGTGGTACTTATAGCATCATTTACCCATCTGACTATATGGTACAAAAGATGGCGGAAAAAGGGTTATTAATAGAAATAGATCATAGCCGTTTAATTGGCTTAGATAATTTATTTCCCCAGTTTAATAATCCTAGTTATGACCCTAATAACCGTTACAGTATTCCTTTTAATTGGGGAACAACGGGTTTATTATATAATTCAGAAAAACTCACAAATGCCCCTGAAGATTGGGAGTATCTTTGGCAAAATCAAGATCAACTAAATAAACGCTTTACCTTACTTAATGATGTGCGAGAGGTAATGGGTGCAACATTACGGATGTTAGGTTATTCCTATAATTCCCAAAATGAAACTGAGGTTAAAGAAGCATATCAGAAGTTGCAGATATTAAAACCTGCTATTGCGGCTTTTGATACAGACGCTTGGCAAAATAAGATTCTGGCGGGAGATTTAGCGGTCGCTATGTGTTATTCTGCTGATGCCGTCAAAATTTGCCAGGAAAATCCCAAACTCAAATTTGTAATTCCTCGTAGTGGTTCTTCATTATGGACTGATACTATTGTCATTCCCAAATCTAATCCTAATATAGCCGGTGCTTATGCCTGGATTAATTTAATTTTGCAACCAGAAGTAGCAGCAAAAATTTCTGAAAGATTATATATTTCTACTCCTAATCGGGCAGGATTTGAACAGTTACCAAAAGCAATTCAAGAGAATACTAATTTATTTCCTCCTCAATCACTTTTAGCAAAATGTGAACGTCTGACACCTTTAGGAAAATTTCAAGAAATTTATGAACGCTATTGGACTCAATTAAGTAAGTCGGCCCAATAAAATCGATATATGTTTAGTTTTGTAAAAACCGTGAAACACCCTATTTATAAGGTATTCGTTAATTTATATTTCGTTACATAGATTGATTTTTTAACGCCGACCTACTTACTAACTTAAAAAATGGTAATTGGTGACAGGTAATGGGTAATGGGCAATTAATATAATAATCACTAATTTGCAAATGGAATCTTCTAGCGACCTGAACAAAATAGAGAAATTACAACCTGCTGGGAAAAATTGGTTATCTCCTTTGGGCTTACTAGCACCATCTGGTATTTGGTTATTAATGTTGCTAGTTTTGCCAACATTAATAATTTTTGAGTTAAGTTTAGTCCCAGATATTCGACCAGGAGATTTAGTAAATCCTAGCGGTTTAGGTAACTATCTTCGCATTTTTGAACCGATTTATTTAAAGGTGATATTCAACTCACTTCTTTTGGCATTTGGTACTACTATTATTACTTTAATTTTAGGTTTTCCCGTTGCTTATTGGATTGCTTTAATAGCACCGAAGCGGTGGCAAACTTTATTAGTATTAGCTTTTGTTTTACCTTTATGGACTTCTTCTTTATTGCGTTCTTACGCATGGATTACAATTTTACGTCCCACTGGATTATTAAATAGTATATTAGCCAGTTTTGGTTTACCCGCTATCAATATTTTGAACAGTAACTTAGCGGTATTAATTGGCATGAGTTACAGCCTGTTACCCTACATGGTATTAATTTTATATGCTTCCTTAGAAAAGTTAGATAAACAATTGTTAGAAGCTGCTGCTGATTTGGGTGCAAATCCCATGCAAACCTTTTGGAAAGTGACTGTACCTCAAGTTTTACCAGGAATTGCGGCTGGTTCGCTACTAGTTTTTATTACTGGGTTGGGAGATTTTATAGACCCAGAATTACTGGGTGGTGCTTCGAGTATGACTGCTGCGCGGTTAGTTTATAATCAGTTTCTAGGTGCTAGTCAAAATTGGGGGTTTGGTTCAGCATTGAGTATGGCATTGATTTTGATGGTGAGTATTGCAATTGCTTTCGTGATTAAATTTGATCAAACTAAATAAGTAGGTGAACGGAAAAAAACCGTAGACGCGGAGCGGCTTCTCGAAAAGTAATATGTAACGAAAAGTAAAATCGGACAAACCCTCTTCACTCTTGCCTCTGGTTACTGAGCGAAGTCGAAGTATTGCCTCTTGCCTAGTGCCATAACGACGATTTTCAATGCTAACCTACTTAATTGTTTTTCTATCTTCACAAAGGTACAATTATTTTTAAGAGGTTGTTTGAAAAGTATTATATCAAACCGATAATCTCCAAAAACCTAACCCCCCTACCCCCCTTCCCTGCAAGGGAATGGGGGTTTTAAAGCCTCTCCCCTACCAGGGGAGAGGTTTGGAGAGGGGTCTGTTTACACATTAAAAACTTTTCAAACACCCTCTAAGTAAACTTAGCAAAAACTAAACATGATTGGGGTAGCAGTTGTTGGCACGGGATTTGGTCAAAAAGTCCATATTCCCGCATTTCAAGCACATCATAATACTAAGATTGTCGCTGTTTATCATCGAGATATCAATAAAGCAAAAACTATTGCAGAAACTCATAATATCCCTTATGCAAGCGATAATTTAGCAGAAATTCTAGCTTTACCGACAGTTGAAGCTGTCAGCATTTCCACACCGCCATTTTTACACTATCAAATGGCTAAACAGGTTTTGCAAGCTGGTAAACATCTTTTGTTAGAAAAACCTATAACTTTAAATGTCAATGAATCTCAAGAATTATATCAATTAGCCAAAAATCAAGGTGTAATTGCCACTGTAGATTTTGAATTTCGCTTTGTTCCAGAATGGCAATTTTTTGCTCAACTTCTTGCTGAAAATTATGTGGGGAATATCCGATTAGTTAAAATTGATTGGTTGGGTTCTTCTCGCGCTGATACTTCTCGTCCTTGGAATTGGTATTCTACTCAAGAAAAAGGTGGTGGTGCTTTAGGTTCTTTAGGTTCTCATGCTTTTGATTATATTAATTGGTTATTTGGTCCAGTTCACAAATTAAACGCTCATTTAATTACTGCTATTTCGGAAAGAGTTAATCCAGTAACTGGAGAATTACAAGCAGTTGATACTGATGATACTTGTTTATTATCTCTAGAATTGGCAAATGGTACACCTTGCCAAGTTGCTATTAGTGCGGTTGTTCATGCAGCTAGAACTCATTGGATAGAAGTTTATGGTGATAAGGGAACATTAGTTTTAGGTAGCAAGAATCAAAAAGACTATATTCATGGTTTTCGGGTTTGGGGTTCTCAACCGGGAGAATCTTTAACAGAAATAGCAATTCCCCAACAATTTCTCTTTCCTCAACATTATCATGATGGGCGAATTTGTGCTTTTCTTCGTGTTGTTGATGAATGGGTAAAAGGAATTACTAATCATCAAGAAATTACCCCTTCTTTTAAAGAAGGGGTTTATTCGCAATTGTTAATGGATTTATCCCATGAATCTCATGAAACAGGAAGTTGGGTAAATGTGCCAAGTTTGGAAGAGTTGGTTCTACCGCTCCCCTTGTGATTAAATATCCCTTTTATATGTTCAGAACCATTGATGTATATAGGTTTTATCCAAATTAATAGCGATTCCTAGGTCGCGCTAGTTCCCTCCGGGACGCTACCGCGAACGCGATCGCATCCCCAACATCCCAAAAGCGAACTGCTTGCAGCAGCGCTTCGCTATCGCACTTCCCCACACCCTCAAACGCGATTCCTAGGTCGCACTTCGCTATCGCATCCCCCACAGCCCAAACATTGATCGCATCCCCACACATCCCCAAAGGCGAACTGACAAGTCAGCGCTTGCGCTATCGCACTCCTACATCCCCAAACAACGAATTGAAAAGTCAGCACTTGCGCTATCGCTCATCCCCCACTCCAAACAAGTGTTACTTACAAGCAGGGGATTAGTATTGTCTATAGATCAATTTGTTTTCTATCAAAAGTCAAGCTTACAAGAACACTAAATGGTATTTGAATTTTAGAGGAAGGTGATACTATCTCAATTACCCCTTTTTGCCAAATATTTTTCCAGCAGATAATAAGTTTTGTCTTTGTGTAAGCAGGAATACTTATCTGGGTTGTCTCAGTTCTCTTATATGTAACTCCTTCGGTAATGGAGTATTTTGTCTTTATCGTTTCCTCGACACTATTTTTGAGGGTTGATGTAATACCTGACTTTATTTCTGACTTAACTCCTGCTTCAACACCTATGGATGATTCCAAGGAAGAAGCAAGATCAGAACCATGTCCTTTTTTATTTGCTTTTTCATACTCTAGATTAAATTGCCGTGACCATTGTTTGCTAAAATCAAAGGTTTCCACAGAGGTACTGCTACTTTTTGATCTATCAATCAGTATCGGCTCTTGAGTTAAGAACTCCTCATATATTTCAAGCTCTTTAATCTGTATTTCATCTGTTCTAACGTCGTCAGGTATGGACTGTGCTTGGCGAACGCTAAATACTTGCAAGGAGCGATTCTGACGGGGATCAAAAAGATCAAAAAACATGGTATTAATTTCTTCAATTTATGAACTGTTTAATATTCAACTAAAAGTATAGGTGATTTGATGTATTGAATACCTTTTCCATATTACCAAAACATCCCCAAATTCAAAATAATGATCTATGCTTTAACTGATTTTTCAGCAGCATTGATTAACATTTCATCCATCCAAGCATTGATACTTTTCCCTGCTTTTTTAGCTGCAATAAAAATTTTCCGATGATGTTCTGGAGTTGTACGAAATGGTAATTTTCCTGAAAAAGGTTTATCAGGTTCTTCTCCTAATTCTTTACAAAAAGCTAGATAGCCATCAATAGAAGTTTCAAATTCTTGACGTGCTTCTTCGACAGTTTTAGCTTTAAAAGTAACAACATCATTAATATCTAGAACACGACCAAAAAGTATTCCTGCTTCTACATCTACTTCAATTGATGCTGTATATCCTTTATAAGTCAACATAACTCTAATAACCTCAACTCGATTTTATTGTGGTAGGGGCAATTTTTGGAATTACCCCAAATCTTCAATATGGCCTAATTATAAATCAACTAATTATGGTTCAAATCCTGCTTTTGTCAAAAATTCACGTACAGATTTAACAGTTCCTTTATCTGTTTCTTTATGGGGATGTGGTTCATGAAAATGACCTTTAACATCATTTAATTTAACTCCTACTCTTGAACCGCTACCTTGACTAATATAAGCACCTAAAGCTATAAATAGACTTTCAATATCTTGCCAAATAATATTTGCTGGTACAGGATTTGTAAAAATTAATTCTAAAGTTTTTCTTTGTTTATTGTTGAGATCCATTCATTACTCCCCGGTGATGTTACTACTGGTTCATAAGCCAGCCAAGCTAAAGAAAGTTGCAACCTTTCAATGAAGCTACTGACATCACATATTAAGTATAAAAGCGTTGAATCTAGCTTTACAGAACGTTTCATTGTTTTGTTAACACCTTTCCTTAACTTGTATTTGGTTACGACCTAATTACTATGATATCACAATATGATGTCATGTCAAGAGATCAACTGAAATAATAATCTCAAAACAGTTGGTTACTCTGAGTGATTAATTTGTCATCATAAATACATAAAAAATAGGGACACAGATATCCGTGTCCCTAAACTTGATACGCGTTATCCAGACTGAAAATGTTTACTCAATTCCCTCAATCCGGTTTTCTACCTCCTGATACAACTCACGTAACCGGTCTAAATTCTCCTCGCTAGTCTCCCAATAACCGCGTCCATTCATTTCCAACAAAGTAGAAACAATCTTGCGGAAAGAATGAGGATTGAGATTCATCAAACGCTTTTGCATTTCCTCATCTTTGATGAAAGTTTCGTTCGTGTCCTCATAAATCCAATTATCCACAGCGCTTCGCTATCGCACTCCCAAATCCCCAAACAGTGATTCCTAGGTCGCGCTATCGCATTAAATATTTGATTTGACAAAAATTGACAATATTTGCCATAATTAAATAATCAGCAAAATAAACACTTATTAGCTATGACTACAGTAAATATTTCTCTTCCCGATTCTATGCGGGACTTTATCAATGAACAGCTTGAAAAAGGTGGCTACAGTACAACCAGCGAATATATTCGACACTTAATTCGTCAAGACTTAGAAAAAGTCCAAAAATCACGAATAGAAAAATTACTATTGGAAGGATTAGATAGCGGTGAAGCAATTGAGATTACGGATGAATGGTGGGAACAAAAACGTACCCAACTTCTTGAAAGAATTCGCAAATCATAGCAATGATTAGAAAAATTGTCATTAGACCAAAGGCTAGTGCTGATCTGGATGAACAGTTTACTTATATTGCACAGAGTAATTTTGACGCAGCATTGAGTTTTTTTGATGCTACTAGGCAGACTTTTTCACAAATAGCAAAACTACCGGGTGAGGGTTGATTTTTCTCACTTATTCAGCAAGCCCTAAATATCGCTAACTTCTAACCCAAAGTCATAACTTGCTCATATTCTTCCTTATGGCTTTGCAAAGCATCCCAAACATCAACCTTTTGCTGAAGATTCAACCAAAGTCTATGTCCATTTCCCAAAGCTTTACCAAGACGAATTGCAATATCTACAGTAATTGATTTTTCACCATTAATAATTTGCTGAATTGTTTGATTAGATACTCCTAAAACTTCTGCAAAATTGCTAGGATTAATATCTAAATCATCTAAGATATCTGCAATTACTTCACCTGGATGTATTGGTCTTACTAATCTATCTTGAGTAATATCTTGCAAATTATTCATAATCAATACTCCTTAATAAATTTTACTACCGTTAGTTAGCAATCTCTAAGCAATTAAGATCATATTAACACAGGAATTAATGATAATCTTCAAGATTGACATCATAAGCATCACCATCTTCAAATTTAAAGGTTATCCGCCAGGTTCCCGATACCTTAATTGACCAAGTTCCTTTTCTATCTCCTTTTAATTCATGCAAATCATATCCCGGTAATCTAATATCATCTACAATTAAAGCTGAGTCTATAACTTCTAATCTAATTCTAATTTTCTTTTCTAAATTTGCGGGAACTCCTTTATTAAAATTTTCTCTGAATAGATTTTGCAATGCTTTACTTTTAAATGTTTGAATCATCTTGAATTTTATATCATTATGTAGATTATACAAAGTTTCTACCTACAGTTACGCGATCGCACCCCACATTTCCAAACAAGCGATTCCTAGGTCGCGCTTCGCTATCGCATCCCATCATCCCCAGCAAGCGATTCCTAGGTCGCGCTTCGCTATCGCATCCCCACACCCCAAAAGCGATTCCTAGGTCGCGCTTCGCTATCGCATCCCCACACCCCAAAAGCGATTCCTAGGTCGCGCTTCGCTATCGCACTCCCAACATCCCCAAAAGCATCAATTAAGCAGACATTAAACGCTGTGTAGGTTCAGGAATTTTTCGACCTAACTCTTGAGCAGTTTCTATCCATTCCTGCATAATAATTTCTATATTTTGCAGTGCTTTTTGATAAGTTTCTCCATCAGCAGCACATCCCGGTAAATCTGGAACTTCTGCGATAAATGATTGGTCTTGTTCACTCCAATAGAGATTAATTTCATAGCGCATAGTCATCTTAACCTCCTAGCTGATATTTAAGTAACATTTCACGAACTTGTTTAACTTGATATGCTTTGGCTTTTCCTTATAAGTTAAAAGAAACTCAATCTCCCATTGTGCTGACTGTGAATGGTAAAGCTGCTGCTGTGGTTCAAGATGCTGAAAGTTATCAAAAACTGATTGATAGACTGGAATTACTGGAATCTGTTACTAAGATCCGTCAAAGTATAAATGAGTTTAAACAAGGCGAGGGTATGCCCTTAAATCAAGCATTTGCAGAATTTAAGGAAAACTATGCGAACGCTATCGCTCTCCCACATCCTCAACCAGCGATCGCTACGTTAAACTACCGATAATACTGTCAAAGTATAAAATTATGGTATAATTATGGGGTCAACTTATTTAATCTTTTGTAATTTATAAATTTGCGTTATAATTTTGATTGGAATCCAGCAAAAGAAAAACAGAATATTCGTAAACATCAAATCAATTTTCGTTTAGCATCAACTGTTTTTCGTGATCAATATCAATTAAGTTTATATGATGAAGAACATAGTGATTATGAAGACAGATGGATTACTATAGGTTTAGATGAAACGGGTATTTTAAGGGTTGTTATTCATACTTTTGAACAAACAGATGAAGATTCATGTTTGATTCGTATTATTTCAGCACGAAAAGCAACTTTTAATGAACAACAGTATTATCAAGGAGGAAAGCTATGAAAGCAGAATATGATTTTTCACAAGCTGAACAAGGTAAGTTTTATAATGCTGATGCAACTTTTCATTATCCGATTTACCTTGAACCAGATGTTGATAATTTTCTCAAGAAAATTGCTCAGGACAAAAACATTGATGTGCAAATTTTAGTCAATGAATGGTTGAGAAATAATATTAAATTAATTGAAAGTATTCAGTAAAAGCGATTCCTAGGTCGCGCTTCGCTATCGCACTCCAACATCCCCCAAACGCGATTCCTAGGTCGCGCTTCGCTATCGCACTCCCAACATCCCAAAACAGCGATACCTTCGGTGCGCTTTGCTAACGCATCGGTAAGTTAATTTTTTTTTAAATTCTGTAGAAATTTTCATAAATTGATTACTCTTAAAGTATGAAAACGTCTACTCAATAGGAAAACTAAAATGATTATTAGTGTTAGCAGACGTACTGATATTCCGGCATTTTTCTCAAAGTGGTTTATTAACCGTATTAGATCAGGTTATTGTGTAGTTCCAAATCCTTTTAATCGAAATCAACTTTCTCATATAAATCTAACTCCAGAAAATGTAGAAATTATAGTTTTCTGGACAAGAAACCCTAAACCTTTGCTTTCTTATATACAAGAATTAGATGAAAGAGGATATCAATATTATTTTCAGTTTACTGTTATGAACAATCCTAATTTTATAGATACTAATAAATCTGAGTTATCTTATGCTATTAAAACATTTCACCAATTAGCTGATTTAATAGGTTTTCAGAAAATTATTTGGCGATATGATCCTATTGTTTTTAGTGAATCAACTAATATGGGATATCATCATCTAATAAATCTTCACTACTATATTCACCTTTACGAATCACCAGAAATAAAAATCTAATTCGGTAACGAGGAATTAAACCATCTTCCCCAGTTAGTAGATTTTGTCTAACTATCTCAGGAATTCTTAAGGAAGAAGCAATTTCTAATTCACCCCGTTCAATAATTTGATAATCATTTCTTTGATTAGCAATTTTAGCAATATCTTCTAATATTCTCCGATTTTGATCATAAGCAAGCAAATCACCAATAATAATAAAACTATTTAAGGGAGCGCAATCAAGTAAAAACTTGATATTTTCTTGAGTAGTAGATGTATTCCATATTTCATTTAGACAATTTTGAAATATAAAAAGATGGCAATTACTAATAACTTCCGTTATTGGATCAAAGGTATTAGGTGAACATAAATCTAGCTTGCGAACTACTCCAGAAATATCTCCTTTCCATAGTTTGGGAACTACAAAATTTTTGGTAACTTCGCGACTCAATTTCCATTGCTCAGAGGCGATATCATAAATCTGAACTATAATAGATTTAGTTTGCTGAGAATGTTCTGTAAGAAATTGAGATAAACCAGCTACTTCAGGACATAGACCAGCACCAAAAAAGCAAGCGTTTATCTGTTCTGGAAAAGTGAATATTTCTGGAGATAGTCGCAGAATTTCCAAAGTCATTTGGACATAGTGCGGATAGTAGCGAATTAAATAAGCTGCTTGAACTTGAGGATCAGAATAATCTACTTTTACCGTATTTGAGCGATAGGATTTCCATAGGTATTTTGCAGCATTTTGTAAAGATTTAAGATAACTCTCAAATGTCTGATGAAGATTGGGATTATAAAAATCTGGTAAGTTTTTTAATCCTTCTAAAATATACTCGTATAGTTTTTCCATCAAATTGATACACCCTGAGTTAAATTAGTGAATAATTCTAAATGTTAAATTGATTCGTGGCTGAATTTCTTTAGCTGTTTTAGCAATTTGGTGTTGCCAAAAATGCTGAGTTTCACCTTGCATTAGCAGAAAACTACCACTAGCTAAATCAATATCAATCTTGTGATTTTTTGAATGCTTATGTCGTAAGGAAAAACGACGAGTTGCACCAAAACTAACTGAGGCAATTATGGGATTTTCCCCTAATTCGGGTTCATCATCACTATGCCAGGAAACACTATCTTTACCATCACGATATAAATTGATAAGAACACTATTAAAACTAATTTGTGCAATTTGCTCAATTTTAGATTTAATTAATTTTAATGTAGGATGCCAATGTTCTGGATGTTGTTCTATGCCAGAATAAGTATAGGATTTTCCTTCATCTCCATACCATGCTGTCAATCTTGGTATAGGCATTTGCTTACCAAAAAATTGGATTATTTCTTGTTTCCAGTTAACACTAGAATATAAATCTGAAAAAAGCTGATTACTTTCTTTGGTGCTAAAAAAATTCGGATATAATATTACTTCTCCATCAGTAGAAATAATAGTTTTTTTGTTAACCTGATTTTCTAATACCAGGTTATTAGTATCTGGTAGATAATCCCAAAGACTGATTTGATTATACATGATTTGATTAAATCTCCGTAATTATACATTTAGTGAAATCATCAAACTGAAGAATTTAGGCAGGTAAAAAACCTGCCCATCTAATCCTATTCTATACCCTCAATCCGATTTTCCACCTCCTGATACAACTCCCGTAACCGGTCTAAATTCTCCTCACTCGTCTCCCAATAACCGCGTCCATTCATTTCCAACAAAGTAGAAACAATCTTGCGGAAAGAATGAGGATTGAGATTCATGAGACGCTTTTGCATTTCCTCATCTTTAATGAAAGTCTCATTCGTGTCCTCATAAATCCAATTATCCACAGTGCTTCGCTATCGCACCTCTCACATTCCCAAAACAGCGATACCTTCGGTCAGCTTCGCTATCGCATCCCCACATCCTCAAACAGCGATTCCTAGGTCGCGCTGAGTGCAAGGCACACGCTACGCGAACGCTATCGCAATATTTTCTCTGAACTGGTATAATCATTCCTATAGTTCACTGTTTAAAGAAACTATGCAAATTAAAGAAATGACGGCGGAACAGTTACAAAACCTAATCCGTACTACTGTAGATGAAATGCTAGATGAATACTTCGGTGATCCTGATGAGGATAAGGAAATTAAAGAATCATTCAAGCAAAGTTTATTGGAAATCCGGCGTAAACGTCAAGAAGGAAGACCTACTATTCCTCTAGCCGAAGTTTATAAAAGGTACGGGATAGAACGTTAAATGAGTTATTCTGTAAGTTTTGAATCAGAGTCTATCACTGATTTAGATAATTTAGATCAGGTTGTGCGTCTGAGGATTCTGAATAAAATTCAACGGTTAAGTCTCAATTTTGAGCAGATAACTCCTCTATCTCTTACAGGTCAATGGTCAGGTTTTTATAAGTTAAGAGTGGGTGATTATCGAGTTATTTATGAGTTAGATATAGAAGAACAATTAATCATTATCATTAGAATTGGTCATCGTAGAGAAATTTATTAGATCAACATCCCCAAAAAGCGATTCCTAGGTCGCGCTATCTCTATTCCTTCGGAACGCTATGCGAACGAGACGCGAACGCGAACGCGATCGCACTCCCACATCCCAAAAGCATCAATTAAGCAGACATTAAACGCTGTGTAGGTTCAGGAATTTTTCGACCTAACTCTTGAGCAGTTTCTATCCATTCCTGCATAATAATTTCTATATTTTGCAGTGCTTTTTGATAAGTTTCTCCATCAGCAGCACATCCCGGTAAATCTGGAACTTCTGCGATAAATGATTGGTCTTGTTCACTCCAATAGAGATTAATTTCATAGCGCATAGTCATCTTAACCTCCTAGCTGATATTTAAGTAACATTTCACGGACTTGTTTAACTTGATATGCTTTGGCTTTTCCTTGTTTGGGTTGAAGGTTCAAGATTTCCTCAATTCCTTCTTTTGTGAAAATGTGGTGACTTCCACGAATTCTTTCATCAAATCCTAATCTGATTAAGAGTTGACACAATTGCTCAAAGGATATATTTGTGTCAGATGCGCCTGATAGAATTTTAGCTAATAGCTTGTCTTGTTGACTCACAAGTTATGATTTTATTAACTCAAATGTTTATAATAACCGAAAGCGATACCTTCGGTAAGCTTCGCTATCGCACCCTTCCCACATCCCCAAACAGTGATCGCTCTCCCACATTCCCAAAACAGCGATTCCTACGGAGCGCTTCGCTATCGCACCCCCACACATCCCAAAAGCGATCGCATTCCCACATCCTAAAACAGCGATACCTTCGGTCAGCTTCGCTATCGCATCCCAACATCCCAAAACAGCGATACCTTCGGTCAGCTTCGCTATCGAATCCCACACATCCCTAAAAGCGATTCCTACGGAGCGCCTCGCTATCACCTAAATTCATCACCAGAATAAAAAATGATAAGATACTAATAAGATTTTATTCATATTAGTATCTTATGAATGTGAGTTTTCCGATACCAAAAGAACTTGAGTCTTATCTTGAGGTTCAGCTTCAATCTGGCAATTATGATACTGTAGCGGACTATTTTTTGATGTTGTTACAGCAAGATCAACGGCGTAAGGATGCTCAAGCAAAATTAGCTAGTTTGTTGCAAGAAGGTTTGGACTCAGAAGCTGAACCTGTAACTCCTGAATATTGGCAGGATTTGCGCCGATCAATCTTTGGTGCGGCGCAGTAGTAATTATGGCTTTTCAGTTAATTGTTCGCAATCGTGCTACTCAAGATATCAGACAACAAGCAAATTATATTTTGGTGAATGGTAATAGGGAATTAGGGGAGAAGTTTCTGGAGTTTGTTGAGTATGCTTTTGCTCAATTGGCGATAACTCCCAATATGGGTAAGGTTGTGTCGTCTTTGTCTGATATGGGAACAATTCGTCAGTGGCGGATTAAGAATTTTAAGGACTATTTGATTTTTTATAAAGTTCAAGAGGAACAAGTGGAGGTTTTACGGGTTTTGCATGGAGGGAGAGATTTAGAGGATCTCTTGCCATTCTTAGATGAGGAAGTTTAATTTTTTAATCGCACCCCCACATCCCCAAACAGCGATCGCACTCCCATACCCCAACAGCGATCGCACTCCCAAAATCCAAAAGCGATCGCTCTCCCAACATCGATCGCACTCCCAAAATCCTAAACAGCGATCGCACCCCACATTCCCAAAAGCGATCGCACTCCCACATCCCAAAAGCGATCGCATCCCCACATCCCAAAACAGCGATCGCACTCCCAAACCCCAAAAGCGATCGCATCCCCACATCCCAAAAGCGATCACACTCCCCACATCCTCAAAAGCGATAAGTTTAATGTTACACTGAGGAAAATCATCAATAACTGCGGAAAGTGAACATGGGAGAAGCAAAACGCCGAAAGCAACTTGATCAAAATTATGGAAAAACCAAGGAAGAAACTCAAGCTCAAATTATTGATATAGCTCTTCTTGATTGCTGCGACGATATTCTAAGTTTACTTAATTCTGCCGAAGGTAGAGAGAAAGAAATAGCTCTTGCCATAGTAGATAGGTATGGTATTAACAGTGTAAAAGGACAACCAATGACTCATTACCACTATGTTGATACTGCAATTCAGTTAAAGAGAGAAGGGGATTTTAATGAAAGTATTGATTATTACAATCAGTTCTTCAGAGAGAGCGGTATTGGAAAGGGTTGGTTTATGACTTACTACGGAGTAGCTAAAACATTGGCACTCGCTGGTAAATACTCTGATGCTTTAATAGCTATAAATATCGCAATAGCACTTGCTTCGATTACACAATGTGCTGATTCTGATTATGTTTACGAGCGTCATTATAAAAGCATACTAGCTTTAAAACAAGGCAAAGTCGTACCTGGATACCTTGTAGAAATTCAAGGATAGTAGCACAGTAAACTAACTTTTTTTAAATTACAAAATCAACCAAATATATGGATCTTATACAACCGAAGAAAGGACAAGGAAAACTAATACTAGGGGATGAAGAATTTGATTCTGTATGGGCGGCTTTAGGAATTGCAAACTATGGTCCTGCACTTAACCAGAAGGGATTTCTCCTTATTAGAACATCACAGGAAATGTATGCATTTGTTGGTGACAAGCCATTTCAAAAATTTCACAATAATTTACCAGTCGCTCCAATTACAATTGTTCAATCTAGCTCTTGGCAATGGAAATTGCCAATTATAAAGATGGTTACAATTACGCGCAATAACGAATCTGTAGACTGTCAGGGAGAAATATTAGCTAATAGAGTAGAAGGATTGAAAGATGCTTATATTTACATTGATGGCAAGATAACAAGTGGCCTATTATCAGATTGTAAAGTTAATTTCGAGTTTAAACAACTTCAGGAACTTCCACCAATAACAAATCAGAAATTTAATTTATAGGAATCCTAGGCGTTGCTGAATTGAGGTATGAAATTGGAAAATCAAAAAAATGAAACTCTTGCTCTCTGAGACTCTGCGCCTCAGCGTGAAATAAAATCATACTCTTAATCAGTAACGCCGGATAAGGCTTTCAATGATTTTGAACCAGGTTTTCCATAAAAATAACTGAAAAACTGTATTTTTTTATGTATTAAAACCTATATAATATTACCAATAGTCATAAATAATATGGTGTCGTTTAACAGTTTTCGTGATGGAAAATGTGAGTGGAATAAGGGATTAAAAGATTTTGCTGCTCAATTTAACGAGATTTATAGTAAAGATTATAGTCTTTCTAAATGTCTTGATATCTCTGGTAACAAAAAGCAACCAGAAATATTACTAGAATCCTCCGGTAATAAACCAATAGTCATTGAATGCAAAAAGATAGTTTATCCTAAAAACTATTATCAACAACTTCGACATATTAATAATTTTTTTCATTATTTCAAAATTGGATTTGAAGCAGATTTAAAGTTTATTTTGCCTCAAGATTTCTATGTTCTTCACATAAATGAAATTACTTTGTATCAATATCCTAAAAGAGAATTAGCAAGACTAGCGAAAGAAATAATACTTTACATTAAAAATAATGTGGATAAATTCTTAACTGCTGAAATGATCAGCATAGAAAATCCCATACATTGTTGCTTTAGATTTGATGTTAAAACAGAAAATGAATGGAATGATATTTTAGATAAAACTAAAACTGAGCTTCGTTTATATTATGAAATAACTAGGGAGTATGGGAAAGAAGTGGAGGCAGAAGAAGTAATAAAGAAACAATTAGATAAAGATTCAAAATATTCAAAAGATATAAAAGAAAAATTTCAACCATATTCCGATTATGTAAAGATTTTCATTTTAGAGTTATGTGGTATATTTTTCTATATTCCTCAGCCCAAGAAAATTATAGAAATTATCAAAAATTCAGAAATTCTAAATATTGTTGATCAAATTTGGCTTGCAATTCCAGATAATGAATCAGAAAATATAATTACTTACCATCGAGTTGTCTGATATTGTAATTGTATCAATTTCCATAAGCTATGTAAATCCAATCTAGAAGATTGAGGATTACACCAATACGTTTCTAGGCAGGTAAAAAACCTGCCCATTTAATCCTATTCTATACCCTCAATCCGGTTTTCCACCTCCTGATACAACTCACGTAACCGGTCTAAATTCTCCTCACTCGTCTCCCAATAACCGCGTCCATTCATTTCCAACAAAGTAGAAACAATCTTGCGGAAAGAATGAGGATTGAGATTCATCAAACGCTTCTGCATTTCCTCATCTTTGATGAAAGTCTCATTCGTGTCCTCATAAACCCAGTTATCCACAGCGCCAGCAGTCGCACTCCAACCAGTGGTATTTACCAACCGTTTAGAAAGTTCCCGCACACCTTCATAACCGTGAGACAACATCCCCTCATACCATTTGGGATTTAACAACTTAGTCCGCGCATCTAAACGCACAGTTTCTGATAAACTTCTCACCTGTGCATTCGCAGTAGTTGTATCTGCAATGTAAGATGCAGGTTTCTTGCCATCGGCACGCAGACTTGCTACTAACTTAGTAGGATCAGAGTCAAAATAATGGGAAACATCTGTTAAACTGATTTCCGAAGAATCGAGATTCTGGAAAGTTGCATCAGCAGTTTTCAAAGTAGTTTCAAAAATCTCCCGCGACTCATCCATAACCCCAGGATTATCAGAATTGAAAGAGAAAGATTTCCGTTTCAAATACATTTCCTGTAACTCAGCTTCACTATCCCAAGTGCTATTCTCCACCGCTAAGTTAATATTAGAAGAATAAGAACCAGAAGCATTAGAGAAAACGCGAGTTGCAGCTTGACGCAGATTTATCCCCATGTCCTCCGCTTGTTTCAAAGCGTGCTTGCGGACAAAGTTCATTTCCAAAGGTTCATCAGCTTCCGCAGCCATTTTTACACCTTGGTCTAGCAAATTCATTTGGTTAATGAACAAGTCGCGGAATACACCAGAACAGTTAATTACAACGTCAATTCTGGGACGACCCAACTCTGATAAAGGTATCAATTCCAACTTATTCACCCGTCCCAAAGCATCGGGTACTGGACGCACACCAATCATCCACATAATTTGGGCGAGGGATTCCCCGTAGGTTTTGATGTTATCTGTACCCCAGAGGACACAGGCAATGGTTTCTGGCCAGTTTCCTTCATTTTCCGACTTGTTCCGTTCCAACAACCTATCAACGACGATTTTCGCAGATTGGACTGCGGCAGAAGTGGGGATAGATTGGGGATCTAAAGCGTGGATATTTTTACCTGTGGGTAATACGTCAGGATTACGGATAGGATCACCACCGGGACCAGGGAGAATATATTCACCGGCTAAACCTTGGAGAAGTCCACCCAGTTCGTTATCTGCACAAACTTGTTTTAAGCAGAATTCCAAATATTCAAACAGGGGTTTCAACGCAGAGGTATCAACTTTGGTGTAACCTGATTGATGCAGTGATTCTAACCAAGGTTCTTTTCTACCCATGTACAAGAAATTCAACTTGGAAACCGCGATAACTCGACCTTCTGCGTCAATTTGTTCTTGAACTAATGCCGTTACAGCCGCACGGGTAGCGAGGGTGATATCTTGTAATAGTTGCACATCTGCCAAAATGCCGGCATCGTTGTTTCTGTAGATATCTTCAATGGTGCGTCCCAGACTTCTGGCAATAATTCCGGGTAAACCTTGAATTTCTTCCTCTTGCCGATCTAAACTGGCAATATTGACCAAAGTGGCGATCGCTTCTTCGGCACTAGGAGGTTTACCAATCACGTGCAGTCCACAAGGTAACAAGCGCGATTCAATCTCCATCAACCGCCGATAAACGCTACCAACAATGTTATCCCGTTCTTCCGAGGACATATCCTTAGAATCGGTTTCTGGTAACTCAATATCCTTGTCTAAGTTGACAATACGGCATTTATCCATGATGGAATTGACAATGGAAACACCGCGTCCTGTGTCTTTCAAGGTTTGGTAAGAAGCAATTAACTCGCTGAGTTCCTTCAAACCTTTGTATAAACCAGCATTTTCCGCAGGTGGTGTCAGGTAAGAAATTGTTTCTGCATAACTGCGACGTTTAGCAATTGTGGCTTCACTGGGGTTATTAGCTGCGTAATAATAAAGGTTAGGAATTGAGCCAATTAGTTGATCTGGGTAACAATCACCGGACATTCCCATTTGCTTCCCAGGCATAAATTCCAATGAGCCATGTGTACCAAAGTGTAACACAGCATCAGCGCCCCAAATCCGTTCTAGATAGGTGTAATATGCTGCAAAACCGTGATGTGGACTTGCGGAACGGGAGAATAACAACCGCATGGGGTCGCCTTCATAACCAAATGTTGGCTGCACACCAATGAAAACATTACCAAATTGTTTCCCGTAAATCAACAGATTTTGTCCGTCGCTGTTGAGGTTTCCGGGTGGTGGTCCCCAGTTTTCTTCTAAGCGTTGGGAGTAGGGTGTCAATGCTTCATATTCTGGCACAGACATTTTGTAAGCGATGTTGAGTTCGGGACTGTTGTATTGTGCTTGTGCGTCGTGGATGACTTGTTCTAGCAACTCTTGGGCGTTTGCAGGAATGTCTTGCACGTCGTAACCGTTGTTTCTGAGTCCTTGTAAAACCTCGAAGATAGAACCGAATACGTCTAAATATGCGGCTGTACCCACGTTACCTTTGTCGGGAGGGAAGCTGAAAACGGTGATGGCAACTTTCTTGTCTAATTTGGGTTTGCGGCGGAGATTTGCCCATTTTAAGGCGCGTTGGGCAACTATTTCTACTCGGTCTTGTAAAGCGATCGCTCTCCCGGTTGCCCCATCTTTACCTGATAGGATGATCGGCTCAATTGCGCCGTCTAGTTCGGGTATAGCAATCTGTAAAGCCACTTGAATGGGATGTAACCCCAAATCGCTATCGAGCCATTCTTCGGTGGTTTGGAAGACCAAAGGCAAGGCAACCATGTAAGGACGATTTAACCGTTTTAAGGCTTCAATAGCTTTCGGATGATCTTGTCTCGCGGGTCCACCCACCAAAGCGAAACCAGTTAAAGATACCACCGCATCTATTAACTGCATTTTTGTAATTGGTTCATAGAAGTAAGCTTCTATTGGTTTAGAGAAATCCAAACCACCAGCAAAAACAGGGAGAACTCTTGCCCCTAAAGATTCCAATTCCTGCACAATTGCCACATAATGGGCATCATCACCGGTAACGAGGTGAGTCCGTTGTAATACCAAACCTACGCATGGTGCAAGGGGATCTTTAAGGTTACTAGAAATGTCTTTGCGAGCAGAATACCAGTTAAGATATTCTCGCACATCCTCAAACATAGTCGGCGCTAAAGGATGCCAAATACCCATGTCGGGATAAACAACAGGTGCTTCATATTTAGCAGCAGCAAAGCTTTCTTTTTCTACGCCTTTCAATACATATTTATCAGCCAGCATCAGCAAGAAGTTTTCCAGGTTTTCCGCTGAACCACCTAGCCAATACTGAAAACTGAGCATGAAGTTTCTCGCGTCTTGTGCTTTTTCCATGGGGAGGAATTTCAGCACTTGGGGGAGAGTCCGCAATAACTTCAACATTCCGTCTTGGAAACCAGCGCCAGATTTTTCTTTGCGCTTCTTCATGAAGTTAGCGATCACGCTCTTGGATTGTCCTAACTGCGCCAAAGAGAAGCTACCCATTTTATTGAGGCGCATAACTTCGGGCATGGAGGGGAAGACAACGGATACATCTAGGTTATCACGATGGGGTTCAACTGCGGCAACTACTTTTTGTGCTAGGTCTTCTATAAAAATTAGAGAAGCAATGAATATATTAGCACTGGCTATATCGCGTTTCAACTCCTCATAGTTTTCAGAGTTGCGTAGTTCTTCAATCAAGTATCCACTGATTTCTATGGCTACGCTAGGATGATTAGCGTTAATTTCCCGTACCGCTTGCGATAATGCACTTTGGTATTGGGATTCTAGCACGACATAGACAACCTTGATTAATTTACGTCCCCGTAAATCGTCTGGTGCAATATGCCTAATAGTGGACTTGACTTGGGTAAACATTCAAATAAGCTCCTTTAAGGCGTGTTTTTGTGGAGTTCATCACGGTTGATATGGCCGTTTGTAACTGCAATTATTTTCGGCAATAAGAGTTTTTTAGCAGAAAACTCGGATTCTGTGGGGGTTTTGTCCTATATCTGACACAAAATGATATAGAAAACAACATATTTATTCATGAATCTTAACAAAGAATGCAGGTTCTCTCACCTGTTTTTAAATTTTGTTTACATAGCCAAATAACTACTTAGTTGCAAAATAACGGAGTTATTCAGTAAAATTAGCTATTTATAGTTCAGTTTGACACTATAAACCCCAGGATTATGACAAAATAAAGCTATTAATTGGTAACTAATAATATAGAATAGGATATGAGATAGTTAAATTTTCTCCCTGAACATTCAATGAGGATATGACAATGAATGCTTTAACTGTCAATTTAGATTCAGTAATAAAAATGACTGATGACCAGTTTTTTAAACTATGTCAAGCAAACCGTGATTTAAGATTTGAACGTACTGCAAATGGGGAATTAATAATTATGCCACCAACGGGAGGAGAAACGGGAAATCGTAATGCGGGTATTACTGCTCAAGTTTGGATATGGAATGATCAAAATAAACAGGGTATAGTTTTTGATTCTTCTACTTGTTTTAAGTTACCAAATGGTGCAGATCGTTCTCCTGATGCTTCTTGGATTAAGTTAGAAAGATGGGATGCTTTAACTGGTGAAGAAAAACAAAAGTTTCCTCCTATTTGTCCTGATTTTGTAATTGAGTTACTTTCTCCTAGTGATAGTTTGAAGACTACACAAGAAAAGATGAAGGAATATATAGATAATGGTGTGCGTTTGGGTATATTAATTAATCGGAAATCTCGTCAAGTGGAGATTTATAGACCAGGAAAAGAGGTTGAGGTTTTGGATTCTCCTGCTACGGTTTCGGGGGAAGATGTTTTAAAAGGTTTTGTTTTGAATTTGGGTATGATTTGGTAGTTTGTGATCTAAAAAAAGAGGTGATTTTTAAATGCGTATCTAAATACATAAAAATTTTTGTGGTTTGAATAATTATTTATTTAAACCAAGTTTGATTATAGTTTCGGATAGCCATTCTTCTGCTTCATTATAAGTAAAACCATGACAAGAAATTCTACAAAATTGATCCATATATTCACAGTATATATCATAAGGATTTGAGTCTATATCAACATTCCAATTAGGCTTATTTAAGTGAGGTTTTTCTCCTGAAGTATTCCAAGAATAAATAACAGTTGGTAATATCTGGCTTTTAACAAACAGAGGAACTTTTTTACTTTTATTCATAATTTCATTGATACATGACTTTTCTAGTATAATCCATTTATAAACGGATGTTTGACAGTATCATTTAATCTATATCATAAACTTTCTCAATGCTTTGCTTAAAATCATTTAATGAAGCTTATCTATCTGAACCTCAAGAATTGGAAGTTAGAGATGAGATATTCAGCAAATACAAATATGCTTTGGCTCATATAGGGGTTGATTTTTATCAAGAGGATGTTCAAGAAGCACTTCTCAATCGTATTGAAGGTTTTGAAGATGCCATCCGTGCGACAATAGCTTATTGGTACTGGTTAGAAGAAAAATCAAGACCTTTTTACCCCAATGCTTGTATAATTCAAGCCATGAATGACGGTTGGGATGATCGCTACTGGAAGGATTCATACCTAGACAATCCCAACTTTAAAAATCCCTGTAATATATTTTGGGAAGAAGCGGGTAAAGTATGGGGATTTGATGTCAGAAATCAAATTATTGCTGATGTAAACTCTGATGATAAAGGCTATGAATATGTGATGTTCCGAAATGGTAAAACTATTTCACTTTTAGCTGCTAAACGCTTGGGATGGGAAAGATTGAAAGAATGCGCTTTACAACCCACATTCCGCACCCCAAAATGTTACAGAGGGAAATTACGGAGATGAAAATCAAAGGGAGCATCAAAACAAACAGATAAAGTGAAAAAAGGCATTTGAGAAACAGTAAATCACCAAAAATGTCATCAAAATCTATTCTCAATAAGAAGCAATAAGAATGCACACCACCTGGAGAGGTCAATAGATAAGTGAAAGAAGATATTCAAGAAACAATTATAAGTTATACTAATCAATTAAAGTAAAAAACGAAATTATAGACATAGTAAAATGGAGCTATAAATCAAAGAGATTAGCTCATCTTTACAAGAGAAATTAAATTGATAGAGATGATAATTAGCTGACTAATTGATAGTAACGTAAACAATCATCTGGTAAAAGACTCAAGATAAAATCTCTGTCCTTATTCCAATTAGAAATATGTTTCTCCTGATTGAGTGTAACCAAATGAATACACTGAAAGCATTGAAAAATCCAGCGTAAAGTAGGACGATTAGTTGCTTTGCCTAATTGATTTTTAATTGTTGATTTAGACTCCAAAAGAGCATTTCTAATATGACGTTGAGCCAAAGTATAAACCAGTAGACATAAACCCATAATCATTCCCAAAGACTCTATTCTCTCAGGACTTTTGAGGAAAATACTGTCGGCAAAAAATAATGGGTCTTTGAGAAAACCAAACCCCCTCTCACATGACTGCTGGGCTTTATATTCACTTAGCATAGAATCATTGCTTAGTTCCTGTGAATCTAAAACATTTGTCGCAATAATAAAACGTCCCGCACTCAGCAATTCTGTATTAATTTTACTTTCATCCTGGGAGACTGTAGCTGATATTTGATAGGATATTTCTCCTGAAGTATCTTTTTTATTAGATTTTACTTGAGTCACCGTACTTTCGTGAATTTGATGATATTTGAATTGTTTTGATAATTTTGATAATGCCTTGATAGCATCTGCAACACATGCAAATCTCTCTTGTGATAACTTTTTCAAATCTTGCACAGCTTTTGATTCTGCTTTGGTAATTTTTTGTGTGAGCTTATGCAGGTCTGATTCTTTTCTTTCTTGACTTTGCACTACTAACCATCTTTGTTCTATCCCTGCATAATTTTGGATTTTTGATGCTAATTTATATCCTGGTATTGTACTATCAATAAATTCTGATTCTGCTAATGTTGATATTAATGATTTTGCTGCTTTTATGCTTAATGGTACTCGACATAACCAACGTAATTCTGACATCATTTTCAGGTTTGATTCTGTATATAAAGCAGCGTCAGCAACCATGAGACTATTAACTTCTAATTGTTTTTGATATTCTACTGCTATTTGACCAAAACATGATGAATCTGCTTGGTTTCCCGATGCTAGTTTTAAAAATATTGGGATGTCTCCATCTCCTGAACATATCATTTCTATGATAAACTGTTTTAAGTCTGGACGATGGTCACGAGAATAACCGTAGGTGATGGTTATTTCTTTTGGTGATTTTACTGCTAATTCTTCTAATTCTTGGTTATGTCCTACTTTTTGACTCTCAAATATTACGAATGGTAAGCTAGTGTTATACTGCCCATGCACGTGCATTGATGATGAGTCTAGATGTGATGTTGATAGTGATACTCCAAATTTTTGAGCAGCTTTTAAGGCTATGATAAAAAAGATTGTATCTAAGCCTTTTATAAACAGTTTATCCATGACTCTCCCCAATTTATCGTCGTTGAGATATTCTGGTTTTACTCCTGTTCCTATTAGATGCTCACAGGCGATTGTTTCAAAATATTGGGGAAACATATATAACGGTTTGGAGACAAATCCTAACCCGTTTATTATCATGGCTTTTACCACTTGACCTGCATTTACTTTTTCGTCTTTTTCGACTCCTATTAATTCATTTATTATTTCTACTATTCCGATTGAATCTATGATTCCTGCTACTATCCCTAGATGGTCTATGTTCTCAATTTCTATTTCTTGAGGTTTTAATTTCACAACAGTTTCCTCTAATACTTCTGTTGTCATCAATTATTTCTTATTTGGTTATCAATTCATTTTTTTCTTTTGTTACCAAGTTTCACTTTATCACACCACGTCCCTTTTAATGCTACTTATTCTCATTAAGCATCTTAATTTTTGAATTGGCTTTAGTTATTATGTACTACTTTAAGGGCTTTTTTGATCTGTGACAGTTTGGGGTGCGGAATGTGGGATATAATTTAAATAAAGACCGTCATAGACAAGGAAAAAAACAACCATGAGTCAAGCAGAAATTGGAGAATCTTTGCTAACTAGCACAGGTTTTTATAGCCTGTTTCAAACCTTGCCCCTAGAAATTCGACAAGGTTTTTTACAGCTTTTATTTCAAAATAATTCGTCTGAATTGGAAGACTTTATTTTATATTTAGCTTGTGAAAATTCTCGCAAAGAAGGCTTTTTATCTGAATTAGAGTCTCAGTCTCTTTTGGAGAGTTTGCCTTCATGAAGTATGAAATTGCCAAACGCTTTAAAAAAGATCTAGATAAAATTAACGACCAAAAAATTCTTGCAAAAGTTAGAAAATGTATTGAAGCAATTGAAACTTCTGAAACACTATCCGAAATCCCTGATCTTGAACCACTAAAAGGCTTTTCAGGATACTATCGCATTAAATTTGATTACAGTTACCGTATCGGGATTTTCTGGAATGAAGAAGTTATTGAAATT
This sequence comes from Dolichospermum sp. UHCC 0315A, assembly GCF_008121535.1. Classification (GTDB taxonomy): domain Bacteria; phylum Cyanobacteriota; class Cyanobacteriia; order Cyanobacteriales; family Nostocaceae; genus Dolichospermum; species Dolichospermum lemmermannii. Next base: position 1,325,927 of record NZ_CP043056.1, read on the forward strand.
CTCAAAATAGAAAGTCGCGAAGGATTCTACAAAAATTTTCCATAGTGCGATATTTAGGAATAAGTTGGGAGGGCGATAGCGAAGCGCTCCGTAGGAATCGTTTAAAATTAGGGGGTTGTGTGCGATAGCGAAGCGCGACCTAGGAATCGCTGTTTGGGGATGTTGGGAGAGCGATAGCGAAGCGCTGCTGCAAGCAGTTCGCTTAAAATTAGGGTAGTTGTGAGCGATAGCGAAGCGCTGCTGCAAGCAGTTCGCTGTTTGGGGATGTGGGATGCGATAGCGAAGCGCTGCTGCAAGCAGTTCGTTTAAAATTAGGGGGTTGTGTGCGATAGCGAAGCGCGACCTAGGAATCGCTGTTTGGGGTGTTGGGAGAGCGATAGCGTAAGCGCTGCTGCAAGCAGTTCGTTTAAAATTAGGGTAGTTGGGAGCGATAGCGAAGCGCGACCTAGGAATCGTTTAAAATTAGGGTGGTTGTGTGCGATAGCGAAGCGCGACCTAGGAATCGCTGTTTGGGATGTTGGGGTGCGATTGTTTAAAATTAGGGGGTTGTGTGCGATCGCTGTTTGGGGATGTTGGGGTGCGATAGCGAAGCGCTCCGCAGGAATCGCGCTTATATATTAACTATATATTTCTTTCAAGGCAAAATCTCAAAACAATCACAATGCTGAGGTCGAAATAATCTAAAATCTCGCTGATCTAAAGTCAATATTCTTTTAATATCAAAACGTTCAGCTATAGCCATAACACTTGCATCTACAAAATCAATCCGACTATCTGCATATTCATCCAAAATTTCCGCCACACGGATCACATCTTGATCTGTCAAAGCTACTAAAATAAATCTACTTGCAGATAGTCCTTTTAAGAAAGCTACTAATGTTGCTGAACCTGCATTACGTCCTACTAAATAAGCCACTTCTGCTAATACTGTTTGTGGCAGTAAAATTTGTTTTTGTTGTGTGTATACTGGTGTTACACTATTGTGCATTGTATCCAAACGATTCAACAATGCGACAACAAAGCCAGTATCAGCTACTGCTGGGGTTCTTTCCATGTCCAACCTGATTTCTCTGTCACTTCATTTTGGAGAATATCTTCGGAATTAATAGCTAAATCAGGTGTGGCTGCAAATAAGCCAATTAATGGATCAGATACAGCATCATTAACTGTTTCTAGTGATTGGATTTCCAGGTATGATCTGACAGCTTCACTAATAATTGATTCCGGTGATTGACCACGGTTACTAGCCAGATTGATCAGTTTTTCGAGTAAAGTCTGTTCTGGATTCCAGTTAAATGTAGATTTCACAAGATAATTTCTCTCTTATTAACCACAAATAACATTATAACAAATAAGTGCAATTTTATTAACTAATTATTTGCTTAGTGTCTTAATGAAGAAGCGCGACCTAGGAATCGCCGAAAATTAGGGTATTTGTGAGCGATAGCGAAGCGCTGCTGCAAGCAGTTCGTTTAAAATTAGGGGGTTGTGAGCGATCGCCTAGAGTGAGCTACCATTTATTTAGTCATTGTTAGGATCAGAATTGATTATGACTACATCTCTCAACATCAACGAAGCCTTACTAAATGAGGCGTTGGCACTTGACAATCAGGTGAACATTGATTCTTTAGTAGAAACAGCACTGCGCGAATATATTCAACGTCGTAAGCGGCTCAAAGTATTAGACCTCTTTGGGACTATCGAGTATGACGAAAGCTATAACTATAAGCAGCAACGTCATTAAGCATGAGCATTATTGTTGATACTTCCGTTTGGTCATTGGCTCTACGTCGGAAAACACCACCTGATTTTTCCCCAGCAGTTACAATATTGCAGAATTTAATCACTGATGACCAAGTTGCCTTACTAGGCGCGATTCGCCAGGAAATTCTTTCTGGAATCCGCAATTTTGAACAGTTTACCCGTCTGCGAGATTACCTTCGAGCTTTCCCTGATTTAGAACTCATGCCAGAAGACTACGAACTTGCTGCCGAGTTTTTCAATACCTGCCGCAGTAAAGGCATTCAGGGTTCAAATACTGATTTTTTGATTTGTGCAGTTGCTCATCGTCGCAGCTATAGCATCCTCTCCACTGACAATGATTTTCAGAATTTTCTAGTACATATTCCTATTATTTTATTACCTGTTGAGGGTTAATGCGACCTAGTAATCGCCATTTAGGCATAAGTTGGGAGAGCGATAGCGTTCGCGGAGCGTCCCGGAGGGAACTAGCGCTTCTGCAAGCAGTTCGCGTAAAATTGGGGTAGTGCGATAGCGAAGCGCGACCTAGGAATCGCTGTTGTGGGGATGTGTGGGAGTGCGATATTTTATTTTATTATTAGCAAAGCTACAAGAGAAATACTAAAATAAATAAAGTAATTCAGTTGAGAGCATTTATGCAACAAATTAACACATTTGAAGAAGTTCTCAATCTAGTGACTGATCTACCACTTGATCAACAAGAACTACTAATTAATATCCTACAACGTCGAATAGCTGATATGCGACGAAAAGAATTAGCAAATTCATCACAGGAAGCACTAGCTGAATTTAGAACTGGTAATCTTAAACCTCAAACCGCAATTGAAGCGATCGCTGAGTTAAGAACTTACTTAAATACTAATGAAACATAATGAGAAAATTGGTTCTTACTTCTCACTTCAGGCGATCTTTGCGGAAATTCATCAAACATGATCAGAATTTACAAGCACGAATTGAGGAAACATTACAGCAAATGGAAATAGATTTATTTGCTGTTAACCTTGCTACTCATCAGCTAAAAGGTGAGTTTGATGGTTTGCGTGCTTGCTCCTGTGGATATGACTGTCGGATTATTTTCTCCATCGAAAAAGATGATGAAACTGGTGAAGAAATAGTGGTTATTTTATCCCACATTCCGCACCCCAAAATGTTACAGAGGGAAATTACGGAGATGAAAATCAAAGGGAGCATCAAAACAAACAGATAAAGTGAAAAAAGGCATTTGAGAAACAGTAAATCACCAAAAATGTCATCAAAATCTATTCTCAATAAGAAGCAATAAGAATGCACACCACCTGGAGAGGTCAATAGATAAGTGAAAGAAGATATTCAAGAAACAATTATAAGTTAGACTAATCAATTAAAGTAAAAAACGAAATTATAGACATAGTAAAATGGAGCTATAAATCAAAGAGATTAGCTCATCTTTACAAGAGAAATTAAATTGATAGAGATGATAATTAGCTGACTAATTGATAGTAACGTAAACAATCATCTGGTAAAAGACTCAAGATAAAATCTCTGTCCTTATTCCAATTAGAAATATGTTTCTCCTGATTGAGTGTAACCAAATGAATACACTGAAAGCATTGAAAAATCCAGCGTAAAGTAGGACGATTAGTTGCTTTGCCTAATTGATTTTTAATTGTTGATTTAGACTCCAAAAGAGCATTTCTAATATGACGTTGAGCCAAAGTATAAACCAGTAGACATAAACCCATAATCATTCCCAAAGACTCTATTCTCTCAGGACTTTTGAGGAAAATACTGTCGGCAAAAAATAATGGGTCTTTGAGAAAACCAAACCCCCTCTCACATGACTGCTGGGCTTTATATTCACTTAGCATAGAATCATTGCTTAGTTCCTGTGAATCTAAAACATTTGTCGCAATAATAAAACGTCCCGCACTCAGCAATTCTGTATTAATTTTACTTTCATCCTGGGAGACTGTAGCTGATATTTGATAGGATATTTCTCCTGAAGTATCTTTTTTATTAGATTTTACTTGAGTCACCGTACTTTCGTGAATTTGATGATATTTGAATTGTTTTGATAATTTTGATAATGCCTTGATAGCATCTGCAACACATGCAAATCTCTCTTGTGATAACTTTTTCAAATCTTGCACAGCTTTTGATTCTGCTTTGGTAATTTTTTGTGTGAGCTTATGCAGGTCTGATTCTTTTCTTTCTTGACTTTGCACTACTAACCATCTTTGTTCTATCCCTGCATAATTTTGGATTTTTGATGCTAATTTATATCCTGGTATTGTACTATCAATAAATTCTGATTCTGCTAATGTTGATATTAATGATTTTGCTGCTTTTATGCTTAATGGTACTCGACATAACCAACGTAATTCTGACATCATTTTCAGGTTTGATTCTGTATATAAAGCAGCGTCAGCAACCATGAGACTATTAACTTCTAATTGTTTTTGATATTCTACTGCTATTTGACCAAAACATGATGAATCTGCTTGGTTTCCCGATGCTAGTTTTAAAAATATTGGGATGTCTCCATCTCCTGAACATATCATTTCTATGATAAACTGTTTTAAGTCTGGACGATGGTCACGAGAATAACCGTAGGTGATGGTTATTTCTTTTGGTGATTTTACTGCTAATTCTTCTAATTCTTGGTTATGTCCTACTTTTTGACTCTCAAATATTACGAATGGTAAGCTAGTGTTATACTGCCCATGCACGTGCATTGATGATGAGTCTAGATGTGATGTTGATAGTGATACTCCAAATTTTTGAGCAGCTTTTAAGGCTATGATAAAAAAGATTGTATCTAAGCCTTTTATAAACAGTTTATCCATGACTCTCCCCAATTTATCGTCGTTGAGATATTCTGGTTTTACTCCTGCTCCTATTAAATGCTCACAGGCGATTGTTTCAAAATATTTGGGAAACATATATAACGGTTTGGAGACAAATCCTAACCCGTTTATTATCATGGCTTTTACCACTTGACCTGCATTTACTTTTTCGTCTTTTTCGACTCCTATTAATTCATTTATTATTTCTACTATTCCGATTGAATCTATGATTCCTGCTACTATCCCTAGATGGTCTATGTTCTCAATTTCTATTTCTTGAGGTTTTAATTTCACAACAGTTTCCTCTAATACTTCTGTTGTCATCAATTATTTCTTATTTGGTTATCAATTCATTTTTTTCTTTTGTTACCAAGTTTCACTTTATCACACCACGTCCCTTTTAATGCTACTTATTCTTATTAAGCATCTTAATTTTTGAATTGGCTTTAGTTATTATGTACTACTTTAAGGGCTTTTTTGATCTGTGACAGTTTGGGGTGCGGAATGTGGGTTTTAAATATAGGTTCTCATGATGATGTCTACTAAAAGAGAGCGATAGCGTAAGCGCGACCTAGGAATCGCTGTTTGGGGATGTGGTTGGAAGAGCGATAGCGCAAGCGCTGACTTGTCAGTTCGTTTAAAATTCAATGAGGATATGACCATGAATGCTTTAACTGTCAATTTGAAATCATTAATAGAAATGACTGATGAGCAGTTTTTTCAGCTATGTCAAAATAACCGCGAATTGAGATTTGAAAGAAATGCCAAATCGAAAATCTCGTCAAGTTGAAATTTATAGACCAGGAAAAGAGGTTGAGGTTTTGAATTCTCCTGCTACGGTGTCGGGGGAAGATGTTTTAAAGGGTTTTGTTTTGAATTTGGGGATGATTTGGTAGTTTATGCTGTAATAAAATCTGACTTTTAATAGACACAGGAACTTTTTTAGTTTTGTTCATAATTTTATTCCTCATTTTCCCTCTAACAATTATCCCAGCCAATTGGACTATTATGATTATAGAAACTGTGGTATTTCTCAGGTTTCTCAAGGATTTTAACAGAGTGTACTTCTGTAGCCACAAATTTTACTTTTTTGTCATCATATAAATCTGGATCTGGTTTCTCGAAAATGAGCTTTTTACAAAAAAATGCTCTATCTCCAAAATAATCTTTTGTTTCTAAATGACTTTCAATACAAATTAATTTTGCTTTCTCAATATATAAGTTTAAATTTGAATAGTCACGAATTGCATCGCTAGATATAAGAAAATTTCCATTTAAATATAATCTGACCGAATCAATGTTTTCTCCGATATATTCCGAAAATTCCTCTAATTTTTCGTGATTATCATAAACTGAATATTTTCTTCCTGTTCTTATTGTTAAATCTTCAGGAATACCTGTCTTTGTCACTATATGTATACCATTAATATCCGCAGAAATTGTATGTTCTCTATTATCTAAAGAAAATGTAATAATACAGTGACAATCATGAATAACAAAAGCGTTTTGAAGATAATCTAGTCTTACATTATCAAGACGATAGTAAAATGTATAAGGATTATAATCAAAACCTTATGTATCTACAGCAGCTTGATCTAAAGATTAGTTTCCACCAAATTATGATCTAAGATTAAACCACCTTGCTCTGTAATTTTTTTCGCTGCATCTAAAAGATACTCATAATAGGTATGAGCAATAATGGATAATTGCTTACCAGCAGGATAAACCATATACCAAGTGCGTTTAATGGGAAAGTGCTGGACATCTAAAATGCTAAATTCCGCAATATCCGTGAGTAAAGTATGACGAGATAATACGGATATACCTAGACCACCAGCGATCGCTTGCTTAATCGCTTCATTACTCCCCAATTCCAACTTCACCTTCACTTTTACCCCATGTTCCTCAAATAGACTTTGGACAGCGCTGCGAGTTCCTGAACCCGGTTCACGCATAATAAACAGTTCATCACCTAAACGTTCAATAGGAATATTTTTTTCCTTCGCTAAGGGATGATTAGCTGGTGCAAAAACTACTAAAGGATTTTCTAAAAATGGCTGAAAACTGACATCGAAATGATCGGGAATCTGACTCATAATATACAAGTCATCTAAATTACTCATCATCCGATCTAAAATCAGTTCATGATTTGTGACTTGGAGAGAAATATCAATCCCAGGGTAAAGCTGACAAAAAGGCCCCAACAATCTGGGAATAATATACTTTGCTGTGGTAATTGCTGCCAGCCTTAATTGTCCTTGCTTTAGTCCTTTTAAATCTGCAATCGTCATTTGAAACTTGTCCATAGTCTCAAAAATTTGCCGACAAGTAGCAAATAATTCCCGTCCTGCTTGTGTCAAATATAAACGCTTTCCTACCTGTTCAAATAATGGCAAACCTACGGATTTCGTCAACTGTTTAATTTGCATGGATATGGTAGGTTGAGTCAAAAACAACTCTTCCGCAGCGCGTGTAAAACTACCATGCCGGGCAGCAGCCTCGAACACCTTCAACTGGTGCAATGTCGCTTGGTTCAAGCTGATTCTCCTCTGATAACAATTTTTATATATAATAATATAGTATTCTGTAACACTAATAAAATTTTGAGTGTTATTTATACAAAGTTCTCAAGTCCAATCTTAAATCTCTCACATAAAAACAAAAATCTAGGCTCTACCGTTCCATTTATGTAAAATAATATTTATTGTAGGTTGGGTTGAGGGACGAAACCCAACACCCCTTGCTATCCTACCCCTAATGTTGGGTTTGGTCTTCGTTCTACCCAACCTACAAAAATTAAATTAATATTCTTCTCCATAAGGGGAGCGGTAGAACCAAAATCTATAACTGAAGATTATCCAGAAATTTTCTGTCTTTGGGCTTCATATAACATTAAAGCAGCAGTGATTCCTACATTCAAGGATTCCACCCCAGGATTAAGAGGAATTTTTACTTGAATATCTGCCAACGCGGCTAAATCCGCTGATAATCCTGCCCCTTCGTTACCCAATAATATTAAACTAGGTTTACACCAATCTACCTGCCAATAAGTTAAATCGGCATTAGGTAAGGTAGCTACTACCTGCATTCCTGCTTGCTGACTTTGTTGAACTGTGGCTTTCAAATCTCCACTTACAGCCATATTCAAACGAAACCATTGCCCAGCAGAAGCGCGTAAAACCTTGGGATTATCTAAGTCTACACTATCTTCACTTAACCACAAACCTGATGCACTTGCCGCTGCGGCTGTGCGAATCATCGTTCCCAAATTACCAGGATCTTGGACAGTTTCCAAAGCCAGAACTAAACCAGTAAACGGAATTTGTCTTGCTTGTGCTTCTCGTTGAGCTATCGCCACTATACCATCAGGATTGACAGTTGTTGCCATTGCTGCTAAAACTTCTGGACTAACAATTTCAACACGATAACATTGACCACAAATAATTTCCCACAATTGGGGATGTGTTTCCTGCCATTGAGGAGTGCAACATACCGCATCTAAAGGATAGCTAACCGCACAAGCTTCTTCTAATAAATGCGTTCCTTCCAATAAAAAAAGCTGTTGCTTATTTCTCTCCTTCGTGGAATGCAACTTGCGGATTTGTTTAACTAGGGAATTTTGTAAACTTGTTAACACAATCTTAGATTTGAAATTTCGGATTTGAGATCAGTCCAAAATTGATATACTGATATGCGGAACCCGGGACTTGAACCCGGAAGCCCGTGAAGGCACTAGAACCTGAATCTAGCGCGTCTGCCAATTCCGCCAGTTCCGCTGGAATTGAATCTTATTTACAATTTATCATTATGTCCTAATCATTTTCATTTGTCAAGAAAAAATTTGCCAGAATAGACATCTAGCTAATCCCCATTTTTCCAATTAAGCTGACATACTGCATGATAGAATTTAACGACTTTATGGCATTTGACAACTTCAAGAAAAATCTTCCGGCTTTTAGCTAGATAATTGTCGACATAGAATCAAAACCAACATCAAACCTTTATAATTACTTACTTTTGGAGGTAGGCTTATTAATTCTTCTAGCAGCTTACCAGATGCCAAATCTTCACTAGAAGCAGACTCCTCAGTCTTGCAAATCAGTGGAGGGCATTCTTTGGGCGGTCATGTAAACATTAGCGGGGCTAAGAATTCCGCACTGGTAATCATGGCGGGAACGTTCCTCTGTTCCGGCGATTGTCGCATTCGCAACGTTCCTTTATTGGCGGATGTAGCGCGAATGGGACAAGTTCTATCAGCTTTAGGATTACGTTTAAAGAGAGAAGGGGACATTTTAGATGTTGATGCGCGGGAAATTACCACATCTAAAGCCCCTTATGAACTCGTTACCCAACTGCGAGCCAGTTTTTTTGCAATTGGTCCAATTTTAGCCCGACTAGGAGTTGCACAAATGCCCTTGCCGGGTGGTTGTGCCATAGGGGCTAGACCGGTAGATTTGCACGTCAGAGGACTGCAAGCAATGGGCGCAGAGGTGCAAATTGAACATGGTATTTGTAATGCTCATGTTCCCGGAAATAATGGTAGGTTAAGAGGCGCGAAAATCTACTTAGATACTCCCAGTGTCGGTGCGACGGAAACCTTGATGATGGCTGCTACTTTAGCAGATGGAGAAACCATCCTTGATAATGCTGCCAGAGAGCCAGAAGTAGTTGATTTAGCTAACTTCTGCAACTCAATGGGAGCAAAAATTCAAGGTGCGGGAACAAGTACAATTACTATAGTTGGCGTACCTAAATTACACTCAACCGACTATACTATTATTCCTGATCGCATTGAAGCAGGGACTTTGCTAATCGCTGGGGCAATTACCCGCTCTGAAATACTTCTATCCCCAATTGTACCGGATCATTTAATCCCAGTTATTGCTAAATTGCAAGAGATTGGCGTGTCAATTATTGAGGAAGGAAAAGATTGCTTACGGATTTTACCAGCGAAAACTCTCAAGGCTATAAATATTGATACCTTGCCTCATCCTGGGTTTCCCACGGATATGCAAGCACCTTTTATGGCTTTACTAGCTGTAGCAGAAGGTGACAGTATCATTAATGAATCAGTCTTTGAAAATCGCTTGCGTCATGCTTCCGAATTGAATCGTTTGGGTGCAGATATCCGTGTTAAAGGTAATACTGCTTTTGTGCGGGGAGTACCAATGTTATCAGGCGCACCAGTTATAGGTACAGATTTAAGAGCTTCCGCAGCCTTAGTTATCGCCGGATTAGCAGCATCTGGAACAACCACAGTGCAAGGATTACACCATTTAGATCGGGGTTATGATCGTCTGGATCTGAAGTTGCAGCAATTAGGAGCAAAAATTATTCGTGTAAATGAAGCGTCAAAAGATGCAGATTTACTTGTTAATAACATTAATCCCCCAGCCTCAGTTTCTATCTAAGGTTTGAGTATTTTGTTGTTGTAAACTTAATGGCGATCGCTCTCCGTATTGTGCGAAGTGCGATCGCTTTTGGCTATTGATTAAATTTGACAAAGTTGCTAAAATCCTGGACATCCTGATCCGGCTTGCACCACGCTAGTACCGCAGGGCGGAAGTCAAAAGTCAAAAGTCAAAACTAATATACAGTAGGCTTTTTGGCGATTGAATATGGTTGCTTTATTTACGCCGCAGTGTGCTAGGCTATCAGAGGTTGTTTGAAAAGTATTATATCAAACCAGTAATCTCCAAAAACCTAACCCCCCTACCCCCCTTCCCTGCAAGGGAATGGGGGTTTTAAAACCTCTCCCCTTGCAGGGGAGAGGTTTGGAGAGGGGTCAGTCTATACATTCAAAACTTTTCAAACACCCTCTCAGACAATTTCACCATCTATTTTCCCCTTTCCCGATGATTAGCAGCTTGTAATAATAAAGATTCAGCAAAAGAAATTGCCTCATTTGCCGATTTACCACCAGCTAACTGAGCCAATTCTTCCCGACGAGTAGTTAAATTATCCAAACTTGTCACCCTCACCACAGTCCGCTGTTCATCATTACTATTTCTGGCTTTATTAATAACTAATTTATCAACGCGAAAATGACGATCTGCCATTGCGGCAACTAGAGGTTGATGAGTTACACATAATACTTGATGTCCTTGACTAAGTTGGTGCAATTTTTCCGCTATAGCTTGGGCAACTCTACCAGAAACTCCCACATCAATTTCATCAAATATCATTGTTCCCACTTCATTTCCTTGATGGAAACAAGCTTTTAAAGCTAGTAAAAAACGGCTCATTTCTCCACCAGAAGCAATTTCTGTTAATGGTTGAATAGGTTCACCGGGGTTAGGACTAAACATAAAAGTAATTTTATCTGCACCTGTAGCTGCGGGAGAAATGGGGACAATTTCTACTTGAAATTTCACCTTATCCATCGCTAACGGCTTGAGTTCAGCTAATAACCGAGATTCTAAATTAGCCGCAGTTTGCCGCCGTAATTGGCTTAATTGGTGACTAATTTGTTGGAGTTCTTGTAAAGATAATTGTTCTTGTTGTTCTAAAGTTTCGATAGATTGTTCACTATTATTTAATTCAGCTAATTCAGTTTGAATACGTTCATAATAAGAAATAGCTTCCGTCAGAGTCGGTCCATATTTGCGACAGATTTGTTTTAATTCCCGTATCCGTTCATCCACCTCTTCCAACCGTTGCGGATCTGCTTCTAACCCTTCTCCATAAATACTAATTTGTCTCCCCACTTCCATTACCGCTGCAACGGCATCTCGCACCAATTCCAACAAAGATTGTAATTGAGAATCATACTCCACCATGTGAGTTAATGTCATCTCTCCATCGGCTAATAAATCAGCAGCAGTCCGAGTTTCCTGATCATCTTGATACAAAGCCTGATAAACTTTGTAACTCATTTGTTGTAAATCCACAACATGATTCAGGCGTTCCCGTTCTTGATTTAATTGTTCCATTTCCTGGGCATCATCAAGATTAGCAGCACCCAATTCTTGTACTTGATATGTTAATAAATCCAATTGTTGCAGTCGTTCCCGTTCCGATGTCCGGCGTTTTTCCAGCGCTTGTCGGGCTTGTTGATATACAATGAAAGCAGCAGCGACATTTTGGCGTTTGTGCAACAAAGCATCACCACCATATAAATCTAACCAATCTCGAACTTGGGCAGATTGTCCCACTTGTACCGTTTGTCCTTGTGCCGTAATTTCTACCAAGTTATCCCGTAATCCTGCCATTAAGGGGCGATTTACCAGCACTCCATTTACTCTTGATCTACTGCGGATATTACTGGTAGTAGTGGCAATTTCTCGACTAATGATCACAGCATGATCATCGGTTAAATCAATTTCTTGTTCACTCAACCAAGCTGCTAGGGGCGGAGTAACGCTAAAAGTCGCCTCCACTATAGCGCGATTTGTGCCAGTTCTAATCACCCGACTAGAGACTTTACCACCTAAAACCGCATCAATAGCATCTAATATAATTGATTTTCCTGCGCCGGTTTCTCCCGTCAACACATTCAAACCCGCACCAAAATCCAATTCCAAATGATCAATTAAGGCGAAATTTTCAATTCTTAAATATAGCAGCATTTAAATAATCCTTACTATTGCAGATTTCCCCGGTTTCAAATTATGTTTCGCGCAAAGGCACAAAGAAGCAAAGGCGCAAAGGTGAAGATTTTTAATTTTCCTTTTTTCTACTTCAATATGGCTATTAGCAACGCTCAAAACTTAGAGGTGTAAGGGTTTAGTTCAGGCTTTACCCTACCTGTAGAATCAAAGTTATGCTATGGGAAACATAGTAATGGTTGTATCTCCACTCCCAGCCGCTAATATTTTACCATCTGGACTAAAAGCAATTGAGTAAATTACAGAATCGGTACATTTTACGCTGGAAATTTCTTCTCCACTAGCGACTGACCATAATTTCACTGTTTTATCTTTACTAGCGCTCGCTAAAATTTGTCCATTGGGACTATATGCAACGGAACAAATATGATCAGAATGTCCTGATAAGGTTTTAATTTCTTGACTAGTTTCTAGATTCCAAAGTTTAATAGTTTTGTCTTGACTACCACTAATTAAAGTTTTTCCGTCGGGACTAAATGCTAGAGAAGTAATCCCTCCAAACCAATCAGAATGTCCTGTTAATGTTTTCACTTTATTTTCAGCTAATTGTAAAATCTTGATAGTTTTATCATTACCACCTGCACTACTAGCTAATAGTTTACCGTCGGGACTAAAAGTTACAGATAAAACATCATCGGTATGACTTTTGAAAGAGTAAACTTCTTTTCCTGTTTCTAATGACCACATTTTAACTGTTTTGTCTTTACTTCCACTGGCTAAAATTTTTCCCAAGGGACTAAATGCGACAGCATTAACTCTTTCTTGATGTCCTGTAAAAGTGAAAATTTCTATTCCTAAATTTACATCCCACAATTTAATAGTTTTGTCATCACTTCCACTGACTAAGAATGGGAGCATCCCAATAATGTAATAAGTATAAATACTCAAGCAATAGCCTGATTGAGATAAGCACAACGCAAGTTCAAAATCTGGGAAACATTTTCTGCCTTCCATTGCGCTCCTGTTATTTTTATCCTGGCTCCAATCTGCTTAATCTTCGACTCCACACTCCCTGAACCAATGCAAATTCCTAAATCTTGATACAAACCGTAGTCTGGTATTCTCTGGCGATGCTTTTGGACATAATTCTGGAAATTCACCACGGCCTTGTTTTGAGACCCTTTAAACTCCGCTAAGGCCATTTCTATGTCCCCATCCCATAAATAACTTTCGACTCTTCTGATGCGCTTGTTTGACCCCCCGACTTTATTTAAATTTTCGACCAAATGATACCAATCAAGGACTTCTCTTCGCTGAAAACTATCCCCTATCTGCGTTATCAAATTCCAGATCCCATCATGACCATCCCCTACGCAGGTAATGACCTTGCCTAACGGTTGGGAATTTGTCCAAGATAATAACTGGTCATTTTCTCGAAAAAATGCAGCACATATCTGTCCATGCAAGCTGACTGCTTTGTAATTTTGCCAGATACTTTCTTGCCCTAACGGTGTTCTCAACCTGACATTTCCTCCGTCTACACTCAATGCCTCTATGATTCCTTTTCCTTGTGGAGCAGAAAATTCATATCTTTGTACCAACCTATGTTGACTACTCCCTGAGACTTCCATCCCTGTGGTCATCTTTATATCTTCTTCAGCGTGTTCAAAAGATTCATTAGCTACTAATCTTAAACAGCACTTCTCCAGATATGGACTTAACCGATTATTTTTCTCTAATCCCAGTTCTCCGGCTTGTTTAGAGGTGATTTTTACCTTTCCGATAATACTATTTACAACCCTGGTTCTTCCCACAGTTGTTCCCGTTGCTGTTTCAAAAAAAAACTGGCTACCACTGGACTGACGTTGTTTAGCATATGCTCTCGCACAATCAATTCTATGCTTTCAAAGTCTTTTAGATTTTCAATAGCTGTATTATTGATGAGAATTTCTGAAATGCCTTTGATATGTTCATTCAGTTTCTGCGTTTCTTCAGGGGTCATTTTTTTTCTCTTCATCACTTTTTGGCTATTTTGCCTTTTATTCTTTCTGAAGTCTCTAAGCATTTATACTTACTGCATAATTGGGATGCTCCCCTAAGAATTTACCATCTGGACTAAAACCTACGGAATTAATCCCTCTAGACCAAGAAGATTCTCCATGTCCTTTAAAGGTGCGATGTTGCTGAGTTGCTAAATCCCACAATTTAATGATTTTATCATCACTACCACTTGCTAAAAATCTACCATCTGGACTAAAAGCTACAGAAAGAACTTTATTTTCATGTCCTTTGAGAGTACCAACAAATACTAATTTTTCGGTGTTGTCATTTGATGAAAATGTGGTAGGAATTACTTCTAATGTTTCTTGATAATTATCTGGTTCTTTTATATTTGATTTATTTGCTGCGTGTAACGGGTTAAACCAAGTATTTAATTCCGTCAATACATCCAATGTTTTCAACGATTCGTTAATAGAATTTCCAATAGAATCTAAGTTATTAATTCTGTTAATTTCTTCTCTTTCTTGACTTGCTGTTTCTGGCATTGGATTTGTTTGCGAATTTGATTTATTTTCAACCTGTAACGGTTGTACCAAAGCTGTGAATAAACTATCTAATTCTGTTAATCCATCTGTCAACCGTTGGTTAATAGAATCAAGGATATCATTATTTTTACAACTTTCACTTTCTTGCTTTTCTTTAATTTCACCTATTGATTGGTTTTGTTCTAAAATTGTCTGATGTAATTTTTGTGTTGAATTATCAATTTCTGCAAATCGAGAATTAACAACTTCGATTTGTTGATGAATCTGAGTAAATTCCTGACTTTGATTTTCTTGATTATCCCGTAATTCTGCTAATTGCTGTTGACTGCTTTCATTGCCATTTCTGATAGAAGTTTCAATTTCTGCAAATCGAGAACTAAAGACTTGTAGCTGTTGATTAATTTGTGATAATTCAGTTTGCAATTCTGCAATATTTCTCAAATATTCATCTTTATCAACAGTAGAACCTAAACTTTCTAAAGAAATATCTAATTGCTGTACCCGATTATTGATAACTTGCATTTGTTGATGAACTGCATTAAATTCTGTACTTAATTTTTGCATTGATATTTGAATTTTCTGGTCAACAATTTGACTAATTTCCTGTTTGTAAACTTCAAGTTTTCCCAAACGTTCATTAATAGCACTTTCAATAGTTTGGTCAATAATTTGGCTGAGTTGTTGTCTCCAAGCTTCGATTTGTTCCAAACGTTGATTAGAGGTATTCATGGTTTTTTCTACTTGGTGAAATTCTTCAGTGATATTTTGCAAACTTGTTTGTAATTGCTCAATTTGTGATTGGGAATAATTAAACTTAGGACGATTAACTAAATTTAAAGCTACACTTAAACTCAGGGGAATAACTGCATAAACTACCTGTTGCGTCACTGTAGCTACTATTGTTCCCAATACTGATAACCCCAAACATACATACTCGCTAACTTCTAGCAACTGACGATTATTCATGTTAACTGGTATTACTTGTCAAGTCGTGATTACTATATCACAAAACATAGTCAATAAAATTCAGCAAATAAAACTTTATACTCTTTGCGCCTCTGCGTCTCTGCGTGCAAAAAATTCTTTCCTTCCGCAACGCTAATTTTTAGATATGAAAACTTTCAGATTGTATATCTTGACAATAGCATAAAATTTCCGGATGTCAATACCCTAGTAAAATCCTTGGCTTATTGATTACATGAGATTATCAGTAGAAAAAAGACACAAGAGCCGCTATGAATTACCAAAAATGGTATTAAAATCCATTGTCAGGAACAAGCGGAAGATGGGTTCTATTAAGATAGCATTAGTATTATAATGTATCAGTTACACCAAGACATAAGACAAAGTTCTCATTAAGAGGGAACTAGGATGCTTGCGGAGTTTGATTTTTACGATATTGAACCATTTATGTATACATATCAATGGACAAATAGAGCGGGGAGCAATTCTTCAAGTAACTTGTTAACAGATTTTCAGCGACAAATGCTGTTAAAATCATTACAAGAGAATTGCTCTGAATGCCAGCGGCAACGGATTCAAATTATGTTGTTAGCGGACCAAGGGATAACTCAAGCAGAAATTTGTGAAATTTTGGGGTGTTGTCCCGCAACCGCTAGACATTGGATACACATAGCTCGTCAGGGAATGGCGCATCAATGGCAAGATTGTCCGATTGGTCGCCCTAAATTAGTTAGTAATGAATACTTACAACGATTAAAAGAATTATTTTACAGTAATCCTCGTGATTATGGTCATGTTTATCAACACTGGACATTGAATTGGTTACAGAAACATCTATGCGAAGAATTTGGCTTTGAAGTGAGCGATCGCCACTTTAAGCGACTTCTCAAACAAATGGGCTTATCCACTCGACCGAAACCCAGTCATGATGGACAAAATAGCCCAAAATCAGCTACAGAACCCAAAATATCAATTGCTGACCTCAAAAAAGCAAATACCACCGATTCCTCAGAAATTATACCTATTAATTTTCACAAAGCAGTAAAAGATTCAGACATTTATGGCGCACAATATATCCGCTCAATTAGTATCTCTGCAACAAATCAACAATACATTGGGGTATTCACTAACCGCAGAAGAATTTTATCACTATCTTCCCGAACTTCAATCTATCAACCCTAAAGTCGGCAAATTCTGGACAGGAAAGAATGTTGAACCGGGCATTTACATTATCATTACGGGCAAAGTCAGACTATTAGATGATAAAGACGAATTAATTACTACCCTAGAACCTGGGGCATCTTTCGGTGAATTTACCTTGTTTCCCCAATCTAAATTTGAGCCTTATGCAGCCAGAGCTTCAGCAAATTTACAGTTATGCTTCTTGCCAGAAAAGTTACTATTGCCATTAATAGCCAAGTATCCCCAAATTCGAGAACATTTATGGGAGAAAGCATACTCACTCCTGAGAAACACAGATTATACACCCATAAAACCAAGCTCTCCAGAGAACGACAATTCAGATTCAACCCCCTATTTGACCTCAGAATCAAAAATTAGTAAAGCCTATTTTCCCAGTCCCAGAGAACGGGTGGGGCATTTATGGCAAAAGGTAATGGGGCGCTATCCATTCTTTGCCCAACAGAGTGGTTCTGACTGCGGAGCAGCTTGTTTAGTCATGGTGTCCAGGTATTGGGGGAAACGTTTTAGTGTAAATCGCTTGCGTGATATTGCCAATGTAGACCGCAATGGTGCATCCTTGCGAGGGTTATTAACAGCAGCAGAAAGTCTAGGTTTTGCCACTAGACCTGTCAAAGCTAGTTTAAAGCAGTTAGGAAAGCAAAAATTACCTGCTATTGTTCACTGGGAAGGCAAACATTACATAGTGGTCTACGAAATTACCCCTAAATATGTAATTGTGGCGGACCCTGCTATTGGTCAACGCACCCTCACTCATGAGGAATTTAACAACGACTGGACTGGTTATACATTGTTGTTACAACCGACAGCAATGCTCAAAGAAACGAAAGAGACATCTACACCTTTTTGGCAATTTTTTGAGTTAATAAAACCCCATTCTGTAGTCATGTTGGAAGTATTTATCGCTTCCATATTCATCCAGATATTTGGCTTAATTACCCCCTTATTTACCCAATTAATTTTAGATCGGGTAGTGGTACAACGGTCAGAACTGACCCTGACAGCAGTAGGAATAGGATTGTTGATTTTTAGCCTTTTTCGGGTGGCTATGACTGGTTTAAGGCAATATCTTTTAGATCATATAGCTAATCGGATAGACTTAGCATTAATTGTCGGTTTTATTCGTCATACATTGCGTTTACCCCTGAGTTTTTTCGAGACTCGTTATGTGGGGGATATTATTTCTCGCGTGCAGGAAAACCGCAAAATTCAACGCTTTTTATCGGGTGAAGCATTATCAATTCTCCTAGATTTATTCACTGTCTTTATCTATCTAGGCTTGATGTTTTGGTACAGTTGGAAAATGGCATTATTAGCTTTAATAATTGTCCCACCCTTTGCCTTATTAGCCTTAATTGCCACACCCTTTTTACAAAGGATTTCCAGAGAAATATTCAATGCAGTTGCCAAGGAAAGTAGTTATTTAATAGAAGCTTTAACTGGTGTGAGAACTGTCAAAGCTACAGCAGTAGAACAAACAGTAAGATGGCATTGGGAAGAGTTATTAAATAAAGAGATAAAAACCAACTTTTCCGGGCAAGTTATCGGCAATAATTTACAAATTTTCAGTAACACAATTGAAGCAGTAGCTACCACAGCTTTATTATGGTTTGGGGCATATTTGGTAATTCATAATCAGTTAACTGTGGGACAACTAGTAGCATTTAATATGCTGCTGGGTAATATTATTCGCCCCTTCCAACGGTTAATTGTCTTATGGAATGAATTGCAGGAAGTTGTGATTGCAGTCGAAAGAATTAACGATGTTTTAGACACAGAACCAGAAGAAGACTTACAAAATCAATCACGGCAGAATTTACCAGCAATTCAGGGACATATTCGCTTTGAAAACGTGACATTTCGCTATCATCCAGAAAGCGATATTAATATATTAGAAAACCTCAGTTTTGAAATCAAACCCGGACAAATGGTAGCTTTAGTGGGACGCAGTGGCTCAGGAAAAACCACCATTTCTAAATTAGTTGTCGGCTTATATCCCCCCACAGATGGTAAAGTTTTAATTGATGGACAAGATATTACTAGTCTTTCCTTGCGTTCTTTTCGACAACAAATTGGTGTAGTTGACCAAGACACATTTTTATTTGGTGGAACAATTCGAGAAAATATCAGTTTAGGACATCCAGGAATACCTTTATCAGAAGTAATTGCAGCAGCAGAAATGGCTGGTGCTGATGAATTTATCAAAAAATTACCAATGGGTTATGAAAGCCAAATTGGTGAAGGTGGAGGTTTATTATCTGGTGGACAAAGACAGAGAATAGCCATTGCTAGAGCATTATTAGGTAATCCCAAATTATTGGTTTTAGATGAGGCAACTTCTCACCTAGATACCGAATCAGAAAGGATAATTCAACAGAATTTTAACACAATTCTCAAAGGAAAAACTACCTTAGTAATTGCTCATCGTCTTTCCACTGTGCGAAATGCTGATTTAATTTTGGTACTAGATAGAGGTGTGTTAATTGAAAGTGGCAGTCATGAGGAATTAATGGCTAAAAAAGGACATTATTTCTATCTAAATCAACAGCAATTACAAACATTAACGTAGGTTGGGTTGAGCCATAGCGAAACCCAACAATGATTTAATAATGATTATAGTTGGGTTTCGTTCCTCAACCCAACCTACCATAAATTCATACTAAGAAAAAGGTGCATTATGACAAATTCATGAGAATCTAAATCAACAGCAATTACAAACACTAACGTAGGTTGGGTTGAGCCATAGCGAAACCCAAAAATGATTTAATAATGATTATAGTTGGGTTTCGTTCCTCAACCCAACCTACCATAAATTCATACTAAGAAAAAGGTGCATTATGACAAGTACATTAAATGGGAATATCACAAAATCTGATGAGATATTATCACCAGAATTACCAGAAATTACCAATGAAGATTGGTCGGAAATTACCAAAGAATCACTTGATAGTTTACCACAGGTTTGGACTCGGGGACTATTATATCTTTTAGTCTTCATTGTCTCCATAGTTTTACCTTGGTCTTTACTATCTAAAGTAGATGAAACTGGTACAGGAAGAGGACGTATTGAACCTAAAGATAAAACCGTGAAATTAGATGCGGCTGTAGGGGGAACAGTTGCGGAAATTCAAGTTAAAGAAGGTGAAACAGTCAAAGCCGGACAAACTCTATTATTATTAGAATCAGAATTAGTCAAATCAGAATTACGTCAAGTTCAAGATAAATTGGAAGGACAATTAAACCGACTTTCTCAGTTAAAATCCTCTAAAAATCAGTTAATTGTCTCCTTAGCAACCCAACAACAACAAAATCAATCTCAACAATTAGAGAAACAAGCACAAATTGATCAAGCGCAACAGAATATTAATACCCTAAAAAATGCCTATCAATTTCAGAAAGAAGAAAGATTATCTCAACTTAATCAAGCGCGACAAACCCTAATTAATAGTCAAACTACTAATCAATTAGCAGAGAGTAGTTTATTAAGTAGTCAGCGAGAAGTAAAACGCTATAGTCAACTCAGACAACAGGGAGTAATTCCAGAAATTAATTTAGTAGACAAGCAAGATATCGCTAAGGAAAAGCAAAAATTGTATGCACAAACCCAATCAGATGTTCAACAAGCTAAGTTACGTTTAGCAGAACAACAAAGTAGTTATGAGCGAAATTTGCGCCAAGCTCATGCCGATATTGAACAGGCTAAATTGCGACTGGGAGAACAGCAAAGAAGCTATCAAACTTTAACCCTTTCTGGTCAGTCAGCGGTGTTAAAAATCGCCGAACAACAGAAAAGTTTAGATACAGATATTAGTTCTCTCAAATCAGATATTTCTCAAACTAAACGCCAAATTGATGCCTTAAAATTTCAGTTAGGACAGCGAGAAATTAAAGCTTCTGTGAATGGTATATTATTTCAATTACCAATTCAAAAACCCGGTTCAGTTGTGCAGGTAGGGACAATGGTTGCCGAAATTGCTCAAGATAATTCACCCTTAATAATTCGAGCGCAAATGGCAACTACAGATAGTGGTTTTTTGCGGTTAGGATTACCAGTAAAGCTAAAATTTGATGCTTATCCGTTTCAGGATTATGGTATTATCTCAGGAGAGTTAATTAAAATTTCTCCTAATACGATAGAGATAGATACAGCCAATGGCAAAGTAGCCGCTTATAACTTAGAAATTTCTCTCAAAAAAAGTTGTATTCCCTCTGCTAATAAATGTATTCCTTTGCGTCCAGGGGATACAGCAACCGCTGAGGTAATTGTCCGTCAGCGACGAATTATTGATTTTCTACTTGACCCCTTTAAAAAATTGCAACAAGGAGGAGTAAAATTGTAGAAAATTTATCGAATTACCCCCCTTAGTCCCCCCTTGTTAAGAGGGGAAACAATTAATTCAGTTCCCTCCCTTTAGTCTTTTCCCTCGTTTCCCTCGTTCCCATACTCTGTATGGGAATGAATTACGGAAGGCTCTGCCTTCATTAATACTAAGTCATGGAGGCAGAGCCTCTAGGTAGCATTCCCCGTCGGAGACTGGGAACGAGAAAAAATTCATCGAATTGTCCCCTCCCCTTAGCAAGGGGAGGGTTAGGGTGGGGTATAATTTATGTATTTAGGGAGCAAATTATGTCAGAAAGCATCACCATTACCCAATCAGATATTTTACAACAAATTAAATTATCCTGTAAAATACCTGAGTTAGTTGAGCAAATTGTCAACCGAAAAGTGATTATAACTGCTGCGGAAGAAGCAGGGATAAAAGTAGAAGTTGAAGAACTACAAAAAGCAGCGGATTTTCTGCGATTAACTAATGATATGACCAGTGCTAATGACACTTGGAAATGGTTAGAAAAACATAGTTTATCTATAGATGATTTTGAAGATATAGTCTATACTGGTGTGGTTACTGGTAAGTTAAGCAAACATTTATTTTCTGATCAAATCGAACCTTTCTTTTTTGAAAATCAGCTAAATTATGCTGGTGTGGTCATGTATGAAGTTGTATTTAATGATGAAGATCTAGCAATAGAACTTTTTTATGCAGTCAAAGAAGGAGAAATGAGTTTTTATGATGTGGCTCACCAATATATTCAAGATGTAGAATTACGTCGTCAGGGGGGATATTTAGGAGTATTAAATCGTCAGGATTTAAAGCCAGAAATATCTGCTGCTGTCTTTGGTGCGAAACCTCCACAGGTAATTAAACCGATAATTACTTCTAAAGGGGTACATTTAATTTTTGTTGAGGAGATTATTCAACCGGAATTGAATGATAAATTGCGTCAGCAAATTGTTAGCGATTTACTATTAAGTTGGATCAAAAAACAGGTTAATCAAACAGAGATTAATGTGAATTTCGAGTGATTTAATCACAAAAATGTTCTCGTTCCCATACTCTGTATGGGAATGAATTACAGAAGGCTCTGCCTTCATTGATACTAAGTCACGGAGGCAGAGCCTCTAGGTAGCATTCCCAGTCGGAGACTGGGAACGAAGAAGTTAATCCAAAACGTTATAAATATCATCAGAATCAGCATTCAAATAAACTCGTTGTAAATCAATTCCCAAAGTAGAAAATTGCTCACAAATAGCTTGCATTCTTCCCTGAATTGAATTATCTCCTTGATACCAAGCTTTTAATAAACCATTGGCCACAATTTGACAACGATTCATACCAAAACTTTCTTTTTCAGCAAACTTTTGATCTGGTTCTTCAGCTAACCCTAACCCTGGTGCAAGCTGCATTGTAAATAGAGGAATTTCTGATTGAAAATGTACTTTATTTTCTTGATAAACAACCTGCAAAACTTGCCTAACTGCTTGATAATCCCTTTTATCAAAATACAAAACTCCTGAATCATGTCGTCCATAATCTTGAGGATTATACAAAACTTTGAAACTAAAAGGAACTGCTAAATTATTCAATTCCTGTGTTAAATTTCCCATCACTGCTACCGCACCTTCAGGAGTTAAATTAAAATAAATTCGTACAGTTATGGGTTGAGATTCACTATCATCAATACGACCAAATCCCTGATTAGCAACAGCCATGTAAAAACCATTTTGGACTCGATTTTTAGGTAAAAGAATGGCGACAAAATCACCTGCTACAGTCTCTTTTTCAAAATTTTGTAGATGTTTATCTCGCTGAATATGTAACCTTAAACCGCCCTTGGTTACTGCTAGACTACCATCAATTTCTTCTTTAATTACAGCCCAACCAGAATCAAAATACCCTTCTCCACAGTTACTTTTGTGCAATTGTTCATAAAATCCCAAATCTACCCCTAAAACAGTATTATTTTCTAAGTCTAGAGGTAAGTTATTTTCTTCTCCATCTAATGCTAATGCAGTTTGCATCGAACCGTTATAATAAATGCCATAAAGAAAACTTCGCAGTTGTAAACTCACATATTTCTGCTGCATTTGCGTGGGCATTTTTTGGAAACGTTCAATTACTTCACTTGGTAATTCCAAGGGTTTATAATCGGGATGACAGATGGAAAAATCTGATTTAATTTCAACTTTCTCAACAATATCTTCGAGGACTTCTAATAATTGTCCAATGGTGGTATTTTCTAGTAATTGCATGATGTTTATGAGGAACAGAACGACTTAAACAGCGGAACTATGAAAACGATTTAATTCAACAGCAGCAGCCCCAAAAATAGTTGGTATTGATTGTACAGGACGATTTAATAAAGTTTTAGCAACTTGAAGCATGGCAATTCCCATATTACTAAAAGATTTTTGATATTGAATCATGGCTTGAATCTGTTGAATTAAAGTAAATCCTGTAAACTGTACCACTCGCTGCAAAAAATCAGGACGGTGTTCTACAATTGCGGGAAAAGTGTTTAAATAAGCTAAAATTAATGATCCAATTGAAGGCTGAAGGAGTTCTAAAGGTGTCATTGCTAACCCGAGAGATTCTTCAATATTCAAGGAATTACTAATAACTAAACTACTCAACCAGATTTGGATATAACTACCAATAATTGTTCCCAAATCAAAAGTTGGATCTCCCCAACCAGAGCGTTCCCAATCAATTAACCGGATCATATTACTAGCATTTTGCCAGTCTTTTTGCAGGAGAATATTATTCAGTTTCAAATCATTATGAGTCAGACAGGAGGGAATTACAGCATTACCCAATTCAGCTATAGCTTGTCCTAAGCTATCATAACGTTGATAAAGAGCAAAAAACTTTAATCCATCATCGGGAACTAAACCAAAAATTTCTGGTTCAACCCGTTCCAAGCCTTTAATTAGGTGTGATATTTGGTTGAAATTTGCAGAGTTTTGAGTAAAAAAATTCTGATATTCTTGATGTTGAAAAGTATCACGATGGATAGTTCCTAAAATAGTGCCAATTTCTTGAGTAATTTCTGGCGGAAAGCCCTTTTCTTTGGTATAGAAATCCATTAAATCTCGATAATCATCTAAATATTTGAAGATAATAATGGAATTTTCTACATCAAAATTCAGCACTTCTGGTAGAAATTGGTGGTAGTTATTAAAGCTCGGAAATTGTTGTAAAAACTCTTGAATTTTCCACTCAATTACAAACTCACCCGCTGCTTTTCCTTCCTGATTCAATCGTTCTTGTTTAACAAGTAGCTTGCTTTGATTTGCAAATGTTAGTAATAAGTTAAAATTCTTAGCTATCAATGGTTCTATTTTGCTGGGAGGTTGTTCGGAATGAGTGAATAACCCTTTTTCAACTAAATAATCAAAAACATTTTGGGAATTTAGGATAAATGTCATAGGCTTTAGCTGTATTAATACATTGTATTTGAAACTCAAGTATATCTTTACATATTTTAGTTACTAAAGCAACTACTATCAAATTTTTAGTATTTTTCTCTTTTTCTGCGGTACTGTGTATTCGTATTTAGATCAATAAAAATATAACAATGTAGAATTACGTCCTAAAAGATGATATTTAGGAGTATTTAATTTTTGTTGAGGAGATTATTCAATCGGAATTGGATGATAAATTACGACAGCAAATTGTTAGCGATTTACTATTAAGTTGGATCAAAAAACAAGTTAATCAAATAGGAATTAATGTTAATTGGGAGTGATTTAATCACAAAAAAATGTAGGGTGGGTTACGCTTTCGCTAACCCACCATTTAATAGTATTGGTTTGATGCTCCTGGTGCGTTACGGACTTGTCCTAACGCACCCTACAAATTACTTCCTTGTTATTAACAGACTAATAATGATTCCTATACAAAGTGGACTTGAACCCCCTTGTGTCATATGAAGCTCATTATCAGTCAAATCAGTGAGATAGCTTTCAGAATCCATAAACAAATCAGAACCAGCAGGACGTAGTTCAGATATTACAATATTAGCCATCTTCGTATTCTCCTTGGTTTTAAAAAGTCAAAAAATCTAGAAAAAATCGGAAACGTTGTACTTTTTCATTTCCCGACTACATCCTATTAAAAATAAAAACATCTGTCTAGAGATTTAGACAAAATAAAAGTGACATAATTGTTTCAGTTTTGTCACCTTTAATAGCTTGATGATAACAGCATTTTCCGCACAAATATCCGTGATTTTGCTATTTTATGTTAAAACCATTACTAAAAAACAGATAATTACGGACTAAAAATAGCTAAAAAAAGTGACATAATTGCAGCAATTATGTCACTTTTGCCTATTAACTTAAATATAAATAGATCCCTAAATTATTAAATAAATTAGAGCTATATATTAGCTCTTATAAGCATAAATTATATGAGATATACAATAGACATCTCCAGAAAAGAATGTAGAGCCGAGAATCCCTACCCATGTAACGTCTCTACAAGGGTTGTAAGTCACGCATATTTAATTTTCACCAGATGTCTAATTTATTTTACATAACTACCTATACTTAACTATCATTCTCTAAGAGGTTGTTTGAAAAGTATTATATCAAACCAGTAATCTCTAAAAACCTAACCCCCCTACCCCCCTTCCCTGCAAGGGAATGGGGGTTTTAAAGCCTCTCCCCTTGCAGGGGAGAGGTTTGGAGAGGGGTCAGTCTATACATTCAAAACTTTTCAAACACCCTCTAAGACTTGGAGAATTTTCAGATAAAACTCTTCCACCCTTTTTGCTGCTACTTCACCACTAGCAGCATAGTGATTTAGACCAGGAGAACCATTGACTTCAATGAGCGTATAATCTACCATCGGCATAGTTATATCATGGGTGAGTATATCCACCCCTGTTAATCTTAATCCCATATCTTTAGTAATGTTAATTGCTAATTTTTGAAAATCAGGATGAATCCTTTCAGAAAAATCTACCGCTTCACCTCCACTGGATAAATTAGCACTATCCAAAAGATAGATAATATTATTATTAGGAATCACACTATTCCAATCAAGATTTTGCGTTTTTAATTTTTGGGAAATGCGAAAATCATCAAATTTAATCACATTTTTTCTCCCCATGGTCAAAAATTTTGCCTGTTTTTGTTGAAGTAACTCTAAAACATTAGATATACCATCACCAACAACAAATAAGGGAATTCTTTGATAAGCGGTAATCACCTCATCATCCAAAACAACAATTCTATAGTCATTACCACTATAAAACTTTTCTACAATCAATCCTGATTTAATTTCAAAGATTTTATGAGCTACATCATAATATTCTGCCTGATTATATACCTTAGTCACCAAAATGCCTTGACTAAGATTCAAAGGTTTAACAATTACTGGAAATCCGATTGATTGTGCATAATTAAATCCATCATCAATATTTCTAGGATGAGCTATTTTCGCACATAACTGATCAGTAAAAAATGTCTTACCCTCCGTTACTCGATATCCAAGCTGCTTGAGGAAAAAATTACTATAGGCTTTATCTTTGACCAACTCGGCTGAAGCAAGACCGTTAATATTCAATTTGGCATAACTAAAAACTGATCTTTTCCCGTTTTTAAAAGTAATATGCCCAACTAATTTATATTCTGGTTCAAGTAAAACTACAGCCCCTATTTGTAATGCTACTTTTTGGATGATTGATGTGATTGACATTTTTATTTTGCAAGATGATCTCAAATGATTGAAGCTTGGTATGGTTTATACCAATATTTCTTGTTTCTATTTAAGTTTAAATACTGAACTAATACAGTATATATTAGTCCGAATTAAATAAAAGCAAAGATTGTCAGAAAATAAGTTGTTGCACCAAGTATTGACAATTTTTAAAATATGTAATAACAAGGTGGCATCATCAATAAAAGACGCTAGTAAATCTTTGGTTAAGAGACATACTAACGCCCTTCACTCAAGTTCTTATGCATAAAATAATCATGCCACAAAATACGGATTACAAAAATAGCACTTCAGAAGATCTCACAATTCCTGCGGCAAGAGAAGATAACGCCTACAAAAAAAGGCTGAATGGTTGGGCTGTAGCCCGTATCGTTAGCGAACGGGAAAAAGTTATTGTTTCCCGGTTTCGCAGTCGTTCTGATGCCGAAGGCTATATTCAACACATCCGTCAGATGATTCCTGATACTGTTTTTGAACTTTTCTTTGATTGCCAACGGGAAGAAATTGTCATTTAAATCTACAAGAGACAAGAGACAATATAAATATTCTCCTCATTTCCTCAACCCTGTAATTGCTAACTTACACAGTAGTCAGCAGTCCATTGTGCTTAAGTAAAGCCTTGGTACTGGGTTCTCGTCCCCGGAAGGTTTTAAAGACATCCATGGGATGCTGACTGCCACCTAGTGCTAAAACCGTATCTCGGTAACGTCTGCCAATGGCGTGGATTGCGGCTTCATCTTCTAAGCCCGCTTCTTCAAAAGCAGCAAAAACATCAGCACTGAGAACCTCAGCCCACTTATAACTATAGTATCCGGCTGCATAACCCCCTTCAAAAATATGACCGAAAGCACATAGAAACGCATCCTCCGGCAATGGTGGTAATACAGTTGTTAACTTAGCAATGCGGTGTCGCAGATCTGTCACGGTTTCCTGACTATTGGGAGAATAGCGGTAGTGTAATTCCAAATCAACACTACTAAAATCTAGTTGCCGCAACATATTTGAACCGCTCATGTAATTACGTGCTGCCAACAATTTTTGGTAATAATGCTCTGGTAATGATTCCCCTGTTTGATAATGTTTAGCCATACCAAACAAGGTTTGGCGGTCATAGCACCAGTTTTCCATAAATTGGCTCGGTAATTCCACAGCATCCCACTCAACATTATTAATACCTGCTGCTCCCAGATAATCCACCTTAGTCAGCATATGATGTAAGCCATGGCCAAATTCATGGAACAATGTCTCCACCTCATCAAAAGCCATCAAACTCGGATTCCCATCCACAGGGGGAGTTTGGTTACAAATCAAATAAGCTACAGGGAGACGGATAGTAGTCAAATCATTTTCTGTAACTTTCCTCCGGTGAATGCAAGCATCCATCCAAGCCCCACCACGCTTTTCTGCGGGACGGCTGTAAGCATCTAAGTAAAAATAAGCAATAGGTTCACCATATTTATCAGCAATTTGGAAATAACGCACATCCTCATGCCATATTGGGGCTTGGCCATCAGCGGGTGTCACCGTCACCCCAAAAAGCCTTTTTACTAGCCCAAATAGCCCATCTAGGACTTGAGGGAGGGGAAAATAGGGCAGTAATTCTTCCGCAGTAAAAGCAAATTTTTCTTCCCGTTGCCGTTCAGCCCAAAAGCTAATATCCCAATGTTGTAAATTTTCAGCTTCTGCTGCTCCCTTGGCTTTAGCAAAGGCTTTGAGTTTTTCTAAATCTTTGACAGCAGCATGATAACTAGCTTGACGGAGTTCTTCTAAAAGTTTTTCGACAGAGGCAATATCTTTGGCCATCTTACTAGCCAAACTCAGTTCAGCAAAAGTCTCAAAGCCAATTAATTGAGCTAGTTCTTTTCTTAACTCTAAAATACGGATAATCAAAGGATTATTATCTAATTCCCCAGAAGATGCCCTGGTAATATAAGCCTTATAGATTTTTTCCCGTAAATCCCGCCGGGTACTGTGCTGCATGAACGGGAAATAGCTAGGAAAATCTAAAGTAATATGCCACGGTCCATGTTCTGGTGTAGCATTTTCCTCTCCAGCCGCCCGCGCAGCTTGGGCTGCAAGACTCAACAAACTACTTGGTAAGCCATCAATGTCATGGTGGGTGGTGAGAATTAAAATAAAGCCTTTAGTGGCATCTAGAACGTGATTAGCAAATCTAGTCGCTAGTTCTGCTAATTCCATTTGGATATTATTAAACCGTTCTCTGTCTTTTCCTTCTAAACCAACACCAGACAATTCTGCATCTCGAATTGCCGCTTTGATAATTCTCTGTTGGGCTGAATTTAAAGTTTCCCAGGTAGGACTATGGCGAATTGCTTTAAAAGCATTATAAATAGGTTTGCTTTGTCCCAGGATATTCATAAACTGAACTACTTGCGGCTGTACCTTTTCATAGGCAATACGTAGTTCTGGACTATTTTTTACACCCATTAAATGATTTAGGATTCCCCAACTCCAATTTAGCCGTTCTGTCAATTTTTCTAGAGGTTCTACTAAGCCGCTCCAAGTAGGCTCTATATTTGCCTCTAAGTCAGTTAATTGCTTTTCAAGTTCTCCTAACAGATAACTAAAAGCTGGTTCGACTTGCTCCGATTTAATAGCCGCAAATGCGGGTAAACCACAGCTTTGAAGTAGGGGATTCTGATAAATAGTAGCAGTTGCACGCATGGTAATGAGTTAATAGCCGATGAATTAATTGGGAACAACGATTGATTTTTCTTTATATAACTAATAATTTAGCGTTACGACAAAATTTCGCATTGCTAGAATGGCAATCTTACTAAACAGAATACAGAAGTTAGGAGATTATGAGCAATTAAGTACAGTTTTATACAATAAATAATTGAATCTACCTCAATTCTTATGCCAGTTATACAAAAAAGTTCATTTTGATAGCGTAGCGTAGTGTGGCGTAAACCATCCTCCTGCAACTTTTAACTACTGAATTCCTTTTTGATAACTGAAGATACATCATCCAGAAGCTAAAAGCAGAATTGTAGCAATTATTTTCAAAATAATGACTTTTATTTTGTCGAGTTTTGTGGTGATAATTCACCATAATCAATTTTGAATACTTAATAAAGTTATGAAATTTTGACTTTCTGTTTTGCTGACACTGCGCTAGTGTTGTTAAGTTGTGCTAATACATGAGCAGAACTTAAAACTAAAACAATTGAGTACAAGCAAGGAAGTACAGTATTAGAAGGATGTCTTGCTTATAATGATGCTATTGAAGTTAAGCGTACCTTTGCTAAGTAATATTTTGTGGGTTTGAACACTGATTATATCTGTAAGGGCTGGTAATTGGTAAAATTATCATCTGTTACCTGTTACCTGTTCCCTGTTTTCTCAAAATTATGTCTCATCTTCCCCCACTAAATACAGAAACAATTTGGGCAATCATTAATGATAAAATTGATGATGATACTGTGAAAAAATTATTATGGTATCACCTGGGTTATCGCTATAATCCCATTACAGACACATGGACTAATAGTGAAGTAGCACCAACCTGGAGAGATGAATATCCACAACCACCGGATTTTATTGATTCTCGTCCAGCAATTATGAAGTTGACTCGTTCTATTCCTCCAGAAAATAAACAGGCTCTCAAAGAAAAACTCGGTTTTAAAGGTTACAAAATTGGTGAATTTGGTCCGCGACAAACTCGCAGAGCCACATCAGCAAATTGGTTATTAAGTTATATGTTAATAACCACTGGTAAAATTGAGTAAAGTTACTATATTTAGTAATTTTCCAAAAATATCCCCTGCTTCTCTAAGGTTGGGGATAGGAGCTTTTTATCTAAATTTCTGGATTAAATTATTGTTTTATGTCCAAATGTTATGGAAATAACACGGACTTATCTTGTATTTTTCTGAAAAACTGTGTATATTAATATATTCAACCCTTGCATAGAGTAATCTGATCTAAATTTGTGCAACTTGTTTTTTTAACAAACTACTTTAGGCTTAAAGAGAACAAGAAACGTTTTCACAGATATTTGAGAATTACTACCGTATAACACAAATCCAGAGATTTCTGCTATGATCCACAAATTAATTAACACTAACATTAAGAGTTCTCATGTTTTACCAACTCCTAATGAAGTGAAGGCAAAATTACCTTTAACGAAAACTGCTGAAAATACAATTTTAAAATTCAGACAAGAAATAGAACATATTCTAGATTTTCAAGACCGACGTAAATTCATTGTCGTCGGTCCTTGTTCAATTCATGATCCAAAAGCAGCCATAGAATATGGAGAAAACTTGCTAGGTTTAGCCGAAAAAGTTCAGGATAAACTGCTGCTAATTATGCGGGTTTATTTTGAAAAACCCCGAACTACAGTAGGCTGGAAAGGATTAATCAATGATCCAAAAATGGATGATTCTTTTCATGTAGAAGAAGGAATTTCAATTGCCAGGAACTTACTATTAAAGTTGACAGAGTTAGGATTACCAACTGCCACAGAAGCACTTGATCCCATCATCCCTCAATATATCAGTGAATTGGTATCTTGGTCAGCAATTGGCGCAAGAACCACCGAATCGCAAACACACCGAGAAATGGCCAGTGGTTTATCTATGCCGGTGGGATTTAAAAATGGTACAGACGGGAATATTCAAGTTGCCGTAAATGCGCTTAAATCAGCGAACACACCCCATCATTTCCTGGGTATCAATCAAAAAGGACAAGTGAGTGTATTTCAAACTAAAGGAAATGCTCATGGCCATGTAATCTTGCGGGGTGGAACTCAGCCCAATTTTGATGCAGAGAACATTAAACTAGTAGAAGAACAATTAAAAGCAGCCAAGTTATCACCAAGAATAGTTGTTGATTGTAGTCATGGTAATACCAACAAAGATTATAGATTACAATCCATAGTCTTTGAAAATATTATTCAGCAAATAATAGATGGCAATAATTCCATCGTCGGCATGATGCTAGAATCGAACTTGTACGAAGGTAGCCAACCGATAACCGGAAAACGAGAAGACTTGCAATATGGTGTTTCCGTAACAGATAAATGTATCAATTGGCAAGAAACAGAAAGAATCATTTTAGCTGCTCATGCTAAATTGGCGTAAACCGACAGCATTTTTCATGTATTTACACCGTAAATAGATATACCTCTTCCTTTGCGTCTTTGCTCCTTTGCGTCTCTGCGCGAAACAAAAACAAAATGTAGTTGCGCTTTAATTTAAAGTGCAGCTACATGACAAATACAAATGGGATTGGTGCGGATCGAACGCACGGCCTAGCGCTTAGGAGGCGCTCGCTCTATCCAACTGAGCTACAACCCCAAGAATGAACCAAATATTATCATAGCAGAATTTTTATTGAGACTGCCAGTAATTATCCCAATCATCACCACCAACTTCTAAACCGCACAGATTACTACTGGCATTGAGGATAACTTGAGATTTGCTGCCATTAAGTTCTCGCAATTCTAAATTTAGCTCCCCTTGCATAGTATCCCGACAACAAAAATTTAAACCATTGCTTGTCGGTGCGCGCAGAGATGTACCTGGTAACTGGGTAGTTCCTGTCAGTTCAACTTCGTAATTTAGGTTTTTAGCTTGCATTTGCCATCTACCCCAGGGCTGAATTTGCCATTTTACTTCTGAATTCCAAGGAACAAATTCATAAAATTTGCCTTGGTGGTGGATACCAATCATCGCCACTGATTCCATCCACCATAATACACCACGTTTACCGCCACCGGCTGTTAAAGCTAAATCGGGTTGATTAATAAAAGAATTGCAATTTAGCCAAAACCATTTTTGGGGAAAAGCACCACCCCAATTTTTTTCTGCGTATGCTGGAGCATTTGTAAATTCATAAATTTTACCATGCCAATCAATCCAACCACTGGCTAAACCATGAGCCATTAAAATTTGCCAACCGGGTTCAAATATCTGCGAAAATGATAGCCAACCAGCGGTTGATTGCTGAAGACTATTTTGATTTCCCCATGCGTATACGGGTTTAATTTCGTATTCCCATCGGCAATAATTACCAGTGGCAGGATCTGTAATTATGCCTTGATTTAAGGTGGCTGTGGCTTGATAACCTTCTTGAATATGGTGTGTAAATTCACTGGGGATAAGATACAGGGGGGAAACTTGTAAGTTGGTTTTTCCCCAATGTCCTAATCCTAAAACATCCCGACTCGCCCAAAATTTATTGACATCGGGAAAGGTGCGACAAAGATATTCATCATTTATGCCCAGTATTTGGGCTGCACCGCCGCTGTAGGGCTGATTACCGCTGGGATCTTCGATAGAGTACATGAAGGCGATAGTTTGCTTAATTTCGGGCAGTGTGACGCGGTAATACCAGCCTTCAAAGAAACGACGATGGCTACAGTCCCAATGATAGCCGCTATGGGGAGTTTGAGTGAAATCGAGGAGGTTTTTAGGAATACTCGGCATAAGGTGTCTTTTTTGCTTACTTTTCAGTATGGGCAATGCGGAGATTTGGGATTATGATGATTCAGGATGCGATCGCCATATCAAAGCAATCACTAACTTTAATCTTATGTCTCCCATTAACTCAGCCTTGCTGTATCGTCTTTGTACCGCTTAGTCTAAACTTCAGCAGTGAGGAACTTTACATTTTAGTATCTGCTGTGATTAAATATTTAGTGTTGGGTATATCTATTTAGAATTCACCCACTAACTGTCGCAAAATCCCGCAGTCTATTTAAATTGTATCCATCCGGGAAGAATTGTGAAAGTATGGGGCTGAATATTTTACAAAGCAACAGCGCAACACAACGCTCATGTTAGGTTTCATGGTGATTGCTCTGCAACGCAAAAGTAAACAACCTAACCTACAAATTAAGGCTTCTTACAATTTTGACAAGGTATTTATGAATTAAAGCTTTTTTCAATTTGGCGAAGCTATTGTTTACAAGTTCATGTTTTTACAAGCAACTTCAAAAAAATACTTATGTTAGAAATAGGATTTGAGACTAATAGAGGCAGCAGCAGCATTCAGTTAGTAAAACTCCCACGATTTATATCTCTATTCCTGATGGTGGGGGATGTCCTTGGCCTATTTGTCTGCTTGGGACTTACTTCTTACTGGACGTTAAATAATCCATTGACAGGATTTGACCCATTTGTCTGCGGATTTATCTTACTGGTTTTAACAGGGATGTATTTGTCAGATACATACCATCCAGAGAAAGAAATTGCAGGTTTACAAGCTCCAAATCGCATTCTCATCAGTAGTGGAATAATTACCCTCATCACTTCATTGGTAATTTATCTATCGGAGAGTTGGGAACAGCATTCAGGAGGGATGAGGGGTATATTGCTAGTTAATCTGGGAATATTTACAATCTGGGCAATCATATTAAGACTATTGGCATTCAATTGGTGGCGATCAAAGTCCCACCAGGGTCGTTGGTTAATGCTAGGATCTGGCAATCATGCGATAAAGTTTGCCCAAATGTTCTTAACACGGAATCCCTTGGGAAGATTAGTTATCCTGACTGAAAATGGCCAACAACTGCCTGAATTAGCAGAAATAGAACCCCAACTAAGTCATGAAGGCTGCCTCAGCGACCTATCTGATTGGAGTCAGCAACCCTTATTAGGGGTGGTAGTAGGGACAAAAATTAGTCTCTCTGATGTACAAGTGCAAAGTTTAATGCAACTACGACTAAAAGGCATCCCTGTTTACCAGTTGCCCGATATTTGGGAAACTTTATGCTACAAACTTCCCTCCTCTCTACTTGAAGATGAGTGGTTTGCTTTTAGTAGTGGCTTTAACCTGGTATTTTGTGGTTTTAGTCTCAAAATCAAGCGGTTTACAGATATAATGCTGACTGGAGTATTATCTGTGCTGCTACTGCCACTCATGGTCATTGTTGGTTTAATCATTAAGTTAGATAGTCCAGGTCCAATTTTCTATAGCCAATTACGAACAGGATTATACGGTAAACCATTTCGGGTTTACAAGTTCCGTTCCATGTATCAGGATGCTGAAAAGAAGGGCGCACAATGGGCAATTCAACGAGATCCACGCATTACCAGGGTGGGATATTGGCTACGAGTTTTGCGAATTGACGAACTACCTCAGATTTGGAATGTGTTATCTGGAGAAATGAGCCTGATTGGTCCTCGTCCAGAGAGGCCAGAGTTTGATGTCAAGCTCAAAGAAGCAATTCCTTATTATGAAATGCGCTATTTAGTCAAACCAGGAATCACAGGTTGGGCGCAGGTACTTTATCCATACGGAGCCTCCCTTGAAGATGCCTATGAAAAGCTGGCTTACGACCTTTACTATATCAAGAACTATTCTTTATGGTTGGATATAGTCATAGTCTTGAAAACCATCAGAGTTGTTTTATTGGGTAAAGGCAGATGAATCAAAAAGTCTTGGTGACAGGAGGTGCAGGCTATATTGGTTCCCACGTCGTGCGTCAACTAGGCGAGGCTGGTTATAATACAGTCGTATATGACAATTGCTCTACGGGTGTACCCCAATCCGTACTCCATGGTGAGCTAATTATTGGCGATTTAGGAGATATAGACCGCCTTTACCAAGTCTTTGGCAAACATCAATTTAGTGCAGTGCTGCACTTTGCAGCTAGTCTAGTTGTACCAGAATCCGTTGCCTATCCCCTCGATTACTACGCAAATAATACACGGAATACTCTGAATTTGCTCCGGTGCTGTAGTGTCATGGGTGTTAACCAATTGATATTTTCTAGTACAGCCGCAGTTTACGGCGAACCCCAAGAAAATCCAGTCACCGAGTCTACTCCTACCCTACCAATTAATCCCTACGGACGCTCCAAACTGATAAGCGAATTCATGATTCAAGACTATGGACTAGCTTCTTGTCTGCGGTATGTAATTCTCCGCTATTTCAACGTCGCCGGAGCCGACCCCGGTGGCAGAATCGGACAAAACTCAAGCAATGCAACTCATTTGATTGCCAATGCCTGTAATGCCGCCCTGAAACGCCAATCAGAATTCAAGATCTTTGGCACTGATTTTCCCACCCCAGATGGTACAGGAATTCGAGATTATATCCATGTTGAAGACTTAGCCGCAGCCCATGTTGATGCATTACGCTATCTGGAACGAGATGGAGAAAGTCAAATTCTCAACTGTGGTTATGGAGAAGGTTATAGTGTCCGGCAAGTTGTGGAACGGGTCAAAGCTATTTCTGGTGTGGATTTTCCCGTAATTGAAGTAGCGCGTCGTCCCGGAGATCCAGCCTGTGTGACTGCTGATGCAGAGAAAATTAAGCAGGTATTGAACTGGCAACCCAAGTATAATAACCTAGACAATATCATCTACAGCTTTCTATCGTGGGAAAAAGGTAAGATATGAACTTCTTTGATTAAATTTCATAGCCTGTAATTTTGCAAACTCTTCAATTTATCGAATAGTGTGTAAAAAGGATTATTTACTACCTTGCCCATTTTCTGCTTTGTTGGGTTTCGCTGTCGCTTAACCCAACCTACAAATCAAGACTTTTTGCAATTTGGACAAGGTATTGCCGGAAATGACTTAATTTTGTGCAAATACATGATCTACAATTTCTACAACACTTAAGTTCTATACTTAGTATATTTTCTTAAATTAATTTATGTCTATTAACCAAGAAGACCAAGATTCCTCTTTTGATATCCAACAATACTGGCTAACATTCAAAAGACATTGGCTGGTGACATCAATTGTCTTTGCCTCTGTCTTAGGAGTCACAGCCTTGCTCACTTACTCAGCAAAACCAGTTTACGAATCGGAAGGCAAGCTGGTTTTCACCAAAAAAA
This sequence comes from Dolichospermum sp. UHCC 0315A, assembly GCF_008121535.1. GTDB lineage: Bacteria > Cyanobacteriota > Cyanobacteriia > Cyanobacteriales > Nostocaceae > Dolichospermum > Dolichospermum lemmermannii. The sequence goes on from NZ_CP043056.1 coordinate 1,362,650, forward strand.
GTGGGGCTTCCTCACTCGCAGGTCTCTCCCAATCTCTGGGAGAACTGGGCGGATTGACAAACCTCAGTAACCCAGTAGATACCGAATCTGAGATCATCCGCTCCTACCCCATTGTTATAAAAACTATTACCACACTGAATTTGACAAATGATCAAGGCAAACAGATTTCTTTGGAGAACTTTCTCAAAAAACTGAAGCTGAAGACTATCCGAGGAACGGATGTGATCCAGCTTTCTTACAGGAGTACTAATCCGCAAGAAGCAGCAGATGTGGTGAATTCTTTAATGAAATATTATCTGGAGAGTAATATTCGCACTAACCGCACCGAGGCTAGATCCGCGCGAGAATTTTTAGACAAGCAATTACCAGAGGTCGAGAAAAGAGTTATAAAAGCAGAAATGACCTTGCGTCGCTTTAAAGAAAACAACCGGGTGGTAGCTCTGGATGTAGAAGCCAAAACTGGTTTGGAATCCCTTGGAAAACTAGATGAGGCAATTACCCGCAGCCAGGGCGAATTAGCAGCAGCTTACACTCGCTCTGTGGCTTTGCAGGATAAAATGAAGTCAACTACACAAGAGGCGGTTGATCTCAGTGCATTAAGTCAATCTCCTGGCGTACAGCAGGTACTCACAGAATACCAGAAAACACAATATGACCTAGCAACAGCCCGAACACTTTATACTAGTGATAATCCAAAAGTTGTGAATTTGCTAATGCAAGAGGCATCTCTTAAAGACTTACTAGAAAAGCGAGTTGCCCAAACCATTGGTAGTTCCAAGTCTCTCCCCCAACAGAACTTGCAGGTAGGAGAACTCAAACAGGCATTAACTCAAGATTTAGTCAAATCAGAGGTGGAAAGGTTAGCCTTAACAAACCAAATCGGAGAATTGCGAAAGGTATTTATAATTAATAGACGACGTTTGGATAGCTTACCTCGACTGGAACAACAACAGCTACAGCTACAGCGACAGTTATCCGTGGCACAAATCACCTATCAAGAATTTCTGAAGCAATTTCAGTTAGTTCAGGTGCTAGAGAATCAGAATGTAGGTAATTCGCGGATCATCTCTGAGGCTTTAGTTCCTGAACGTCCCGTTTCTCCCAAGATTCCCCTCAACTTAGCACTAGGCGGATTTTTGGGAATCCTCTTAGGTGCGGGAACAGCGCTGCTGTTGGAATCTATGAATCAATCTCTCAAAAATGTTGAAGAAGCGAATCGGCTGTTGGGCTTTCCTTTGCTGGGGACGATTCCCCAATATGGTGAAAAAAATCCAAAACATCGGCAGGAAGGTCGGCAAGAGTTGCCCTTGTTGGATAACCCCTATTCACCAGTCACTACATCTTTTGAAATGCTCCAGACTAATTTAGGCTTTACCCTATCTGACAAAAAATTACGGGTAGTTTTGCTCACTAGTTCAACCCCTGAAGAAGGTAAATCTTTTGTGGCAGCAAATTTAGCCCTAGCCGCAGCCCACGTAGGACGACGAGTGCTGTTAGTGGATGCCGATATGCGCCGTCCCCGTCAGCACCGCGTTTGGGAAATACCCAATTTATTGGGACTAAGCAATATCTTAGCTGGTCAGACACAGTTAAAAAATGCTGTCCAGGAGGTATCTCCCCAGGTGAATATGTTGCCAGCAGGAAAAATTCCGCCTAACCCAGTCACACTTTTGGATTCCCAGCGCATGGCTGACTTGATTGCAGAGGCAAGGAATGATTATGATTTTGTCATCATTGACACACCACCCTTGACTGCTGTTACTGATCCACTGATTGTTGGTAAGTATGTGGATGGATTATTGCTGGTTGTCCGTCCTGGCAAGGTAGAATATTCAGCGGTGAAATCATCGAAATCATTACTTAATCATGGGAAAGTGCCTATTTTGGGAATGGTAGTGAATGGTGTTAGTGAGGAAAGTAGTTATGGTGGGTATTATTATCAGAGAGGTTATTACGGTGAGAAAGTAGATAGTAAGGGGAAGTCTTCTCAGGCCAATCTGCGGTAAGACTTGACTTTATTTCCTGCTCATGTAATATTAAACTACTAAGATGTAGAGTTTTTTGGTTGGTGCAAATACAGTTTACACCGCTGAGAAATTAACTAAAATTATTCGTTTTTTAGGAGTTGAGCTTTGATGGTCTTTTGATCTCAGTTCCTCCCTCGCCACCTACTCGTAACTGGGAAGGCTGAAGTAGGGGAAAGCTATGTCTAAATTATGGTATAATTATCAAAACGATGTCGACTAAGGGCTACAATAATCATCCTTTATGACCATCAGCGCCATAAAATCTCTCACATTGCAGGAGTTTCTGATGCTACCGGAAACAAAGCCAGCATCAGAGTTCTTGGGTAGGGAAATTATTCAAAAACCTATGCCGAAAGGAAGACACAGCCGACTGCAAGGGAAACTTAGTAGCGAAATTAATTTGGTGAGTGAATCTGAAAAAATTGCCTATGCTTTCCCTGAACTTAGGTGTAGCTTTGGTAATCGCTCAATTGTTCCTGATATAGCAGTTTTTACATGGGAACATATTCCTTTCCTTAGCAGTGGAGAAGTCCCAGATAGATTTGAAGTAGCTCCCGATTGGGTAATTGAGATTCTTTCTCCTGAACAGAAATCAAATAAAGTGATTGGCAATATCTTGTATTGTATGGAGCATGGGTGTAAATTGGGATGGTTTCTTGATCCTGATGATTTAAGTATTCTAGTATTTTTATGCGATCGCCAACCAATACTGATGGAAAAAACCGATATTCTGCCTGTATTGGCAGGAGTAGAGTTAAAATTAACTGTTGATGATGTATTTGGCTGGTTGAGAATGGCTTAACTAAGCAATACCTTAAGACAAGGTAAGAGTTTTACTAAAGAAGTTATCTCCTCGCCACCAATGTTAAATTAGTCCGTATGGGGATTCCATCGCAGCATATATGACTGAATCAACATTGCCTAAACTAAATAACCCACAGATAGATAGTTTATCACCAGATTTTGTTAAGCCGCCGACACAAGACGAATTACTTTACGATGATGGGATTCCCATGGAGACTTAGCGCCATAAACTGCAAATGGATTTACTAGTTGATCCTTTGTCATATTGGCTACGCGATCGCGTAGCCTTTGTAGGCGGGAATATGTTTTGACAATTGATAAACTGAGGGGGATTATTGCGAATTCAGATCACCAAACCAATATCGATGAAAAAAAACGGTGTTCTACCTGTCCTAGTAGGATTAGATTTAAAAATTAACTGTTGATGATGTCTTTGACTGGATAAAATTGATATTTAGGCGATATTTAGCTACTTTATAAGGAAAATATTAGGTCAATATGCAAAACGCAAAAAATTCATCGCCAATGGCGTTCACTTTCAACAGTTGCTCAATATGACTAAATCCCAACTCCAGACTTTAATAAGTGGACGAATATTAGCCCGAAATACAATTTACAGTCTTATCGGTCAGGGAGCGCCATTACTAGTAGCTGTTTTTGCGATTCCGCAACTCATAAAAGGACTAGGTACTGATCGTTTTGGTATACTAACCCTGTCATGGATGGTTCTTAGTTATTTCAGTTTATTTGATTTAGGTTTGGGTAGAGCCTTAACTCAACTTGTGGCTGAAAAATTGGGAAAGGAAAGTGGTGAGGAAGAAATTCCTGCTCTGGTTGGGACAGCCTCTTTCTTAATGTTGATTTTAGGTTTAGTAGGGACGTTAGTTTTTGTAATTTTATCCCCTGCCATAGTTTATAATATCCTCAAGATTCCTACTGAATTACAGAGTGAGACTGTTGTTGCATTTTATCTGCTTTCTGCCTCAGTTCCCCTTGTTACTAGCACAGCAGGAACCGTAGGGATATTATCTGCTTTACAAAGATTTGACCTGATTAATGCAGTTCGCATTCCCTTGGGTCTATTGATGTTTCTTGGACCTCTGTTGGTATTGCCATTTTCCCATAGTCTTGTTCCAGTTATCGCTGTTTTATTAGTAGTTAGATTCTTAGCTTGGGGAGTTTATATATGGCTATGCCTTCTCGCCATGCCAGCGTTACAGCATCAGATACAATTTAGAAAATCATTATTAGTGCCTTTGTTAAAATTCGGTGGTTGGATGACTGTAACTAACATTGTCGGTCCACTCATGGTGTACATGGATAGATTTTTAATTGGGGGGTTAATTTCTGTTACTGCTGTTGCTTACTACACTACACCATACGAAGTAGTAACTAAGCTCTGGCTAATTCCCGGATCTTTAGTTAGTGTTCTTTTCCCAGCTTTTTCTACTAGTTTCGTCCAAGAACCTCTGCGTGCAAAGCAAATGTTTAATCGAGGTGTGAAATATATTTTTTTGATATTATTCCCCATTACTTTAATAATTGTTACTTTTGCAAATGAGGGATTAACTCTCTGGATAGGAAAGGATTTTGCTCAAAATAGCACTCTGGTATTGCAATGGTTAGCCGTAGGGGTTTTAATTAATAGCCTTGCTCAAGTTCCTTTTGCACTGATCCAAGGTGTCGGAAGACCCGATATTACGGCAAAATTGCATTTTATTGAGTTACCATTCTATCTGCTAATAGTGTGGAAATTCACCACTACTTTTGGAATTCTAGGTGCAGCTTACGCTTGGGTACTCAGAACAATAATAGATACTATACTTTTGTTCTACGTAGCACATATGTTTATACCAAACAATAAATCACTAATGCAATTCATGAGTTTTGCTATGGGTGTAACCGTATTGACTTCGGCTTTGGCAAATTTAGAGTTACAGCTTGACATTAAATTAATATATTGTTTATTAACATTGTTGACTTTTTTTGTCACAACATGGTTTCTAATTCTAGAAACTGATGAACGGACAATGATCAAGAAGAAACTAAAGGCAGTTTAATTTTTTAGTGCGTCAAGGAATTATGGTTGAAATAAAAGATGGTAATGAAATTCGTACTTATTCTTGTCCAAAGTGTTATTTATGTGGCAATGAAGGTAAGCTGCTTTATGAGAGTTTAAAGGATCGCCTGTTTGGTGCGCCTGGGGAATGGAATTTAAAGAAATGTACGAATCCTGAATGTGGTTTAGTATGGTTAGATCCAATGCCTGTTGAAGAGGATATTGGGAAAGCGTATCAAAACTACTACACCCACAATGATAAACCACAGCATGACAAGTATCTGCAGACAACAAGTTTTATACGGCTTTTGTTGCAAATAGTTTATCGTACTGTAACAACCATACCTTCATATATTCTAGGAATAAAGGCAGAACAATTTCAGCTTTCCCGGATGTATTTAAATAAGGTCAAGCCATGTAGACTATTAGAAATTGGTTGTGGTTCTAGTGAATTTCTGAGTCATATGCAGATAGCTGGCTGGGAAGTTGAAGGCATTGATTTCGATGCCAAAGCAGTTGAAAATCTCCGTGAAAAATATGGTATCAATATTCATTTGGGCAGTTTAGAAAGTGTTCAATATCCAGATAACTCTTTTGATGCTATCGCCATGAATCACGTAATTGAACATATACCTAACCCAGTTGCTCTACTGCAAGAGTGTTACCGTATTCTTAAGCCTGGTGGTTATTTGGTTGCTGTAACCCCAAATATTAATAGTTGGGGTCATCAAAAATTTGGAGCTAATTGGAGAGGTTTAGAAACGCCAAGGCATATTCATATATTTTCACAAACTACACTTCGAGAATCTGCCAATAAATCAGGATTTCAAAAAATTGAAACATGGACTGTGGCATCTCGTTCTTTGTCAATATTTAATGGAAGTTTTGATATACAAAAATTTGGTTATCATTCCATGAATAAACCAGATAATCAACTGCATATTCTCAAATCATTGATTTTTTGTTATACAGAGTATATTTTACTCAAAATACTTAAAATAAATCATGAATTAGGTGAGGAAGTTGTTTTATTTGCTCAAAAGAATTAAAGAAAGATAAACTATAAAACGTAAGCAGAAAAGCAGTTTTTTCTGCATAAACAACCCAATTTTTAGCCAGAAAAAATTTATTTATGACGTTCACGGAATTAAATTCTACCGTTGAGGGAATACTGTTTATATTAGTTATTTATAAGAGAAGATTAAATGAATCTGATTCATTCATATCATTGGTCAACTCTTTAAAAAATACTCATTTAAATATAGACATTTTCATCTATGACAATAGTCCTTCGTCAATGATTCTTAATGAAGAATTATCCGGCGAAAATTGGAAGATTCACTATGTTCATGACGAAACTAATCCTGGTGTAAGCAAAGCATATAACGAGGGATTTAAGCTAGGAAAAAAGCTGAATAAAAAATGGCTTTTACTTTTGGATCAGGATACTAAACTCCCCGATGATGCCATTATAAAGTATTGTAGAGCAGTGCTAGATAATAATGAACATTCTTTATTTGCACCTATCCTTGTTTCAACAAATGGCACTATATATTCTCCATGTAACTATTTCTTTAAAAGAGGTTTTCCGATGAATTCCATAGAGATTGGAATATTGAAAGCTAGAAGAAAATCACTACTAAATAGTGGTCTATTAATAAGTGTTGATATTTTCGAGAAAGTTGGTGGTTATAATGAAAGACTTAAGCTGGACTTTAGTGATTTTGAGTTTTTAGATAGATATCGAAAAATAAGTGACAATTTTTTTATTATCAATACTGAGTGTATACATGAACTTTCTTCCAATGAGCAAGATTTTCATTCGTCAATAACTAATTTCACAAGATATTGTAAGGGACTCAAGATTTATATTGTGGCTGATTTTGATAGTTTTTGTTTGTTTTATCTTACTTTGATAAGAGCCTGTAAATTATCATTCAGATTTAGAAATATAAATTTTATAGTGGTTTTTTTTGTTACATTACTTTCAATATCAACATTTAAGATCAATACTTGAAATAAACTCATCTCAAAATATTTTGTCCTTTAATTTTTCTTTTTAGAAAAATATCAAGTAATTATTGTATGATTTTATCATGTTGTTAGCTAAACTGCATCTATATTGAAAGCCATATTTTTTAGAATTTATTCCAGTTATTACAGGTTTTAATTGATAATATTTATATGCAAATATTCAAAATAAAAAAACAAAATATTAGTTTTTTCTTAGTCATTTTTTATATAATTTTAGCTTGCATTTTTTTCTATTTAGTTGTTAATCCATTGCAAGATACAGAAAAAATATGGATAGGGGCGGATACAGGAAATTATGTAGAATATTCAAAGTTATTGAGTGAAAATGAAGAGTTATTGACCATATCAAGCAACCTTCTCGGACCTATTTTTATCTTGAGAATGGTTAATCATAACTATGATTTGATTTTATTCATTAATTGTTTTTTGTTTTTTTTATCTTACATTTTGGTAAGAAATAATTTTAAAATAGATGAGCAAAAGTTTATTTTGTTATTACTAATGAATCCTATGTTATTCATTAGCTTGGTAAGTATTAATAAAGAAATATTTGGACTGTTTAGTATTACTTTATTGGCTTGTTTTTTGAAAAATAAAAATATTCTATATATTATATTATCTCTAATAACTTCAATCCTTGTAAGATGGCAGCAGTCTGTTGTAATTATATTAGTGTTCTTTATGACTGATAAGATTTATGTATATCGAGATAAGAAGATATTGAATTTATTGTTTATGATAGTGATAATTTCCGTAATTTATCCCTCATTTATTTCACCAATCATTAACCAAGTAATGGATTTTGAAACTCTTAATTCCCAGCAAGACAAAGCTTTTGGACTATCTATTTTGTTGAATGAGTTACAAGATAGATATATGTTCTTTGTTGCAGTAGTGCCAAAAATATTAATTAGCTATTTCGGTAATATAATTAAGGTTTTTACATTTCCCATAGAAACACTGAAATTACTAATAGAACCAGAGTCTGTTAATATTGAAAATATTTATAATACTTATATTATTGTTGGTCATCAAATCTCAATGTTAATTTTATTATTCATTTTTTCAAAAAATATTATTCAAAATAGAGTGAAATTTAATAACATAAGTGATAACATATTTTTGTGTGGAGTATATAGTATTTTATATTCTTTAGGTCTAGCAATTCAATATCGTTACTTTTTTCCAATATACATATTGTTCTGTTTAGAAATTTCTCAGAAAAAGCATTTAATTACCAAGTAAATCTATTTTATATCAAAAGGATAGTTTAATGAAAAAGAGTGTTTGTTTAGCAACTTTCAATGGCTCAAAATACGTTGAAAGTCAAATTAGTTCCATTCTAAAACAACTGAACCGAAATGATGAAGTTGTTATTTTTGACGATGCTTCGACTGATGATACATTAAAATTAATAGATAATTTCTGCGATTCGAGAATCAGGGTGATAAGAAGTTCAATCAATACAGGTGTAGTAAAAACTTTTGAACGTGCTATTAATAATGCAACAGGAGACATAATATTTTTAAGTGATCAAGATGATGTATGGCTTCCTAATAAAGTCGAGAAGATTTTAGAAGTATTCCAAAAATATCCTGATATTACATTGGTACTGAGTGATGCACAAATTATAGATTCAGAAGGTCAGATAACCGCAGATTCGTTCTTTAAAATTAGAGGCAAATTTGTTGCTGATCCACTTTCAAATTTTATCAAAAGTAAATATCATGGTTGTACTTTAGCCTTTAGGAGAGAAATGCTTGAAGTATTTCTACCGTTTCCTGCTGATATCCCAATGCATGATATATGGATTGGGATAGTTAATGGAATCTATGGGAAGGCTTTTTACATAGACGAACCTTTAATACAGCATAGGAGACATAGTAGTAATACAGGAAGAGGTATGTTTAACCATGCTGGAATTATCAAAATGTTAAAGTGGCGATTTGCTTTAGCAAAAAATATTGTAGCTCTGCTATTAAAACATGGAAATAGAAAAATCAAGGCTTGATAGCTAAGTAAAAACACATTGTTGTGTTTAGGCTGGCTGAAGTTAATTCAATTTAAAGCTAGAAAATAAGGTGTTGCAAAATAATTTTTATGAAACGAATCTGGATATTAAGTGAGTTGTACTTTCCTGAACAGACTTCAACAGGCCACATTCTAACAAAAATTGCTGAAGGATTAGCTGAAGAATACGAAGTAAAAGTAATCACAGGAGCTGCGACCAACTTTTTAATTCGGGAAAAGCGACCTAAATATGAGGTCAGATATGGTGTTGAAATATTTCGATGTCAGGGAACTGCTTTTAATAAAAATTTTTTCTGGGGACGTATAGTTAATTTGATAACTGGTTCTACTTCCATATTATGGAAAGCTTTACAAGCCTGTAAGTATGGGGAAATTATTCTAGTTGTGACAAATCCACCCTTACTGCCCTTTGTAGCATTAATATTGAGATGGCTAAAGAAGTATAACCAAATGGCAGCAGGTAAACCCATTATTGCTGTTGCAGACGATTGGTCTGAACTAGCAGAAGTTGTTCGGGAAGAGGAAATTGGTTGGATTGTCAAACCAGGTGATATTCAAGGATTAGTTAATACTATTAAATTTGCTAGTGATCATCCTGAATTGTGTTTGCAAATGGGAGTTAAAGCCGCAAAAGTTGCCAGCAGCAAGTATACGTTTACTCAAACTGACCAAGCTTACAAAAAACTTTTTAAGGAGATATGACCAAAAAAGCCCTAATCACCGGATTAACTGGACAAGATTGCTACAGCAACAGCAGCCTGATGATTATATTATTGCTAGTGGTGAAACCCACTCAGTTAAGGAATTGGTAGGATTTGAATAGCCCGATTATTCACATTCAAATTTTGAATAAATCCGTTAACAATCTGACGATTAGCATCATCTTCAGGTAAAATTAACAAATGTGGTTTATTCTTATTTATACTCATAATTCTATATCACCACAAATCAAAGAATTAATCAAATCGCCAGTAACAGGTATATCACTAAGCAATCTAATTAAAGTTGGTTCTAAGTGACTTTTTCTATCCAGAATAAAGGTGTTTTCATTGGAGAATTTTCTAATTGCTTCGGGATTATGAGAAGTTACTAAAATTTGGCCACTATCCTTAAATGAACGTCTCAGAGATGTAATAAAATGACCTACTTCTGAGATAGAGAGATAGTTGTCAGGTTCATCCCAAAAGCAAAAAACTGATCCATAGAATTTATTAGCAGATAATACCACAGCGCAAAGAAAAAAGCATTTTTCACCATCAGATAAATCTTGAAAGTTAACATTCAAGGTTGCATTATTTTCGGCAAATCTCACAATTAAACTTTTGAACTCTTTACCGATAAGTTCATTCAAAAAATCTTGAAAATCGGGCATGACTTCCCGCAAATATTTATCAACGTCTCTATAGGCCGCAGGATATCTACCAAGTAAACCAGAAAACCATTCCCCAATATTTGCACCATCTCTTTTTGGTTGTAAAGTTTCTCCGTGGGAATCTCCAGTCATTAAACTAGGAATTGGTGCTAGAATAATTATATGAGCCAGCCAATTTTTGAAAGTATGAAGTGGATCTGTTTCTGATTGCTCTTGAATGACTGGAAGGGCTACTAAATGCCAATCTACTAAAAACTGAGATTCACGATTTTGTGAACTACTATAAAGAGTAACTTGTGCTTCTTTACGAGAGTAAATTGGATTTCCTGCAACTAAAAGTTGTTCTTCAAAAACTCGCAATTCTTTAAATTTTTCTGGCAACTCTAAGGCCAGGACGTATTTATATAATTTCTCCTCAAGTAATACTTCTATTTCCAAGCGAATGGGAACATCATACCTGCCACGAGTAAAATCTTTAGACTTGACAAGTTGACCAACTCTATTTATACCTCTACCAATAGATTGAAATACCTCTAATGCAGTTGCAATAGTTGATTTACCTGTACCATTTTTTCCAATCAAGAGAGCAGATGACATCTCCTTCATGGTTAGTTCAAAGTTTTCTAAACATCTGAAGTTGTGTACATATAGTCTTTGGAGCATAATCAAATAATTTCCCGGAATGGCAAGTGAAAGAACTTTTTGATGAGATATACCAATTATAGGTTCAGATACCTGACCTCGTAGAAAAATCAAAACCTGAAACCCTTATCTGTTATTCCTTCTAATCTTATTCAGCAAGCCCTAACTAAAGTCCGCAGTACCTCAAAAAAAGATAGGTACTGCGGAATAAAAATTTTGATTTAATTCAAATACAGTCACAAATTTTAGACATTTTGGGCAGCAGGTAAACTATCGGTTGTAACTTCCGAACGAGGAAAAGTAGGTAAATCAATACCGCCATGATTTGTGTAGCGGTTTTTAAGTGCTAAACGATAACTCACACTTTGCAATTCGGCTTGCAATTGGCGATTTTCTCGTTGTAGGATTGTGACCTTGTCTCGCACTGGTGTCATGCGTTCCTCAAACTTACGACGGTAAATTTGGGGTAATTCCTGTACTACCTGCTCTAACATTCGACTACGATCAGTTAGTTCTTGTACAGACTGTCTTAATTGGTAAATCTCCGTATCACGATTCGTAATTTGCTCTTGATAGAACGTCACCTGCTGTTCGACGGCTTGAATTTGATCTCTTAAAGCCTGCAATTGACTCAAATCTATCTCTGGCTCAGATTTTGGCGGTGTAAAGTTAGTATTACCCTTAACTAGCCGGAATAGTTCTTGAGATAACTGTTGAACTAATTGATCTCGCAGTTGCAAGTCTTGGCGCAACTGCGAGATTTCGGTGGACAGTTCTTGGATGTTTGGTATATCAGATTGGCTCACAGTCACTTAAAGCTCTTACTTAATATATATAGTTAATTTTTCACTTGCGCCGATTATATCACATAGGTCGCAGTTCGAGTGAAATAATTGAGCGATTTTTAGTAATTTCCTGATGTCGCAGTATGACGCAGGCCATACTGCTGAACTGCTAAGAGACTTCCAATTAAAGAAATATCCAAAATTTCTTGTAGTGCGGGCATACTTCGACAAGCTCAGTACAAGTCTTGCCCGCTAATAATACAAGAACGATACCACAAAATTGGATAGCGAAGCCCTGCTGCAAGCAGTTCATCTTTTTTGTGGAGTTATCTAACTAATAACCTCGGAAAACGCGGTTATTAAGCTGCTACAACTTCTTCTGGTTTTTCTTTGTGAACTTCTTGCTTGACTGTCATATAGCGAATCACTTCTTCACTCAATCGCATTGCGCGTTCCATGATAGCAATTACAGTTCCAGGACCTGTGTAGTTGAGTTGAACATAAACGCCATCACGATGCTTTTGAATTTCATAGGCCAGACGACGCTTACCACGGTTTTGAATTTCAATATTCTCAGCACCGTGTTCACGAATTAAGTTTTCGTATTTGGCGATTTGTTGTACTACTTGCTCATCTCCCAAGTCAGGACGCAAAATGTACATGGTTTCGTAAACTGTGGTCATGTTTTTTAATTCACCTTATGGACAATGGCTGAAGAGGTATTAATTTATACAAATATTGCCATGGGCGATACTTTAATTGATTAACATCTCAAGCAACAAGGAATTTTGACAATTTTTTAGTTATTCCACAGTAGCACAATTTTGAGCAGGATTTGTCCACTGGTTAATAGTTTGTTAATTAAGGTCATAAGATTTTCAATATTTATCATATAATCTTACAAGTTTTTAATGGCAATCATTAAGCACATTCTGCTGGAACAAAGTATATTCAAGGATATTTGTCAAAGTTATGGCGCAGCGATATGTGCGAGTTCAAAGTCAAGAAGGGAAAATTTACTATGGGTTACTCCAGCTTTCTCAGAATGTAGAAGTGCTGGATGCTCCACCTTGGTTGGATGGTCAACCTACGGATTTAATCCTGCCATCCAATTCTTACACGATTCTAGCCCCCTGTGCGCCTTCAAAAATTGTGGGTGTAGGCAAGAATTATGCTGATCATGCGGCGGAAATGGGAACACCTGTACCCGCTGAACCGCTAATTTTTTTCAAACCGCCTACATCTGTGATTGCGTCAGAAAGAGAAATTAAGTATCCTTATCAGTCTCAACGGGTAGACTATGAAGGAGAATTGGCTTTGGTGATTGGCGATCGCACAAGTGATTGTACCCCAGCCCAAGCCCAAAGTAAAATTTGGGGTTATACCATTGCCAATGATGTTACAGCCAGGGATTTACAAAAAAAAGATCCCCAATGGACAAGAGCCAAGGGTTTTGATACTTTTTGTCCTTTGGGTCCTTGGATTGTCCGAGAATTAAACCCAGGAGCGAGATTACAGACGTTTCTGAATGATAATCCCCATCCAGTCCAATCTACTTGTATTGATCAAATGGTATTTTCCCCAGATTTTTTGGTGTCTTATATTAGTCAAGTGATGACTTTATTACCTGGGGATATAGTATTAACTGGTACACCGATGGGGGTAGGGGCTTTGCAAATAGGCGATCGCATCCGTGTAGAAATTGAAGGAATTGGTCGCCTAGAAAACACAGTTATCGTCCGTTAACTGTTAGCGTACTTGCATATGTACTGCATCGGAAATCGCGGGAATTTCCGCATACTTACCCATTAATGACTGAGCAACGGAATAAACAACTGCTGCTAATATCCCCATGAAAATGGTTGTATAAAGTGTTTGCATAGCAAATCCACTACCAGGAACTAATTTCACAATATCGGTCAAGATGCTACATAAAAAGATCACAATATCGAGAATGATGGCTTGCATCGTGTTAAAACGAATAAAATGATTAATTTTCTCGTTTCTGACCACCAACAGCCACAAAGCAAAGAAAATAATCATTCCCGCATAACGGACACCATAGTAAATTCTTAATAGTGGCAACAGGGGTAAAAATATCAGTCCTAACAGTGGAAAATCATTCATTAAAAACTGACCGAAAGCAAATACCTCAATCAAAGGCAGTAGATAAGGTAAACAGGCAAAAATTCGATCAGGGAAAGTTGTAGACCCGCGCCAAGACATTTTGTGTTCTCCTGTGGCTAAATTTTAACAGCTATTGAGCTTAGGATAACGCAGATGCTTGACCTTGCTGACAAATCACCAAATAGAACGAAAGGCACGGAAGCCACTTGGCAATAGATGCGTGGAGGAAGTGCCAACGGCGAATTTATTCGCCGTGACATGATAGAATTAATTAGCAAGTAGGAATAACCATCAACGCCAAGAAGTGTTTTATTAAGGAGAAACCCCTGATTTATCTCGTCTCGGCATAGCCGTAGCCTGGGTAAACAAGCAATGGTAAATCATGGAGCGTTTAACATTAAAAATTGATGGACTCACAAAAGCAGCAAAAAAATCAAAAGTAAGCGCAATTGCAATACCTGTCGTACTGGTAGTTGTCTTGAGCGTCTAGGAGGATAATTGACTATCCTTTTTAAGCAGGTCTTAAAGAATCTGCGTGTCTTTAGACCGCAGAGTGTCAACATTATTCTACATTGGCGACACGAAAGCCCATAACGCACTCGTATTGATCTGGCTGTTGTTCTGTAAACTTATTAATTGCTTGACCACAGCGCAGTTTACCTCCACCCCAGCGAGGTTGTCCACTACCATTTGCCAGTAAACAAGACTGACAGACCTTTTCAGAGCTAAGGATTTGATTGTCCATTAAAATGACTAACATCTCAACTCCTCCTTGTTCCAAATAGAGTCAGGAAGTAATCTAATGTTGGGTTACACTGTCGCTTCACCCAACCTACAAAGAATTGTAAGTTAATAAATCCACGTTCCTAACTAGATAATCTAGGTTTATTGTATCTTATATATCTTAGATTTTTGTAAATTTGAGTACAAAATAATACATAAGTTCAGGCTACCACGTTGATGAAAGTCAGCAATTCTTAGATAATGACGTTCCCAGTTCTCAAAGCTTTTCCGTCTAAATCCTATAATAAACAAGTTGCCTGATTTCTAACTTTGGTAATAGGTTTAACCGCAATCTCGATTTTCGTCAACTGCCATAAGGATAATAAACGTGACAAAAACTAATTCAGACCTGTTAAAAAACTCTGATCCTGCTATTAATGAACTAATTAACCAAGAATTACAGCGTCAACGAGACCACTTGGAATTAATTGCGAGTGAAAACTTTACCTCTGCTGCCGTATTAGCTGCCCAAGGTTCAGTATTAACCAACAAATACGCTGAAGGATTACCAGGTAAACGCTATTATGGCGGTTGTGAGTTTGTTGACGAAATTGAACAAATAGCCATTGACCGGGCTAAACAGCTATTTGGTGCGGCTCATGCCAATGTTCAACCCCATTCCGGCGCACAGGCTAATTTTGCCGTCTTCCTAACCCTGCTGCAACCAGGGGACACAATTATGGGTATGGACTTATCCCATGGAGGACACCTGACCCACGGTTCACCAGTGAACGTTTCTGGTAAATGGTTCCAAGTCCGTCATTATGGCGTAAGTAAAGAAACTGAACAATTAGACTATGACCAAATTCGTGATTTAGCTATCAAAGAACGGCCTAAACTCTTAATTTGTGGGTATTCAGCCTATCCTCGGATTATTGACTTTCAAAAGTTCCGCAGTATTGCTGATGAAGTTGGCGCGTACTTACTCGCAGATATTGCTCACATTGCTGGTTTAGTGGCGACTGGTCATCATCCCAACCCTCTGCCTTATTGTGATGTTGTCACAACTACAACTCATAAAACCTTACGTGGACCTCGCGGCGGCTTGATTTTGACTCGTGATGCAGAATTGGGTAAAAAGCTGGATAAATCAGTTTTCCCCGGTACTCAAGGTGGACCACTAGAACACGTGATTGCTGGTAAAGCTGTGGCTTTTGGTGAAGCTCTTAAACCTGAGTTTACAACTTATTCTGGCCAAGTGATTGAAAATGCTCGCGCTTTGGCTACGCAATTGCAAAACAGAGGATTCAAATTAGTGTCTAATGGCACGGATAATCACTTAATGTTAGTAGATTTACGTTCTGTTGGTATGACTGGGAAGAAGGGAGATCAACTAGTCAGCAGTGTTAATATTACCGCCAATAAGAATACAGTTCCTTTCGATACTGAATCACCTTTTGTTACCAGTGGTTTAAGATTGGGTTCTCCCGCTATGACTACTAGGGGTTTAGGTGTGGCAGAATTTACGGAAATTGGCAATATTATTGCTGATCGTTTACTTTCTCCAGATGCGGATACAGTCACTAAAGATTGTTTGATGCGAGTGGCGGCATTGTGCGATCGCTTCCCATTATATCCTCACTTGGAAATTCCTGTACCAGCCCTAGCTTAATAAACTTTGGATTTTGGGTTATTGATACTGATCCAAAATCCAAAATTTGGTTTTTATTTAAACCGACTATTTTTGCTTTATTTGTTCTATCGCACTGGACAGGGTAGTTATTGCATTCTATCAATTGTCCGATATTGAATTGCTTCGGCTACGTGCTGGGGTTTAAGGTTTTCATCTGCTGCTAAATCTGCTATAGTTCGTGCTACTTTAAGAATGCGATCGCTTGCTCTTGCTGATAACCCTAATTTCCTAATTGCTGCTTCTAATAAAGTCCGACTAGCATCATCTAAATTACACCATTTTTGTAAATGACGACTTTGCATTTGAGCATTACATTGTAAATCTTCTTCTTTTTGAAATCGAATCATAGCCAATTCTCGTGCTTTTTTCACTCTTTCTGCTACAGATTTTGACGCTTCTCCCGTTGGTTGTTGAGTAATTTCTTCGGGTTTCAAACGATTTACTGCTACTTGTAAATCAATTCTATCCATTAATGGTCCAGACAATTTTGCCCAATATTGTTCCCGTTGTCGAGGTGAACAAGTACATCCTTGAATTGTATCACCATAATAACCGCAAGGACAGGGATTTGTACTGGCTACTAATGTAAATTGTGCCGGAAAAGTGACAGATTGTTTAGTTCTAGAAATTGTCACAAAACCATCTTCCAAAGGTTGACGCAGAAACTCTAAAACATCTCTTTTAAATTCTGTTAATTCATCTAAAAAAAGTACACCTCTGTGAGATAATGAAATTTCGCCAGGACGAGGAAAAGTACCACCACCAACTAAAGATGGACCAGATGCGGAATGGTGGGGACTTCTAAAAGGTCTTTCTCTAACTAATGAACCTCGATTTTTCAACAATCCAGCCACAGAATAAATGCGTGTTACTTCCAAAGATTCAGGAAAACTTAAAGGTGGTAAAATTCCCGATAAACGCCTTGCTAACATCGTTTTTCCGCTTCCTGGTGGTCCAACGAAAATCAAATTGTGTCCTCCCGCAGCCGCAATTTCTAAAGCCCTGCGGGCGTGCGCTTGTCCTTTGACATCTTGCAAATCTGCTAAGTTTAAAGATGTTTCTTGGGTAGTTTCTACTGCTTTATTTAACTGGACAGGTTGATATCTTTTAGGATTATTTAATAAGTCCACTACATCAGCAATATCTTTACAACCATAAACCATTAAACCTTCAACAACAGCAGCTTCTTGGGCATTATCAACAGGAACAACTAAACCTGTAATTCCCATCTTTTTTGCAGTTGCAGCAATAGGTAAAACACCAGCAACAGGACGCAAACTACCATCTAAAGAAACTTCCCCCAAAAATAAAAAATCTCCTAACAAATCAGCGTTAACTTGTTCAGAAGCTGCTAAAATTCCCACACTAATTGGTAAATCAAAAGCAGGTCCTTCCTTTCTTAAATCTGCGGGAGTTAAATTAATGACAATTTTCCGCATGGGAAAAGCAAAACCCGCATTTTTCAAAGTTGCTTTTACCCGTTCTTTAGATTCTTGAATTGCGGAATCTGGTAAGCCTAAAATGACAATTCCCGGTAAACCACCAGAAACATCAACTTCTACACCCACTTTTACAGCGTCAATCCCGATGATAGATGCACTCCAAACTCTAGCCAGCATTTTTTATATATCAATAAACCTTGATCATATCAAAGCAGATTTGTGGGTATATTAACAATGAGTGAAATCACCCAAGAGGATTGTTAATATAATAATAGCAGCTAAAGATGCAGGTGACTTATGGTTCAAGCATTAACAAAATTATTAACCTTTGCAGAATTTATCCTTGAATACGGTAACAACCCCCGCTATGAACTTGCAGACGGAGAATTGATTGATATGGAACCAACTGGACCCCATGCAGCCGTGGGTGGTAAACTGGCAACCAAACTGGGTATTGCTATTACTCATGCTGAACTTCCCTGGTTTATTCCTCGCACCTGTCTAATCCGTCCTTTTGCAGAAACAGCCACAGCCCGCCGTCCTGATATTGTAGTATTAGATGAAACGGTGCTTGACGATGAACCTTTTTGGGAACATGAACCAGTAATTGCTTTAGGAAAATCAATCAAATTAGTAGTTGAAGTTGTTAGCAGTAATTGGGAAACTGATTATGCGCGTAAAGTTGAAGAATATGCTTTATTAGGAATTCCTGAATATTGGATTGTTGATTATCGGGGATTGGGTGGCGTTGTTTTTATTGGTAAACCAAAGCAACCGACATTTACAGTTTGTCAACTAATTGGTGAAGATTATAGTCAGCAAAAATATCGGTTAGGAGAGTTGATTAAATCTCCTCTTTTACCCTCGCTGCAACTGCGGTTAGATGATGTGATGCCGAGATAAATGCTTGTTAAAGTTGATTTATTATTAATCAAGAATCAGTAGCTAATTCTCGGCTAATTGTGATATTGTGAAGATTACTAACGAAACAATTTAATTTACAAGAGGTCTATTATGCATTTTGACAAGAAACTTTCCGAATTAACAAATTCTGAAATAATTAATATTCATTTATCCAGAAACGCATCTACAAAAGATTTTAAGTTAATTTCTACACTGAAAACACTAGAAGAGGAGATGCGACAATCTTCTGGACTTGACAAGTTTAAGTCATTTCTTCCTTTTATGGCTGCTTTTGCAATTCTTGATCAAATTGGCAAATGTTATGAAAATACTGAAAAAAAGGCAAGTATGGCAAAAATAAAAAATGGAGGTAATTCAATTCTAAAAGCATTGTATTATTTTGGTGATATTGAAGATGAACAAACATTAAACGAAATACGTGTATTTCGTAATTCAATTGTCCATGATGCGTCCTTATTCGCTGTTGATGTTGACAAAAATCAAATAGAGGAATATTACTACTTTAGATATAGTGATAATAATGAAACATCGAATTTAATCAATTCTGCTGAAGAGAAATGGGATGGAAAGTTTGATAGTATTAGCCCCAAGAACATGACTATTGTTAATAGAAAATTTTTAATAAACAAAACTAGCGATATCATTAGAAAATTATCCAAAATAAATGAATCAAATGAACTTAAAATTTCTTTACCAGAGAAAGAAAAAGAACTCATTAAACGTTATTTTCTGATGATTCCAATAAATTAGCTTTTTTAAACAGATACAGCGGTTTGCGTAGTTAGGAGATACAGAGTTTTAAGGCTGTAGGGGCGGGGTTTCCCCGCCTTCAATTTTATTGCATTCGACCAGAAACTGCTGTAGGGTCGGATAAATTGTCTCAAAGTTCAACCCAAAATGATTTCAAACAAAAAATTTCTCAAGTGATATAAGTCACGGCAGTTTATACTGATAACAAAAAAAATCAAGTCTTGTAAAATCAAGATTTCCATTTATGACAAATTGTCCACCACAAGTCTTAATTCCTCCAAACTTTCAACTGCGATAATCGAGAGGTAAATTTTTCCTAGTTGCTCAAAATCCGATGTTTGAGAAATTTTTGGCATGAACTTTAATCCTTCATCGTCAAATTTAACTTTTAAATATGATTCAATGTTTGAAAGTCGTTCTTCTCTTTTTCCTCTTTGCAATATTTCTTCATACCAAGGTGATTCGCGTAAAACTGTCATATCCCACCTCATAATTTCTTGAACTAAGGAACTATCTAATACAAACGTAGCAAAAAAAGCAAGAACCGTTTCTAGTTGATTTAATTGTTCATCAGCTTGCAATAAACGCAATGCTTCCCGAATTATAGATTCATCTTCACCACCTTTGAGAATCGGCACAAAAGGCAGTAGAGACGGTAAAGGTTGTTCTAAGGCAATTTTAACATCTACTTCCCACAGGTTAATTACACGGTAATCTTGACGCACTTCTAAACCAGCAAGATTAGATTCATATCGCGTGGGGATTTCAGCATCACCTGTTTTGAGAATGTTAATTAGTACAGGATATGTGGGTAATTTATATTTTTCCTCAGCTAATCCTGCATAAGCTCGCATCCTTCGCGGCATTTCTGGTTTATACCGCAATTGTAATTCATTGAGAACTAAAAACTTCCCATATTCTTTACTTTCAACCCGGATAAGTACATCACTTTCTCTACTAATCCATTGAAATTCAGAATTGAGAATTTCCCCAGCAACCACATCCGGGATTTGCGTTACCCATTTTACCCAATTATTGGGTGCAAGACTAATTAAGCGTTTGGTACTAACATCCGCAGGTTTGGCCATAAAACTATAAATGCACTGACTACACAATAGCTTAACTTTTTATCGCCTGTTCCAGCGATCGCTTAAAATCTTGAGCAGATGAGTAAGTAAAACTGTATGAGTCCGAACACAGAAACCATTTTTAGTAAAATCATTCGTAAAGAAATTCCCGCGAATATTGTTTATGAAGACGATTTAGCACTAGCCTTTACAGATGTTAACCCCCAAGCACCAGTTCACATCCTTGTAATTCCCAAAAAACCCATAGTTAATCTAGCTACCGCAGAACCTGAAGATAAAGCACTTTTAGGACATCTATTATTAACAGTCCAGAAAGTTGCAGCACAAGCAGGACTGGAAAACGGTTATCGCGTAGTTATGAACACTGGTGTTGATGGCGGACAAACGGTCTATCATCTCCATATACATATACTAGGCGGTCGTTCTATGTCCTGGCCTCCTGGTTGAATTTTACATCTGAAATAGTCCAGAACTCCTGTGGGGTGGGCATCCTGCCCGCCTAATTATCACAATAGCTGCTGTAAATCCCATGATATCAGAAAAACTAATGACTTTCATAACTAATACCTACTTTAAATAGCTTTACAAATCGAAACATAAAGCTTAATATAAATTCATGAGGTAGAAACACCTACCAAAACATACATAACTCAAACGCAATTATAAACACATGACAACTACCTTACAACAGCGCGAAAGTGCTAACGTATGGAATCGCTTCTGCGAATGGATCACCAGCACTGACAACCGTTTATATATCGGTTGGTTCGGAGTATTAATGATCCCTACCCTCCTCGCTGCAATTACTTGCTTTGTGATTGCATTTATCGCTGCTCCTCCCGTGGACATTGACGGTATCCGCGAACCAGTTGCAGGTTCTCTACTCTACGGAAACAACATCATCTCCGGTGCAGTAGTTCCTTCCTCCAACGCTATCGGTTTACACTTCTACCCTATTTGGGAATCTGCTTCTTTAGATGAGTGGTTGTATAACGGCGGTCCTTACCAGTTAGTAGTATTCCACTTCTTGATCGGCGTATTCTGCTACCTCGGTCGTGAATGGGAACTTTCTTACCGCTTAGGAATGCGTCCTTGGATTTGCCTAGCATTCTCCGCACCTGTAGCTGCTGCTACCGCAGTATTCTTGATCTACCCAATCGGTCAAGGTTCATTCTCTGACGGTATGCCTTTGGGTATCTCTGGAACATTCAACTTCATGATTGTGTTTCAAGCGGAACACAACATCTTGATGCACCCCTTCCATATGTTAGGTGTAGCTGGTGTCTTCGGTGGTTCTTTGTTCTCAGCAATGCACGGTTCACTTGTGACTTCTTCCTTGGTTAAAGAAACAACCGAAAACGAATCACAAAACTACGGTTACAAATTCGGTCAAGAAGAAGAAACCTATAACATCGTTGCTGCTCACGGTTACTTCGGTCGCTTGATTTTCCAATACGCTTCCTTCAACAACAGCCGTCAACTACACTTCTTACTCGCTGCATGGCCTGTAATTGGTATCTGGTTCACAGCTTTGGGTGTTAGCACAATGGCTTTCAACTTGAACGGTTTCAACTTCAACCAATCTGTCATGGATTCTCAAGGTCGTGTCATCGCTACTTGGGCTGACGTAATCAACCGCGCTAACTTAGGTATGGAAGTAATGCACGAGCGTAACGCTCACAACTTCCCTCTAGATTTGGCTGCTGCTGATGTTGCTCCTGTTGCTTTAAGCGCTCCTGCTATCAACGGTTAATAACTAGAGTCTAGTTAAATAAAAAACGCTCTCCGCAAGGGGGGCGTTTTTATTATGAAAAATAAATTATTGTTAATCAGAGTTTGAATTATAATATTTTTACTAGAAAAGGAAAACGAAAATACAGTAAATAAAGATAATATATGAGTCAAATAAAAGTTAAAAATTTCGGACCAATTAAATCAGGTTTCGCAGAAAATAATGGATTTATAGACATTCGTAAAATTACTGTTTTTATCGGTAATCAAGGAACGGGAAAAAGTAGTATTGCTAAACTAATTTCAACATTAAGTTGGTTAGAAAAACAATTATATCGTAGAAATTTAGAAATAAAATATGTAACAAACTATAATAGGTTTATTAGAACATATTGTAACTATCACAACTTAAAAAATTATTTCTTACCAGAAACTGAAATTGAATATCTAGGAAATGCTTTTTATTTTTATTTCCAAGAGGGAAAATTAAAAGTTTCTCCTATGATTAAACAATTAGATCTATTTTCTACTAATAATAGTCCCCAAGAATATATTGTACCTGAAATTATGTATGTACCAGCAGAAAGAACCTTTTTTAGTATTGTGAAGGAAGCTGAAAAAGTAAAAGGATTACCTCCATCATTATCTGCTTTTTTTGATAAATTCGAGCGTTCACAGCAGGAATTATCAGAAAGTCTGACTTTACCAGTGGGTGATGTAAAGTTGGAATTTGATCAAAAAAATAATACTTTAAATATTATAGGAAGTGATTATAAATTAAATATTTCCGAATCTTCAAGTGGGTTTCAGTCTTTTATTCCTTTGTTTTTAGTTTCTAGAAATATTGCTTTATCTATTAGTCAAAATAAAGATTCTTCCCAAAATGAACTTAGTGGTGAAGAACAACAAAGATTAAAAATAGAAATTGAAAGAATCCTATCCAATGATAATCTTTCTGAGGAACTTAAAAAAGCTGCTTTGGAAGTATTATCTTCTAAATATAAAAATGAATGTTTTTTAAATATTGTTGAAGAAATAGAACAAAATCTGTTTCCCAAGTCGCAAAAAGACGTTTTATATAAATTGTTAGAATTTGCTAACCTTACAGAAGGTAATACACTAATTCTTACTACCCACAGTCCTTATATTATTAATTATCTGACATTAGCAATCAAGGGATATCAGGTTTTACAGAAAATTATAGATTTACCAAACAGCAATTTACTAAAGGAACAACTAGAAAATATTGTTTCTCAAGCATCTTGTGTATCTGATGAAGATTCAATTGTATATGAATTAACAGAGACAGGGGAAATTATCAAACTTTCTACTTATGAAGGATTACCTACTGATGAAAATTATCTCAATTCTTTCTTAGCAGAGACTAATAACCTTTTTGATAATTTACTGGAAATTGAGGAACAAATATGAGTATAAATTTTTTTAAATCTACTTATCAAAGTCAGACAAATCAGTATAAATTTCGACTTTGTGATGATCCTAACGAAGATCCTGCTTATATTGATATTGATGATTGTAGCAAATGGATTGCTATTGTTGAAAATAATCAAGAAATAGAGGTGATATTTACCGCTATTGATAATTGTATTGAAATTCTCAGATCAAATGGTGAAAAGGAGAATCGTTGTGACGGTATGCTTACTTACAACAATCATCTTATTTTCGTGGAATTAAAAACGAGAAAGTCTGAAAATAGTAAATGGGTTGGAAAGGGAGAGGAGCAATTAAAAAATACAATTAATGTTTTTATAGCAAATCATGATTTAGAAATTTATAAATCTAAAAAGGCATATATAGCTAATAACAAAAAACCTACTTTTCAGTCTTCACAAATTACAAGAATGGATAAATTTAAGGATGAAACAGGTTTTAGATTAATCATCCAAAACACCATAGAAATTTCCTAAATAGTATTCTAATTTAATGGACTAAATTTATGTATCAATACCAAGATTTTATCATTCGCAATTGGCAAGAAAAAGACCGCATTTTTGCAGCCACAGTTATTAGTTCTATATTATCAGAATATGGTTTACCTTGGCAACCAGAAGCAGCAGACAAGGATGTATTAAATATTGAAGAATATTATTTAGCAACTGGTGGAGAATTTTGGGTAATTGAACATCAAAATCAGATTGTCGGGACTGCTGCCTATTATCCCATAAATCGCGGCGAAAAAGCTGTAGAAATTAGAAAAATGTATCTTTTACCAAAAGTGCGCGGTTTAGGATTAGGCAAATATTTATTACAACAACTAGAAACAGCAATTGCTTTGCGGGGATTTAAGCAAATTTGGATTGAAACCGCCAGTATTTTAGCTGAAGCTGTTAAACTTTATGAAAGTAATGGTTATCTACCAACAACAGGTGTAGAAACTAGCAGATGTGATTTAGTCTATGTAAAATATCTATGATCAAGATATTCCAAAACCTTCTGAGTCTTTTTCTTAAATCCTCTTGTCCCCTGTGTCAACGTCCTACACCCAGGGAACTTTGTCCATATTGTATCAAACAAATTCAAAGTTGTCACAAACAAAATCCTGCTTATTTATGGAAACAACCATTACCAATATTTGTGTGGGGAAATTATGGTGGTGCAGTCAAAAGAGCGATCGCTGCATTAAAATATGAGAATCAGCCACAAATTGGTTATGTGTTAGGAGAATGGTTAGGGGAATCATGGTTATTACATTCACCGCAACCACAACAACAGCTTTTAGTTGTTCCTATCCCTATGCACCCCAAAAAACAAAAACAACGGGGTTTTAATCAAGCTGCATTAATAGCTGAAGGTTTTTGTAATGTCACAGGATACAAATTGAAAATCAATGGTTTAGAACGCATCAAGGAAACTGAAGCCCTGTTTAGTTTAAAAGCAGCCCAAAGACAAGAAAATTTAGCAAATGCTTTTGTGATTGGTAAAGATTTGCGTCGTCATCCCCATATACCAATCTTATTAGTGGATGATATTTATACTACTGGTGCTACTGTTAAAGCTGCTGTACAGACTCTTGAACAACATCAAATTACAGTCTTGGGTGTAGCTGCTGTTGCCACGACAAATAAATAAAAATCAAGCTATATTAGATTAGTTACCCTGTATTTCTGGGAACAGTATTTCAATTTATGAAAAAGATTTTTGCAGTGGGTTTCAGAAACATCTTAATTATTCCTATTACATTGCTAACAATGGGGATTTGGATCAAAACAGCCTCAGCACAAAATAAGTTATATAGCCCTATTCCGTTAACTAATTTGACAGAAATTTCTGATACCTTATCAAACAAAGATATTCCCACAGGACAAGGGGGATTTGCTCGTGATTATGCAATCAAATTAAATCAGGGTGATAATTTATCTATTGATTTGTCATCGGAAAACTTTGACAGCATTATTACACTATTAGCACCCAATGGTTCAACAGCAGGAGAAAATGATGATGCTCCCGACGGTACAAGCAATTCTCTATTGTTTACCCGCATTACAGAAACAGGAACTTACATTGTGCGCGTTCATTCTTTTGGGGAAACTGGGGTAGGGAAGTTTAAACTCAAGGTGACAAAACTGCAACCTGTGAAGTAGGTTTGCGCGTCCAATCCCATCCTTAATTGGGTATAATTGAATTGACGAGTTAAACGGAATAAATTATGAAAATTCAAGTAATCATATAGGCAAAAATTTTTGTGGTGATAAAATGCCAATAAACAACTTAGGAACTATTCTGGAGATAGAGGTTTTGTTGCTCAAGTAGGTTAGATATGGAAACTGAGGAACTAAAACGGCGTTATCTTGCAGGAGAAAGATATTTTGTTTCTGCTAAATTAATCAGGGCTAAATTAATTAATGCCTATTTACCCGGAATTAATTTATGGGGAGCAGATTTAAGTGAAGCTAACTTAGCTAAAGCTAAACTCTGGGGTGCAGATTTGAGTGGAACGAATTTAGCAAAGGCAAATTTGACTAAAGCAAATTTATCTGGTGTCAATCTCACTGAAGCAAATCTTCGGGGTGCTAGGCTGCATTATACTAAGTTATATGGAGCGAATTTACATCGTGCATATTATGATGAAAGCACCAAATTTCCTCGAAATTTTGATCCTCTTAGTCACAATATGCACAAGTTGTAATTACAGCGATTTTCGGGTAAATGAACCACATTTTTTTGCCTCACGCTCCAGACGCAGAGGTGCAAAGAGGAATCAAGAGTTTGGTCTAAATACATGAAAACTGCTGTAATTGTCAATTAAACTGATTCTGGTGCTGGTATGGGGAATATTTCTCCAGCTAAATATGCGGAAAAGTGCTTTTGAAAATAAAGCCAAGATGTCATATCTTCCCCCTCAACATAACTTTTTGGGGCTGCTTTATATAAAGGAACGCGAGTATTTATTTCCTGTTGTAAAATTGGGTGTAATGCTTGTAAACCGCTGACTTTATTACCTGTAGCACTGTAGATTAAATAACCAGGATGTTTACCCATTTTCATCCAAGGTAACCATTGACCAATTCTATCCCAAGACAGGCTTAATTGCGTAACTGAATTTAGTTCTGCATTTTCTAATTCTGCTGTAGGTACAGAGATTTTAAATAATTCTGCGGCTTGATAAATTCCTCCTGGACAATAATCAGCAAATTCGGGATTTTCGGCTAAAGGATTCGGATAGTTAGGAAAGATATCAAATACAAAATTAGTTTTTTCTCCTGCTATTTGGACAGGTAATTTATTTTTAAATTGACCTTGAACGGGACTATTAGCAACGTGCATAACTGTAACTTTTTCCTCTGTCCAAGGGTTTTCCCATTGATGTAAAATCTCCTTTGTTTCTGGGTTGAGATAATAAGTCAGTTCTCTAGAAGTAAAATCCCAACTACCTTCCTCAGTGGGAATACAACGACTTACACTCATTCCCACAATTTTAAATAATAATTGTCGTTTTTCTCCAGGAATAAAACTATAAATATTCCCTGTCCAACTCAGAAAATTAGATTCGTTAGCATCTAAAGAAGCACGGGTTTTAATCCATTGTTCAACATCTACTAATTGGGTTTGTCCTATCATGCTATATCTCCTGAAATCTTAAATTTTGTTAAATTGGCTAATTTTTACTTACTTTCCACTATATTCCAAAAATAACCATCTGGTCCAACAAAAGAAAAACTATTTTCTGCAAATTCATTATTTACAATTTCCGTAATTTTTTTTGCTGCACTTTCTCGCACTAGTTGCCAATACGTCTCTATTTCCTGCACTTTATAAGTATAAAGACACATTCCTAAACTTCCTGGTTGGGCATCTACAAAACGTGATTCTAAGGTAATATTTTCTGGAAAGTGAATAATATAAAGTCTACCACTTCGCGCTGCCATAAAATCAGTTTGAGAAGAACGAGGATCATCAAAAGCCGTAACTATAAATTTTTCTCCTGGGTTCAGTGCAAAAAATTCTCTTCCTGCTAAAGATGATTCATAAGTTGTTTCTATATCATCACGTACACGCAATAAACCTAAAACTTGTTCATAGAATTTGAGAATTTCCTTACTATCATCTTGGACAACTATACCTACATGAGTAAACTGACTAGTTTTTAAAGGTGCATGATCATTAATCTGTCCATAATTAGTCACATCATAACCAAAACGTTGAAATAAAACTTGCCGACTAAATGGTTGAAGTAATAGCATTTCTCGTACCCCCACCAACGGTTCTACGAAAGGACGAATTTTTTGATCTTTGTTATAAATTACTTCCCAGTGAGTTTGAGTGTAAAGAATGTTTTCACCAATTGATTTTGCTGCTTCCGCATGATTTAATATCCCTAATATATCCGCAGTTAAGGTAGTAGCCCAACGATTACCTTTTGTTTTCATGGAACTCACACCTAACCCTGTAGATGTAGGATTTTGCCAAATCATTAACCGAATTAATCCATGATCTGCATTTTGATGATAAAGTCGAATAGTCTGTAAAGGTGAATTTACCCGATATAGTTGATAAGCTGTAGTTGCGGTTAATTCTCCTATTTCTCCAATCCGATAACCAAATTGTTGCCAATATTGAATTGCAGAAATAGCATCTGGGACACCAATACAGACTTCATATATGCTGCTAATTGTTGTATTATTGTTTGAATTCATAATTTATTTAGGGGGAAAATTTTATGGTTAAACGGAATAATTCAGTTAAGTCCATGTCCGCAAATGGGGAAAGTTATGAAGCTAAGATAGCAGAAATTGAAACTATTATCACTCGCATTGAAGGAGGTGAATTACAATTAGCGGATATATTTGCAGAATTTGCCACTGCGGTTAAGTATTTACAAGAATGTGATAGTTTTCTACAGCAGCAACAGCAGCAGGTAGATTTGTTAATTGAAACTTTGCAAGATGACCAGAAGTAAATAAACGGAAGATAATCAAAATATGCGACAATATGCAAATTTTCCTGAATGCGTTATCTTAGTTGAGTTTTGTAAAATTGTCAAAACCAAATAAGTAATAAATACTTTTTAAATACAGCCAAACATACCATTCATTATTACCGTAATTGTGGTAATTGCCAAAATTAGTTAATTCAGGTATCAGAAACAAACATTATTTTGGATATGTTGAAACTTTACCTGATTAACCAAATTAAAAAAAAATTAACTTGTGAGACTATTTGCTAATTAATAACTATGGCTTACAAATCTTTCTGAGGAATCGGTTCATGAAACTCGATCATTAATTGCATGGTTTCTACGGCTAAATCACGTAAATCTTGATTGAGATATACAGCACCTTGAGAACCAAACCAACGGTCAAAAATCGCCACATATTTGGGGTTATTGTTCACAAATCCTTGCATAAATTTGACGAGGGAATAATTCACTGAATTGAGGAATTTAGAGTTATTCTCAGGAACCATACAAGCAATTCCTTCTCGTGAATAGGGACGAGGGGGGACTATGGCAAAACTATCTGGATTTTTTGCTGTTTGTAACCATCCCTCTAAAAG
Source organism: Dolichospermum sp. UHCC 0315A (assembly GCF_008121535.1). GTDB lineage: Bacteria > Cyanobacteriota > Cyanobacteriia > Cyanobacteriales > Nostocaceae > Dolichospermum > Dolichospermum lemmermannii. Next base: position 1,391,896 of record NZ_CP043056.1, read on the forward strand.
AATGCTATCGGATGCAAAAGCGTCAATTTTACCCTGTTCCAAAGCTGCAAATGCTTCCGGTCTAGTCTTAAAATATACAAGTTTGGACTGGGGTTGTATTTGCTTGATTGATTGTTCATTGGTAGTTCCAGCTAACACACCCACACGCTTATTAATCAGGGATTCTGGTGAACCTAAATTGGTTTCCTTTTTAATTAAAATTTGCGTCCCTGTGACACCATAACTAATAGAAAAATCAACTTTTTTATCTCGTTCCCAAGTAAAACTACTGGCATCACAGACAATATCAACTTGTCGGTTAATTATCTTGGGAATCCTTGCTGCTGGGGTAACTGCAACTAATTTAAGTGTAATTTTTTTGCCTAATTCTTTCTCTAATTGCTGTTGGATTAAAGTTAGCATATCCACAGAATAACCAGTCAATTTTCCTTGACTGTCGGAGTAGGCAAATGGTAAAGCATCTTTGCTTGTACCAGCAGTTAATACTCCTGTTCGGGCTACTTTTTCCATCACTGTTTCTGCCTTAGCAACACCGGGTATTAATCCTGATAATATCAAACCGAAGATCACAGGGGCAATATTTTTATATATCTTCGACATAGTGAAAGCAGGTAAATGGGAGAGATTTATTTTGGTACTTACAAACATATTAATCTTGCGGAATCCATAGAATCAAAATGATTAAATTATCTCTATTAAAGATCAAGTTAACAGTTCTAGAAATGATTCTTCACATTAGACCCTGTACAGAATTATGAAACCAATTAATTCATCCGTCTTGATCTGCGTTTATCTGCGTTTATCTGCGTTTATATAGCGATCGCAGAGGAAATTATCAAAAATTCTGAATTGATGAAAAGTTCCTTGTCTGGTAATAGTTCCACATAACCACTAACAATATTTTCTGTCTCTACCCCTACCACATCAAAATCTTGTAACTGCATCCAATGTAATACTTCTTTGACATCAGCATCAACCGACACAGCCTTGAGAGGTTCGGCTACATATTCTATAGTGATACTTTTCTCAAATAGGCCGCGTAAATCTTGCGAGCGTGATTTTAGCTGTTTCATCTACCCTGAGAAATAAAATAAATATTAGCAAAATTAGTATTTCATAAAACTCCCTACCATAACTGTTCTTTAGATTCATCTTTGTCAAAGTAGGAAGAACTTTTCCACTATAGTTTAATTTTTGATACAGTATTAATGCTGAATGTAATATAACGCAATTATTTTCCATGTCAACACAAAAACCATCTGTTAGTCTCATTCGGGCTAAATCCTACGAACAGGAAGCTTTAAAAGAATCCTTAGAAACACTGCTAGAACCTTTAGGGGGTATGGCTGCTTTTGTGAAACCAGGAAACCGCGTTTTACTCAAACCCAACCTGCTCACAGGTTCTCGTCCTACTAAAGAATGCACCACCAGACCAGAATTAGTGCGTGCTGTTGCCGAAATGGTAATTGCAGTGGGTGGAAATCCATTTTTAGGAGATAGTCCCGCTTTTGGTAGTGCTAAAGGTGTGGCCATAGCGAATGGTTTATTACCAATTTTAGAAGAACTAAAATTACCACTGGTGGAATTTCACGGGAAACGTTATCAAACCGTCAACGACAATTTTAATCACTTGCTTTTATCGAAAGAAGCAATGGAAGCAGACGTGATTATTAATCTGCCTAAAGTTAAATCTCATATGCAATTAACCCTAACTTTAGGAGTTAAAAATCTCTTTGGTTGTGTTCCTGGGAAAATGAAAGCTTGGTGGCACATGGAAGCTGGTAAAGATGCTAACAAATTTGGAGAAATGTTAGTAGAAACTGCCAGAGCAATTAATCCAACTTTAACAATTTTAGATGGAATTATTGGTCATGAAGGTAATGGACCAAGTGGGGGAGAACCTAGGAAATTAGAAATTCTAGCAGCTGCGAGTAATGTATTTGCTTTAGATAGAGCAATGTTAGAAATTCTCCAAGTTGCACCCGCACAAGTTCCCACAGTTGCAGCTTCCCAAAGATTGGGAATATGTCCAGAATTAAGTGATATTCACTTTCCGAATTTATCACCCGATTTATTACAAATTACAGATTGGCAATTACCCGAAAAGTTAATGCCCATAGATTTTGCCATGCCGCGTGTGATTAAGTCTACTTTTAGGCATCTTTACATCAGGTTTATCAAAGAACCTATGAGCGCTTATACTGGAGGACGCTTGTAAGGTAAAGTATGGGCAGGGAGTAAATTCCCTGTCTAAACCCATTGATTCTACCAAGTAGGTGTGATACCATCTCACTTAAGTCATTTGTATGTAAATATGAATCTATCTAACCAAATACTGAAAAATAATTCTGCTATTTTCTCAGTTACGGTATCAACATTTGTATTTTTTGTAGCATTGATTTCCGTGCAAGCGGAAAAACTTGAGGACGCTGCCCAACAAACTACAGTACAAATTAATAGTGAAGGTAATGACTCGCCCGGCGGCTCAGGTGTAATTATTGACAAAAAAGGAAAAATTTACACCGTTCTAACGGCTAATCATGTTGTATGTGATGCCATACAGGGACGCAAACCAGTTACCTGTAGCACGGGCATTAATTACACAATTCATACTTATAATGGCAAAGATTATCCCATTAAAGACCGTCAAATATTCCAAAAAAATCCGAAAGACCCAGATTTAGCTATAGTTACCTTTGAAGCTCAGGAAAACTATCCTGTCGCTGCTTTAGGAAATTCTGAGGAGATAAAAATTGGGGCAGAGATTAAAGTCACCGGATTTCCCAGTATTTTTGGTAATAAAGGCAAGGATAGAACATATACCGTCACACCGGGTACAGTAGTCACTTTCAATCCTGGAGCGGTCAACGGTTACAGATTAGTATACAATGCTACTACCTTTGTTGGTAACAGTGGTGGACCTGTATTTGATGGTAATGGTAGAGTTATTGGTATTCACGGACTAGCAGATGCAGATGGCGGAGATGACAATGATTCTGGTCAGTCAGAAACAAGAGTCAGACGAAAACCAATCACACCTGTGAAAAAGCCAAAAATTGGACAACAGGAAACGGGAACTTCTGGACAGGGAAAAACGGGATTTAATGCGGCAATTCCGATTAATATCTTTTTCTCCCTCACTGGTCAGAAACCTCCTACTGGGGGTGAGATTCCACCAAAAAAAGCCAGAGAAAAGAAAGAAATAGAAGTAGCAACCAGAGGGAATACTGGAAACTTTCCCGCTAGTATGGACAAATTGGAAAAATTATTATCTCAAGGTGATTGGAAAGGGGCTGACGAGGAAACAAAGTCTCTAATGCTGGAGATTAGCCAAGCTTCTGGATCACTCAATGATAAGGCAATTTCTCGATTGTCCTGCGGAAATTTAAGTGCTATTAATCAAATTTGGCAAACTCAAAGTCAAGGTCGCTTTGGTTTTTCTGCACAAGCACAAAAATGGAAGAGTTTATTTGGTAATAAATTTGAACCAACTAACGAGCATTTTGAAGATTTTGCTACTGATTTAGGCTGGCGTTATCGAGGTAGATATTTATCTAATAATCAGCTTAAATACTCTTTAGATGCGCCTAAAGGATATCTCCCTAGAGCATTTTTAGATGGACCTGTTTGGGGAAATTTCATTGCGTATTTTGATGGTTGTAAGATAAAGTAATTTCATACCTAGATGAATCTGCATACAATTTGAAAAGCATAAAACTATTGCTTATTAATTGCTGCGGGTATATATAGCTATAAATTGAGCCAAGCTTACTAACCTCATAGTTCAATCCGGTTCAATATCAAGAATTGAACTCAACAATCCAAGTTAATATCCTTCGTTAACTGAAGCTTATTGACTAAATACAGCGGTTTCCGCTCTTATGAGGTACAAAGTTGAATCATGAAACTCTTGTAGTGCGGGCATACTATGGCTAACGCCACGCTGCGCTATCGACAAGCTCAGTACAAGTCTTGCCCGCTAGATATGTACCTTATAACACCGGGAAGTGCTGTAACCTACAAATTCTTTACTTTATGGTGAGAAAAATGTCAAAGAGAACTCGCTGCATATCCTATTTGATGAAGATTGTTGTATTGTCCACTCCATTAGTATTCATGCAATCCTTGCCGAGTTGGGGACAATCTGCTCCTGCTGCACCTGAGATTGGGTTTGAAGTTGAGGGACAATCAGAACTTAATCAAATAGTTTTGCCTTTGTTTAAATATGTGGGTGAATGTCCTAGTGCTACAACTTATATAAGTGACACTAAAGCTTGGTTTACATCCTCAAGTGAACCACCAAAAAATGGCAGGAGAGTAATTATCAGAAACATTTCCCGGGGAATGTCTCCTGATAATTTCCCATACACTGATCGAGATTATAGTAAAGGGAGAGGCTCAGAGTCCACCAAAATAAGTATCGGGACTCGGCATAGTGGTAGTGCATTTGTTGTGAAAAGAGATGCCAATGAATTTGAATATGAGATTAGACAAGATAATTCAGTAGTTGAGAGGGGACAATTTTCTTCATTTGTCCGTGGAAGTTCTACTGTGTCAGAAATTCCTAGAGAACAAGTAGAGGTTGATAAAGGATACTGTGCAGAAAAAGGTAGCGGCTTTTTGGGTTTCTTATCTTGTAAAAATTGGGTAGAAAACAAAGTTAAAGAGTGTCCGAAAGACTAATATCTTATTGAACTAATTAGAGATTACGGAATCAACCTAAAACTTGCTTGTAGAGACGTTCCATGGAACGTCTCTATATTTTTGTGCCGATATGTCTAATAACTTATCTAGCCAGTTTAAGTTGTAAATTTAGCAATGGTAGGCAAAAGACAAGCAATTTTTTCATAAATTATTGAGGACTGCTATAATTTCCTCACTATAATGGGATTTAATTTTAGCTGCTTAATCAATGATCCCCGTATCGCTTTAGTATAGGTTGGTGTTAGCCATATTTCTCGCTACCCTATTAAATGAAATGACAACACAAAACTCTAAAACTCAGAACTGCTGTTGAATACAACGCCCATGAATCAACTGAACAATGGTTTTACAATATTTCTCAGTCTACTAGTGGAGGCGATGCCATTTTTACTGCTGGGTGTATTTTTATCCAGTCTATTACTATTATTTGTCGATGAAAGTAAATTGGTGGAGAAAATGCCCAGAAATCCCCTATTGGGGGCTTTATTTGGCAGTATGATCGGCTTTTTGTTTCCAGTTTGTGAGTGCGGTAATGTGCCTGTGGCCAGACGGCTATTGATGCAGGGAGTACCCACACCAGTAGCGATTGGCTTTTTATTAGCAGCGCCAACAATTAACCCCATTGTGATTTGGTCAACTTGGACTGCATTCCGCGATCAACCAGAAATAGTAGTGTTAAGAGTGGTATTTTCCCTAGCCATTGCCACTATTATTGGTTTTATCTTCAGCTTTCAACCGGATTTAGTTCCCTTTCTGCAACCATCAATCGCCCGTTATCTTAAATTTAACCCCCCAGCACCACCGAAAACAAACCGCAGGGGACGACAATCTCAAGTACAACCCCAAACTAATACACCGAGTTTATTGCAATCAGGAACATATATTCTTGGTGGCACAACGGGAGCGTCGAAACGCATAGATGATAGTTACAGTGAAGTCGCTGCAATTTCTAACTTCAGTAAACCCTTATCAGAGAAACTCCGCTCCCTATTAGATAATATTATCCAAGAACTCCGGGAATTAGGCGGAGTCATGGTATTAGGCAGTGCGATCGCCGCCGCTACCCAAGTTTTAGCCCCCCGTGACCTGATTATTAGTCTTGGGGCTGGGCCAATTAGCTCGATTTTAGCCATGCTAGTATTAGCAGCAGTTGTATCAATATGCTCTACAGTTGATGCCTTTTTTGCCCTGTCTTTTGCTTCCACCTTTACTAGCGGGTCATTGTTAGCATTTCTAGTCTTTGGACCGATGATTGATATTAAAGGTATTGGTTTAATGCTCTCAATTTTTAAGCCAAAAGCCTTGATATATCTGTTTTTATTAGCTGGACAATTGACACTTTTATTCACCCTATTTCTGAATCTGCACGTGATCTGAATCAAGATTGGGTCTCTTTTGAGCAAAATTTTCTTTTTTCCCCCTCAAATGTGGGGTGTGAGGTATGGGGTTTAAATCCTGGGAAGGTGGGAATATAGTAATTGGAGATTGAAAAAAAGGTAGTCGGTAATTTTCTAAAATAATTTCTGTTCCCCCTTCCCTCCTCCCTATTCCCTCTTACCTATTCCTTATGATACCTAAATAACTTTAATGCTAAATTCCCAAACTAAAGCCCCAAATAAATTCATCCCTTGGCTAGATGTATTAGCCATTACAGCTTGGGGTATTCTGATGTTGAAATATTGGCTAACGGGCAAACTCTACTTATTGATTCACCCGGATTTCTTTTGGTTAGTAGTTGTCGCCGGCATAGCCTTATTAATCATTGGTTTCTCTAAGGGATTGCAACTGTGGAAACACCGTCACATTCCCCAAATACCTAGTGCTGGGCATATTAATTTGTTTCCCCCTGGTTGGGGCAGTTTCCTGTTACTAACAACGGCAATTTTAGGATTAATGATTACACCTCGTGTCTTTGCGAGTCAAACAGCCCTAGATCGGGGTGTGACTGAATCAACAGGTGCTAGTCGCACTCAACCCCAGGCATTTCGGGCTACAGTTCGCCCAGAAGAGCGATCGCTTGTAGATTGGGTCCGCACATTGAATGTCTATCCCGAACCGGACGCATACACAGGGCAAAAGGCAAAAGTCCAGGGATTTGTGATTCATCAACCTAACGTCAGTGAAGAATATATATTTTTAGCCAGATTTGTTCTCAGTTGTTGTGCCGCAGACGCTTATCCCGTGGGATTACCAGTCCAAATATCTGGATCACGTCAACAGTACCCCCCTGATACATGGTTAGAAATAGAAGGACAAATGACAACACAAACTGTCGGAGAGAAACGCCAACTCACTATCAAAGCCAACTCCCTGAAAAAAATTCCCCAACCTCAAAATCCTTACAGTTATTAGTCAGTGGTCAGTTGTTAGTTGTTAGTTGTCAGTTGTTCCCTAATCTAAAATCCAAAATCTAAAATCCAAAATCTAAAATTGTTAGATGAACAAATCCTATAAACTTATTCAACCCTTAGACGGAATTGCGATCGCTGTCATGCTCCTACTGAGTGTGTTGATTGGGTTAATTATCTGGAAAGGTGATGTAGTCAAACCTATGGTTCGCACCTTTACCTGGGAAAATCAACAAATTGGCGCAGAGGATCTCTCCTTCTCCCTCACCTTTAGTCGGCCAATGGACTCCAAAAGCATCGAGGAGAATTTAAAAATAGATCCACCTCTAGCCGGTAAAACCAGTTGGGCTGGCAGAAGAATGGTGTACACACTCCTTACCCCAGCCCCCTACGGCACAAACTACCAAGTCAAACTAGAAAAAGGTCAAGATAAATATTCTCAAGCGGAAGGGAAAAACCGCGTCATGCAGCCCTTTACAGGTAGCTTTTCTACCCGCAATCGCGTCATCCTTTATATTGGCTCGGCAGCAGAAATCCAAGGGCAGTTGGTACTTTATAATTTAACCCAAGAACAAAAAAAAGTTCTTACCCCCAAAGACTTAATTGTGATGGATTTTGAACCATTCCCCAATGGTGAAAAAATCCTCTTCTCGGCTCGTTCTGCTAAAAATCCTGATTTACTTTCCGCCCAACTTTATACAGTCAGCACAGGTATTTCTAGTCAAATTGGGACAGAAATAGCCGCCGCAGGGAAAGTTGACCTAATTTTAGATAACAAAGAATATCAAAATCTCAAATTTGACCTTTCAGCCGATGGCAAAATTATTGTTATTCAAAGAGGTAAACGCGATAATTCCGGTGATTTTGCTCTCTGGTACTTATCAACCAGCAATGATAATTCCGCCGAAAAACCCACGCCAAAACGGTTACAAGGGCAGCCTGGTGGAGATTTTCTGATTACACCCGATAGCAAAGCCGTAGCAGTTTCCCAAGGACAGGGGACAGCAATTGTATCTTTAGACGGTGATAGCAACAAACCTCTCGATTTTCTGCCTCAATTTGGCTTAGTCCAAGCCTTCTCCAAAGACGGTTCACAGGCAGCAATGGTCAAATTTAATACTGATTATACGCGAGATTTGTTTTTAGTCACCAACCAAGGTGTACAAAAACAATTATTAAAAACTACAGGCTCAATTCTTAGCTGTCAGTTTGATCCGGCTTCCCCTAGTCTTTACTGTTTAGTTACCCAACTTATTTCTAAAGAACAATACATAGAACAACCTTACTTGGTATCCATTGACTTGAAAACAGGCAAGCAAAAACCATTGTTACTCTTGCCTCCGGCTCAACGCAATGTCCAAACCAGTTTAGCACCTGACGGTTTAGGCTTCTTATTTGACCAAGTAGTTCCCATTGCCAATAACACCACACCATTACCCGCAAACACCTTAAAAACTGATGATGGTGAACCCATTGCTAGTAGTAGTCTCTGGTTAATGCCCATGCTACCTATAGCTGATAATACCAATATTGACATTAAACCAGAACAACTACCTCTCATGGGCTTTCATCCCCATTGGCTACCTTAATTAATTGACAATTGACAATTGACAATTGACAATTATTAATTATCAACTGTCAATTTTTATTTGTGTAAATAACTGATAACGGCTACGTATTTGTGGATAATAATAATATGACCGTGACAAATTTACCTATTATAAAGCTAACGCCACGCTATCGGCCAACTACAGATTGTCAATGTGAAACCGTAGTTATGGAAAAATTGGAAGACAGTAACCAACAAGACTGGATTGCAGAACCTAATATTGATCAACAAGCACAGATCAACTTAGAATTTCAGCAATTACTCAAGTTAAATACAGAATTAACTACAGCTAATAATCATCTCTATGCTCAGGTAGAGCAGTTAAAAACCGAATTAGCTGAAGCCGAAAAGATTTTGCAATGGCACAAAACCCGGTCTAGTGTGACGGAATCTATGTTTAACCAACAAAATCAAGAACTTTCCGCTGGTCAAGAACAAATTCATTCCCTGTATCAGCAGTTAGAAAATGCTGTCCAAACAGTTCAACAACAAGAAATTTGTATTGAAAATTATCAAGCTAATTTGCAAATTAGCCAACAGCGGTTAGCGCATTTGGAAAGAGAATGTTCTCTTTTGCAAGCTAACTACAGTCAAGAGTCTCAACAGTTATTACACTCGGAAAATACTTGTCGTGAATTGCGGTCTCGGCTAATGCGTCAACAACGACAAACTATGCAGTTTAAATCGGCTTTGGAAAAATGTCTAGATACTCCCATTCCTAGCCATGAAAATTTAGAAGATCATATCCATCATCCCCATGATGTGATTCACAAACAAACGCGATTCTCCAGAAAAGCCCGGTCTTTGTTTCCCAACGCTCAACCTATTCGACCTTGGACAGGGGAGACAGATTCTGTGAATGAGTCTGTAAATAATTCCTGGGTTAAGTCTACAGTGACAACTTCTGAAAATTATCCCCATGATCCAGAACCAGTAATCTCTCAGCCTACACAAGTTGATGAATCAACAACTCCATCAACAACTGAAGATGATTCTGGAGTATTATCCCTAGACCAGCAATTAGAAGGGATAATTCATCGGTTTTTTATTACACCATCATCTGACACAACGGAGGAGGGAACCCAGGCAAAAGTAAATATTCATCAAGGTGATATATCTATTTTAGAAACTTTAGTATCTACTTCGGAAAATTATGCACAACCAGAAATAATAATTAAACAGGATTTGCCGATAGAAATTGATCCTTATGGTACTACTGAAAATTCTGGAAAGGAAGATTTTTCACTATCACTAATAGAGGAATTTCCAATTATTTCCACCGCTCTTAGCCATCAGATCAATACTGTGGAAATGGAAGATTATTGGTTGGATATTTCCCCGACAACGGAATCAAATTTACCAATTGATGATGTTTTGCCAAAGTTATTGGATGAAAATACATCTGACCATAAATCGCCTTCACCATTGATTTATCCCCAACGACCACCCAAGGGACGCAAATCTTTAGCATCTGTAGAACTACCGAATTTTCAACCCAAGCACAAGTAGCTTTTTTTGGTGATAACCCACCTTTCGCACCCTAAACTGTCACACAAGGAAAATTGGTCGTTGGGAAATTTGGGACTAGCGAAATGCTTACAGCAGCACTTCGCTATAGCTATTTGAAATTTTCACATTTTTGTATAAAAATCATCCTTTTAAGTATTGAAAAATCCGGCGTTGCTGAATTGAGGTATGAAATTCCCAAATTGAACCTTTAAAACTCTTATACTGCAAACGGTTCATAGTTTAACCAAATATGAAACCCCTCTGGTAAACCTCTCCCCGCAACGGGGAGAGGCTTTGAACCTTGTTCTTTGTATGATAAAAAAGTCCAGCTTCTAGCCGTTTTGAGTATACCTTTGCGTCTTTGCGTCTTTGCGTGAGACTAAAATTCATACCCTTAATCAGCAACGCCAAAAATCCGAAATTACCGATTGTGATACCATTGTGATACCAAGGGTGCGGAAGGTGGGTTCTAAATCAAACCTTTTATCCGAGGATTGTTCAAAAACTCCTGACTATCTTTTATCAACTTGTCACCCCAATTATTCTCTTTTAGAAACTCTATCTTCCCAAAACGTTTATGTAATTTTAAAGCCGTTTCTCCCGATTTCAAACCCGCTTCTTTATCGCCTCTGGCATACAAAGCTATACCTAAAGCTAGATGTGCTTCTGCAAAATTGCTATTGATTTTTATCGCAGTTCGCCAATGATTAATTGCTGTTTCTAGTTCTCCCATTTCGTAGGAAACTATACCTAAATTAGTGTATGCTTCAGGAAATTCAGGTTTGATTTTAATGGCTTGATTCCAATCACTTATTGCTTGTTGGTAATCTTTGAATTTATAGTTTGCAAAACCTCTACTGTAGTAGTAATCAGCATTTTCCGGGTCAAGTTTAATTGCTTGGGTGTAATCATTAATTGCTTGTTTGTAGTCTTTTAATTGTAAATAAGCATTACCCATTGCTGAATAAGCAAGAGTCAAATCAGGCTTAAATTTAATGGCTTGAGAGTAATCATCAATCGCTTGTTTATAGTCTTTCAATTGAAAGTAAGCATCACCCCTAGCACTATAGTATGTTGCATTTTCAGGGTCAATTTTAATGACTTGATTCCAATCATTAATTGCTTGTTTGTAGTCTTTTAATTGAGAGTAAGCAAAACCCCTACCACCATAGTATGTTGCATTTTTAGGATCAAGTTGAATGGCTTGAGTATAATCAGCTATGGCTTGTTTGTAGTCTTTTAATTGAAGGTAAGTCGTACCCCTAAGATGATAGTATGTTGCCTTTTTAGGGTCAATTTTAATGGCTTGAGTTAAATCATCAATCGCCTGTTTGTATTCTTTCAGGAAAGAGTAAATACCACCACGAAAAGCATAATACTCGGCATTTTGAGAATCAATTTTAATGGCTTGAGTGTAATCATCAATTGCCAGTTTGTATTCTTTTAATTCATAGTAAGTAACACCCCTAGTTGCGTAAGCTTTACTCATTAAGCCAGTGTAACCACTAAGCAAGCCTTTATTATCTTTAAATTCAGAGTATCTGAGACCTTGCATAGTGTATGGTGCATTTTTAGGGTCACGACGAATAGTTTCTGTTAAATCAGATATAGCTTGTTTATAGTCTTTTAAGTTTGAGTAAATACTACCCCGCAAGGAGTAGTAGATTGCATCTTTAGGGTCAAGTTGAATGGCTTGAGTTAAATCAGCTATGGCTTGTTTATAGTCTTTTAATATTGAGTAAATACCACCCCGCAAGGAGTAGGATCTTGCATCTTTAGGGTCAACTTGAATGGCTTGAGTGTAATCATCAATCGCTTGTTTGTAGTCGTTTAATCTAAAGTAAGCATTACCCCTCACTAAATAGTATGTTGCATCTTTAGGGTCAAGTTGAATGGCTTGAGTTGAATCAGCTATGCTTTGTTTGTAGTCTTTCAACATCAAGTAAGCATTACCTCTGCTAATGTAGTATAAAGCATCATTATGGTCAAGTTGAATGGCTTGATTATAATCAGCTATGGCTTGTTTGTATTCTTCTAATTGTCCGTAATACAAACCCCTTAGATTGTAATAGCTAGCGTCTTTAGGGTCAAGTTGAATGAACTGAGTAAAATCAGCTATGCCTTGTCGATATTTTTTTAACTCTCCATAGGACAAACCACGCCCAGAATAAGCCGATTTAAACAGAGGATCAATTTTAATAGCTTGATTATAAGCCTCAATTGCTTCAGGAAACCGCTTTAAGTAACGAAGCGTGAAACCTCGCAGGAAGTAAAGAGCAAATTGATTAGGACTTAGAGCAATGGCTTTGTCAAAAGATGTTAAGGCTTCGGAGTATTTATCTAATCTAAGCAGCACTCTACCCCGCTGTTTCCAAGCTTGAGCAAAGTTGGGATTAATTTTAAGAGCTTTATCAAAAGCAGCAATAGATTCTGGATATTTTTCCTCTCTACGAAATATCATCCCCTTGAAATACCAAGCTTGATAAAAATCCGGTTTTTTCCCAATCGCTTTATCAACAGCTTTTCTCGCTTCTGCATATTTTTGAGAACGCCATAGTTGATTGGCATAATTTAGCCATGATATTTCATCATCGCTATTTTTAGGAACTTCATCCAATGGTAATAAATATTCACTGATTACATCCTCTTCCGATTTTTTCAGTGTAGCTGGTGCAGTAGTTTCAACTTTTAAATCTGAATCTATTCCTACCTGTTGAACCAAATTTAAAAATGTTCTAATGGGAATACCAGAACTACTACCTAAATTGATTTTACCATCAAAATCGAGTGATATTTCACCTTCCACTCTGCCATGAATACCAATTAATCTTCCTTGGGTATCTAAAACCGCACCGCCACTCATTCCTCCCTTAGTAATATTACTATAAAGTAGATCATAACCATCACTTAAAACAGTTTGTATTCGCACAGGTATCAGAGAACTTTGATTATTGAAACTTAGATAAGTAGTGAACTTAATGCTTTGTTGTTCACTCAAAACTCCCGCTGTTAAAATCCGGTGAGGTTTGTTTTTATTTTGTTGTTTATTACCAGGAAAACCAGAAACAAACACTTTTTGATCTTTAGTATTTAAACTATAATTTGCTAAAGTTGCAACTTGATATTTTTGATTACTGGTAAATTGAACAACGGCTAAATCAACTCCAGGCATTCTTTTCGCATTGCTGATATTTATAGCATATCTTTGATTAAGTAGGTCGGCGTTAAAAAATCAATCTATGTAACGAAATATAAATTAACGAATACCTTATAAATAGGGTGTTTCACGGTTTTTACAAAACTAAACATATATCGATTTTATTGGGCCGACTTACTTATCCGGTGCGACTATTTCTAACTTATCTTTTAATTTTTTTTCATCACGATTCCAGATAACATGATCCGCAGTCAACACATAATAAATATTACCTTTCTGGGCAATAATTACCCCGGAACCCATATCTGTGGGGTTAGCATTAGGAATTAAAACCGTAATTTCTTGGGCAATTTTATCAATATCATTAATCAAACCTTTTTTCGCTATCAAAGCAGAATCATCAATCTTTTTAGGCGATTTAGCAATAACTTCATTGACTACTTTAGCGACACTATAAATCGGTAAACCCCAACTATATTGACGCATTTGCTGACGTTCGGCTGTACTGGGTTTACTATTGTCAATATAAGTATATATTTTATCAGAAATAGGATAAGCATGAACGGCATTAATACCAATAACTTCACCTTGATAATTTAATATAGGTCCGCCACTCATTCCTGGTTGAACTTTATTGCTGTAACCTATGCGATAACCTCTTTGAAAACTTTTATCTGGTAACAGAGAAATTTGTCCTTCGGTGAAAACTAATTGAGCATTATCACTCACAAATCCAGCCGCGACAATTTTTTGTTCTACTGCTATAGGTGCGGAAATTCCTAAAGTAGCGATGGTATATTCTACTGTTGATTGAAACTGGAATAAAGCCACATCTTGATTTTTTAAAGATGCTGGTTTTTCTTTAATCACATTAGCAGGATAGATTTTTCCATCAGGTGTTTGAATGCGATAAGATGCACCTGGATTCATCACATGATCATTAGTTAAAATAGTGTAATTATTACCATTTTTAGCAATTAAAGTTCCTGAAGCACTGCCATTTTTAGTTAATATTTTCACCGTGATTGATTTAGCTAAAGCTTGTAATTGTGCTGAGGTTAATAGTTTTTTTGTAGGTTCTTGTGCGGTAACTGGTTGAGGAGAAATCAATAACAATTGCTGAGGAATAGTTAATAAAGCAGTTGTGCAAATGAGGGTAAAAAATAGGTGTTTCATGATCTTTTTTTGTTTGAGTAAATTAGGAGATGAATATAAGTAGGTTGGGTTGAGGAACGAAACCCAACACTTCTTGATAACTTCTTTAAGTAGGTTGGGTTTCACTTCGTTCTACCCAACCTACAATTTTTGAGAATCTTCTTTATTGCATCTTATTCGCTGGTGGTGTATTGAGGAATTGGCGAATATCAATGTAAAATTTAAATTTATCTTCTCCAGAACTTTGTGCAATAGGTACTGTCGTAGCACTGCCAAACCAGAGTTTGTTTAACTGTTTGAGAACATCCCTAGACTTGTCCTGAGGTCGCAATGTAAATAATACAGTATCACAACCACCATCAATTGAACTCACAGAACAAATTACTTTGCTCCCATTTTGAACACCATTGGTAACGTAATTAAGACTGCCGTTATTAAAAGCTGTTTGGAAGTTATCAGAAACTTTTTGACAACGTTGTTGTGGTTTAACTCCTCCTAAAACAGATGTCCAAGTCACCATTGCTTTTTGGAAATTTGGTGTCCAAAGAAAAGTGGTAGGAACAGACTTTCCATTTTCGGAGTAACGACTTGTAGAACAGATAAAGCGAATTTGATTATTAGCGTCTTCTTGAGCAAAAACAGGAGTAGATGCTAATGTGGTGGTTAAGAACAGTGTGGTTAATAATGTTAATTTCATCATTTCTTAAATCTCCTAATTTGGGAAAGGGACATTTAATTTCTGTGGGGTGGGCATCCTGCCTGTCCAGATAGACAAACTAGCTAGAAGCCTATACAAATCTCAATTCTCAACAGACTATTAGCGCCGTAAACGGGAAATATTTCCCTGACGAATTGCCGTTAAGAAAGGTTGTATTTTATTTACCAGGATGGCAATACTAATACTACTATTGCTGCCATTTCTATCAAGTTGAATAGCAGTATTTACGCCAATAACTTGGGCTTGGGAATTGAGAAGTGGACCACCAGAATTACCGGGATTAATTCTAGCATCATGTTTAATTATACCATCTTGCTCGTCAAGATTGCTCAAAACACCGGCAGTAAAATTATTTAGATTGCCATAGCCAAAGGGACTACCAATAGCATATACAGACTGTCCCACTTGGGCTGATTTTGCTAAAGATAATGTGGGTAAATTCTTCTGGTTACGAATTTTAATGGCTGCTAAATCTACTCCATTTTTAGCAAAGCCAATCACGTTAGCAGGAAGCCGTTTCCCGTCTTCTAAAACTACAGTAACGGTTGCGGGTGCATCTTGCAAAACGTGAGCATTGGTAATAATTAACCCGTCAGAACTAACAATAAAGCCACTGCCGCTTGATTTACCTGTGTTGATATAAACTACGGCTGGACTGGCTTTTTGATTCACTCGAATGCGCGTTTGTTCTTCCGAGTTTTGGGCTATGACAGGGTTGGAATGATGATTTGGTTGGGGAAATGCCAAGCCATTTGGTGATGCTAGAGCCTGTATGGATAAAACAGCAAGCCCTGTAACTGCTATCAGATATGGTTTTCTGTTCATTGGTGAACTTGGTATAGACTAAGGTAGCTATGACATTGTATTTACAAGATTATCCAGGATAAATGACAAAATTCAACTGTCGTTACCATTTTTGTAACAGCCTCTTTGATGGTGATTGAGGATTGATTATAACAAAACCCTTGCGGGACAAGGGTTATGAACAATTATCTCTATATTTTCAATGAAATGCCCACACAATAAGAGGTTGTTTGAAAAGTATTAGATGAAACCAACAATCTCCGAAACCTAACCCCCCTTCCCCCATTCCCTACAAGGGAATGGGGGTTTCAAAGCCTCTCCCCGCGTCGGGGAGAGGTTTGGAGAGGGGTTTATTGATACATTAAAAACTTTTCAAACATCCTCTAAGTCCGCCATTGATTTTGAACCAGGTTTTCCATAAAAAGAACCGAATAACCGCATATTTTAGAAAATTAAATATTACATCGGTTTCCGCTCTTATGAGGTACAAAGTTGAATCATGAAACTCTTGTAGTGCGGGCATACTTCGACAAGCTCAGTACAAGTCTTGCCCGCTGGATATGTACCTCATAACACCGGAAAGTGCTGTATCTTCAATTAATATTTTCGCTCTTTTGGTGCAAACATTGTGATTGTCACGGGACGATATTGAATATCAATTCCTGTGGGTGAATAATAAGCCATTGTGTGTTGTAAGAACTTATTATCATCTCTTTCGGCAAAGTCTTCTCTAAAGTGTGCGCCGCGACTTTCTTGACGGTTGAGGGCGGAAGTTAAAATGGTTTGTCCAACTACCATTAAACTTTGCAATTCTAAGGCTTCAACTAATTCTGTATTCCAGCTTTTTCCTTTGTCATCTAAATATATTTGTGAATATTTTTGTTGTAATTGGGCGATTTTTTCCAATCCCTGACGCATGACTTCGTCGGTGCGGAAAACGCCACAATTTTCAGTCATATTATCTTGAAAAGCTTGACGGATTTGATTAATTCTGTACTGTCCTGGTTGGTCTATTAAGAGTTGTATTTGTTGTTTGGCTTCGTTGATGTAGCGTGTTTCATCTATGGATGGTAATTGCCGATTTTGGACATAATTAGCGATCGCTGCTCCAGTCCTTTTACCATAAACTACACATTCTAATAAGGAGTTACTACCGAGACGATTTGCACCGTGAACAGACACACAAGCAGTTTCCCCAGCCGCAAAAAAGCCTTCGACAAAACTATCATTATTACTTCTAACTTGTCCGTCAGTGTTGACAGGAATACCACCCATACAATAATGATTGGTAGGACGCACGGGCATCGGTTGAGTTACAGCATCTACACCAAGCAAACGATGGGCTTCTTCCCAACAGAAGGGAACACGACTCATAATTTTTTCCTTACCTAGATGGCGTAAATCCAGATAGACAAAGGGACCACCCGCGCTACCATCAGTATTTACACCACGACCAGCCCGGATTTCATAGGTAATTGCCCGTGAGGTAATATCACGAGGGGCTAATTCCATGCGACTGGGGGCGTAATTAGCCATAAAGCGATCGCCATCGGCATTAATCAAATATGCCCCTTCACCGCGCACAGCCTCGGAAATCAGCACACCCACAGGATACAAACCGGTAGGATGAAACTGGACAAATTCCATATCTGCCAAAGGCAAACCAGCCAAAGCGGTCATCGCCAAACCGTCACCAGTGGAAGCATAATCATTGGAAGTCGTGTTATAAACGCGACCATAGCCCCCGGTGGCAAACATCACAGCCTTTGCTCGTAATACCTCAATATGTCCATCCAAGAGGTGAAACATCACCACACCCTTAGCCTGACCATCCTCCAAAATCAGGCGCATTACATACCATTCTTCGTAAATTTGCACACCATAACGGCGCAAATTATTCACCAACTCATGTAAAATTGCATGACCGGTTTTATCAGCCGCGTAACAAGTGCGGTTGTGAGAATGACCACCAAAAGCCCGTTGAGCAATGCGACCATCAGGTAAACGAGAAAATAACACCCCCAGATGTTCTAAATCAATCACCACATCTGGGGCTTCTTGGGTCAAAATTGCGACTGCATCTTGATCTGCTAAATAATCAGAACCCTTAACAGTATCAAAAGCGTGAGCTTCCCAAGAATCTTGATCATCAACATTCTTTAAAGATGCGGCCATACCGCCCTGAGCAGCCACAGAATGAGAGCGAATCGGGTGAGTTTTGGCAACTACCGCTACCTTTAAACTAGGGTCAGTCCTGGCGATTTCCAGCGCAGCCCGACATCCAGCTAAACCGCCACCAACAATAATTACATCATGTTCGAGCATTATTAACCACCAATTATAAAAAAATTCCCCGTCTACAAGACAGGGTAATAGAGAAATTGATAAAATTCCTTTTAGCTAGTTGCTTGGACTGGGTTTTGTTGGGGAATATTATTTGAGATTGATTCTGTCTTTGTTTTTGGCTCTACAGCATTGAGTTCAATATTATTTAATAAAGTCGTCACAAAGGCAAAAAGTAAAAAAGGTAGAGATAAGAGAACAACAAGACCTACTGTAGCTAAAGCGTATACTGGTCGTTTTGCACCCATCAGTGCTAAAGCCGAAGCCAAGCTAATGGTAATCGTAATTAACCAAATAATAATTTGACCGTAAATATCACCAAAAGTTAAGGTACAGACAAAGCGATAGTTTTGAATATTATTTTTGTTCATTTTAAAACTGGCCTCAATTTTGTCCTCTAGCTTCTACCTTAAATCTATGTTTGCCTCAAAAACAATTTCTCAATATTTTTCCAAGGTTTGTAATATTACTTTACAAAAAACTAATTTTTCAGTCACATCTTCTGCAAAATTGTCAATCTGTATATTTGATCATATTTGCAGGATAATTGATTTACGCCTCTAAATACCTGTGTTTTTATCCGACTTTTTAAAGATGCAGAGTAGTACACAACAGCGTAAATCAACCACCCATCCTCTCAATCAGCAATCTACAAAATAGCAAAAAAGCTAGATTAATTAGCTGCTTGATTAAGACATACTTTCATCATTCCTCAGCAAAAGCGAACAGCAATTAACATCATTTAAACAGACTTTACCCCATTCTAAAGCCCAACGCACCAAAGCCACACGGTTATCAGTTTTTGTCTTGGTGAGAATATTACTGATGTGGTTATCAACTGTCCGTTTACTAATTTCCAGTTTGACCGCAATTTCTTGGTTAGTTAAGCCTGTGGCCACTAAGTCGATGATTTGCAGTTCTCTGTCTGACAGACTAACACGGGTCCCAGGCTCACTAGTAGCCATGACTTACTATTTCTCCCTTGGTATATGTACTCAAATCTTATTCCTCATTCTAGAAGATTCTTTCCGAGGTAGATAGTTTTAAATGTTACTAATAATACTAATATCAAGATTTTCTTTTAATTTTAGGTTTGTAGTCACAGATGCTACAAATCAAGGGTATTCATTTTAACTTTACACGTAATTTATCTGCGTTTATCTGCGTTTATCTGCGTTAAATAATTCTGGAAACCTGATGATCTGGAGCTTCATTTTCAATTAGTGTCAAACTAAATT
The DNA here is from genome assembly GCF_008121535.1 of Dolichospermum sp. UHCC 0315A. Taxonomy (GTDB): domain Bacteria; phylum Cyanobacteriota; class Cyanobacteriia; order Cyanobacteriales; family Nostocaceae; genus Dolichospermum; species Dolichospermum lemmermannii. Next base: position 1,411,481 of record NZ_CP043056.1, read on the forward strand.
TAGATCATGCCCCATCTAAAATCAAAAATGCAATGAGTAATCCCTCTATTTTATGTCTTGGTGAAGTCTTGTTTGATTGTTTAGCTGATCAATTGGGACTTGAGTTAGATGCAGTGAAATCATGGACTCCCTACCCCGGAGGAGCGCCTGCTAATGTGGCTTGTGCTTTGGTGAAGTTGGGGACATCAGCCGGATTTATTGGTGCTGTGGGTGAGGATGAAGCAGGGAATACACTGATAAAATTATTAGAAGATGTTGGTGTAGATACAATGGGTGTACAACGTCATTCTACAGCACCAACTAGACAAGTATACGTGGTTAGGGATTTGGGGGGCGATCGCACTTTTGCAGGTTTTGGTAAATATGATACTTCCGAATTTGCTGATACCCGTCTAGAATCTGCAAAATTGCCACCTGCGCTTTTTAATGAAGCTGATTTTTTGGTAGTGGGAACTTTAGAACTAGCCTATCCTGACAGTGAAAAAGCTGTTTTGCGGGCTTTAGACTTAGCAGAACAATATGACCTAAAAATTATTCTCGATGTCAATTGGCGACCAGTATTTTGGCAAGATGAAAATACAGCTAAGAGCAAAATTCTGGCATTATTAAAGCGATTTGATTTTCTCAAACTAACCAAAGAGGAAGCGCATTGGCTATTTGATACCACTGATCCAGGAGCAATTACTTATAGACTCAATTCCTTGGAAGGGGTTTTGGTCACAGATGGTGAAAATGGTTGTGCCTATTGTTTAGGGGAAAATGAAGGTAAAATCCCGGCGTTTTCCATGTCTGTAGTGGATACCACTGGTGCAGGAGATAGTTTCTTGGCTGGGTTTATTCATCAATTACAACAAGTTGGGATTCACAGCCTTAAAGACGGAGATACAGCAAACAGGATTGTCACCTATGCCAGTGCTGTGGGAGCATTAACTACTATTAAACCAGGTGCGATCGCATCCCAACCCACTGCTGCGGAAGTTGAGGCTTTTCTTGCTTCCCATAGACTTTAAATATTAGCACATTCAACGGGAATATCAGTTACAATCACAATCGGCTGATATTCCTGGGTAGAAAACAGATAAAAATTATGTCATTATAAAACGCCGAAAAAGTTACATCAATTTCGATTATGAAGTATTGCAAAGTTATCTAAAAAAAGATTGTCTTTAATATAAATATATAAAGAATATGAGTAAATAGATAATAACAGCATTAGAATGCAGATATCGCCAATTAAAAGACTGAAAAAAAAGGGCTTAATATTATGGCTATCTCCAAAATGTTTGCTAATATGGCTCAGTTTGTTTCTGAAGCCTTTATGCGGATTTTTACCCCGGCTAATGATGCCTATCCTGTGATTGGGGTACAACCTTTTACAGGTAAAATATATAAAAAAGGTAAAGCAGTTTGGTAAGTATTGACTTGAGAAAAGTCATACCATTTCTTTGGGGGGCTGGGTTGAATTTTTTGATCTTTTCTGTCTCTGTGTCCTCTCTAGTTTGTTTATTTTTTACAGGATTATCCGGTAAGCTTCAGCCCTGAGAGTGTCAAATTACGTCAGTCCTGGTATTGACATCGTTGTTGTGTATACCCTATTATGTGGGAAGATAAATTTTCGCTTTCACAGGATTTACGCAAAATAGAACGAAAGTAGGTGTAATTCATGAATTACACCTGCTGGGAATAGAGCTTTTAGACCTATCTTGCGTAAATCCTAATTTCAGGGTTAATTACACAACCGCTAGTAACGATGAAAAATTCAACAACAGCTACAAATAAACAGGGCTTACGTCTCACCCCCCCAATGTATTATTTAAGACTTACTTAGGAGTAGCCACAGTAACGGCAACTACTTTAGTGTCCTTGGGGGTACTGCTTCCTAGCTCGGCTCAAGCCATTAGTTTTGTTACTAGTCGTAATGCATTAGGCGCTAATGACTATTATGACTGGGGAACATTGGGTTCTTCGTTCACAACTGTTAACAATCCTTCCACTGTCACTTCCAATCTTGGTAATAATGCAACCATAAGTCAGGCGGGTGGGAGTTTCCTGATTCTCCAAGAAGGGAACTCCGCGTCTGGGAATTTCGCTCCAGGGGATAATCTTCTCTGGAGTCGGGGTGCTAATGGACCAATTACCATTGCTTTTGCTAATCCTGTCTTTGGGGCGGGAGCGCAGATTCAGGCAATTTATTATGGGAGTTTTACCGCGAATTTGACGGCCTATGATGTCAGTAATAATAGTTTGGGTACTTTTAATTTACCCGGATTATCTAACGAGAACGCCGACAACTCAGCCATCTTCATTGGTGTTAAGGATAGCACTGCCAGCATCGCTAAATTGACCTTTAGTGTTCCCGTTGCTGCCACTCCTGAGAATTTTGCCATAAATGGGGTTTCTGGGGTTTCTGTGGCTGCTGTTCCCTGGGAGACAGACGCTCTTCCTGTAGTTGGTAGTACGATCCTTTTTGGGTTAGGACTGTGGTCAAAACGGAAATTTGAGAAAAATAAATATTCCCAAGGTTTTAAAAAGGAACTGGCAAATAACGAGTTCTAGATTTGGTGAATAAAAAGATCCCCGACTTCTTCAAGAAGTCGGGGATCTGAATCCTATGAGGTGCTTTTAACCGCCTATTTCTTGCAGCATTGTTTGTATTCTGGTAGCGCCTTCTGTGTCATTTCCCCGCTGATATAAATCTAATGCTTTCCTGAGAACTTTATTTGCTTGTGGAGTTTGCCGTTTTTGTTTGAACATAGAACCAATTAACTCATAGGTGCGGGGATTATTTTTATCTAAATTAACTGCTTGTTCATAAGCCCACATAGCTGCTTGATAATCACCTAAGCTAGTTTGAGCAACTCCTAATCCTAAATAGGCGTTGACATTATTGCGATTTAACTGGATAGCCCGACGGTAAGCTTCTTTTGCACCTTTGTTATCTCTCGTACTGCTTTTAAGATAACCCACAGCATAGTAAAAATCACTATTATTAGGATTAATGGCAATAGCTCGACGATAAGCATCTAAGGCTGAGGTAAAATTGCCTTGTTGAGTATATAAGTAGCCAATACCAGCATGAATTCTCTCATTTTTGGGATCTAATTTTGCTGCTTGTTGATAAACAGCGATCGCTCCATTATAATCTTTAGAATCTACCAGTCTTTTCCCCTCATCTATCAAGTTTTTTAACTCTGGATTATTCGCCTGTGTCACTAAGACATCAGCTTTCGCTACTACAGGTGTACTAATAAATAAACATCCTAATAATAAAGTAGTTAACAGAAGTGATGTTTTTTTGTACATAGTAAATTTTCCTAAATTCTCTTAAACCGTTTTTATTCCTACATTAAAACAAAAATATTAATCTTTGTAATCTGTATTTATTCACATTTATACAATATTAATAATTTCTTAAATCACTTGATACCTTCGGAATTATAGCAATAAATTAATACTTTCGCCAATCGGTACTGATAAATTACACAAAATTACAGGTATAATGAAGTATGAACGGATATTTCTCCCTAAATTTGGCCATAATTACCCATTTTACCTAAATTTATGCTTTTAACTACTACTGATGTTATTCAAGGTGCTGTAATTCAATCATACTTAGGTATTGTCACAGCCGAAGTTGTTTATGGTAGCAACTTCCTGCGGGATTTTTTAGCGAGTATTCGAGATATTGTCGGTGGACGCACTGGCAGCTATGAGCGTCTCTTTGAAGAAGGACAACGGAAAGCAATGGAAGAATTAGAACAAAGGGCGCAACGTTTAGGCGCAGATGCGGTTGTCGGTATTGCCGTTGATACAGGCACAATTAATGTTGATCAATCTGGTGTTTTATTAGTCATTACAGCCACAGGAACAGCCGTAAAAATTCGTTAATATTTTCCTGATTTTGTAATTTTCAAACAATTACTCATTCAGCCAATTTATAACTAAAGAAATAGCAAATAACTCTTGCTATTGATAGAGATTGAGAATTATAATTAGCGATTTAATTTTAAACATGGGGATAAAAAAGACGTAAGCAGAAAAGAATTCAAAACCAGGGATTTTTTTCTGTAAAAATATCCAATCTGTGAGTAACTTTGCTGTAATAGCAAGAGAGAAAAATAGCTATGGCATACATAAATCGGGTAGGCGAGGAAATTAATTCTTCCGAGTCTTTGTTAGCTGGTAGAGTAACTGAATATCGGGACAGAGTGCGCTGGGGTCCAATAGTTTCCGGTGTGTTAGTGGCTTTAGCAACTCAATTAGTCTTGAGTTCATTTTTTAGCGCCCTTGGTGCGGGGAGAATTGCTGATTCTTTAAACCCAAGAACAATTGCTCCTACTATTATTAGTAATGTCGGAATTTGGTCAACAATTGCTTTATTACTATCTCTATTTATCGGTGCTTGGATAACGACTCGTGCTTGTGGACCAATGCACAGAGATACAGCCATACTCAACGGGGCAATTCTCTGGGCAACAACTCTAGCACTTAGCTCTTTTCTCTTAGCAAATGGAGTCTGGGGGGCTTTTGGTGTAGTGGCTTATAATACAGCACAAGTTATTAATCAACTACAGCAACAAGGAAATGTTATAGCACCGAATGTACCGATATTAACTGCTGAACAAACTCGTGATGTTGCTGCTGCAACTTCGAGAACTTTGTGGTTTTATGTTTTTGGTTCTTTATTAGGTTTACTTACTGCTTTAGTAGGAGCAGTTGCCGGCGCACGTACCACCTCTAGAACTAATAATTACAATTCTTGATTGAACAATTATTGTAACTGTTCACAGGATTAAAGATGTTCCATTTTTCAAGTTTTGGGAAAATTTGTTGGAATTCTCCTTGATTGAGAGTTGCAAAATACATTTCAATTTCAATATCAGAATAGCGACTGCGAATTGATGAATACGCTTGATTTAAATAATCTGTATGTACTTGCAACTCTCGTTCTGGATCTTTACTTAAATTAGGATCAATCATCATTGCATAAGCCCCACAATCTTGATGATCAATAATAATAACTTTGTTGATATGATGGAGTTTATAGGAGATATCTAACTGATCCCAAAATGCTTCAGCATCAGATGGGTGGGGGAATCCTGTTAAAGCTAATGAAGCACCTGCTAAAGCTGTTAAATCATATTTATCTGTGAGATTTTTATTCCTTAAAAAAGACTGTTCTGCTGTTAAAAACCGAAAGTCAATACAACTGAGAACTAACGCTTTTGTTTGATGAACTTCGGCGTTAGCTGATTGCGCTGATTGCAGGACAGTAAAGGCTATTACTCCCGGAAGGAAAGATTTCAGAAAATGACGACGACTAGAACAACAAAGACACTGATTGATATTTTTATTCATATTTGATTAGTCATTTAATTCCATCAATTCTTTTGATTTTAAATCAGTTGCGCCCGGTTGCAAACATCCGACAATCTGGGGAGAAATAGAACAAATAGCATCTGTGGTTGTTTCAAAACAATTTGATAAACCAATAGTTTCTAATAATCCTGAACGTTCTAGCAGTTGTTTAACTTCCGGTTGTAAACCTGTGAGAATTAAACGGCAATTATGGCGTTCTAAGTCGTGGTAAATATCCTCTAACGCTACTAACCCAGTGGTATCCATATTTGGCACAAACCGCAACCGCAGAATTAAGTATTTTACCTCTGGTTCATCTCGAATAAAGGTAGCAAATCTCTCCGCAGCCCCAAAAAATACCGGACCATCTACTCGATAAACAGCAATTTCCTTCCCTAATTCTAGCGAAGTTCCGGGGGGGAATACTTCGGTTTCGGGAATCTTCACTAAACTCAAATCACTCATGCGTTTGATGAACAAAGCGCCGGCAGCAATTAATCCTACCTCGACAGCGAGAACTAAGTCAAACAAGATTGTTACCAACCAAGTCAGAATCATCACCGCAAAGTCAGAATAGGTAGCCCGCATTAATAAACCAATGGCTTCCCATTCAATCATTCGCACACTAACTACCATCAGGATTCCCGCTAATGCCGCTAGGGGAATCTGTGCCGCTAGGGGTGCTAAAGTTAGCACAATCATGGCTAATGCAGCACCGTGAATTACTCCAGATAGTCGGGTTTTTCCACCAGAACGGACATTAACAGCAGTTCGCGCAATTGCCCCTGTGGCAGGAATACCAGCAAAAAATGGGACAATGATATTTGCTAACCCTTGACCAATTAATTCGCGATCACTATTATGTTTCTCACTGACCGTCATACCGTCAGCCACAACCGCTGATAATAAAGATTCAATACTTCCCAATGCTGCCAAAGCCAAAGCTGGATTAATTAGTTCTCGAATTACACTAAAATCATTCCAATGGGGAATCCCTTGGGGCATGGGTAAAGATTGGGGAATCGCGCCAATTGTGGGAATATTCAGATGGAAATAAGTAGCTATTCCCGTAGCTAACACCAACCCCACCAAAGAACTGGGTATGGTATTATTAATTTTTGGCCACAAAACTGTAGTTACAATTACCACAATTGCCAGTCCCACTGCTGACCAATTTAAAGCTTCTACATGAGTTAAACTTTGCCAAACTCCCGGCAAAAAATGTTCACTTCGGGGTAGTTTTAAACCAAAGAAATTATTTAATTGACCACAAAAAATAATGACAGCAATCCCATTAGTAAAACCTGCTGTCACTGGGTAGGGAATAAACTTCACTAGCTGTCCAAGTTTGGCCACACCCAAAGCAATTTGGATAATACCAGCCATTACTCCAGCAATCCAAACTTTCTCAATCCCGTATTTAGCAACAATTCCCACCAAAACCACGGCCATTGCCCCCGTTGGTCCGGTAATCTGGACTGGAGAACCGCCAAAAATGGCCGCCACAATTCCCGCAACAATAGCAGTATAGAGTCCCGCTTTTGGTTCGACTCCACTGGCTACAGCAAAAGCTAAAGCCAAAGGTAATGCTACTACTGCTGCTGTTAATCCTCCCGTCAAATCGCCACGGAAACTACTCAACCAAGGACCTAGACGCGAAAGCTTTGATTCTTGCAGGGTATCAGAGATTGCCATATTGTTATTTCAACTCTTATACAAAATTAGTTGATACACGCAGTAATAGTTATTTACTTGTTAGTAAGGTTTAATTTTGCTCTCTAAAACATCGCTGTCTACCAAACACGCGATTTCTTATGGTATTTATTACAAGATGGTTCTTCCTTATCGAAACCATTATAGCAAATTTTAAATCAATTGTCAACCCCCAATACTTTATATTGGCGTTGAACAGTGAAAAGATTACTGCAAGACACAACTTACCACTTCAAAAACGCTTCCTCAATCCCTTTCTCTCTTCTAATTTTGGCATCAATCTCAAACCAGGTAATAATTTGCTTTGTCGTCAATTCCTCAATAGAAACATCATATTCCTGAGCAATGTGTTGTAAAATCCGCAAAGAGGAAATTGTCAATCTACTTAAAAACTTTTCAGGAGAAGATAACAAAGCCGCGTCAACTTGAGCGGATTCTTCTGAAGATAAAAATTGAGTTGATGATTGATTAGGTGAGATATCCATAAAAATTCAAAATTCTGTTTAATTGCCTTTATACCATTAAATCATATTATTGTAACATCTGAGCAATAAAAGCCCAGCAATAAGTAACTCAACCTTAAAAAACATAATACCCAGATCCCCGACTTCTTAATTTAATCAGGAAATTTGTGTTTTTAACCAACTCCGAAAATTCTTAATCATTGACATTTCACCCACTTGTAAACTAGAAGCTAAAAACTGAGGGATTTCTGTATTTAAAGGTAAATTCGCAAAGGTTGGTGAACCATTGCCAGGAATATATTTATCCTCAGATAAACTATAAATTTGCATCACAGGTTCATCATAACGCCAAACTTCAGGAACACCTAAAGCTAAATAAATCGGTAATTTATCAATAGAAGAACTAGCATAATCAACTTCTATGACTAAATCAGGTGGAGGATCTTGAGTTAAATCTAAACTGGTTTTATTTCTCATAATTGGTTCATTTTGAATATAGAAACTAGAATCAGGTTCTACACCTCTAGCTAAATCTTCTCTTTTACAAGTTAATGAACCAGTGCTTTTGACATTGAGATTTAACTCTTCAACTAAAACAATAATTAGATTTTGTAACAAACGGTTATTATGTTCATGGGGCATTAATGGAGTCATAATTTCTAATATTCCCTGATTATAAGTAAACCTATTATGACGATCATCACCTGTTTCTAATAAAATCCTTTCAAAAGTATTCCAAGAAATATTATGGAGGATGACGCTATTGGTGTGAGTGTTGCTGTAATTAGGTATTAGAGTTACCATAAAAATTCACCTCGCAGTTTTAATTATTCTATTATATCATTATCATCAATTTCAATATTTTGGTTTTTTGCTTCTTTCCCAAGCTTTTGATGCTGGAGGAGGTGATGATGGCTTTTCTATAATTTCAATAATTGTAGTAATAACTTGATGAAGTTTATCATCTTTGAGTTTTCCAATGTACCGAATTACGTTACTTTTATCAACCGTCGCAATAATATTAGGGCGAATATAACAAGGACTTAAATTTAATTTACCAACTCTAAAATCTTGATCTTCTAGTTTAATTTCATAATCTCGTCCTGGTTTACTGGTAATAGGACAAATTATAATGTTGTTATTGTCCGATTCAGTTATAACTAAAGCTGGTCGTTTTTTTGTGGTAGATGTATCAGAAAAAGGAAAAGGAACAGATATCACATCACCTTTAATTAAATGTTCTATAGATCCTTCCATGCTTCGTCTTCCTCTGGATTAAGCCAAACTTTATTTAATGATGATTCACTCATTTCTAAAAATTCTTTAACCAATATTTTATCATCATCTGTATCAACAGCTTGTAAATTTTTAACTACTTCTAATGGCAGTCCAGTTAGTTTGACGATAAAATCTAAATCAATACTTTCTCGTAACATATTTACAGCAACTTGGGTTAAGCCTTGCTGTAAACCTTTTTCCCATGCTTCCTGTAATGTTTGCGCTGGAATTGATAGGTTGTTCATATTTTTTATATTTATGTAGTTAGATTTTTTGACTCCGATTCTATTGTACCACAGTCTTTATCACAGACAATTTCAATTCTTTCAATTTCTTGGATGAGGATATCTTTAATTTTATCATAATCAAAATTATCATCCAGTTGAAACTTTGTTTTACATAAAAATAGTAGTTCATCTATTTGGAATTCTCGCTTTGCAAAACATTTCGTTAGCAATCGTAAAATTTGACTATCTTCCTGATCATGAAATATTGTAACCCCACCTTTGTCGTACACATAATCATAACTCAATGCCTTTAGAATCCTAACTTCTTTACAGCACCATGTTGTAATGCGAGAAATCGCTGTTGGAGGAATTACACCAATATAACAACAGTTACCCATTTCTTGAAGGCTATCTTTCAAGTAACCCTGATAGGATTCTAAATTTTCTTTAAAATACTTTGTGCGTTCTTCTAGTGTTTCTCCTATTTTACAAGGCAGGTTTGACCGTGCTAAAAAGTCTTCATCTGGGTAGAGATTATCTTGTTTTAAGGAATCAATATCTATTTCAATTAAAGCTACTTTCGAGCTTAGTGTAGTAAATTCAATTGGTGGTTCTATCAATTGTGAGGAAAACTGTTTACTCAAAGCAGCATAGTATTGATCAAAAGCATAGTATTGTGAATAAGCATTACTTAAATAAACAGAGTCGTTCCTTGACTCATAATCATTTGACTCAGGCATAGACCAATTGCTTTTTTTGGTTTCTCTGGGAGGTAAAACTCCTTGACTCCGAATTCTCTCAACATTTTCAAAACTTGTACCGTGGTAAAGTAACATTAGCCTACTCCTGGAAAAATTATCTCATTATTTTATAATATCAAGATAATCGTGTGAATACTGGGAATATTTGATAAATTAACCAGCCTAAAAATAAGCCTAACCAGGATGTACAAAGTAAAATTAAAAATTTATGCCATTGGCTGAAATATTTTTCTATTTCTTTAATACAAGTAAAGATAAAAAGAATATTCAAAAACCAAAACATAATAAAAGCCACAAGTGCTATCCAACTGTATTTTACACCCCACATCTGAGCGAAAATAAGAGTCTCCATCGGAACTACTACCAAAGTCCACAATATTACCCAAACAAGAGTCCAACGATAATAAACCGTCCAAATCACAGCCCAACAAAAAGACATCCAGGACAATAATAAAAACAAATCTTTACCAGCAGGTGCTAATAGCAATCCCATTATTAAATAATATAAACTCATGACTAAGTAAGTCGGCCCAATAAAATCGATATATGTTTAGTTTTGTAAAAACCGTGAAACACCCTATTTATAAGGTATTCGTTAATTTATATTTCGTTACATAGATTGATTTTTTAACGCCGACCTACTTACTAACCAAAACCAAGGAATATTATTAATTTTTTTATTTTGTTGTTGAGAATTATTAGTACCTACAATAACAGGAAATGTTTTATCAGTCCTAATTGTTTGATGTTGAGTTTTCTGACTAACCTGATAAACCTGATTACTAAAATCAGGCAATAACTTTAACCATTCTCTCATAGACTGCGGACGATATTCCGCTTCTAAATTCATACCTTTAAGTATTGCCCGATTCAAACTATCACTAATACCAACAACATATTTATTAGGAGAAATTAACGGTTTATTATACAATTTTCTATCCAGCGAACTTTCAGGACGTTTACCTGTAACTGCATAATATAAAGAAGCAGCAAGAGTATAAACATCAATCGTTACTTGTCTATTACCTCCCATTTGTTCATAGGGTGCAAAGGCAATATTAGCGGGATGATGAGAAGTAAAATATCCATCTTGGGGCATTATTTCCCCAGCAATACCAAAGTCAATTAAAACAGCTTTACCATTTTTTTGTACCATAATATTACCAGGGTGTGCATCCCGATGAACTAAACCCTGATGATGAACAAAAATTAAAGCTTCTCCAATTTGTTTGATATATTCTACCGCTTCTAATTCTGGTAATGCTCCCTGTTTTTGGACTAAATTAAATAAACTTTCACCCGGTACAAAGTCCATTACTAAACAATATGTTTTACAATCCTCAAATAATTCTGTTATACGGACAATATTCGGGTGTGGTTGTTGAGAAAGTTGTGCTAATTTGCGTCCTTCTTGAATAAATCTTTTTACATAATTGGGATATTCAGAATCATTTTTTAGGATTTCATTCGGCGTTTTTATAACTACCCACTGCTTTAAAAGTGTATGTTGTGCTTGATACGTAATTCCAAAACCACCTTCTCCCAGGACTTTTTCTATAACATATCTCCCACCCTGTAATTTATACCCTTTTTGCCAAACCATAGTTTACAGATGCCCAAAAATAGTTATGTACATTTTGGCACAGTCGGGTATGATTTGGGTAAATATGCTAATTTTTCGATTCTCCCGCAATATCTTGAATTAACAATTGCTGGTAAAGTAATTATTGCGTATATGATGATTAAACTTAAACCCTGTGGAAAAAATACCAGATGAAGTCTTAGTAGTGAGAGGAGGCCGCAACCGTCCAGAAGATATCCAAATACGGTTAGGTACTCATCCCAGTGGAATAACAGGAATTTCTGTACAATGTGAGGTAGGATTATCAATAGAGGAATTAGTAAAAGTAATTCCTCATGGGCAAATAGGTGTTACAACAGTGGGAGAAGTTCGCAAAGCAGGAGGTGATGTAATTAGAACTTCTGGTAGGGGTTATCATGCAACACTAACTGGTTTAACTCCAGAACAAATTAGTAATCTCTTCACACCCACAATTTCTAAACCAAAGCCATAATATTTATATAGATTACCTATGAACACACCAGCTAATTCTTTCAACTCTGATGATAAGAATAAACAACAAAATTTGAGTAATAGATTGAGAGTTTTTGCAGACTTTAATAATGCTGATGAAGAAGGTCGGTTGCGTTTAAATTGTATTGGCACAATTGAAGATTTATCACGTCAAAAAGTTGAATTACAAGATGGTCAAACACTGACCTTTTATAGCGAAGATTTAGAAGTGGAGGGAATGATTAAACATTCTACAGAAGAGAATATTTGGGTTGCAGTTATTGATTGGGATAATATTAGACAAGTGGAAGATTTACCTAAATTAATGGATGTACCTAAATGGATAGAAAAATTGCGTGCAGGTAATCCCAGAAGAAGATCAAAAAGAAGAAGAACAGTAACAGGAATAGTAGAAAAACCTAAAAAAACGCAAAATACTACTGTGGAAGCAGCTAAGGGTTTAAAAGCATTAAGAGAAATATTTAAAGAGGGAATTATCACAGAAGAAGAATATCAAAGTAAACGTCAATCTCTAGTTAATAAACTTTAGATAAATTGTGTCGGTAATTTTTCGCTGAAATATCCATAAAATCCAAAAATTCACACCCTTTCAATTCCTAAACTGTAGGGGTTTAACACCGCAAAACCCCAATCAATTAATTGTCAAATCATCTATTTTCATCCCACAGCCACAACAAAAATAACAGACTTCCTTATCTGCGTCTATCCGCGTTTATCTGCGTTCAATTACTTCCACCCAACCATCTAACTTTTTTCCACCAAATAACCACAACGATGTTCACCATGAATCAACCAGTGAGTCCGTTCCACAGTACAATCTGGGAGAATAGCCGCAAACATTTCCAATTCATGACCACAAACGCTGGGAAAAGATTCCGCAACATCAGAAATAGCGCAGGTATGTTCCACAAAAATGAATCTTTCCGCACCACTAGCATCTGATTCCACAGCGTGAAACTCCGCCATAAAACCTTCAGCCTTTCGCAATTCTATCAAATTTGCGACCCGTTCCTGCAAAGAACCATTACCCACCCGTTCATGATATTCTTGGGCTTTACGTTCCCACTGTTTCCGTAAAATAGACTTTACTTGGTCACGTCCCACGGTTTCCGCTAAAGTGTCAAGAAGAGAAACCGCAAACTCACCATAACCATCACTTAAGCGGTTAGCATTTTTTTGTAAATGTGATCTTCCCCCCCGACTCAAGTGATAAACGTGCTGGGGTCTGCCCATACTCGGTTGTTCTGATACCGAATATAGAACTAACTCCTCCATCTCTAAATCCTTTAAATGACGACGAATCGCTTGGGGACTGACATCCAAAAAGTTAGCCAATTCAACAGCCGTTGCTTGTGAGTGTTTCAATAGATACTCTAGGATATCCTGCTTAGTTGAGGTCTGCTGGGTAGTCGCCATCTTCTCTACTAGACGCTTCGCAAACGTCCCAAAATAAAAAACTTTCTGAAAATTTAACTTAAACAACATTGTTGTTGTTAATCTATCGTACAATGAAAATAGATTAAACAACAGCCGAATTGTTTTAGTCGTTAAACCTATTCTAGCAGTCCTGTTAGGAATTGGTAACAGAAAACGGGAATTAGCTTTGTGCAACCCGTCGCCAGTCCTTTAAAGAGAACACAAGAGAACCGATGAGCGCATCCGTCACCACCTTAGTCAACCAACCTTACAAGTACGGCTTTGTTACCGATATTGAAGCCGATACTATTCCCCGTGGGTTAAGCGAAGATGTTGTCCGCCTAATTTCCGCCAAAAAGAATGAGCCGGAATTTATGCTGGAATATCGTCTCCGAGCATATCATCAATGGCTGAAAATGACAGAACCAACTTGGTCTCATGTCCAATATCCGCCTATTAATTATCAGGATATTATTTATTATTCCGCACCGAAACAAAAGAAAGCCAAACTCAACAGTTTAGATGAAGTTGATCCTACTTTATTGGAAACCTTTGCAAAATTGGGTATTCCTTTAAATGAACAAAAGCGATTAACTAATGTTGCTGTTGATGCGATTTTTGATAGTGTTTCTGTCGCCACTACATATAAAGAAAAACTTGCCAAAGATGGCGTAATTTTCTGTTCTTTTTCGGAAGCTTTACAAGAACACCCAGAATTAATTAAAAAATATTTGGGTAGCGTTGTTCCCATTGCTGATAATTATTTCGCAGCTTTAAATGCGGCTGTATTTAGTGATGGTTCTTTCGTTTATATTCCCAAAGGCTTAAAATGTCCGATGGAACTGTCTACATATTTCCGCATTAATACCGGAGATACAGGACAATTTGAACGGACTTTAATTGTCGCCGAAGAAGGAAGTTATGTTTCTTATTTAGAAGGTTGTACAGCGCCAATGTACGACAGCAACCAATTACACGCGGCGGTTGTTGAATTGGTAGCTTTAGATAATGCGGAAATTAAATATTCTACTGTGCAGAACTGGTACGCTGGTGATGTTAATGGGAAAGGCGGAATTTACAACTTTGTGACGAAACGTGGTTTATGTCAAGGTGTCAATTCTAAGATCTCTTGGACTCAAGTAGAAACAGGTTCTGCTATTACTTGGAAATATCCTAGTTGTGTTTTGATTGGTGATAATTCTGTGGGTGAATTTTACTCGGTTGCATTAACAAATAATATGCAGCAAGCTGATACTGGAAGTAAGATGATTCACGTTGGGAAAAATACCCGCAGCACTATTATTTCTAAAGGAATTTCTGCTGGTAAATCGAGTAATAGTTACCGGGGTTTGGTGAAGATTAATCCCACTGCGAAAGGTGCGAGAAATTATTCTCAATGTGATTCGATGTTAATTGGGGATAATGCTCAAGCGAATACTTTTCCTTATATTCAAGTTCAGAATAATACGGGTAAGGTGGAACATGAGGCTTCTACTTCTAAGATTGGTGAAGATCAATTGTTCTTTTTTGCTCAACGGGGTATTTCTTCGGAAGATGCTATTTCGATGATGATTAGCGGTTTCTGTAAGGATGTTTTTAATCAGTTACCTATGGAGTTTGCTGTTGAGGCTGATAAGTTGTTGAGTTTGAAACTAGAGGGTAGTGTGGGTTAAGAAAACGAACCACAGAGGCACAGAGTACGCAGAGAAAGAGAGGAAGAGAAGATGATTGTTGAGAATAGTGATTTGATTTTGTCGGTTAAGAATTTGACGGCTGATGTTGATGGAACTCCGATTTTGAAGGGGTTGAATTTGCAGGTTCGCGCTGGGGAAGTTCACGCGATTATGGGACCTAATGGTTCTGGGAAGAGTACGTTTTCTAAGGTTTTGGCGGGACATCCAGCTTATACTGTTACTGGTGGTGAGGTGGTTTTCCAAGGACAAAATCTTTTGGAAATGGAAGCAGCGGAAAGAGCTAGAAATGGTGTGTTTTTAGCTTTTCAGTATCCTCTAGAAATTCCTGGTGTGAGTAATTTGGATTTTTTACGAGTTGCTTATAATTCTCGTCAGAAATCTAGAGGTTTGGAGGAGGTTGACGCTTTCGATTTTGATGATTTGGTTGAGGAAAAGTTGGATGTTGTGAAGATGAATTCTTCTTTTCTGAATCGCAGTGTGAATGAGGGTTTTTCTGGTGGGGAAAAGAAGCGGAATGAAATTCTGCAAATGGCGATTTTAGAACCAAAGTTGGCGATTTTAGATGAAACTGATTCTGGTTTGGATATTGATGCTTTGAAAATTGTTGCTAATGGAGTTAATCAGTTAACCAATGCTGAAAATGCCACAATTATGATTACTCACTATCAGCGTCTTCTCGATTATATTGTTCCTGATTTTGTTCATGTTATGGCGCAAGGACAAATTATCAGAAGTGGTGGTAAGGAGTTGGCTCTTGAGTTGGAATCTCGCGGTTATGATTGGGTTCTCGAAGAAGCTTTGGGAGTGGGTGTGTAATGTCTATTCCAGTTTCTCTTACTTCTATTCCTAATTCTCTATTAGATAGAGATCCTTTTTTAACTGGTTTGTTAAATCAGGTAACTGTATCGAAAAAGGATGATTGCTTAAAACAACTTCGTGACGGTGCTGCTAAATGGGTTCGTCATTCTGTTATTCCCAATACCCGCGAGGAAGAATGGCGGTTTACTGATTTATCATCTTTGAAACAGGTAGATTTTAAGTTAGGGATGTTTCAGGAAACATCTTTAGAATCTGATATTTTACCTGAAGTTTCTCAGCGGTTAGTGTTTGTTAATGGTGTGTACTCACCTGATTTATCTAATACTGAAAACTTACCTGCTGGGTTAATTGTTGGTAATTTGAATGTTTTATCCAGTGAGATTGTAGGGGAATATTTAGCTCAAGCGGAAGGTGCGAAGGAAGTTTTTACGGCTTTAAATACTGCGGCTTTAAATGATGTCGCTGTGGTATGGGTTGGTAAAAATGTGGTGGTGGAAAAACCAATTCATCTATTATTTATTTCTGTTTCTGGTGAGTCTGCGACTATTTCCCAACCTCGCGTTTTAGTAGTAGCTGAAAGTAACTCTCAGGTAACTTTAATTGAAGAGTATATTGCATCTTCACAAAATGAGGGTGTTTACTTCACTAATAGTGTTACGGAAATTTGGGTAAATGAAAATGCTCAGGTGAGTCATAATAGAATTGCGCGAGAAGGTGCTGCGGCTTTTCATGTTGGGAAAACTGCTGTTACTCAGGCGCGATATAGTCGTTATAGTTGTAATGCTGTGACGGTTGGGGGTAAAATCTCTCGTCACAATTTGGAGATTTTGCAAACTGGTGAACAAACGGAAACGACGCTGAATGGTTTGACTGTGATTGCTGATAATCAATTGGCTGATACTCACAGTGCTTTGTCTTTAAATCATCCCCATGGTGTGAGTAAACAGTTACACAAGTGCATTATAGGCGATCGCGCTCATGGTGTGTTCAATGGTAAAGTTTTTGTTCCTAAACTGGCGCAATTAACTAACGCATCTCAATTAAATCGCAATTTGCTATTATCATCTAAGTCCAGAATTGACACCAAACCTCAATTGGAAATCACTGCTGATAATGTTAAATGCGCTCATGGTGCTACGGTCAGTCAGTTGGAAGATGATCAAATATTCTACCTGGAAAGTCGCGGCATTGATGAAAATAATGCTCGAAAATTATTAGTTAATGGTTTCGCAATGGAAGTTATTAACTTTATTCCTGTTGCTTCTTTGCGTGAGAGTTTGTTGAAAACTGTTACAAGTCTCACCAATAAATGATAAAACTTCGGGAACTCACCCCTAAAAAAGGTGAGTAAACCCCGCACCTACTAACACAAAAAGCTCTAAAACTTTCTTTCTCTGTGTCCTCTGTGCCTCTGTGGTTCGTTCTTCTTAAATTCTGCAATACTCCTAAATTCTAGTTATTATTCTGAACATCTAAACTCCTGAACTTCTTCTTCAACATGACCATCACTTCTACCAAATCTCTCGCTGATAAAGTTCGTTCTGACTTCCCCATTTTACATCAGGAAGTCCACGGTAAACCACTGGTTTATCTCGATAATGCAGCTACTTCTCAAAAGCCTTTATTCGTATTAAATGCTTGGCGTGATTATTACGAACAATATAATTCAAATGTCCATCGTGGCGCACATTTTCTCAGCGGAAAAGCTACTGATGCTTATGAGGGTGCGCGTGATAAAATCGCTAAATTTATTAATGCTAAATCACGCCAAGAAATTGTGTACACCCGCAACGCAACTGAGGCTATTAACCTAGTCGCTTACAGTTGGGGAATGAACAATTTACAGCCAGGAGATGAAATTATTCTCTCGGTCATGGAACACCATAGTAATATTGTTCCTTGGCAATTTGTCGCTCAAAAAACGGGTGCAATATTGAAGTTTGTGGAGTTGACGACCGAAGAAACTTTTGATTTAGAACAGTTTAAAAACCTGATTTCTGAAAAAACAAAACTGGTGTCTATCGTGCATATTTCTAATACATTGGGTTGCATAAATCCAGCTAAAGAAATAGCCGAAATTGCTCATAAATACGGTGCGAAATTCTTACTTGATGCTTGTCAAAGTGTCCCCCATACTCCTATTGATGTCCAAGAACTTGACTGTGATTGGTTGGTAGCTTCTGGACATAAGATGTGCGCTCCCACTGGCATTGGATTTTTGTATGGTAAATTGGAATTACTAGAAGCAATGCCGCCATTTTTTGGTGGTGGTGAGATGATTGCAGAGGTATTTTTAGACCATTCCACCTATGCAGAATTACCCCATAAATTTGAAGCTGGTACTCCGGCTATTGGGGAAGCGATCGCCCTTGGTGCAGCGATAGATTATCTTACTAATATCGGTATGGATAAAATCCATGCTTATGAAGCGGAATTAACGGCTTATTTGTTCGCGCAATTAGCACAAATACCCCAAATTAGAATCCACGGACCAAAACCCAATGCTGAAGGAGAAGGGAGAGCCGCATTAGCAGCTTTTACGGCAGAAGGTGTTCACGCTAATGATTTAGCAACTTTGTTAGATCAAGAAGGTGTGGCAATTCGTTCTGGACATCATTGTACTCAACCATTACACCGTCATCTAGGTTTAGCAGGAACCGCACGGGCAAGTTTATCTTTTTACAATACCCGTGAGGAAATTGATGTTTTCATCAAAGCTTTGAAGGAGACTTTGGACTTTTTTGCTGGAGTGTTTGCTGAGTAAATGTAGGGTGGGTATTTCCCACCTTCTTTAATTATACTCAACACGGCTTAATTATTTGATTTAAGCGGGTAGGAGTTTAGCAATGCTCATTGGTGTCAACTTAACGTAAAACCCTTAATAAATAAGGAGGAGAACAAGAGCGATGGCGCGGAATTGAACTGCTATAGGCGATTACGATTGAAAGGCACATTCTTGTTAGGGGTAAATCATCACCCGATGACCCCAAATTAAGGGACTACTGGATTAAACGGCAGGCAGCTAAAACTAAATCCGAATTAATCAAAAGTAGGCAGAAGATAGCCCAAAGGCAACAATATGTCTGTCCTATATGTGGGGAATCTCTATTAAATGATGAGGAATTACATCTTCATCATAAAAAGCCAAAATCGCAGGGTGGTGGTGACAATTACGGCAACCTACAACTCGTACATCTGTACTGTCATCAGCAAATACATTCTGGAACAATAAGTAGTTGTGACTTGCTTGAGCCGGATGCGTTGTAAGGCGCAAGTCCGGTTCTGAGGGGGCGGGATTATAGCGATATAGTCCTGCTACCCGACCACGGTGATGCCTATTGTGACAAGCCATGACTGGCGACGCAGTGGAGTGGTAGGGCGGGCTACAACTATCTAGATTACTAACTCAGAATCTTTTTGCCCGTGCCTACCACCGCCCAATCTCACAGCGATCGCTTGACAATCAAGACAGTCGCTACGAATCAAGAGTTAATACAGAAATTTCCTATCTTCTTCTACTACCAAAACCGGAAGAACGGCGACTTGAAGAACGGCCACCACTACCAAAACTACTACCAGAATTGCGGCGAGTAGAGCTAGAATTACCAGAAGGTGTAAGGGTACTACCACCAAAACCAGAACCAGAAGCTCGTCCAGTTGTGGTGGTGCGGTTGGCGGTTCCTGAAGACGAATTTCTGATGTTTCCTGTAGTGCGGAAAGTGGTGCGATTTCTCACTGCTGCGGGTGGTTCATTGTAGCGAGAACGGTAACTAGAAACAGCCGAATCATAGCTAGAACCATAGCCACCATGACCATTCATGATCCCACCTGGCTGATAAACGGGGGGAACATAATATTGAGGTCTAAACAACATACTACCAATAGCTTGACCAGCGACGTTACCAACTAAAGCTCCTGCAAAAGGGGCCCAAAAGCTACTTTGTTGGCGCACAATCACAGTTTCCGGTTGTCCGGTTTGGGGATTGTTTCTGGTTTCGGTGACGTTGTGGACGTACTCAAGTTTGAAGTCCTCGGTCATGTATAAGACTGGCTGACTATTTTCTACTTTTAAGTAAGTTTTCTTACCTGCTTTGATTTCATCATCAGTCAATCGTGCCATTTGCAGCTTTTCTGTGGCAAAGCTGGGGGGATTGTTATTGAGTAAAAACAAGGTATACTCACCATTGGCATCATTGTATGTACCCTGTTGTACTTCATACTGACCATCATTTAACTTGGTGGGAGTAGCAGTTTGGCTAATATTCTTAGTTGGAGAATTAGCTTGGTTTCCTCCCCCGCAAGCGACAGTTGTTAAGCACAAAGTTAAGGCTAAACAAACAACTGTAAGTTTACGTAGTATACTGATAATCATTGTGTTCATATTTGTTTTCGGGTACTAATTACAGACTAACGAATCATTTACAGTGGGATCAATTCTGGATAATATTCCAATAATTGATCACTGGAAAGTTCATCACCTAATTGGGCTGGAGAAAAATGCACTTGGATAGCGCGGAGTTTATGTTTGTAGTGTAGATTAATTACGGCTTTAAAGGCTGCTTTCAAAGCTGGGATGTTGGCTAAATCAGTTTCTAACTCGGTAATTTCCCCTTCAGCAGCGACTGTAATCATGACAACGATGTTACGGGTGACAGGAAGTGATAAGGGCTGATTTGAGGAAGTGGAATTAAAATCAAGATTAGCCCCATATCTTTGGGCTGAGTCTGTGAATAGTTCATTGACATAATCTCCTGCTTCCCCTTGATTCCAAAAGACATCACCTTCATTAGCAGCAGCAAACCAATATTCATCATATTGTAGGAAAGTTTGGCACAGTTGCACCAATTCTTCTCCTAAAATATCCAGATCACCATCAGCATTAATCGCTGTTCTAGCACTACTGTTGAGGACACCTAAGATTGGCGCTACTTCTTCTCCGTTTAAATGCAAGAACAAACGACAGACAATATAGCGAGTTTTTCCCATCATGCGATTAAACATTTTTTGTCTCCTGTAATTTCAGTAGATGTTGTTCACAACTGGATACTTACCTTTTTAATTTTAGTAGTCAGGAGTTAGTGGAGTATTGTTGTCTCAACTCCTTTTTGATCTTCTATATCTATAGGTGGACGCACACACAGATACATCAAAGCTCCAAACACAGGAATGATCGCAAATAACCAAAATAACTGATTATTTTGCCAACCTCGTCTTGTCATATCATCTCCTAACAACGTGGGAAATAATAGACTCAAGATGATAAAATCCAAACTCATGACGTGAATAAATCGGCTGGTTTCCCACTGTTGTCGAAAATTACCCCAGTCTCCCTGTAAACTATAGGTAAATAAAACCGCCGCACCTAAAGTTAATAAAATTCCAAAAATGCGAGAATCTAGTAATTTGAGAAATAATTTTTTTTCCCCTACAAACTTTTGATTGGGTTCTCTTAAAGCTAAATATGGTAAAAGCCCAAAAGCCCCAATAGCAAAAGCAGCACTAGCAAATGGCCAAGCAGGTATTTTTTGACCTCTACCATCAAAAAATACCACTGCACTATATATAAAAGGCCAAATTCCCATGATATTAAATAAACATATAATCAGCGGATTAATCCCTTGCCAATTTCCTGTAGAGAGATTTTTTATCAACTCAAAAGTATCCGGTTGTTCAGGAGGAGCAAAGAAAAAGGCATAGGAAAGAAATCCTAGCCATAGTAAGCCAAAAGTGATTTTTCTGATCATGAATTTATGGAAATTAACTAAAAGCTTCCGAGAGATAATTTGCTGCTGCTGCGACCACAGCGATCGCACTCTCATAGTCTAACCTAGTTGGACCTAAAACTCCCACACTTCCCACTGGCACAGAACCCCGACGATAAATAGCAGAAATCAAAGTACAGGTGCGAATAGGTTCAAGAGGATTTTCTGTCCCAATCCGCACCGTTACTTTAGACTTATTTGTATCATCCATTTCTGTTTTTTCACAAATTAAATGCCAAAGTTGGTCTTGTTCTTCTTCCAACAATTGCATAATTGTCTGTACCTGCTGTACTTGAGAAAACTCAGGTTGTCGTAAGACTTCTCCAATCCCCCGCACCATAATTTGTGTAGTCGTTGGTGCAAGAGCGCGATGAGTCAATTCTACCAAAGAACTTTTCAAAAATTCGCCATAAACTCGAAATTCCTGATCTAATTCACTCCAGTCAAGGTAGCCTAATTCTAATAAACTCCTTCCTCGTAAATGACTATTCAAAAAGTTAGAAACTATCTGCAATTGATGATCAATTACCTCCGGTTCAGGTTTAGTTACTGATGATATTGAAAATAAATCCATCACCTTAGAATGGGTTTCATAACTATCTGTCACCACAATCAACATAATCTTCCCGGATTCAATTTGCACTAGTTGCAAATGTCGTAACTTTGCTGTCGTGGTTTGTGGCATAGTAATTAAAGTAATACAGCCGCTTAATGTTGCTAAAATTTGGGCTGCACCTTGTAATAAAGCCTCTAAACTCCAATCGTCCCAATGCAAATGTCTTTGTAATGCCGTTTCTACCTCTTTAGCTAAAGTTTCTGATGGTTTAATTAGTTGGTCAACATAAATCCGATAACCAGAATCAGAAGGAATTCTTCCCGCAGAAGTATGTGGTTGATAAAGTAACCCTGATTTTTCTAAAACACCCATCACATTGCGAATAGTAGCGGAGCTAATACCTAAATCAAATCCTTCAATTAAAGCTTTAGAGCCAACAGGCTCTGCTGTCGCAATGTAATGACGTATAGTCGCCCAAAGTATATTTTGTTGCCGATTAGTTAGATGGACTTGCATAGGTGATATTTTTACTGAAGGCAAACCTTAATCAAAATCTGAAAAAATGCGTGGTTTTTACCACCAAACCCCAAAAGAGTATTAATTATTAATTAATGCAAGATAGCAAATTATATACTTAATATTGTCCGCTTTATGTAAATTAAAAATTTGCAAGTAATATCAAAGGTTGTAGCTTTTTCCTTAGTCGTAATTTATATTTCTGTCACCGAAACTAGGTTGTTTCAGTGTCTAACTTACATAAATCTCTATGTTTTTCTGGATCATCTCATGACATCCTCAAATAAACTGTAATTTTAGCTACAGAATATTAGATGCTACTGCGTAAGTTGGGTAGCTATAGTCGGAAAATCATTGTTCAATTTTATCCGTGAAATTAGGACTTATGTAATTGATTCAAAATATATCAAGAAATATGACCTATATTTTTTATGAAATCATCATCAATTCTGACAATAATTTCTCACATATTCCCTAAAAACTGAAGATAATTGAAACAAGATTGTATTATTTCTTACTTTCCTTACTAAATACCTTTCTTGTAAAGACTGTAACCCATTATTAAAATCAACAACAGATAAATTTAAACCCTCTTTTAAAGAGTCTCTAGTAATAGGTATATCAAACTTACTTAAATGCCATACTATTTCTTTTTCTGGGGTTGATAAATGGTTAAACATTTCCCGAAAACGAGATTGCATTTGATTAGTAATATGCAAAGTATTCTCAGCTAAAAAATCAGCAACTTGACCATCATAATTTTTATTAATTAAGATACTCACACTTTTTAAATCAATAAAGTTACCTGCATATAAATCAATTAATTTTAACCAATTATCTTCATTTTTTAATCCTCTATTTTGGAGAATATCAACATCATATAATCCAGATAGTTCTAAAGACTTAATCGGACATAATTCATCATCTAAACATTCCATTTCTGGACATTGTTCTTGACTAATAACAATTAAATGACTTTGATGTTTAACCTCTGTTATCAGAGTAAAAAAGTTTTGATAATCTTGATATTCAAATTTGTATTGTCCTGCAAATTTACCAGGGATAAATATATTTTGTAAATCATCAAGAATAATTAAACATTTCTGCTCTGTAAGAATATCAAATAATTGCTTTAATTGTTTATCTAAAGTTACTTGAGGTTCTTGTTGACAAACATTCAATAAATCGCTAATAAGTAACTCTAAAGGTTGAGGATATTTTAAACTTCTCCAAATAACGACTGCAAATTTATGTAAGTTTAAATCAATAAATCTTTTAACTAAAGTAGTTTTACCAGTTCCATATAATCCTGATACTAAAATGAAACGAGTATTTTGCTTAAATATCCAATCAGAGAGTTTTTCTAACTCTGTTACACGTTGATAAAAATTTATAATTTCAGGAGCTAAAGTTAAGTCGTAACTAGATAATTTATTTTCTGTATTTATATTACTTTTATCATCTTCTTTATTAGGTTGATTTAATGTTTGTGAACTATAATAATAATTATTACCAATACAAATATTTGGATTTTGAGATGATTTAATATATATCCTTTCCAAAGTAGAACAAAAATTAGTTTTTTTTATATCTTCATGTAATATTTCCGATAAAAGTTGCCATAATTCAGATCCTACATCTCCTACATGACTTGTAGAAACATTATATTCTCTGGCAATATAATCATAAGTTTGTCTTTTCCATGTACCTTCAACTACAGCAGTTTGGATATCATCTAGATGTTTTCCCGTTTTTTCAAATACCATTTTATCAACAAATTTTACAACTTCGTCTACACTCATAAAAACTATATAGGGTAAAGGTTTCAGTAATTATAGCAAAAGATAATCCTATTTTTACCGATATTTTACGTATAAAATCGTAAAATTTTGCAATAAATCTCCCGATAAAATCCGATGTTTTCCAATAGACAGATGACTTAGATTTTGGGGATAATGATACTTAAATAAAAGTAAACAGTGAATTAAGAATACAACAATAGGATAGAAAGAAATGATGAAAAAACGCAAAATTGTTAGTTTATTTGTTATTGGTGCTACAGTTACAGCCTCAGTTTGCTTGGCACAAATATCAGAAAGTTTACAAGCTGTAGCTCAACCAGCGCCAAATATCCCATATGGCATCTATGCACATCAAGGTCACAACTATTATTGGAGTAACAGTAGAAAATTCACCTGTCATGTTGTTGGTCCAGTTCAGTTAAAACTTTTTATTAAGAAAGGTGTGCCTAGTCACGGAAATACTCCTTTCACTCCTTATAATTTTCAAGGTGGTTGTACATGGCCTCAAGGACTTTATACACCAGCAAACAACGAAGGAAGAGTCATGTATATCAATGGAAGTAGAGAAATTTGCCATGTATCTCCCTCTTTGTTTCCATTGTTACAGAAGCAATATGGACCACCACTAGAAGGTGTTTCGCTAACGGACATTTCCAAGGGTTTGAATAATATTGGTACTTGCCCTAATCCTGGTTAAAGATTTAGTATTGAATTATATCCCACATTTCGCACTTCAGAAATTCTTACCAACAAAATAGCAACAGTTACAAACAAACACCCTCATTAACAAAGTAATGAGAGTGTTTGTTTATATATTATTAAACCTGGCATCGAGCTATTTTCACGGAGGGCTACCCCTCAACTATCGTCGCCGCAGCAGCGTTTCACCTCTGAGTTCGGGAAGGGATCAGTGTGGTTCCACCGCGCCATAGACACCAGGAAACAATTAAAAATTAAAAATTCAGAATTAAAAAATAATTACCGATTTTTAACTTAGGGTATTCACAACCCTGAAGACTGCAAAAAGAACGAGAATCAACAGTGATAATTAACCACCAAAAACCTTCATTTTTAATTTTTAATTATCAATTTTTAATTGAATAGAGGTCAAGCCCTCGGTCTATTAGTACTCCTCAGCTTCATACATTACTGCACTTCCACTTAGAGCCTATTAACGGGTGTTCTGCCCGTGACCTTACCTACAAATTGTAGTGAGAGTACTCATCTTGAGGTGGGCTTCCCACTTAGATGCTTTCAGCGGTTATCCTCTCCGCACTTGGCTACCCAGCGTTTACTGTTGGTACAATAACTGGTACACCAGCGGTGCGTTCCTCCCGGTCCTCTCGTACTAAGGAGGACTCCTCTCAATACTCTTGCGCCTGCACCGGATATGGACCGAACTGTCTCACGACGTTCTGAACCCAGCTCACGTACCGCTTTAATGGGCGAACAGCCCAACCCTTGGGACGTACTTCCGCCCCAGGTTGCGATGAGCCGACATCGAGGTGCCAAACCTCCCCGTCGATGTGGACTCTTGGGGGAGATCAGCCTGTTATCCCTAGAGTAACTTTTATCCGTTGAGCGACGGCCATTCCACTCTGCGCCGTCGGATCACTAAAGCCTACTTTCGTACCTGCTCGACTTGTCAGTCTTGCAGTCAAGCTCCCTTTTGCTTTTACACTCGTCGCACGGTTTCCAAGCGTGCTGAGGGAACCTTTGCGCGCCTCCGTTACTTTTTAGGAGGCGACCGCCCCAGTCAAACTGCCCACCTGAAACTGTTCCCCAACCGGCTGACGGTCGTGGGTTAGAATTCTAGCTTCGCCAGAGTGGTATCTCACCGTTAGCTCCCTATTCCCCAAAAGGAATAGTTCACCGCTTCCCACCTATCCTGCGCAAGCGAAGCCCGAACACAATTCCAGGCTACAGTAAAGCTTCATAGGGTCTTTCTGTCCAGGTGCAGGCAGTCCGTATCTTCACAGACATTCCTATTTCGCCGAGTCTCTCTCTGAGACACCATCCAGATCGTTACGCCTTTCGTGCGGGTCGGAACTTACCCGACAAGGAATTTCGCTACCTTAGGACCGTTATAGTTACGGCCGCCGTTCACCGGGGCTTCAGTCGCCAGCTTTACTTTCGCTGACCAGCTTCCTTAACCTTCCGGCACTGGGCAGGCGTCAGCCCCCATACGTCCTCTTACGAGTTGGCGGAGACCTGTGTTTTTGGTAAACAGTCGCCTGGATCTCTTCACTGCGACCCACGTCTGAGGTGGGCACCCCTTCTCCCGAAGTTACGGGGCCATTTTGCCGAGTTCCTTAGAGAGAGTTATCTCGCGCCCCTTGGTATTCTCAACCTCCCTACCTGTGTCGGTTTCGGGTACGGGTGTTCTATCTTCATCACATAGCGAGCTTTTCTTGGCACTATCCTTCACCACTCGGAGTTCGTAAACTCCTCCCAAACCAATCAGGGTATGGCTATCTTTGATGCGTCCCTCTCTATGCTCCCACAGAACAGTAAGTGACTATTGACACTTTGTCCATCGACTACGCCCTTCGGCCTCGCCTTAGGTCCCGACTAACCCAGAGTGGACGAACCTGGCTCTGGAACCCTTAGGGTTTCGGGGTGTATGATTCTCACATACATTTGCGCTACTCAAGCCGACATTCTCACTTCCGTTTCGTCCACAGCTGCTTGCCGCTACTGCTTCAACCTACGACGGAACGCTCCCCTACCGATTAATAATTTAATATCAATCCCACAGCTTCGGTACACCGCTTAGCCCCGTTCATTTTCGGCGCAAGATCGCTTGACTAGTGAGCTATTACGCACTCTTTCAAGGGTGGCTGCTTCTAGGCAAACCTCCTAGTTGTCTAGGCAATCTCACCTCCTTTATCACTTAGCGATGATTTGGGGACCTTAGCTGGTGGTCTGGGCTGTTTCCCTCTTGACAATGAAGCTTATCCCCCACTGTCTCACTGGCAATGTCTTCTTCTGGGTATTCTGAGTTTGTCTCGATTTGGTACCGGTCTCCCAGCCCGCACCGAAACAGTGCTTTACCCCCCAAATTTAACCATTACCGCTGCGCCTCAACACATTTCGGGGAGAACCAGCTAGCTCCTGGTTCGATTGGTATTTCACCCCTAACCACACCTCATCCGCTGATTTTTCAACATCAGTCGGTTCGGACCTCCACTTGGTGTTACCCAAGCTTCATCCTGGACATGGTTAGATCACCAGGGTTCGGGTCTATAAACACTGATTTATCGCCCTGTTCAGACTCGGTTTCCCTTTGGCTCCAGCATTCTCGCTTTAACCTACCAGTGCCTATAAGTCGCCGGCTCATTCTTCAACAGGCACGCGGTCATCCGTTAAATCGGACTCCCACTGCTTGTAAGCTTATGGTTTCATGTTCTATTTCACTCCCCTTCCGGGGTTCTTTTCACCTTTCCCTCGCGGTACTTGTTCACTATCGGTCACACAGTAGTATTTAGCCTTACGAGGTGGTCCTCGCTGATTCACATGGAATTCCTCGTGCTCCATGCTACTCGGGATTCAGCTACTATCCTTTGACTTTCAACTACGGGACTTTCACCCCCTCTGGTACAGTATTTAGCTGTTTCGTCTAATCTCTAGATTCGATATCGCTGTCCCACGACCCCAGAAGATAAATCCTCTGGTTTAGGCTCTTCCCCTTTCGCTCACCACTACTGAGGGAATCTCTAGTTTGATTTCTCTTCCTCCAGCTACTAAGATGTTTCAGTTCGCTGGGTTGGCTCTTTCCTGTCTATATATTCAACAGGTAGTACATAGGGTTGCCCCATTCGGACATTTCCGGCTCAAAGTTTGCTTCCAACTCCCCGGAACATTTCGTCGGTAACCACGTCCTTCATCGCCTCTGTGTGCCTAGGTATCCACCATTAGCCCTTATTAGCTTGACCACTTTTCTTTGGTTTTTTGCATTCACGGAACACTTTCATGTCTGTGTCTGCGGTGCTTTTTCTCGTTCTCTTATGCAGTTTTCAAGGTTCTGGCTGGAATTTAACCCAGCAGTCAAAAACTATCATCAATAGTTTCAGTTGCTGTCTTTTTTCCAAATGTGGAGGTTAGCGGACTCGAACCGCTGACATCCTGCTTGCAAAGCAGGCGCTCTACCAACTGAGCTAAACCCCCAAAAAGAACTCAAAATTTCTAGTCATGTTTCAAAAATATTTACTTTTGACTTTTGACTTTTGATTTTTGACTTCCTTCAGGTGGGCCATCCTGGACTCGAACCAGGGACCTCACCCTTATCAGGGGTGCGCTCTAACCACCTGAGCTAATAGCCCTTATCGAACCAAATCATAGTTTGAAAGCTTTACTTCAAGTCTGCGACCGACCTAGGTTAGACCAATTTAGTTTCTGTTGATAATTTTCATTACCTTCGATTTCTAAATGGATTAGGTCTCCCTAAAAGGAGGTGATCCAGCCACACCTTCCGGTACGGCTACCTTGTTACGACTTCACCCCAGTCATCAGTCCTACCTTAGGCATCCCCCTCCAAACGGTTGGGGTAACGACTTCGGGCGTGACCAACTTCCATGGTGTGACGGGCGGTGTGTACAAGGCCCGGGAACGAATTCACTGCAGTATGCTGACCTGCAATTACTAGCGATTCCTCCTTCACGAAGGCGAGTTGCAGCCTTCGATCTGAACTGAGCTCCGGTTTATGAGATTCGCATCACATCGCTGTGTAGCTGCCCTTTGTCCGGAGCATTGTAGTACGTGTGTAGCCCAAGACGTAAGGGGCATGCTGACTTGACGTCATCCCCACCTTCCTCCGGTTTGTCACCGGCAGTCTCTCTAGAGTGCCCAACTTAATGCTGGCAACTAAAAACGAGGGTTGCGCTCGTTGCGGGACTTAACCCAACATCTCACGACACGAGCTGACGACAGCCATGCACCACCTGTGTTCACGCTCCCTAAGGCACTTCTATCTTTCAACAGAATTCGTGACATGTCAAGTCTTGGTAAGGTTCTTCGCGTTGCATCGAATTAAACCACATACTCCACCGCTTGTGCGGGCCCCCGTCAATTCCTTTGAGTTTCACAGTTGCCTGCGTACTCCCCAGGCGGGATACTTAACGCGTTAGCTACGGCACAGCTCGGGTCGATACGAGCTACGCCTAGTATCCATCGTTTACGGCTAGGACTACTGGGGTATCTAATCCCATTCGCTCCCCTAGCTTTCGTCCCTCAGTGTCAGTTTTGGCCTAGCAGAGCGCCTTCGCCACCGGTGTTCTTCCTGATATCTACGCATTTCACCGCTACACCAGGAATTCCCTCTGCCCCGACCATACTCTAGCTTTGTAGTTTCCACTGCTTTGATCTGGTTGAGCCAGACTCTTTAACAGCAGACAAACAATGCCACCTGCGGACCCTTTACGCCCAATCATTCCGGATAACGCTTGCATCCTCCGTATTACCGCGGCTGCTGGCACGGAGTTAGCCGATGCTTATTCCTCAGGTACCGTCATTTTTTTCTTCCCTGAGAAAAGAGGTTTACAACCCAAGAGCCTTCCTCCCTCACGCGGTATTGCTCCGTCAGGCTTTCGCCCATTGCGGAAAATTCCCCACTGCTGCCTCCCGTAGGAGTCTGGGCCGTGTCTCAGTCCCAGTGTGGCTGATCATCCTCTCAGACCAGCTACTGATCGTCGCCTTGGTGAGCCTTTACCCCACCAACTAGCTAATCAGACGCAAGCTCTTCTTCAGGCAGCAAGCCTTTTACCTCTCGGCACATCCAGTATTAGCCACCGTTTCCAGTGGTTGTCCTCGACCTGAAGGTAGATTCTTACGCGTTACTCACCCGTCCGCCACTATCTCCGAAGAGACCGTTCGACTTGCATGTGTTAAGCATACCGCCAGCGTTCATCCTGAGCCAGGATCAAACTCTCCATTTTGGTTCGTCTGTAGCTCTTTCAACCGTTTTTACAACCACGGTCAGGTTATTTTCTTTTTCTGACGCAGGGTACTTGTTGTATTCTGGCTTTCAAACTATAATATTTTCAAGGTTCGGTGCGACTTTGGCGTGGCGTTTTTCTCGCTTCGCTTCAGGCACTTATTTAATATATCGAACCTGCTTTGGTTTGTCAACTACTTTTTCAAACTATTTTGGAATTTGTTTTTTATTCGCCTGAAAACTGCTCACTATGCTGGGTTTAGTCCACAATGGGTTAGGAATTGTTGACTCAAGGAAGAGTAGATAGTGAATTTTCAGTCGGTAATAGCGGTATTGCATCAGTTTTGGGGACAGCGTGGCTGCTTGATTGCCCAGCCCTATGATATGGAGAAGGGCGCGGGTACTAAGAATCCTCATACTTTTTTGAGGGCTTTGGGTCCTGAACCTTGGGCTGTGGCTTATGTTGAACCTTGTCGTCGTCCTACTGATGGACGTTATGGCGAAAATCCGAATCGGTTTCAGCATTATTATCAATATCAGGTTTTGATTAAGCCTTCACCGGATGATATTCAGGAAATTTATCTGGATTCTTTACGGGCATTAGGGATTCGTCCTGAAGACCACGATATTCGGTTTGTGGAGGATAATTGGGAAGATGCGACGGTGGGGGCTTGGGGTACTGGCTGGGAAGTATGGTTAGATGGGATGGAAATTACTCAATTTACCTATTTCCAGCAATGTGGCGGTATTGATTGCCGTCCTGTATCTATTGAGATTACTTATGGGTTGGAGCGATTGGTGATGTATCTCCAGCAGGTTGAGGCTATTACTAAGATTCAGTGGACGGATAACATTACTTATGGTGATGTTCATCTTCAGGGTGAGATTGAACAGTGTACTTATAATTTTGAAGCGTCGAATCCTGAGATGTTGCTGACTTTGTTTGGTTTATATGAGCAGGAGGCTAGTCAGTTAACGGAAAGAGGATTGGTTTTACCTAGTTTGGACTATGTGATTAAGTGTTCTCATGCTTTTAATTTGCTTGATGCTAGAGGGGTAATTTCGGTGACGGAACGCACTCGTTATATTACTAGGATTCGGCATTTGGCTAAGAAAGTAGCTCATTTATATGTTGAGCAAAGAGAAAAATTGGGTTTTCCATTGCTGACAGCTACTGTTGGTACGAAATAGAAATCTGATTTAGCGTTACCAGGCTTCAAAGCTGGTAACGTATATACATAGCTTGCCGATAGCGTAGCGTGGCGTAATCCATAAAAGTCTTTTCGTAAAGGTTAGGAGTCATCGAATCAGGAGCTAATGAACCACGAAGGAGCGAAGAACACGAAGGAAGAAGGAAGAGAAGAGGTGAGCAATTAGCCCTCGAATTTACGCAGTTATTTTTAGTTAAAATGCAAGGGTTTTAAACATATATTGTTAATAATCTTGCATTTTTTTGCTTGTAAAATCCTGTAAACCTTTATTTATCAATGCTTTTACTTTCTTTCAGCAAGTCCTATATAGCAATGGATAAAGCGGTTAGGACATAAACAAATGCTACAACCTAGAAAATAAAAGACTTTCAGCACTGTCACCTGCTATAGCATGGTAATGTTTATAATAATGGACGCTTTAGTTAGAATTGATTGACTTTGTAAAAAATTAGGAGAACTACGTGATTACTAGAGGTTATTTTATAGGTGAAATAATAGATGAACTAGCAAATATTGCTCACCAAGTTGATAACAGATGCAAGTTAAACTTAACAGACCTAAATAAATATCTTGAGGATTTCTTTAAAGAAATATTGAATAGATTACTTGATTTACACTTAGAAAATCTCAATAATGAAAGAAGCAATGCACCTGGTTTAGATTTAGGTGATCCTTTAAAAAGGAGGGCATTTCAAATTACATCGGAAAAAACATCGACTAAGATTAATAATACTCTGGAGACTATTTTAGATGAAGACAGAATGGCATACAGTGAAATTACTATATTAATAATTGGCTACAAGCAAACAAAATACACACCAAACGAAGAACTCTGGAATAAATTCAATTTTAAGAAAGAAAATATTTGGGATATAAATAAGATTTGCCAAGAAGCAATTATCCTCGATCTTGATACTTTACAATCTATTCATCAGTATATAAAGAAAGAAATTGTCAAGGTAAAAATAGAGTTAGAGATACCAAATAAAGAAGGTGAATTTTCTACAAGTATCAAAAACTATATTGAGCCAATCGCAAAACCGAAATTTCATGAAAATGCACTTAAAGTTTATCATGAATATCACATAACTAAATTGAAAAATGAAGGATTAGAAGCAGATGATTATTACTCAATTTATGACATAACACAGGCATTTTACTTTTTATCAAAAGAACTTGCAAAGCTACCTCGTATAACACGAGAATTTTACGCTTTTCTTCTTGAAAGGAGGGATGAAAATTCTTTAGACACATCAAGTAGTAAATTCTTTTATCGCTTTAATGGAGATAGACTGAAAAGAATCTGTAGATACAGTGATATTGATGGAGAAATTAGATTGCTTGCAAAGCATAAATTTATATATTGGAATGAACCTACTCCTATTCGTGAAGAACATTATACAGGATGGACTGAATCTTCATATCAAATTCGTATTCCGGGTAATGCTAAAAATTATACTTGTGACAATTTTATTGTAGATTTTGTAGATTTTATAGAAAATAAAAATATCGGTTATCAAAAACCTATAGTTAATCTTAACTTTAGTGATTTTTAATTTTTAATTGGGTAGTTTTAACAAAAAATCATTATAAATAAAATATTGAAACCTTTAACAAAGCTGGATTTCAAAATTAGGGAATTATTTTTTCCTCCCTAAATTGACAAAAAAGGGTTACGGCAACGGACAAGGTAGTTAGGACAAAATATAGGGTGTAATTCCCGCATAGAAGGTAATCCATATCCTAATCGTTATGATGACTGCTATACCTGAAATTATGTGTTGTTTGCTTTTGCCGCAATCATATTAAGGAATTAGAGTATGATTAAAAGCTAGTTAAATTACTTAAGCAATAAATAAGTTAAACTTGGTTAAGTTTAAGAAAGGTAAAGAAAATGGCAGATAAATTGAGTCAATTATTAGAACCGATTGCAGCTTGGTTTCGTTCCTTCGGTGTCCCTGAAGCGATTGTGCATTGGGGACATCCAGCGATGATGGGAATTGTGATTTTTGTGGTAGGGACTTTTGTGGGGGTGACGGGTTGGCGCGGAAAGTTGCTGGAGGGGAAGGATAAGGATGCAGCTATTCAAAGCCGTAATGCTCATCGTCAATTAGCTCCTTGGTTGTTTGTATTTTTGGCAGGTGGATATACTGGTGGGATTTTATCTTTAGTGATGCAGCAAAAACCACTGTTTGAAAGTCCTCATTTTTGGACGGGTTCACTGGTACTAATACTGTTGTTAATTAATGGTGTAATTTCTCTAAGTGGATTTTTTGGAAATAAAGCTGGTTTGCGTGCAGTTCATGCTTATTTAGGGTCTACAACTCTTTTGATTATGTTTGTTCATGCTGTATTAGGGTTAAATTTAGGCATTTCTTTGTGATGTTATTATTGCCAAAGTCACCAAAGATAAATTATATCTTTCCAAAGCAAGTTAAATATTGATGCTATATTTTCTGGTTTGGGCGCTTTGGCAATTATTTTGATTTATGATGCAGACGAGTGGAATAATTATCTGTCTTAGTTATATTTTGGGTTTGCTATTTACCGCAATTCCCTGGGGCGGTATATGGATTTTGCTATTGGGTGTGGTGGGAGCGGTTTTGTTTCGCCGAATATATACTAATTTGCGGCAATTTGCTCTCAAAAAAGAAAATGCCGTTACGAAACAGAAAACAGTAGTTAATAACTGGGCAGGTACTCCCCATCCTAGAATATGGTTAATAGCTGGTGTTGTGGGTTTATTGGCTACTGTTTATTTTCAATTCCGAGTCCCTCAACCGGGAATCAAAGATATTAGTCAATTTGCGGCTGGGGATAATAGTAATCTTGAACAATTGGTAATTGTACGCGGTTTGGTGGATAGTAATCCCCGGATAACTCGTAGTCAACGGGGACAATTTTGGTTA
Source organism: Dolichospermum sp. UHCC 0315A (assembly GCF_008121535.1). Classification (GTDB taxonomy): domain Bacteria; phylum Cyanobacteriota; class Cyanobacteriia; order Cyanobacteriales; family Nostocaceae; genus Dolichospermum; species Dolichospermum lemmermannii. Next base: position 1,445,994 of record NZ_CP043056.1, read on the forward strand.
GCAGTGACTCAGTTGGATGAAGTTAAGAGTGTTACAGGATCTCTAGGGAGTAGCAAGGGGGTGACGGGTAGGTTATATGTGACTGTACCGATACTGCAATCTACTGGTTTATATCCCGGACAACAAGTTGCGGTGACTGGATTTTTGTATAAACCTACAGCGGCTTCCAATCCTGGTGGTTTTGATTTTCAGAAGTATCTGCGGCAGGAGAGGACTTTTGCGGGTTTAATTGGTAGACAGATTAATATTCTTGATGATGAACGTCCTTGGGGATGGTGGCAAGTTCGTGAGAAAATTGGGCGATCGCAAGCTCGTTTATTAGGTGTTCCTGAAGGTCCCCTTGTCAGTGCAATGGTTTTAGGTAGTAAAGCCGTTGATTTACCTTATGATATCCGGGATTTATTTGTCAGGACAGGTTTAGCTCCTGCTTTAGCTGCATCTGGGTTTCAAACTTCTCTAATTTTAGGTGTAGTTTTACAGCTAACAAGACGTACAAATAAAGCGACGCAGATTACCCTGGGTGGCTTGAGTTTAATTGTGTTTTTGTTTTTAGTAGGTTTTGAACCTGCGGTGTTAAGAGCGGAAATTATGGGTTTTGCGGCTTTGCTGGGTTTGGCTTTGGAAAGAAATGTTAAGCAGTTGGGGTCTTTGTTAATAGCGGCTACTTTATTATTGTTGTTTAATCCTTTGTGGATTTGGAATTTAGGTTTTCAATTGAGTTTTTTAGCGACTTTGGGATTGGTTGTCACTGCATCATCTATTACTCAACGTTTAGATTGGCTACCTCCTGCGATCGCTTCTTTAATTTCTGTACCTTTAGCAGCTACAATTTGGACTTTACCTCGATTGCTGGATTTTGCTTGTGTGATTATAGTTTATAGTGTGCCTCTCAATATTTTGACGACACCATTTATTTCTGTGATTAGTATTGGGGGAATGATTAGCGGTTTGGTAAGTTTAATTTCACCAGAGTTAGGTGGCACTTTAGCCAGTTTTTTATATTATCCTACCCATTGGTTAATTCAAATGGTGGAATTTTTCGATAATTTACCAGGAAGCCAGATACCAGTTGGTAGTATATCAATTTGGCAAATGTTGACTATCTATCTTTTAATTATTTTAGTTTGGTTAGTTAAATGGTGGCAAAAACGTTGGTGGTTTTCAGGTTTAATTGCAGTTGGTTTGATACTTGTTCCTAGTTGGCATTCTGCTAATAATTTGGTGAGAATTACTTTGTTAGATACTAAAAATGAACCTGTTTTAGTAATTCAAGATCGGGGGAATATTACGGTCATTAATGGGGGGAATGAAGGGACTGGTAGATTTACTATTTTACCATTTTTAAGGCAGCAAGGAATAAATCAAATTAATTGGGCGATCGCTAGTAAGTTTCCTGGTTATACCAATGATGCTTGGTTGGAAATTATGCAAAGTTTACCAATTAAGAATTTATATGAATATACTCCTAAGTTAGCAGACAATATTGCAACTCAATTACTACAAAAGGAACTGCAAAAACAGCAAGGAATCTATCAAAATTTAGCAGTTGGTCAATCTATAAATAATCCGACAATTACAGCACAATTAATTAATGATCAAGTACCGATTTTAAAGTTACAAATTTTTAATCAGAATTGGTTATTGGTAGGAAATATTAAGTCTCAACAAATTGCAGAATTGATTAAGAGTGGGGATTTATCTTCTCCCCAGGTGTTGTGGTGTCCATCAGAATCTTTACAGGATTTAGTTTTAGCACTCAAACCACAAATAGCGATTGCTCCTGCTAATAATCTAGATAGTAAAGTATTATCTTCTTTGAGTAAAGGAGAAACAAAACTTTTCTCGACTGGCAAAGATGGTGCAATTCAATGGACACCCAATGGGAATTTTCAAACTTTCATTCAGACGACAGAAAATAAATCTTCTGTTTTGTAATAAATCTTGATTTTGTTTCGCGCAAAGACGCTAAGGAGCAAAGACGCAAAGGAAGAAAGAGCAAAGAATAGAATATAATCTATTATCAAAAGTTGAAAGTCAAACACAAAGAGACTTTCAACTTTTATGCTTAAGCATCTTGGGGATTAAGACGACTCATTTGCCATGTGGTGTATGTACCTATGGGACTCCAAAGTAAATAGGGCAATAATAGTAATGCTGCCCAGATGGATACTGATAAGACTGCAAGTGTGATTAACAGACAAATGAGTAATCCTGTACCACCGAGGATTGTACCAGCGATGAGACTGCGAAAACGTAACATTACAGGGCTGTAAGCTATAGTAAATATCTCTAGTAGTAGGTACAAACCCATCATTAAACGGGTTATATCAGTATTTGGGCTGTGTTCCCAAATGATGTAAGCTGACCAAGCACCACAGATAAAAATTATAGTCCAAATCAGGGGAATTGCTGATTCAAAGGTTAACCATTTAGGTCTTTGTAATTGTCTAAACCATTGACTCTGATTTGGTGTAATCCAGTTACCAGCGAAGCCTACTAAGAATGCTATACTACCAATTATCATCCAAGATTTAATCATAATTGCTTTGGTGCTGACCTCGGTGAAAGTCTGACGCAATAATATTACACTAATAAAGTATTTTAAACATAGATCCAAACCTACTACAGTGATCTGCGTTGAATCTATGGGGCAGTTTTCTGGTATATATCATTATAAATAAGGAGAAAACACGATTATGACTCATTATGGCTTAATGTGTCCCGCCTCAACTGGACATTGGAACACAATACTACCTCTGGGAAAAGAACTACAACAGCGTGGACATCGTGTTACCTTAATTGGTATTCCTGATGCCCAATCCAAAGCACAAGCAGCCGGTTTAGAATTTCAAGTTATTGGTGAATCTGAATGTCCCCTGGGTTCAGCAAAAGCATCTTTTGATAAATTAGGAGAATTAAGCGGACAGAAAGCACTAAAATATACCATCTCTATTTTTAGAGATATTACTAATGTTACCTTCAGGGATGCCCCAACAGCTATCAAAGACGCAGGTATAGAAGCACTATTAATAGATCAAACTATGTCCTATGGAGGGACTATTGCAGATGTTTCTGGTCTTCCCTTTATTACTGTTTGTAGTGCTGTAGTTTTAAATCGAGAGCCAAGTGTTCCCCCCTTCATGACAAATTGGTCTTATAGTCCAGCTTTGTGGGCAAAACTGCGTAATAAATTAGGTTATAAATTATTAAATCGGGCTACTCGACCTATCACAGAATTAATAGAAAGCTATCGTCGAGATAAAAATTTACCTGCATACTTTGACCCAAATCAACGTTATTCTCAACTAGCTCAAATTAGTCAACAACCTGCTGAATTAGAATTTCCTCGACAAAATTTACCTAATTGCTTTCATTTTACCGGACCATATCATAGTGCAACTGGTAGGGAAGTTGCTGATTTTCCCTTTGATAAATTAACAGGACAACCCTTAATTTATGCTTCAATGGGAACTTTACAAAATCGGTTGTTACCAGTTTTCCAGAATATTGCCGCAGCTTGTCAAGAGTTAGATGCACAATTAGTAATTTCTTTGGGTGGTTCGGCTAATCCTGAAGTTCTCGAAGGAATAGCAGGAAATCCTTTAGTGGTTCGTTATGCACCACAATTACAATTATTAGAAAAAGCAGATTTAACTATTACTCATGCAGGAATGAATACCACATTGGAATGTTTAACGAATGGTGTACCAATGGTAGCTATTCCCATTGCTAATGACCAACCAGGAGTAGCTTCGCGGATAGTTTGGTCAGGATGTGGGGAAGCTATTCCTGTGAAGAAAGTTAATGTTAATAATTTGCGGACTGCTATTAAAAAGGTGTTGACGGAAGATTCTTATCAAAAGAATGCTGCTAGGTTGCAAGCAGCAATTCAGAAATCAGGGGGAACAAAGCGAGCAATTGATATTGTCGAACAGGCTGTATCTACTGGTAAGCCTGTTTTAGCGACAATAAAGGAATCTTGATCTAATTCCAAGTATCTGCCCTAATTCTTTGAATATCTTCAAACAAAGCTGACTTGAATTCTAATCCAAGTCAGTAAGTACCATTGATCTAGCTTCTTCTGCCTGCGTTGGGCTTAACACATCAGGAATGAGAACATAACCATTTCCTTCTATAATTTCGTATGTCAAACTTAAAACGTCTTTCATGGTAAATGCTTCCCTAACAACAGGTTATTTTACTAAAAAACTCTACCCTGAACTAACGCGCTTTTTGCAAAATAGGCTGATTTTTCTCTCTTTTCCCCTTCACAATCATTTTCACACCCCCACATGGACCCAATAAAGCCCCCTTCCGTGCCGGTTGTACTGGTTGAGTATCAGCCAATTCTAGATTCCAATTAGATAGCACATTTGCCAAGACAAGTTTCATTTCAAATAAAGCAAAAGCCATGCCAATACAGCGACGATTTCCACCACCAAAAGGTACAAACTCAGTAGGAGAAAATTGCCGTTCTAAAAAACGCTCTGGTTTAAACTGTTGAGAATCAGGATATAAATCTTCTCGATGATGAGTGAGATAAATACAAGGAATAACAATAGTTCCTGCTTCTAAATTATAACCCATCAACTCAAAGGGTGATTTTACCAATCTATTTAAAGCCAACATGGCCACCGGATATATTCGCAATGTTTCTGAACAAACAGCATTTAAATAGGGTAATTTAAAAATCTCATTCGCATCTGGATTTTCACCTAAATTATCCAATTCTTGCAATAATTTTGCTCGTACCTGTGGGACATGATTAATCCAATAAAGCGCCCATGTTAAAGAAGTTGCAGTAGTTTCATGACCAGCTATCAATAAAGTAATCAATTCATCTCGTAATTCAACATCACTCATAGGTTGACCATTTTCATCTCTAGCAGCCATCATCAAAGATAATATATCACTGCGAGATGAATCGGGTTTTTCTTGACGTTCCTTAATTTCCGCATAGATAACTTCGTCAATTTCAGCTTTTAACTGTAAGAATTTGTGCCAAGGACTCCACGCACCTAGATCCTTTTGCAAGAATGGAAAAACTAACATCATGGCTCGCAAAAAAGGTTGTTTAGGATTGAGAATCTTTAATAATAATGTCTTCAATTGCTCATAATGTGAGCCATTCTGTAAACCAAATACAGCTTTTAAAATCACTTCAAAAGAGATTTCTTGCATAGAATAAAGGATATTAAATGTTTGTCCAATTTGCCATTTATTAGTAACTTGCTGAGTAATTTCGCTAATTAAATCACCATAAGCCAACATTCTTTCTCCATGTAAAGGAGGAGTTAATAATTTACGTTGACGTTGATGAGGTTTCCCTTCTAATGCTAATAAAGATTGTCTTCCCAATAAAGGGGCTTGAACTCCTGCTGGTTCACCGGAATCTAACTGTTTGGTATCTGTGGTGAAAATTTGTTGAATCCCTTGGGGGTTGCTAATAAATATCTGCGGAGTGAAAACTGGACCAACTCTCAAAGTAAAAATATCACCATAGTTTTTAGCACATTCTTCCATATATCCCAAAGGATCTTTTAACCATTGATATGTCTGTATCCAAGGGTGGGTTTTTGGTCCATCAGGTAGTTTTAAATTAGACATTTTGATGAATTTCCTATGATTACAAATTACATGAATATCGGGTAGTTAATGAAAAAAATCTCATTTAATGAGATCACAATTCTAATTTAGAAATTGTCCTAATTGTTAATTCTTGGACATTATTCAACACTATCTTTGCCCCAGCTTGTATTAGGTTCTGTGTATAAGCTTCACATCCTTCTACTGTTTCCTGAACATGGGGAGGTAAAACTCCTACACCTAACCAAGTCCGAGAATTATCTACAGCTTTTGCTTTTTCCACAGTGTGCATATCTGCTACCGTATCACCTACATATACAACTGTTGGTTTTTGATTACTACCATTTTCTAATATATTAATAGTAGCAAAAAGTCCAGTCGGATCTGGTTTACCAGGTGCGTCTTCCATAGCAATTAAAACAGGAGATTGTAAACCCAAACGTTTTTCTAAAATGTAGTTAGCACTCAAACGAGTAGCACCACTAAAAAAACCCCAAGCAATACCAGATTTTGTTAACTCTTCAAAATAACTCGGCTGTGCTAATAAAGGTTCATGACAAATATAGCCATTCCAATTTTTGGTATCTGTACCGCGATAACGGCTTTGAAAATAAGTAACTATGTTGGCATAATCTAATTGTATTTCTTGTCGCTGCTGTCCTTGACTGATAAAATGACGGTAAATTAATTCCTGGGAGGCTTCCCAATCGTTATTCCAAATTCCTTCAGATTTGAGGTGATCAATGTCTACAGGTGTGGGACGATAGGCTTGGGTAGTGAAATACTCTACTGTATCGGAGATAGCGCGACGATATGAACCGCTCACGTCACGGATAACCCCGTCTATATCAAATATAACTATTGCTTTTGTGTTTTCGGTCATGGAAGAAATTGGCAAAGGATGATTTATAAAATTCTATAGTAATCCTATTTGATTTTTTCAGCAGCGTCATGCCTCAAAATAAAAGAGATCCCCAGATAAAAAGTAACAATGCTGATATAATAGACCTACAATTTTGATTAAATCAGTGGCAAACAACATAAAAATGGTAACTATCGTTGTCCTGATTAATATCCTTATTTCCCTCATGCTCCTTTATCTAGCTCAACAATTACGAAAAGCAAAAGATACTTTAGCATTTATAACAGATACATTTAATCAATATGAACGTGCTAGTTATGCAGCCCTACATACAGTACCAGATAATATTTATATTGGTAAAGAAAAAATTCGCAATCTCCGATTAGAGAACCAAATACTTAAACAGCAAATTCAACAAATGCGCCAAATTCTTAGTTTGATTCTCTTAGTTAGGCAAATTTCCCAAGGATCATTTTCCTTTCCATCTCTAAAATTGAAAAATCCGAGTAAACTGGGATAGAATCTCCAGAGTTATCAATTATGCTTAAGCGTTCTAAGTTCGAGACAACTCAGTCTCAAATCATGCACCGTGCAGAAGAATTAATTAGTGCTGCATCAAATCGCTATCGCATTACGGTACAAGTTGCAAATCGTGCTAAACGGCGACGTTATGAAGATTTTGAAAATAACGAAGATTCCATAATGAAGCCTGTTCTCAGAGCAATTATCGAAATGTCTGATGAATTAAATCAGCCAGAAATTATTGGGGAACTATAAAAGGTAAACTAATCACCGTCATACCTGTAAAGGGTTTGGCGGTATTTTGGATAATGAAGAAAATACTAATTTATTTTGAGTCTTCATGATTAAAATATTTTACTTTACTAGATATGACGGATAAAAATTTAGAAGCTTTAATCGTCAAAATTGTCAAAAAGGTAATTAGAAAAGAGATCAAAAATCAAAATCAGGATAATTTGCCAATTGTCTTGGCTGATTCTAATTCTCCATTAGATAATTGGCAAAATGCAAATGCTACAGAAGAATTGATTGATGATTTGGAGATTAGTCCTTATACCAGATTACCTGATAAAGAAGATATAGAGCTTGAGCGTAAATTACGAGAACTCAAGTTTAAACAAGAATTGAGAAAAGATTGGATTTCCTTTTTAGTGAAAGATGTAATTGTTTATTCTGCAACTACAATTTTCATTTTTACACTTGCTGGCTTTTATCTATTTCGTATTCGTAGCCATTAGACATCTATGAAATATAAATGTGTATTTTTTGAAATTCTTATAGAGACGTTATTTGGAACATCTCTATTTTAAATTATTTACCGCCTATTATTGATTATTCATTGATTTTAATGGTACTACCGCAGCAGGTAAATGTTTATCCATCCAATTAACTAAATCAGTGATTACCTCAACATAATTAATATCGTAGTGTAAATCATGATAGCCTCCAGGGTACTCAATTCTTAACTTGTCTGGATAGGTAACATTTTGATAAAAAGTTTCACTTCCTGCTGGTAAAGCGATTCTATCAGCACCACCATGTAAAATTAATAGAGGTATTTGCCATTTTTCAGCGTGAGTATGAATCCAATCTACTGTAGTAAAAAACTCTGTAGATAACCTAGCAGTAGCGAGAGTATGGCGTAATTTATCTTGAGTATAGGAATTTAAAATTTTCTGATCTCGTGAACCTGCGCTAAAATCCAAGCCAATATTCAAGGAAAAACGCGGCCACACCTGGGAGAGTAACTTACCTAAAACTACACGACTCAGCGGTACTCCTACTTGACCAATACTGGGTGCAAAAGCAATCACACCTGACAACTCAGATTTATTTTGTACATAATGAAGAGTATAATCTAATGCAATCACTCCCCCCATACTATGTCCCAATAGAAAAATTGGGCATCCTGGTTGTTGTTGTTGAATCAAATTGAGGAAACTTTGCAAGTCATTACGAAATTCTGCCCAGGTATTAATATAACCTCTTTGACCAGATGAACGTCCGTGACCACGTAAATCAAAACCATAGATAGCATATTCTTTCGGTAACAAATGCTCAACTATGGTCTTGTAAAGTCCGCTGTGTCCTCCGAGTCCATGGACAATGGCTAAGATTCCTTTGACTTCACCTCCAGGATGCCAGCTTTGGTAATACAAATCAAGTCCACCCACACCTGGAAATTTGCCTTCTTGACGAGATGCAATTGTATCGCTGTGATCAATCATAAAGTTAATTTTTACTTCCTTCGCCAGTAAGCTACTAGCTCATTAACGTATATTGTAGATAAAATTGCTTCTAACTGTAGGAAGAAATACAGATAATTTCTCTAAAAATTATTATGTATAGAATAGATCCCCGACTTCTTCAAGAAGTCGGGGATCTGGATAAAGTAGTGACTTACATGACAATATTTGATATTGAAATAGATTAATATTAAACATTTAGTAATTAGTTATTGCTCATATTAATTCTTAATGCAGCTTCACAAAATTACCAGATTAAGCCTTTTTTCCTTGAGAAATTAGTTTTATCAGGCTTACATGAAATTGGGATCACTCAATAAAAAAAACAACTAACAAAACCGACAAATTATGAAATTTTCCCTAGCTGCAAATGCTGTGCAAGCGCGTCAAACGAAAGAGAGATTTGCTAAACCAGAAGAACAATTATCCTATGAATTGGGCAAAGCTGTACAGGAATTACCACCGCTTTATACAAGATTGTTAGCGGGAACAATTAGTTTTATTATATTGGGGACAATTTCCTGGGCGCATTTTTCAGAAATTGATGAAGTAGCGACAGCAACAGGAGAATTAATTGCTTCCACTCAAGTTAGACCAGTGACAGCTTTGGGTAATGGTTCTATTTTAGCAGTGAAAGTGAAAGAAGGCGATCGCGTGACTAAAGATCAAATTCTCATTCAACGTGACCCCAATTTTCAACAAACTGATGTTAACCGTCTAGCTAAATCTAGTAAATTAATTGAGGATGATTTACAAAGATTACAAGCTGAACGTTCTGGAGGAAAAACTGCGGGAACAATTTTGCAAGATGAACTTTTAAACTCCCGGTTATTAGACTATAAAGCCAAACAAGCAGCAGCAGCAGCAGAAGCCAACCGACAACAATCAATACTTAATCAAGCCAAAGTTAGGTTGAGTCGCTTACAAGAAAATTTGGCAAATGCTAAAGTCAGTTTTACCAATGTTCAAAAAAACTTAGAGAATGTCAAAAGTCTCCGTTCTATGTTAGATAATAATTTATCTATTGCTCAACAACGAGAAGAAAATCTTCGTACCTTGGTTGAACCAGGGGCTTTAACGAGAGTTGATTATCTGGATGCTAAAGAAAGATTAAATCGTGCCAATGCAGATATTATCAGAAATTCCGATGAAATTACTAAAAATCAAAATAATTTAACAGAAGCGAAAGATAAAATTGCTTCTTTAGAAAAAGACGCGGCTGCTCAATTTCAAGAAATTAATCAAGCAGAACAGGCTTATCAAACAGCGCGTAATCAAAATATCCGGTTAACCTCAGAACGTCAAAGTGAAATTCTCACCCAAATCAACAAACGCAAAGAAGAATTAACTACTGTTGCTGGTCAATTAGAACAAGCTAGACAACAAAAAGACGGAGAAACTATCAAAGCTCCGGTTGCCGGCACAATTTACAAAATTAAAGCTACCAAAGGTCCAGTCCAATCTGGAGAAGAACTACTATCAATTTTACCAGAAGGAGAAGAAATGCTCCTAGAAGTAAAAGTTCTTAACCGTGATATTGGTTTTATTAATCAGGGAATGAAAGCAAAAGTCAAAATCGCCACTTTTCCCTTTCAGGAATTTGGTGTAGTTGAAGGTGAAGTATTACAAATCAGTCCCAATGCCATAATTGATAAAGAATTAGGTTTGGTTTTTCCAACAAGGATTAAGTTAAGTAAACATTCTTTGAATGTGCGCGGACAACAGGTAGAATTTAATCCAGGTATGGCTGCTAACGCCGAAATTGTTACCCGGCAAAAATCGGTTTTAACATTCATTGTTGAACCAATTACTCGACGGTTTAGTGAGGCATTTTCCGTGAGATAATGGACACAAATCATCTAAGGATGATTAAAGACAGGAGTTTTTGTTTAAATGCAGTTTTCCTGTCTTCCTTCTTTTGCATCTGAGCGCGAAATAGAAATAAGATATGGATAAACAGCAATTTAAAAAACTACTTATTGGTGATTTAACCTGGAAGCGAATGTTAAAATCTCTAATTTTTATTTACGCATTTTTTGCTGTCTATGTTTATTTTCGTGCTGACAGCATGATTTTTGTGCCTCAACCATCTAGTTATCAAGATAATCAAGATATTCTCAAAATAAAAACTGGAGATGATAAAAATATTTCGGCAATTTATTTACGAAATCCTCAAGCTAAATACACTATTCTTTATGCTCATGGTAATGCTGAAGATTTGGGATATATTAAATCACGGTTAGAAAAAATCCGAGATTTGGGTTTTAGTGTCTTTGCTTATGATTATCGGGGTTATGGAACAAGTGAAGGAACTCCTACAGAAAAAGCTGCTTATCAAGACATTAATACTGCTTACAATTATTTAACTCAAACTTTAAAAGTTCCTCCCCAAAAAATTATAGTATTTGGGCGTTCCATTGGTGGTGGTTCAGCCGTAGATTTAGCATCAAAAAAACCTGTAGGTGGGTTAATAGTTGAAAGTAGCTTTACTTCTATTTTTCGGGTAGTTGTTCCTGTGCCACTTCTACTTTTTGATAAATTTACTAATTTCGACAAAATCAAAAAAGTCAAATGTCCAGTTTTGATCATTCATGGTAAAACTGACGAAATTATTCCTTTTAGTCATGGAGAAAAATTATTTACTGCTGTATCATCTCCCAAACTTTCTTTTTGGGTAGAAAAAGCCAGCCATAATGATTTATCTTTTGTTGCGGGAGAAAAGTATTGGGAAATATTAAAAAAGTTTGCTGATTTAGTTGAGAAAAATCCTACCAAGTAGGTTGGGTTACAGCACTTCCCGGTGTTATGAGGTACATATCAAGCGGGCAAGATGCCCGCACTACAAGAGTTTCATCATTCGACTTTATACCTCATAAGAGCGGAAACCGCTGTAAGCGACAGCGCATCCCAACAAAAGAATTGATAATGACAATGTTGGGTAACATACGTCAACCCAACCTACTCAATTAGGAAATCCAAATACCGTGGAATCCATAGGGTACACGTTGAGGAATCATTACCCGCGCTATCGGTTCGCTGGTGATATCTTGCGCGTTGATAACTACGAGTTCTGATGTTTGGGAATTTTCATCATAAATAAATGTTACCAGCCATCCTTTGTCTTCTACTGTGGAATTAGGATCTGGTGCAAATACTGCTTCTCCCCCATAACGATTTTTGCCAAATTCATGGGTTTGGGATGTAGCATTTTCAAAATCGTATTTGATTACACCACCAAATAAGGGATTTGGATTATTTGCCATTTTTCCCACATAGCCATATTGGGTTTTTCTCCCCAACAGGTTTTCATTGACACGGGGAAATTCTCCCGGTACATCATCTAGTTGTTCTTCTGTGACTGCACCTGTGCTAAGGTTAAAACGCCAACGGTGTAAAAAAGGAATGTCTCCTTTTTTGTCACGGTGTGTATCCTGGGAAATCAGGACATTAGTGGAATTCATGCGACAAGCGATAAGAATCACTTCGTCTCCCGCTTCATAAGCGTTGAGGGTGTGGAAGACATAGCAGGGAGGACATTCAAACCAGCGAATATTGCTGTTGTCACCATGACGAGGCATTATACCAAACCGACTGGGGCGATCGCTCTCAAACATCATCATCGCTTCTCCCCGCATCATTCGTTCCGCACTAAATGTCAGAGGTAAATCCATGAAAATGGTATAATTTTCCGTAATGGCGAAATCGTGCATCATTACCGCTGTGGGTATTTCTATGGGTACTGTTCGTAATAACTCACCTTGGGCGGAAACTACGCCATATTGTAGATAAGGTGGTCTAAAACCGTAACCAAAAAACATCATTTCCCCCGTAACTGGATCTACCTTGGGATGGGCGGTAAAGGCGGAAATTAGTTTACCATTATAGGTATGTTCCCCAATAGTTGCTAAGTCAGCAGTGTTGATGTGATGAGGCGCACCTCCTTCCCATAATGCTAAAAGCTGTTGATTGTGCCATACGAGGGCTGTATTAGCGGTATTTTTCCCCGGTCCGTGGGGGTTGTCCATTTGCGGTGGTTCTAAAAGTCCACTCCACACAGCTTTACCAGCTTCATGTTCAATATTCCAGCCCCTAGTTCTCACATAGCGATTGTGATAAGTGGCTTTACCGTCGTTGATTTGTACACCATGTAACATTCCATCGCCATCAAACCAGTGATATTGACCAATGGGACTCCATTGTGGGTTCGGTCCATTGCGGACAAACATCCCTGATAATTCTGGAGGGATTTCTCCGATAACTTCCAAGTTGTCAGTGCTGACTTCTGTGTTTATGGGGGCAAAATTGCCTGCTAAATAAGGATTTACTGCGGTTGAGGCTATGGTCATAGTCAGTGAGCTAGATAAAGATACTGTACTTAATATAATTATGGTTTGCGATTTATGCTAGGGAAGACAATTTTTATCATTTCCATAAATATGCAATAATTAATGTAAGTAAGTCGGCCCAATAAAATCGATATATGTTTAGTTTTGTAAAAACCGTGAAACACCCTATTTATAAGGTATTCGTTAATTTATATTTCGTTACATAGATTGATTTTTTAACGCCGACCTACTTATCTTGGTGCTTAGTCTCAAAGAAAATTTCCATCAAAGTCAAAATAATCTATTAATCATAACTGTAAACAATGCAAGTAGAATCACAAGTCTCTAATATTGATAATAATATTTTTACTGATTTCGGTGGGGTAATGATTCCTCAAGCACCGGATGGGTTTAAATCAGGTTTTATTGGCATTATCGGCCGGACTAATGTGGGTAAATCCACTTTAATGAATGAATTAGTCGGACAAAAAATAGCCATTACTTCCCCAGTATCCCAAACTACTCGCAATCGGTTAAAGGGGATTGTAACTACAGAAACAGCCCAGTTAATTTTTGTAGATACACCGGGTATTCACAAACCCCATCATCAATTGGGAGAAGTGCTGGTAAAAAATGCGAAAATTGCCATTGAATCGGTAGATGTGATATTATTTGTAGTTGATGGCACTGTTGCTTGTGGTCCAGGCGATCGCTATGTGGCAGAACTACTAATTAATAGTCAAACACCTGTAATTCTGGGGATTAATAAAATTGATGAACAACCAGAAGATGCTCAAAAAATAGATGATAGTTATATTCAATTAGCTAATAGCTATCAATGGCAAAGTGTGAAATTTTCTGCTAAAACTGGAGCGGAATTATCGCAACTCCAAGATTTATTAATTAGTCATCTCCAACCAGGACCATTTTACTATCCACCCGATTTAGTTACAGACCAACCAGAACGGTTTATCATGGGTGAATTAATTCGAGAACAAATATTATTATTAACCCGTCAAGAAGTTCCCCACTCCGTAGCCATAGGCATTGATTTAGTCGAAGAAAGCCCAAAAATTACCCGTGTTCTCGCCACCATCCATGTTGAGAGAGATTCTCAAAAAGGTATTCTTATTGGTAAAGGTGGAACAATGCTCAAATCTATTGGTAGTGAAGCTAGACAACAAATTCAAAAGCTAATTGCTGGGAAAGTTTATCTAGAATTATTTGTCAAAGTTCAACCTAAATGGCGACATTCACGAGTGCGGTTAGCAGAACTGGGTTATCGGGTAGAAGAATAATAAATAGGGGTAAATTATGCCTTTGATTAGTCTCATTGCTGTCATTTCTGAAAATCGAATTTTATCAGACTCGACAAAAGAACATATTCATGCGGGTATTCCTTGGAATATTCCCAGTGATGAACTTTATTATCGGGAAACTATCCGACGACATCCTGTCATTATCGGGCGCAAAAGTTATGCCACTTTTAATAAACCAATTCGTAATTGTACAACTATCATTCTTACCAGAGACACCAATTTTCAAGCCTTTGGTTGTGTAGTTTTGCATTCATTACCAGAAGCAATTGCATGGGCGAAAATGAGTGAAACAGAAGAAATATTTATCGCTGGTGGTGGACAGATTTACACTGAAGCAATCAAATTGGCCGATAAACTTTATTTAACCATTGTTGAAGGTAATTTTGTGGGAGACATATACTTTCCTGAATTTGCCGATTTTGGAAAAGTCACCAAAGAGAAGAAAATGCAGGAAAATGGCTTTCAGTTTAATTTTGTAGAAATTGAAAAGTGCGTTAATGAGGTAACGTCACCTTCAATAACTGGCTAATTTATTGTAATTTCAAAAATCTATCTAAAGCTGCTATCATACTCGGTGGCCAGCGGCGGATATTTGTGACCCAATTAATATCTTTATAACGGGTATCTAGTCCATAGGCTGCTACCCAATTACTTTCCGCTTCTCCTTGATTTCCTGTCACCCAATAAGCGGCTGTTAAAGCGGCACGCATATCAGCAAATCGAGGATATTTACGGACTATATTCCGCATTTCGCGGATAGCTTTTTCCGTTTGACTGGTTTCATATAAAGCCAAGGCATAATTAGCTCTAGCAAAGGCAAAATTGGGGGTAATTTCTGTAGCTTTTTGGAAATCTAAAATCGCTTCTTGCCATTTCCCTAAACCTGTTTTAGCATTACCACGATTATTATAGGCCATAGCATCTTGGGGATCTAATTCTAATACACGATTATAATCAGCGATCGCATCCTCCCATCTTCCCAAACCCTCCAACGCCGTCCCCCGATTCAAATAAGGATCTGTCACATTAGGCGCAAGTTCTACAGCTTTGTTATAATCCATCAATGCGGATTGTAACTTATTCTGACTGACACGAGAATTACCGCGATTACTCCATGCTCCCGCATTGGTAGGGAATTTTTCAATAATTTCTGTCCAATAAGCCTCCGCTGTCACAAAATCGCCTTGATTCGTAGCTGCAAAAGCCTTAGTCGCTAATTCATCCCCTACTTGCAACTCCTCGGCGGTAATGGGTTGAGATTCTGCCATAACTGGTGTATTCCAGCCAAAAACCAGCAACAGACTCAGGAAAATACTAATTAGTTTAATCATCTAACTCTGACGTGATAGGCAACAAAATTAATCATATAGCAACAGCTAACAAAGAAGATTCCCAAATTTCTTCATTCATTGGTCAATTAGTCAAAGATTGAGTTAAAATAAGAGGTCGCAAACTAAGTAAGTAAAACCCGGATATTCCCCGGAGGTGTAATTGACCAAGTTCATTTTAAAAATTCTCTGGTTAGACGAAAACGTCGCCCTAGCAGTTGATCAGGTTGTTGGTAAAGGATCTAGCCCCTTAACCAAATACTTTTTTTGGCCCAGAAATGATGCCTGGGAAGAGCTAAAAAAAGAGTTAGAATCCAAACACTGGATTACAGATGTTGATCGGGTGGAGTTACTCAACAAAGCCACAGAAGTGATTAACTACTGGCAAGAAGAAGGCAGAAAACGCCCAATGGCAGAAGCACAGTTGAAATTTCCAGAGGTTGCCTTCACAGGTAGCGCCTGATGATTTTAAGTTGGTAATTGGTAGTTGGTAATTGGTGATTGGTCATGGGTAATTAAGTAAAATTATCACCTATCACCAGTCCCCTTTGCCACAATTTGATTGTCTTGTCCTTACTACCACTGGCAATCAATTTTGCATCATGACTCATAGCAACGCTAGATACTGAGTCTGTATGACCTACAAGACTAGCAATTTCTTTTTTTGTGCTGATTTGCCAAATTTTTACCGTTTTATCCCAACTGCCACTAATCAGCGTTTCCCCGTCAGCACTAAAAGCTACAGCCACCACTGACCAAGAATGACCTGAAAGTGTGCTAATTAATTCACCAGTGCCAACATCCCATAATTTAATTGTATTATCACCGCTACCCGTTGCCAAAATTTGACCATTGGGACTAAAAGCAACTGTTAAAACTGCCCAAGTATGACCGGAAAGAGTTGTTAATAAGTTAAATTTTCCGTCTTCTAATTGCCAGATGCGAACTGTGCGATCATAACTAGCACTTGCTAAAAGTCGTCCTTGGGGACTAAAAGCTACAGCATTTATTTGTAATTTATGCCCAGTTAAAGTATTCAGTCCTAAACCTGTATTCACATCCCAAATTTTAATAGTTTTATCCCAACTTCCACTAGCTAAAATTTGCCCTTGGGGATGAAATGCTAGAGATTTAACAGCGTGTGAATGTCCAGTCAAACTATGAATTTTTGCTAATGTCTTCACATCCCACAAATTCATAGTTTGATCATCACTAGCTGTGGCTAAAATTGTATCATTGTGATTAAAAATAACTGATGTTATAGCTTGAGTATGTCCGGAAAAGTTTGCTATTAATTGCCGATTGTTTAAATCCCATAATTTAATACTTTTATTATCTTCTCCACTGACTAATATTTTACCATCATGACTTAATGCCACAGTATTAATAGAACTATTGATTTGATTTTCAAGAGGATAGGAAAGTTGCCATAAAGGATGATTAATTGGGGATAATAAAGGCAAACAATGATCTTTAATTCCCAAAGTATAAATAAGTTGATCTGCTGATTGCCAGCGTTCTTGTAAATTATATTTTATAAGTTTATCAAGGGTTTGTCCTAGATGTTCGCTAATTTGATTGGTGAGATAATCTCGCCATATCCAGCTATTATTAGTAATATCAAATAATTCAAAAGGTGGTATTTGAGTTAGTAGATAAATACAAGTTATACCTAAACTATAAAGATCACTGGCAAAAACAGCTTTACCTTGTATTTGTTCTGGGGAAATATATTCTGGACTACCAACTAAATCATCTTTAGATTCGTTGATATTGACAAATTTCATTGCAGCAAAATCAACTAAAACTAGATTATCTAATAAATCTTGACTTTGATTTACAGTCCGCAAAATAATATTTCTTGGTTGAATATTCCGGTGAATAATTTGATGATCATGAATAAACTTGAGAACTGGTAATAAACTTTTTAAAACTTGCCAAATCTGAGTTTCATTAAAAACACCTTGCTTTGCTAATAAACTAGCTAAATTATCACCTTCAATAAATTCTTGAATTAAATAGTAATATTCATTTTCTTTAAAATGTGTGATTAGGGAAGGAATTTGCGGATGTTTACCTAATTCCGTTAATTTCTCTACCTGACATTGAAAATTTTCCAGTGTTTGATATTGAGATGAAAATTGGTGAATAACACAAGGAATTGGCGGAAATTGACTTTCATCTACAGCGAGAAATGTTTGACAAAATCCCCTTTTACTAATCTGCTTGATTAAATGATAATCTTCTTTAATTAACACAATTTATTTTCTAGATTCCTTTTTCTGTTTCTGGATGATAAAAATAGTTCCCATTGTAATAAGTAGGTGAACGGAAAAAAACCGTAGACGCGAAGCGGCTTCTCGAAGAGTAATATGTAACGAAAAGTAAAATCTCCCAAACCCTCTTGCCTCTTGCCTCTTGCCTTGCCATAGCGACGATTTTCAATGCTAACCTACTTACTCGTTAGGTTAAGGAAATGTAGGTTGGGTTGAGTGATAGCAAAACCCAACATTATCAAGAGTTTTGTTGGGTTTCCTTCTGCCAGCCCAACCTACGACATAACTATTTTTAACCTTAACCTAATCAAAACCATATTTTGATTTTTAAGCTATAATAGACATCTTTAAGCTATAATAGACATTTGGTTTACCACTTCTATGCCTAAAAAAATCAATTTTCAGTCCCGCAAATTTCCTAAAGCTGTAACTTTTTCTTTGTATCTCTTCGGTGTTATGGCTGTTCTGATAGTGTCTTTTCCTTGGCTTTATGAAATCAAAACAAAAGCCGGAATTAATATCTCAAAAAAGTACAATACTGGATCTTTTTTAGAAAAACATACTCATGGACTCTTTAAATGTCAGTGGCTGTATCCGTACCATTGTAAACCTCCCCAAGATTAAACCGTAAGATCATGGTGGGGATTGCCCACCATATAAATTTAAGCCAATTTATCTAAATAAGGACTGACATCAACCGCTAATTTTTGTCCTAATTTTAGCAATTGACGACATTGAGTAGTTTCGGCTTCATTATCAATACTGGTAATTCGTGGCAATATTTGACTGTGTAAACAACTCCAGTAAAGTTCTTGGGAATGGTTTAAATTAATGCCAAGATGTAATTTATGACCAACATCAATCAATCGTTCTAAACGTTGGATATCTGTATCTATTTTGCTATTGGCATCATACAATAATTGCCACAATAACCGGACTATCAATTGTTCTAGAATTTGATTACCATCGGGGATATTTAATTGACAACGGAGATGTTTGGCTTCAGTAGCGATCGCTTCTAATTCTACAATCAGATTCCAGCTTAATTGTAGTTCGCTAATATCTTGTTCTAGAGATTTTAAAGCTGTTAAACAACGATAACCCAAAGCAATCTCCGCTGCTACCTGTAATTCTCGTGGTACTTCCAACTCATCCCGATGAAAGGCCATAATTACACCGTAATTATCCCTATAGGCTTGAGTATATAACTGGTCTAATCGTGCCAGTGTTTCCTGACTCAACAACCGCATAATGCGGTGACGTTCTTCCGCAAATAAAGTTTGCAAACTAAAGGCTTCATCACCAAATAGTTGAGTCATCACCAAAATAACATGAGCGATACTAGCCTGTTGCAAGGCTGCAAACAGCTTTTCTCTGATTTGACTATAGTTACGTCGTCCTTCAAACTTTTGAATACAGCAATGAAAATCCCAACCACCCAAATGCAAAACCGCAAATACTAAATTTTCATTTTCCCAAGTAATATTTGACACTAGCTGCAAATGCCCCACCGCCATAGTTAATGGTCCCAGGCTTTGCTTATGATAATCTAGCTCATGGGCATCATAGCAGTAAACACGCTGATGATGATTATGGGGGTGTTTATCTGTCTCTTGTCCAGGGGCAGTATTTTGGTGATGATTAAATAGGGAAGTAATGGCGTAATGGGCAGCAACTTGTTTAAAGCCAATTTGGGCAGTTAGCACCAACTGACGATATATCTCAGCCCCATGTTTAAACTCTTCCACATTGCTAGGGGCTAAACCTAGACGTTTAAGAAACTCCTTTTCTAATTGGATACCTGCCACATCTCCGGCTAATTCTAAAGCACGGGAGGCATAACGCAAAATTTGTGTTCCCTCTGGACGGGAAATTTCCTCAAAAAACCAGCCGCAACTGGTAAACATCAGTAAAGAGTGACGCTGCATTTCCAACAAGCGTAAAGCTTCTACCTGTTCAACCGCTTGGAGTTTGCGAGTTTGATGGCGGGATAGAAACCGGTTAATATTAGCGGGAGTGCGATCGCCCATGACATGAACATATTCGTCCCGCGCTTGCCAAGGATCACGAAATAATGTACCGCCATATTCCTCATAAACATCAATTAACTGATCCCGCAGCCAATTTAACGCATTTCTTAACGGCCGTCGCCATTTTTGATGCCACACGCCCCCTTCACCACCACAACCACAATCATCTTGCCATCTATCCACACCATGGGCGCAACTCCAAGCCGTCACAGACTTGATTTTTACTTCCCAAGAGGGAGGATTTAAACTCAAATAATGGGCAAAATTGGTGACAGTCCAACCATGACGGGGAAACTCACCAATAAAAGCATAGGCTAAAGTCTTTTCTGTGCCTTTTTTGTGATGTCCAAAGGTTTCCCCATCTGTAGCTACAGAAATTAATTGGGACTGACGATGATCCCCGCGAATAGCTGCCCCAATGCGTCCCGCAAAATGATGGGAATTGTAGACAACATCACTAAAACCCATATCCCGCGAAATCGGACCATCATAGAAAAAGATATCAATATAGGCAGTTGATTTGTTTGCAGATTCATCGCTATCTAAATAACAACGGTAAGGACGAGTAGGATCAATCTGATTACCACCCACCTCATGCCATTGACTATCAGAATCATCATCTGTGGGGAAAGGACGACAACGCTGGGCTTGAGAAGGGGCTAAAATAATAAACTTAATCCCTTCTGCTACCAATGCTTCTAAGGTGGCATAATCTACGGCTGTTTCTGCCAACCACATTCCTTCAGGATCACGGCCAAAGCGAGAATGGAAATCTTCCTTACCCCAGCGAATTTGTGTATGTTTATCCCGTTCATTGGCTAGGGGAAGGATAATGTGATTATAGACTTGAGCGATCGCATTCCCATGACCATTTAGGCGATCGCAGCTTTTAGCATCAGCCTCCAAAATCCGCTGATAAACGGACCCATCGTAGCGTTCTAACCACGACATCAGCGTTGGACCAATGTTAAAGCTCATGTATTCATAATTATTCACAATTTTCACAATTTCGCCTCGGTCATTTAAGATTCTAGCAAAGGCATTAGGACGATAGCACTCCCAATGAATGCGCTCATTCCAGTCATGAAAAGGACTAGCACTGGGTTGACGTTCAATCGCATCAAGATAAGGATTTTCTCTAGGAGGTTGATAAAAATGACCATGAACCGTGACATAAACACCCTGAGCAGTTTTCAGGGGATCATGTTCAGGACTGGATTTAGGCTCTTGATCTAATGGTAATATTGAGCCAGAACTACTGGGTTTTTCCGCTGCCAAAGTCATATATTTTTATCCAAATAAATGTGTAATTTTGCAGAATATTCTTACTATATCTACCTTTCTACAATTGTTCTCTCACAAAATCAGTTATAAATAACACCTGTGAAACAAAACTAAATTTTAATAGTAGTCAGAAATCAGAAATCAGGAATCAGGAGTCAGGAGTCAGGAAGAAGAAGAAGGAACAAGGAGGAAAAATAATATCGAACCCCAATTACCAATTACCAATTACCAATTACCAATTACCAATTACCAATTACCAATCACCATCCTTGACAGATATGATAGGTGTTCAAATGCACATAATGTTTTAGTCCCTGTGCAGATATCCCCTCAACTAAAGGTAAAAATGTCAATCAAGAACATTATTTTCAGCATCCTGCTCCTATTTATACCCATATCTCTAGCAGCCCACTTTTTAGAATGGGGAGACTTAATAGTTTTCATCACCGCAGCATTAGCTATACTCCCCCTAGCAGCTTGGATGGGTACAGCTACGGAAGAAATAGCTGTAGTTGTTGGACCAGGAATAGGCGGATTTTTAAACGCGACTTTTGGCAATGCCACAGAATTGATTATTGCCTTAGTTGCCCTGAATGCGGGCTTAATTGATGTCGTCAAAGCTAGTATAACTGGATCAATTATCAGTAATTTACTCTTAGTCATGGGTTTATCCATGTTATTAGGCGGAATTCGTTACAAAGAACAAACATTTGAATCAGTCATAGCTCGTGTAAATGCTTCTTCTATGAATTTGGCGGTAATTGCCATTTTGTTACCAACAGCAATGAACTATACCTCCATAGGGATTAGTGAAAAAACCGTACAGAATCTTTCCCTAGCTGTAGCTGTCGTCTTAATTCTAGTTTACGGCTTAACACTGCTATTTTCCATGAAAACTCATGCTTATTTGTATGATGTTGGTGTGGCAGATATCGAAGAGGAAGCAGAAGCAGTTGTCCATAAAAAACCAAATGTTTGGTTATGGAGTGGTGTCCTTTTAGTTTGCACCCTGTTAGTTGCCTTTGAGTCAGAACTACTAGTTGGTTCATTGGAAGTCGCTACATCTCAACTAGGTTTAAGCGCCCTATTTACCGGGGTAATTTTAGTTCCTATTATCGGTAATGCTGCTGAACACGCTACCGCAGTTACCGTAGCCATGAAGAACAAAATGGATTTGGCTATGTCTGTCGCTGTGGGTTCAAGTATGCAAATTGCCCTATTTGTGGCCCCGGTTTTAGTAATTGCCGGTTGGGCAACTGGGCAACCCATGGATTTAGATTTTAACCCCTTTGAATTAGTCGCTGTTGCTGTATCAGTTTTAATTGCTAATAGCATTAGTTCTGATGGTAAATCTAATTGGTTAGAAGGGACATTACTCCTAGCTGCTTATACTGTCTTGGGGTTTGCCTTCTACTTCCATCCAGTTGCCAACAGTATCGGTTAAAATATCTTACCTGATCAAAAGTCTAAAATTCCCGATCTCATAAATTGGGAATTTTTCTCTTCTACCAAGTCCTAAATATTTTTTCAAAAATAACTCCCTTAAGATAGATGAATAAAATCAATAATTCTTATAGTGTCAAATCAGATCATTCTTTTGATATCGAGCTATAGATCCCACATTCCGCACCCCCCAGTGTCACAATCGGTAATTTCGGATTTTTGAATACCTTTAATGATAATTTTGATACAAAATCGTCGAAATCTTGGGTGGCTATCGCCAATCTCAAATCCCCAAATGACCATTTTTCCTTGTGTGACAGTTTAGGGTGCGGAAGGTGGGATAGATTTATGATATATCAATTTCCCTAAATATTTTTTACTATTTGATCATAGTAATTACATATATAGGACTAATATTTGATTTTTCAAAAAACTCAGTGCCAGTTTATATCCGTTCTTCTCTGCTTTTGCCATTTCCCATTTTATAAATAAATACAATTATAAAAGACAATGAATGAAATCGGACTGCTGATGATGGGTGTATTTAATCAGAAATCACTAACTATACCCCATTTTCCATTAAACCAAACCTTGTTTTACCTAGAAAATGGTGTACAGCTAACAAATCATCAATCAAATAAGTTAGTTTCTTCTGCTCAAATTACACCACCAGAATTTATCCACATAAATGAAACTTCCCCAACTAATCTCTCAATTCTCTCATTCCGACGACACCAAATATTTAACCAAATCACACAAAAACAGACATCCAGCAGTTCTTTTGAATTAGCTGATGCTGGGAATATCCCTATGACCAATAAAAAAGATGTTCAATTATCAACAGGATATCACACAACCCAGAATAAACCTATGCCCGTAATTGGTTTTGGTAATTCAGGCATATCTGTGAAAGTTTTACAAAAATTGTTAATGTCTAATGGTTATGGACTACCTATTGATGGAGTTTTTGGGCCAGTTACCGAAACTGCTGTTAAAGCCTTTCAAAATCGTCGAAGTCTATCAACAGATGGTGTGGTTGGTCAAAAAACTTGGTGGGAACTAACAATTTAATTGGTCATTTGTCATTTGTCATTTGTCATTTGTCATTTGTCATTTGTTAGTTGTCATATAAATCATCTAAATCAAAAGAATCATAGTTAAAGATGATTTCTATCAGTCAAAATTTCATAACCACTATCTGTCACTAATACAGTATGCTCAAACTGAGCAGATAAAGCATTATCAACTGTTACCGCAGTCCATCTATCAGCTAAAATTCTGGTATTTTTAGAACCAGCATTTAAAATTGGTTCAATTGCTAAAGTCATTCCTGAACGCAATTTCACATTCGGTATTTCACGAGTTCGATAGTTAAAAACCGCTGGTTCTTCGTGTAAATTTCTACCCACACCATGACCAGTAAATTGTTCCACCACTGTAAAACCATTGGCTTTTACATGATCTTCAATTGCACCGGCAATCTCCGTTAAATGGACACCAGCTTTTACCTGTTCAATCCCTTTATATAGAGATTCCTCGGCTATTTTAATCAGTCTTGCGGCTTCACTCGTCACACTACCCACAGCGATAGTAATGCAGGAATCACCATGAAAACCTTGATAATAAGCACCTGTATCAACTTTTAATACATCTCCTGTATGAATTACCTTTTTATGGCTAGGAATTCCATGGACAACTTCATGATTAATACTAGAGCAGATGGAAGCGGGAAACCCATGATATCCTTTAAAGCTAGGAGTTGCATCCATTTCGCGGATGCGTTTTTCCGCATAAGCATCTAAATCGGCCGTGGTCATTCCTGGCTGAACTAGGTCAGAAATTTCCTTGAGAACAGTTGCCACGATCTTCGCTGATTGTCGCATAATTTCGATTTCACGGGTTGATTTAATTTCAATCCCTCCGCGTTGTCGTTTTTCGGGTTTTGGCTGGGCTGGTTGAGAAAGTAAGTTAGCGAAAATATTCATCATGAAGTTTAGGAATTAGGGGTGCTTTTACCGGTTAGCTGTGAAGTTGTTGAGATTTATTGGCAAAAAATATCTATATTTAAGTTAACTTATTTTGCGCTTCTAGAGAAACACAGATATTCATCCTGTAAATCTACAAATCCTGTAAATCCTGATTCTGACAGTGAAAAATGATCACCTAATTACAATCTCTCCCCTCATTCCTGCTTCTGCGTGTCCAGCTATAGTACATCCTAAAGCATATTTACCTGGTTTCATGGGGACAAATACCCATTCTGCTTCTGCACCAGGTTTAAGTTCTAATTCGTGAATATTCCCTTTAATTTCTACATTGCCGGCTTCGACTTTTTGAGTCCAAATTGCATCAGCAAAGTCTTTAGCGGTAAAATAATGTTTTTGTGAGCTAGGATTATTTAACTTGAGATTGTAGCGTTTACCAGAGGTAAATTCTAAATGATTTGGCTCAAATTTTAATTCATTAGCAACATTACCCAAGCTAACTGTAATCTCTATTGGTGGTTGTTTGAGGAGATTACTAGATAGATTCTCTGCTGTTGCTGGAGACGTACCCATTATTACTAGACTCATTAGCAGAGAGAATAAACAAATCAAAAAGTTACTCATGGCTCAATGGATAATTGTCAATCACACCTGTTCCCATTATCCATGAACCACATTCATTTAATCTTTTTTTGTGCCAGAATTTGTGGACCTGCGGTGACAACAACAATTTTATCAGGGTGAAGTAATTCACGAGCGGTTTGATTGACTTGATTGAGATTGACTTGTTCTATTTTGCTGATAAATGAGCGCAATTCTATCTGATTCAAGCCGTAAACTTCATTCATCACCATTCTCTGGCTTAACTGTTCGGGATTGGCCAAAGAAATATTATAATTGCTGATTAAATTGCGTTTAGCTGTTTCTACTTCCTGTGCTGTCACACCTTGTTGATGAACTTGTTTCAGGAGGTTGCGGGTACTGGAAATTGCTTTGCGTGCGTCTTCTGGACTGGTTTGCATTTCAATGAGAAATGTACCAACATTCTTACCTGTGATGAAATTGCTATAAATTCCGTAGGTTAGTCCTTGGCGATCGCGCACTTCTGCCCCTAGTCTACTCGATAATGTATCACCGCCGAGAATTTGATTCAAGATCATCGCCGCATAAAATCGTTTGTCTTGACGGTTAATGCCGGTGTAACCCATGTAAGTTATCGCTTGGGGTTTACCAGGAACAACAGGATTAACATTAATTACATTTTTTGGCATCCCCACATTGGGATATTTTACCGTTGGTGGTTTGCCGTTTACTTGCCAATTTCCTAATTTTGCTTGAATGAGCGATCGCACTTTGGTAACATCAAAATCGCCGACGATTGCTAAAACTGTGGTATCAGGACGATAATGTTGGGCTTTAAAAGCCATTACATCTTGACGTTGAATTTGTTCAATACTTTCCGCAGTCGGGAAGGTATGTAATGGGTGTTTTTTCGGATAAATAGACTGCACAAAGATACGATTTGCAACCTTATCAGGATCATCTAAATCTGAATCTAGGGAATTTAAAGCTTGTTGACGTGAAAGTGCAAACTCTTTTTCTGGGAATGTACTATCTCTAATTACATCCGTCAATGTCCCCAGCAAAATTGGTAAATCCACCGCTAAACTACTACCTTTAATCCGTACACCTTCACGAGAAGCTTCAAAGTCCAAATTTGCGCCTTTTGCATCTAATCCTTGGGCAATAGTTCGCATATCTTTGGTTTTCGTGCCATTCATCAGATTTGCTGCCACTAAAGACGCTAATCCTCCTTGATTATCTGCCTCAAATTCTGTTCCCGCTTTGATATATCCGCTCAAAGTCACTGTTGGTGTAGTTTTGTCTGGTAACAGTAACACGCGTAACCCATTAGCAAGCTGTAACTGTTGGGGGATTTGTCTTTCTGGCGTTTTGGGTAATATATCTAGAGGTGGTAAATACTTCTTGACTTCCGCTGGAACTACAGCCACATCAACAGCAAAATTATCTTCTGTTTGCGTTGAGTAAGATGAACTCCGGGTAGTTTCTGCTTGCTGAGTAGGTTCAAAAAATCCGACTTTTCGGGCTGCTGGTTGTAGATATTTATTGATGACATTCATCACATCAGCAACTTGGACTTTCCGAATATTTACTAAGTGGTTCTCTGTATATTGATAATTATCCGTCGTGATTTGATCATTACCCAATTGCATAGCTTGATTGGTAATATCACGGTTATTTAAAATAACTGAAGCTGTTAATTGAGTTTTTGCTCTTTCTATCTGTTCTTCTGTCACAGCGACTTTGGCAAGTTTTCCTAACGCCTTTATTACCGCTGCATCAATTTTATTTAAGTCCTGATTTCCTGAACCTGTCACTAATATTTCATACCAACCACCCCCACGTAAACTAGCAACATTTCCCGAAACATTATTAGCTAAACCCGATTCTACTAATTCCTGATACAAGTAAGCATTTTTACCCGCAGTCAAGATATAATCCATAACTTCCAAAGCGGGAATATCTGGTTGATTGATTTGGGGAAGTGGGTAAATTAGTTGGAGTAATGGATTTCCCCCCGGTTCTTGTAATTTAATTGCAGGTGTAGGAGTAGCCGCAGGTAATGGAGTTATGAGATGATGGGGTGAATATTGGCGTTTGGGGATTTTCCCAAACACAGTTTGCACAGTTTTCAAAGTTGGTGCGGTGTCAAAATCTCCCGCAATTACCAAAACAGCATTGTCAGGACTATAGAATTTTTGATAATATTCTCGCACTTGCTCAACTGTGAATTTCTCCACATCAGCCTTAGTTCCCCCAATAGGTAATCTATAGGGATGATCTGGAAAAACAGACACCATCACAGCGCGATTTAAACGATATTCGGGGCTATTTTCATAACCTTGTAATTCAGAAATAACTACTCGCTTCTCACTAGCTAACTGTTGAGGATCAATCAGCGAGTTTTTCATTCTATCTGCTTCTAGCGTCAACAGAGCCGTGAGTTTATCCCGTTCCGCAGTATTGTAATATGCGGTTTGGTCATAACTGGTAAAAGCATTAGAATCACTGCCCAAAGCACTAAATAACCGCCCAAATTGGATAGGACGATTGCTAGTACCTTTAAACATGATATGTTCTAATTGATGGGCAATACCATTTACCCCAGATGCTTCCTGACCTGATCCAAATTTGTACCATACCTGCACTGTCACCACAGGAGCATTATGAACCTCCTTAGTAATCACAGTTAAACCATTATCAAGGACTGTTTTCTGAACATTTGCTGTAATAGCGAGATTTGGTGTTTCTTTAGCGACTAATGTTTTCTGAGATTTTTCTGGGTTGGAGTTGTGGGAAGAGGTGGAAAAATCCGCCCTTTCTCCGCTAAAAGCAGCATCTTGATTTAACACAAAAGCGGCTATGATCCAGATACTCAAGATGACTAAAGAAAAGCGATGTCGTTGGGCGATAGAGAAAAAAGACATATCTTTGGCGAATAGATATATGTAATTTAAGTTACATATATTGAGTGACTAAAAAATTGGGCAAATGTTTCTGTACCTCATGGAAACTAGAAATGTACCTGAAAAGGAAAAATATTGTATCACCCCAAGGGCATAAATACTAATTTACAGCCTATTTATGCAAAAACCGTAAAAATTCTAGAGGTAATCCGTCAAAATCAGCGATAAATGCGACTTCTAAGATTTTATCGCCAATTTGCTGCTGTGTAGGTTCTAAAAGAATTTTCAGAGGTGGTAAATTTTCTATTGTCGCTAACCGTGTTTTTAAACTTTCCAACCAAGTTGGTAAATCTGGTGTGATCTGAGTCACATCAAAAGCAAGATGATAATAGCCGACATAATGTTCATCATTAAAAGCATCTGGGGCTGGTTTGGGTTGAGGAATTTGGATGAGTTCAATTCTCCCGCCCAAACCTTCCATCCAGCAAGCTAGAGTATAACCGGTGGTGAAGCGATCGCCCACCGTAAACCCTATCTGCTCATAAAAAGCGATCGCTAGATGGATATTTGCCGTTCTAATGGAAGCATGGTGCATAATTTTGTCGGTTGTCAGTTGTCAGTTGTCGGTTGCTAGTTCTTTATTACCACAAACCACAAACCACTGTACGGGCGAAGCATTTGGAGAACTATTTTTGGCAATGACCGATAATTTATCTTCCAAATGCTTCGCCCCTACTGACCACTGACCACTGACTATTACTCAAACAACCGGAAATATGGGTAACGCACTGGCACACCAGGTTCTTTATCCAAATCAAAGTTAATCACTTCCCAGCAAGGTTCTGTGGCTGAATCAGGGCTAAACTCTACAGGTAAACCATATAACCGCGCCCCCGTAGCAACTTCCCCTTGTCCAGAACGCCAAGGTGTACTCCGTTCCAAATAGCCACTCATTAACTCCTGATAACGGTTAGCGACAATTATCTTCGTAGCCCGATAACCTTGAGTATAAAGCTTGTCTAAAGCTTCGTGAATTTCAAACCGAATCCCATCAGGATGAGTATGTTGACGATACCATTCACCATCCCATCTGCGCCAATGACGACCAGACTGTAAATGGACTAACTCCCCAGTTTTGGGTTCAGCTTCAAATGCGCCATGACGAGGACATAGATAAGTATCCGTCAATGTTAAAGCCGAAATAGTTTGGCGACAGTGAGGACACTGTATTTCAGGGCCAAATATCGGGTACTGAAAGCCTGGATTTATCATGAAGTGCGTATAAACATAGTATTGTTTCTTTGCCAGCACCAGTAGGTTTAAGATTACACTCCTGCTCCACTACTTTAGATAACTTGCTCACTGCTACATAAAAATGAAGATAGTGCCTGAGAACAAGTTTCACAACCGTCTGACGATAGAAGTCCAACGCTGTGATATTCTGGTTTGGCAACCAGCCCTAAAGGTTGGAGTTTCTCCAGTGTTCCTGGGTACCATATCCATATTCTATCGTGTCTATCTCTTGTGACTGGAAATCTGCTGAATTTTCTCAAGCTGCTTTTGTGGCAGCCAACGCTGTAATCATTGGTTCTGTAAGCATAGCAGCCAGAGCCAGCGTTTGGTATGGATCTGTGGTTAGAGGTGATGTAGAAAGAATTGAAATTGGCGAATGTACAAATATTCAAGACGGCACAATTCTCCATGGTGATCCAGGCGTACCCACAATCTTAGAAGATCATGTCACTGTCGGCCATCGCGCTGTGGTACATTCTGCCCACATTGAAAGTGGTAGTTTAATTGGTATTGGTGCTATTATCCTAAATGGTGTAAGAGTCGGTACAGGCAGCATTATCGGCGCAGGTGCAGTAGTCACCAAAAATGTCCCTCCTGGTTCTCTAGTCATGGGTGTTCCCGGTAAAGTAGTCCGTCAACTCTCAGCCACCGAAATCACCGAACTCATCGAACACGCCGAAAAATACTATCAATTAGCCCTCCTTCATGCTGCTAATGGGTGATTGGTGATTGGTGATTGGAATAAACTTCTTACCTGCTCCCTGTAACCTGTAACCTGTCACCTTTTCCCTGACTTTTAATCAAACTTTACATATAAGCTTGAAAAAATTCCCCACTTCAGATCACAATAAAAGTTGAGAACTGTTGATAAAACTTAAGATTTTTTAATTTACAGAGGACTTCTAGATATGGACATTGATAATCGTGTATTAATTGTTTTAGCACCAATAGCGATCGCTGCTGGTTGGGCTGTTTTCAATATCGGTGCTGCTGCTCTTAGACAAGTCCAAAACTTTTTGAGCAGAGAAGCATAATTTTAGGTAATGGGTAATAGGTGATTGGTAATGGGTAATAGAGAACAGGGAAGTTATTTATCCAAAATACCAATCACTAATCACCATGAACGTAGATTCTTTACTCCGACCTTTTCAGCATTTTGGTGTGAATTTGGGGTTATCCCGGATTGTCGATTTATTGGCAAAGCTGGGAAATCCCCATCACCAAGTACCAATTATTCATGTCGCTGGGACTAACGGAAAAGGTTCTGTTTGTGCTTACCTGTCTGCGGTACTTACTGAGGCTGGTTATAAAACCGGACGCTACACCTCTCCCCACTTGGTTGATTGGACAGAAAGAATCTGTGTTAACGAACAACCAATTGATGATAATAAACTGTGTGAATTAATACTGCAAGTTCAAGCAGCTATTAACCCAAAGGAAGAATCACCTACCCAATTTGAAGTAATTACCGCTGCGGCTTGGTTATATTTTGCCCAGAAACAAGTTGATATTGCCATCATTGAAGTAGGATTAGGAGGGCGTTTAGATGCCACCAATGTCTGTGATAATCCTTTGATAACAGTTATTACTTCTATTAGTCGAGAACATTGGCAACAACTTGGACCCACTTTAGCCCATATTGCCAAAGAAAAAGCGGGAATTATCAAACCAGGATGTCCTGTGGTTATGGGTTCATTGCCAGCCGATGCCGAGAAAGTCGTGCAATCGCGTATTCTAGAATTACAATGCCCAATTTTTACCCCGCAACCATCTCGACAAATTAATCAAAATTGGGCAGAATATCAAAAAATAGAAAGTTCTGAATTTATAAAATATCCATTACCATTACAGGGACAAATTCAATTACATAATTCAGCTTTAGCATTAGCAGCTTTGGAAATATTGCAAAAACAAAATTGGCAAATTTCTGAACAAGCTATTATTCAAGGAATGGCTAAAACCAAGTGGCCAGGGAGAATGCAATGGATAACTTGGAAAAGTCATAAACTCCTCATTGACGGCGCACACAACCCAGCTTCAGCCACAGTTTTGCGTGATTATGTAGATAGCATCAACACCAAAAATATAACTTGGGTAATGGGAATGTTAACTACTAAAGATCATGGTGATATTTTTCATGAACTTCTTAAACCAGGAGATAAATTATATTTAGTTCCCGTACCAGATAGTAATTCAGCAGATTTAGCAGAATTAGCTAAGTTAGCAACATCAATTTGTCCAGATTTGAATTTTTGTCACACCTATTCAGATGTGTTGTCAGCCTTAGACGCTGCTTTTATTGCTACAGGTAATCAAGTTGTATTATGTGGTTCTTTGTATTTAATTGGTTATTTTTTGGCAAATGGAATTTAAAAAAAGAAAGTAAGCGATTTTTTTGTCAGAATCAGGATATCCAGGATTTGAAGATGTACAGGATTGTAATTTATGAATTTTTTGATTGATATTTTCTATCATTCAATCTTTCCTGTCAGAATCAGGATGTCCAGGATTTGAGGATGTACAGGATTGTAATTTATAAATTTTTTGATTGATATTTTCTATCATTCAATCTTTCCTGTCAGAATCAGGATGTCCAGGATTTGAGGATGTACAGGATTGTAATTTATGAATTTTTTGATTGATATTTTCTATCATTCAATCTTTCCTGTCAGAATCAGGATGTCCAGGATTTGAGGATGTACAGGATTGTAATTTATTTATGAATTTTTTGATTGATATTTTCTATCATTAAAAAATCCCTATTTCCAATAGTCTCATCAACAATAACATCCTGTAAATCCTTTAATCCTGGTTATCCTGATTCTGACAATTACCAATTACCGATTATCCCACTGCTGGGCAGCATCTTCCACAGCTTTATCTACAGTTTTTTGTCCTAACATTGCCGCTTGTAAATTTTCGTAAATTGATTTTTGCAAAACTTTAAAATCTTTGAGTTTGGGGGTTAATACCTCAGCCTGTTTTAATTGTGTCGCACTAATTACCCGCCCCTTTTCCGCTGTCGTAGCATTAGCGGGAACTTCCTTAAAGTAAGTATCCGACAAAGCCTTAATTGTCGAAGGTAGGACGTTACCAGCTTTAGCAAAGGCTAATTGGTTTTCGTCATTCGTAACAAATAAAGCAAATTTAACAGCCTCATCAGGATATTTACTATCACGAGGAATTACGATATTCATGACAGCAACATTTTTCTTACCTGCATCACCCGTAATTTGTGGCGCAATTGCCGAAGCTTGGGCAACCTTGGGGGCATTATTAGCAATGGTTTTCAGAAACTCAGGCCCAGAAGCTAAAAAAGCCGTTTCTCCAGATTGGTATAAATCTATGGCATGACGATGCCCTTGGGTTAAAGATTCTTTTGGTAACAAACCTTTTTTATACAAATCTACCCAATATTGAAAAGCAGCTTTTCCTTTATCCGTATTAAAACCAGCTTTACCTTCAGCATTAACTAGGGTGACACCCATTTGTACCAAAGATTCCAACACCTCACCAGAGTCTTGGGGAACAAAGGTAGCGAAGAAAGCATACTTACCAGTTTTATCTTTAATTTGTTGCGCTGCTTGCCCTAATTCTGCGTAAGTGGCAGGAGGTTTCGTAATACCCGCTTGTTTTAGTAAATCGGTATTATAAATAGTTAGTCGCGTGGTGAGATACCAAGGAATGCCAAAACTCTTACCATTGAGGCTACTTGCTTGCCAAATATTTGGTAAATAGGTGGAACGGACTTGACTGGGAATTTTGGCATCCAAATCTAACCAAGCATTTTTACCCGCAAGTTGGGAAGCAAAGTCGGGATTAAGGTTAACAACATCTGGTGGGGTTTTTGCGGAGACTGCTGTTAAAATCTTATTCTCCATTGCCGACCAAGGCACATCTACCCATTTAACTTTTATACTTGGGTTTTGTGATTCAAAAGTCGTAATTAGACTTTGAAAGTAGTTGGTAAATTGCGGTTGGAGTTGCATTGTCCAAAACTCAATCGTGACAACTCCAGTTTTAGCAGGTTTGGGATTATTGCCAACAT
Source organism: Dolichospermum sp. UHCC 0315A (assembly GCF_008121535.1). Lineage (GTDB taxonomy): Bacteria > Cyanobacteriota > Cyanobacteriia > Cyanobacteriales > Nostocaceae > Dolichospermum > Dolichospermum lemmermannii. The sequence goes on from NZ_CP043056.1 coordinate 1,479,528, forward strand.
TACCTATGCCGCAGCTAACCAGCCAACTAGTAAATAAGCCCAGTAATGCCCAACAAACCAGTTGTTTAAATTTTTGCAATCGAATCATCGTAGTAGGTGATAGTATTTTTAGAATTAATCTGGGTAAGAAAAAGGATAGTGAATTGTGGAGACTATAGGATATATCAATTTTGGTAATGGGTAATAGGTAATAGGTAATAGTTAAAAATTCTTGCCTGACAACTGACAACTGTACGGCCGAAGCATTTGCAGAACTATTTTTGGCAATGACCGATAATTTATCTTCCAAATGCTTCGCCCGTACAGTGCGAAGCATTTGGAGAACTATTTTTGGCAATGACCGATAATTTATCTTCCAAATGCTTCGCCCCTACTAACAACTGACAACTGTACGGGCGAAGCATTTGGAGAACTATTTTTGGTAATGACCGATAATTTATCTTCCAAATGCTTCGCCCCTACGGACAACGGACAACTGTACGGGCGAAGCATTTGGAGAACTATTTTTGGTAATGACCGATAATTTATCTTCCAAATGCTTCGCCCCTACTAACAACTAACCTTAATATTCTTCTTTGTAATCTAGCGGGTAAAACTATGGTTAAAGCCTTCACTAGTTTCTTTGGTAAATCCAGTAAAGGTATTGGTATTGAACTAGCGCCGGAACGGGTAAACGTAGTCCAACTACATAAACACCGCCAAAACTTAAAAATCGAATCTTTGACAACAGTACCAGTACCAGAAGGTATATTTATTGATGGTCAAATTGCTGATTCTGTGGGAATGTCCGAAATTATTCAGCAAGCGATCGCCGAAAGCAAAACTAAAGCTACCCGTGTTATTACTTGTATCCCAGGACGAGAATCCATTATCCGGTTGATTCCTGTCCCATCTGAATTAGATGACAAGGAGTTGCGGGACATAATACTCAACCATGAAGCATCTTTATATTTACCCTATCCCAGAGAAGAAGCTGATGTTGATTATCAAAAACTTGGGGACTTTATAGACGAAGACGGCATTGAGAAAGTGCAGGTTTTGTTAGTTGCGACTCGTAAAGATGTCACGCAAACCTATTTAAATACCTTTGAACAGGCAGGATTAACAGTTGATATCTTAGAAATTAACAGCTTTGCCCTGATTCGCACTATTCGTGATCAATTGCGGCTATTTGGACCAGAAGAAGCAGCGGTATTAGTTGATATTGAGTTTGATAGTACAGAAATAGCCATTATTATCAATGGTATCCCACAATTTTCTCGAACAGTACCGATTGGCACTTATCAACTCCAAACTGCATTGTCAAGGGCTATGAACTTACCAGCATCACGGGATATGGATATGTTGGAGAGTATGACTATTCCCACAACTTCACCAGATTCAGCCCATAGTGGAGTGACAGGTAGTAATCCGGGGATGGCTTCTATGTTGAGAGTTCTCGGAGAATTAGCTGATGAATTGCGTCGTTCCATTGATTTTTACCTCAATCAAAGTGAAAATCTGGAAGTCGTGCAGATTCTTTTAGCCGGTCCTGGGGGAGGATTACCACAAATTGATGAGTTTTTCACTCAAAGATTGAGTTTACCAACTACCCAAATAGATCCAATTACTTCTTTGTCTTTGGAGGTAGATGCTGAAAAATATCCTTTAATTAAACGTCCTGGGTTGGGTATTGTCCTGGGTTTAGGAATGCGAGGGTTGTAACAAAATGTATAGTCTAGATATTAACTTCCTTAAAGATCGGCCCGAATATCAAAGTAAAAGTGCAACGAAGGTTCAAAGACCATCTATTCAACTAGGGAATTTAATCCCAGTTTATATAGGAGTAGGAGTAGGTTTAGTATTGCCCGGTTTAGTGTTTATTGGTTTGTCAATCCTGGAAGGGAAAACTACTGAAGTAACCCGGGAAGTGGCAAAACTAGAGGAGGAAGGTAAGAGTTTAGATGGCACAATAGCCAGTCTTAATAAAATTAAGGCGGAAACAGTCGGCATTAATAGCCAAACCAAAGCTTTAGTAACGGTGTTTGATCAAATACGTCCCTGGTCAGCAATGTTACAGGATTTGCGCGATCGCATTCCTAGTAAAGTGCAAATCGAAACTATTAAGCAAATTGCCGCTCCTCTTCCTAGTAAAGAAGTTGTAGCTGCCACCCCCAGTAAAACCAATACTAATACCAATACCGCTGGATTCTTAGAAATTTCTGGTTTTGCTATTTCCTATGCCTTAGTCAACGATTTTGCCTTAAGTTTAGGACAATCTAAATTTTTAAATCCAGAAGAAACCAAAATTATCACAGCAGAATTAATAGATGCACCACCCGTCACAGGTTTTCTTCCCCCAAAAGGTGGTAAATCTAATGAAAAAATTAAACCTATTCAAGTAGTTAAATACACCATTAAAACAGGTTTAAGTAGTGTGCCAGCTTCTGATTTAATTCAAGAATTAGAGAAAAAAGGTACAGTCGGACTAGTAGATAGACTTCGTAATATCAAAAAAGTAGGAGTCATTGCCCAATGACATTTAGTGATGATTTAAATTTTGCCAATCAAGATACAGATACTCAAGATTCTGGTCTTGTTGTTTTTGGTGTCACCTTAACACCAACTATTATTGGTGGTGTAGTCGCAGTTTTAGGTTTATTAGGTGCAGGTTATATGCTATTTAACATAGCAATGCCCGCTTGGGATAACTATCAAGAACTACAAACTAAACGTGAGCAACTACAAACAGAAGTTCAACAAAAGAAAACCCAAGTCAAACAAATCGGTAAAATAGAAGCAGATTTGGCTGAAGCGAAACAACAACAACAACAAGTTTTAGCTTTATTTGCAGATGAAAAAAGTTTAGATACCCTATTACTAGATACCAGTCGCTTAATAGATTCTAGCAATGGAAAAGCCTTTGGTAATGCCATTAGAGCCAAGATGAAAAGATTTGTTCCAGCTTCGGAAAAACCTGTTGTGGTAGATGATGGCAGTTTTGGGGTAGAAGTTAACAACAAACTTAAACGCAGTATTGTCAATGTAGAAATTGAGGGGAATTTTGAACAAACCCGATTAATTATGCGAAACATTGAACGATTACAACCTTTATTGTTAGTTAAAAACTATGACTCCAAATTGTCTCCACCAGAGATGTCAGACGATAAAGATAACCCTGTGCAAATTGGTATCGGTAAACTGACAACAGCTTTTGCATTAGAGGCTTTAATGCCACTAACTTCTGAAGAAGCGGCAGATTTAGCCGCTAAAACAGCAGCAGCTAAAGCACCGGAAAAATAATCAAATTTGAGGCAAGAGGTAAGGGGCAAGAGGCAAAATAAAATATTCTCCCTATTCCCTATTCCCTGTTATACGTTACGATTTAGACTTTTATTTTATGTGAGGAATGAACTGTGAAACAGCTTCATAATAGTGTTTTCGGATCAAGTGCGGCAGCTTTTGTACTCTTAGCAGCCCAACCAGTGTTAGCAAAGATCACACAAATTACTGATGTTGAACTCAGTCCCATTGCAGGGGGAGTTAGTGTAATTTTAAAAACTGCGGCGGGAGATCGTCCCCAAGTATTTACCACTAAAAAGGACAAATCCTTAGTTGCGGATGTAATCAATGCCCAACTCCGTTTACCCAAGGGTAATAACTTCCTGCAAAAAAACCCCGCACCAGGAATTGCATCTATTGAAGTTAAACAATTAGACGCTAATAGCATTCGGGTAACAGTCACAGGTATTGATGATGCACCCAGCAATCAGCCCGTCATGCGAAAGGATAATAATATTACCCTGGGCTTTACCGCTACCACAAATTCAACAGCATCAACCGCCACTAAGCCTACAGAAAAAGTATCAGCAGCACCGGCTACTACCAAACCTACGGAAAAGGTAGCAGTAACACCAGCTACCACATCTGAATATAAACCAGATGAACCAGCTAAACAGCCGGATGTTCTAGTTCCTAACCCCCAAGTTACAATTGACGGGAAAATTACCCAAACCCCAAATCCTGGTCAAGCTTATAAGCAAAGTCCTGTTTTTTTACCTAAGGCTGTCGCCCCACCTGTAGGAGATATTACTCAATCTAATATTGATACATCTCCTGTGGTGATTGATTTAGGTACAAAAGAACGAGTTCGTCGGTTGGTGTTGCGTGATGCACCTGTAAGAGAGGTTTTATCTTTATTAGCTCGTGCTGCTGGGCTGAATTTGGCTTATATAGGTGGGGAAGCAGAAAAACCGCAAGATGCTGAAAATGTAACTAAAACATCTCAGAAGATTTCCTTAGATATAGAAAATGAACCTGTGCAGGATGTTTTTAATTACGTCCTGCGTTTGAGTGGTTTGGAAGCTAACCGCAGTGGACGGACAATTTTTGTTGGGACTCAATTACCTAATTCTAGTCGTAATCTTGTGATGCGTAATCTCCGACTAAATCAGGTAACGGTGGGTGTGGCGTTAAATTTCCTAGTAGCTTTGGGTGCGGAAAGTGCTGTCAGTCGAGAACGACTAGTTACTAGTGTTAATGCTGTACCTGTGGGTAGTGCTGCTAACACCGCAGTTACTCAAAGTCAAACGACGACAGAAACAAAAATTGAGACTCAACGGATTACATATACAGATTCAACACCTATACTCAGAGGGTTACAAGCTTCAGGAGACGAGCGGACAAATTCTGTTACATTAATTGGTAGTCCTAAGATGGTTGAGATGGCAGTATCTCAATTAACACAGCTTGATATCCGTCGTCGTCAAGTGGTGGTGAATGTCAAAATTATTGATGTCAACCTGACAGGTAGTCAAGATTACAATACCAGTTTTTCTTTTGGGGTTGGTAACAACTTCTTTGTTAATGATGGTGGTGCAGCATCTTTAAATTTTGGTGGTTCTCGACCAGCTAATTCTAATGAAGTAAACAATACTGTGACTGAAACACCAGTTACAAATAATCCACTTCGGACTGGAGATGTTGTGAATTCTGCTGCTGGTATTAATCGAGATCCCACAATTCAAGGAAACAAAACGGGAGGTATACCAACTTTATACCAATTCCCTAGACGGCTTCTTACGAGTTTACAAGCTCAAGTTACCAGTGGTAACGCTAAGATTCTAACAGATCCTACCTTAATTGTTCAAGAAGGACAAAATGCAGTAGTTAAGTTAACTACAGAGGTATATGCTGGATTAAAAACTTCCGAGCAAAGTACAGGGCAAAGTACAGGAACTACATCATCAACCACATCATCCTCTGTCAGCGAACCTATCATCAAGGAAGCAGGTCTGTCCTTAAATGTGAAGGTAGAAAGAATTGATGATAACGGTTTTGTATCTTTGTCCGTTGCCCCTACTGTATCTGCTCCGGGTGGTACAGCACAAGCCGGCGGTGGTAATGGTACAATAACTCTTTTATCCGCAAGAACTCTTACATCTGGTGTATTGCGTCTGCGGGATAGTCAAACGCTTATTCTTTCCGGTATTATTCAAGATACAGATCGAACAAGTGTTTCTAAATTACCTATTTTGGGTGATATTCCCCTGCTGGGTGCGCTGTTTAGGAAAACAAACAAACAGAACGAACGTAGAGAGGTAATTATTTTACTGACACCGCAAATAATGGATGATTCCCAGAGTTCTGGCTATGGTTATAATTATACACCCAGTCCCACAGCGCGGGAAATGTTGGAACGTCGGGGGGTGAAGCTGCAACCGCGTTAGTTAGTTTTTGGTGATTGTTTGTCAAAATACCCGATTTATGGGAGAAGTAAATAATGTAGAGATGTTCCATGGAACGTCTCTCTACAACTAGAAAATATACTTTTGAGTTTAAGTCCAAAAAAGGAAATTTCAATTACTAATTAACTCCACACCATCTCGTCCATCACTATCCTGTAAATAAACTTTAACAATTTCCTCCTTAGCTGTGGGTAACTTTTTACCGACAAAATCTGGATGGATTGGTAACTCTCTATGACCTCTATCTACTAATATAGCTAAACGAATTACCTCTGGTCTACCATATTCATTCACGGCATTTAAAGCAGCCCGAATAGTTCTCCCTTTAAAAATGACATCATCTACAAGTACCACCGTTTTTCCGGTCAAATCAAAGGGAATATCCGTTTTTTCTGGAGTTCTCAAGCCGATTTTATCAAGATCATCACGATAAAATGTAATATCCAAAGAGCCTACAGAAACATTAACATCTTCCAGAATTTCTATTTGACGGGCTAATGAATAAGCTAATGGGACTCCTCTAGTATGAATACCCAGAAGTAACAATTGAGATAAATCTCGTGTCCTTTCGACAATCTGAGAAGCCATACGAGTTAATGTCCGACGCAGTTCTTCTGATGAGAGAATTTCAACTACTTTGGTAGACATAAGATAGGTAATTGGTGATAGGTAATTGGTAATTGGTAATTGGTAATTTCTGGTTTTCTCGTTTTCTCGTTCCCATACTCTGTATGGGAATGAATGCTAGAAGGCTCTGCCTTCAATCACACTGGAGGCAGAGCCTCTTTGATAGCATTCCCAGTCAGAGACTGGGAACGAGATAACTAACGAATTAAAAATATTGCTAGTCCTAACCATAGTAAAAACGCATATCGGGTTAATTGTAAAGCTTGATCAATGGAATCTGGGGTAATGGGATAAATAGCATCTCCTAAAAGTGGTTTCTCTTTAGCTACTCCACGATACCAATTTATTCCTCCCATTTGCACACCTAAAACCGCAGCATAAGCGCATTCACTCCAACCAGAATTGGGACTGGGATCTTTGATTGCGTCGCGGCGACAAATTCGCCAAACATTTAAGGGTTTTAAGGATAGTAATGATAAAGTGATCACTGTTAACCGACAGGGCAACCAAGTAAAACCATCTTCCCACCGCGCACTAAACCAACCAAGATAAGTATAAGGTAGTTCTTTATAACCGACCATTGAATCTAAAGTGCTACTAGCTTTATATGCTAAAGCCAAAGGGACAGCACCGATAACAGGGATAAATGCACCAACAATAGTATAAAAAAGAGGAGCCATTACGCCATCAGTGGCATTTTCTGTAACGGTTTCTAACACTGCTCTGAGAATTTCCGCTGGGGAAAGATTGGCTGTGTCTCTCCCGACGTAATTACTTAAAACCTGTCGCGCTGATTCTAATTCTCCATTTTTTAAAGGTTGCAAAACTTCCATTGCTGCATTTCGTAAACTTTTGAAAGCAAAACAACTAGCTAGAAGAATACTTTCTACAGCAATTCCTAACAATGGATGTACCCACTTGGCACTTTGAACTATTATCCAACCTACCAAGCCACTACCAGTAATTACAATCACACCTAAGAAAATTCCCGCAAGCCTCTGAGAAAGAGGATTTTGGCAATATTGCAGAGCTAATTTACTCAAGCGGGAAATTACCCATCCCATGACTCGCACCGGATGAGGCCAACCCCAAGGATCTCCGATTAAGTAATCTAACAATGCAGCCAAAACCAAAACAGTAGATGTCATTTTTTATTGATTGTTGATTATTTATTCTTCTTTCTTGCTTTTTCCTTTCTTCTGACTCGGTGACTAAACCACAAAATTGGCTTCTTCCCCTTGAGATGCTTGCCAACTGCGAGCATCATAATAAAGGTCTGCCAGGGTAATATTGTACAAGGCTTCTTTGAGCTTTTGGTTGAGTCTGTTCCAGAGACTGGATGTCACCCAATCTGCTGTTTGAGCGGGTGTGGGATTATTCAGAGGTAAGTTAGTGATATTTTCACCAACAGCCTCTAGAATTTGGCCAATAGATATTTGTGCCGGTTTTTTTGCTAATTTATATCCACCGACGCTACCACGAATTGAAGTTACTAATCCGGCACGACGCATTTCTATGAGCAGCTTTTCTAGATAGGGAGCAGGAATATCTTGACGTTTAGCGATCGCTCTGACCGATTCAGGTCCATACTTGGGCTGTAAACTCAAATCTAGCAATGCTTTCACGCTGTAATGTCCTCTCGTAGTTAGTTTCATATAGCAGTTATGATTAATTTGATTTCCCCAATCCTTCTGCCTCTTCCCTCTTACCTCTTAATCTGCCTATCTTTAATAATTTAAAGAATCAAAACCGGATTCCTCTCTATAGTAGCTATCAGCATCATTGTAATTATATTTCATATAATTTTTTAAGAATATTGATAATAATGCAACAATTTTGTCTATGAGTGTAATATACTTGGCTAGGCTGATCCAAAAACTCAAGAATTCTGTTCTTATTAGTTCAATGTCAGCTAAAATAAAATCCACTTGACAACAAACAACATTCATTTTCGACCTAAGTTGATGCCTAAACAAAAAAAAATTGAACTCCTAGTCGGTGACGAACTGCTCAAAAAAGTTAAAGAGCTAGAAGCCATCAGCAAAGACGAAAAAGCTAAACAGTGTGGCTACTATACTGTTACCAAAAATGGTATAGAGCGCGTCAATATGATGAAATTTTTGAATGCCCTAATTGATGCTGAGGGTATTCAGTTGGATAGTTCACCCAGTGCGAATGGACGTGGTGGACGCAGTGCCAGCTATAGAATTAGTGTGCAGTCAAACGGCAACTTATTAATCGGTGCAGCTTACACAAAACAGATGAATCTTCAACCTGGTGATGAGTTTGTCATCACTTTAGGGAAAAAGCACATTCGACTCCGACAAGTAGATTCGGAATCTATAGAAGATGTGGAAGTAGAAGCTACAGCTTAATGAATATTCATTAGTCAGTTATGGGTTGTCAGTTGTCAGTGGTTTTGTTTTACCCCTGACTGCTGCATAACTAATAACTGACCAATTACCAAAATTTAGAGAACAGGGAACAGGGAACAGGGAACAGGCAATAAGAAGATATTTGCCACTGACAACCAACAACTGACAACTGACCAATCACCAATCACCAATCACCAATCACCAATCACCAATCACCAATCACCAATCACCAATCACCAATCACCAATCACCAATCACCAATCACCAATTCCCAATTTCCTCTATATATTCAGTGGTTGTAATCACTGGTAGATATTGATGTAGTACCTTAGTGATTGCCGTTAAATTACAAGTTAATTCAATTTGTTCTCTTTCTAATAAACCCAGAATAAAATCAGGATTGTCTTTAGCTACCACTGGTAATTGATGTAACCCACGTAATGCCATGCGGTCTAAGGCTTCAGATAAAGGTTCATCTTCCCAAGCATAGAGAATATCCGTAGTACAAATATCTATAAGTTTTTGACTAGATAAATATTCCTGAATTTCAGTAGATGAATTAGAAAGATTTTGCCATAGAGCCAGAGTCCGTTTAATATCTTCTAAGGACAGAATTCCCACCAACTTGCCAGCATCATCATCAATTATCAACGCACTGCGAATTCGTTCCCGTGTCATTGCTACCGCAGCTTCTAATACTCCCAGAGTAGCTGATAATTTTTTGGGGTAAGCGTGCATAGCATCTGCGACTAACATTTGCTGCCAAAGTTCTACTTTTTCATCTTTCAATTCTGGCAAACCAATCTGTTGCAGATTAGCATTAGCATCTAAAGTTGGTTTAATTCGTTCTACTAACCAAACACTTAAACCCACCGCTGCCATTAAAGGTAAAACAATCCGATAATCGCGGGTTAATTCAAATAACATTAAAATTGCTGTCAATGGTGCTCTGACGCTACCTGCCAAAACCGCTGCCATACCTACCATTGCATAAGCTGGAGGAGCAGCCATATAGTCTCCAATTCCTGGTGCTACCAAAGCCAAAAATTTAGCATAAGCAGACCCAAAGGACGCACCTAAAAACATCGCTGGTGCAAATAATCCACCGACAAAACCACTCCCTGAACTTACCGCTGTCATCAGCAATTTTAACACCAGTAATATTAGTAATAGGTTCAGCGAAAAATCCTCATCCTGGAGCATAGCTTCTACGGTTTCATAGCCAATCCCCAAAATTTGCGGGTAGCGCCAACCGACTATACCAATGATTACACCACCGAGAATAGGCTGAATTGATTGAGGAATTTTACCTAGTAATTTCAACCCTGGTAAATTACCAGCAAAGGCGGATTTGGCTAACCGAATTGATTCAGTATAGGTGAGAGAAATTAAACTTGCACCTAAACCTAAACCCAGATAAAGAGGTAATTCTAGGTAACTGCGAACTTGATAAGCAGGTAAAGCAAAAGCCGGTTGTGAACCTAAACCAATTTGAGCAATTAAGGCGGCGACAACAGCGGCAAGTAACACCACACTTACCGCAGAAGTAGCAAAATATGTAGTTCCCATGACTACTTCTAAGGCAAAAAATACGCCAGCAATGGGGGCATTAAAACCAGCAGCTAAACCAGCCGCCGCCCCAGCACCTAAGAGTAACCGCTGACGTTCTTGAGAAACTTGTAATATATCAGACAATAAAACTCCGAAATTAGTCCCAATTTCTACACTTGGACCTTCGGGACCCAAGGATGCACCACTGCCGATAGAAACAGCCGCAGCGATCATTTTTGTGACCGGTCGGAGGGGTTTCTTGGCTTCTTTGCCTTGAGAAACAGCTATGAGAGAAGAAAGTCCTGGACCAAAATCCTGAGTGCGCCAACGCATGAGGCCAACAATGATACCACCCAAAGTGGGAACAGCAGCTAAAGTCCAAGCACCCCAGCTCCCAATTTGTCCCATCAGATTTTCCAGCATGAAATTGTTAATTAGCTGGATTAAATAGTGAAAGGTGACTATCCCCATAGCTGTACTACCGCCAATTAGCACGGCTAAAAAAAGCACTACTGTTTCTGAGGAGGGCTGAAAACGATTAATTAACTGAGTGAACCGCATGGAAGGTGGGGAAAAAGTATCGGATTCCGTGACCTTCGTCTGCGAAGTCGGAGGCAAGAGAGTCATTGATAACCGAGGTAAATGTCAGAAAAAACGATTTTTTATCTGTTATTTCTTATTGTGGTTTATTATGGGAAAAACTGCCTGCTCAATAATTAATTAGCAAAAATCACAAAATATTTAGAAAAAAATAATTCCGTCCTGCGGTACTAGCAACTTGAGTTAGTATATAAGGAAGTATGTCCTTAGGTCAATTTCATTTTTAAAGTCTACATAGTAGGGAGCAGGGAATAGGCAACAGAGTTGAAAGTCTTTTGGTGTTTCAGAGGTTGTTTGAAAAGTATTAGATGAAACCGATAATCTCCAGAAACCTAACCCCCCTTCCCCCCTTCCCTACAAGGGAATGGGGGTTTCAAAGCCTCTCCCCGCGTCGGGGAGAGGTTTGGAGAGGGGTTTATTTATACATTAAAAACTTTTCAAACATCCTCTCAGTTTTAGGTAAATTTTGGATCTCATGCAATTGCATATCGCTATCATAGTATTTTGCCAATAACTGTCAGTGACTATGGCATAACCGCTGGATTTTCAGTAAAATTCAATACAGATATTGTTATAAATAGAATCAAGGGAATAGGCGGACGAGGTAGATGAGTACAAATACTTTTCATGATCATTATGTTACTTGCCCAATTTGCCAAAGAAATAACAGAACCACGCCAATAAAATCCTATATTGGTTTGTTTTCCTGTCCTTATTGCCAAGAAAAGTTAGTTGTTTGTCAAAGCGGACATTATGTTCGTGACCCGTTTATTTGGAAACAAATGATGATCTCTTCGGCTTTACGTCGTCAAAGCCGACCTTTGGCACGGATAATCAGAGATTTTATCTTCATTAAGCGTCCTTTTTTGTCTTTGGTTGTGGGAAGTGCGATTTTTTTCGGGATTGTGACTATGACTCAAGATAATATGAGTCATGATGGCCAAGAAATTCCCCAAATTGAAAGAATGAACAAGGGTGAAAAATAGATTTCTTGTGGAACCTTAAAAAATACTTTCGCCAAATTGAAAAAAGCCTGAATTCCCAGGTTGGGTTGTATTACAGGAAAGACAACATCAGCGTTGGATTTTGCTTCGCTCAACCCAACCTCCGAAACAATAAAAATGGCAAAGGTATTGTTAAAATGAGTTATTTTCTTTGGTAATTAATTGCCAATCTTCTACTTGATCTATGACTTTGATAGAGTTGAATTGGAGGTTTTCTAAGGTAGATATATTGAGGAGGAAATAAGGTTGGCTATCATACTGCCAGTAATATTGTAACTCACCAATAGAAGCAGGAATAATAGTGCGATCGCTATAAAAATCCAAAGAAGCACGATGGTAGGGAAAAGATGTATAGATTTCCTTAATTGCTGGATTTATTTTAGTGATCATTGCTGCTACTGGTTTCACAGGATAAGCTGTATTTAATTCCCCAACCCAGTAATGAGATTTCATTAATAACAATAGAGAAATATAACTTCCCCAAATTAAAATTTTCAGAAATTGTCTATCACCTCGCTCGGCTAAAATTGCCGCTAAAGTCATGGTTAAAGCCACTGCTGCAAAAATTATCTGTAATTCTACTTTGTCTAAAGTTCTCCAACTAAAATAAATACTGCCTGCAGAAGCCACCACAGCCAATATTGCTAAACTCGTTACCCAAGCGCGGGGATAGCCAGAAACTACAGGCACATTTTCTATTTCTGCTAATTGAAACCCCAAAGCTAAAGCTAAACTTGGATAAATAGGAACTATATACCAGGGAAGTTTAAAGCTAATGAGGGAAATAATTAATAGATAAACACCACACCAAACAATAATCAATTTTGCCCAACTTAAATTATTATTCTCCCAGGTAATGCGGATAGTTTGGGGGAGAAATATCAACCAAGGCCATGTCCACTTGGCGATTTCTAAAAGATAATACCAAGGTGCTTGGAAACTGCCATTAGTAATAGTTTGGATATGGTTTAAAGATGTATTCACATCAATATTGAAGGGATAGCCATAGTGCCATACTTGAAATCCGTACCAACAGCATACAGGTAGACAACCGATGAAAATACCTGTCCAGAAATAATAACTTGCGAGTAGTCTAGGTGTATCCCAGTAAAGAAAGACTAAAACAACTGCACCTAAATAAACACCCATCACGCCTTGAGTTAGACAAATTAACCCGAAACTAATGCCTACACCTAAGCAGTAACGCAAATCCCGGCGCGATCGCAAGACAAACCACATCATCAAAATCAAAAAACTGGCAACTGCCCCATCTAACACTGCTAACCTGCCATAACGCACCACTGGCAGCATTGTTAGATAAATTAAGGAACTATAAATAGCTGCCCAACGGTGCCGAAATATCTCTCTCCCCATGCAATACAACAAAGGTACAGAAGTTGCCATCAAAATTGCACTAGGTAGACGAGTTGTCCATTCATTAACACCACCCAGAGCATAAGCCCCAGCAATTAACCAGTGCATCAGCGGTGGTGTGTGGTGATATGGTTCACCGCCCAAAGTAGGGTAAAGCCAGCGCATTGAATTTGCTGGAGCTTGCCAAATTTCCCGCGCTACCCTGGCTACAGTTGCCTCATCCCCATCTTGTAAGGGCAAACCGCCAAGATTGATGCTAAACAAGATCACCGCTGCCAATAACAAGAGGATTAGCCATAGCCAATCAATCTTTCTTTCAACCACACGGTGCTGTTTTTCTAGATGAGTCCAAATAAAGCTTCCTTCTTGCATATTCTATGCGAATCTTATAATTGTTAGGTTTAATCACATAGAGATCAAAGCGAATCTTCTATGTTGCCATCCGGGAACAATCTATTTTTAAAAGCAATGGCTAGATCCCAAATTAGCTCAGTTTCTTAGGAACAGAGATAATTTTTTGGCGAAGATTTTCTGATTAATTTTTTTCAGGAAGTTTACAGGCATCCTGCCGATTAAATGATATAAATACTACCATTAGCATTTGCTCAATTACCCTGAAGGAGAATGTCAATGAACCTACCTTTTATTTTAGATGTGGCACTGGGTTTAATTTTTATTTACTTAATTTTAAGTTTACTGGCTTCAGAAATTCAAGAACTATTGACAACTGTACTGCAATGGCGGGCTGAACACTTGAGAAGATCAATTGAAATTCTTTTAGCTGGTGATGCTCAAAACTCAGAAAAACCGGAAGTAATTCAACTAGTTAATAAAATTTATGGCAATCCTTTAATTCAAAGTATTAATCAAGAGGCTAAAGGTTTATTAGCAACTTTACCTCGGAAAGCTACCTGGGCAATTGGCTCATTCTTTAGTCTATTCAGAAAGTCTAGTTCTAGATTTAGAAAAGAAACTGTTTTTGGTGATCAAAAACGCAGTGCGCCTTCCTATATTGGTGGTGAAAGTTTTGCCAATAGTTTTATGGATACACTCCAACTGCCAGTATTGGTCAAAAAATTAACTGAAATCAGACTAGAACAATTCAAAAATGAACGTTTAGATGATATCAGACAAATTTTAATTCAGTTGCAGGTTTACATTAATAATCAAGAGTTATCTAGTGAATTTGCTACTGATATTGCCACAGATTATAAACAGTTAGAATTAGAGTATAACCGCATTACTGATGAGTTTAATAAGGATAAATATGATATCTACATGGCGATAAATAGGATGAGAGATAGCCTAGATAAATATATAGATAGTTTCCAAGCAAACATAGGCAATCATGAAGATATTTTAGATAAACCTTTGCGGGAACTAAAATTCGTCAGACAAGATATTTTTGCAGATGCAGAAAAAGCCATAGTGCTAGGAGGATTAAAACCTAATATCAATGAAATTGTCAAATCTATTAAAAAAGGTAGTGATATTCATGGTGAAGTTATAGCAGCTATTCAAGATAAAGATAGTGAAACCTATAAAAAAGTTCAAGAACTAATTGATATTCTGCCAGATTCTGTTGTTGATAGTATTGAAACTATGGCAAAACGCGCCCAAATGAGAGCTAAAAGCACGGAAGAAGGGATTATTCTTTTACGGAAAGAAATTGAAAATAGTTTTGATAGCTCTATGGAAAGAGCCGGTGGTGTTTACAAACGTAATGCTAAGGGAGTAGCAATTATCATTGGCATAACTTTAGCTATTACAGCCAATGCCGATACTTTTCATATCATTAATCGCTTATCTAAGGATTCTTTATTACGAGAAATAATTATTAACAAGGCTGTACAAGTAGTACCACAAGGATCTAATGCTTCAGATATGAGTAAAGTAGATCCTAACGAGATTTTAAAAGAAGTTGAGTTACCAATTGGTTGGACAAGTGCTAACGTACAACAGCAAATCAATGTAACAAAATATAGAATTAATGGGTTGCCTGTTTTCAGTGTTTTGAGTATGATTGCTGGTTGGCTTGTGAGTGGTATTGCTATTGCTATGGGTGCGCCTTTTTGGTTTGATTTACTGGGTAAAGTCATGAATGTGCGGAATGCAGGTAAAAAAGGCAAACAAGCTCCTAGAAATCAAGATGAATAATTCAGATCCCCGACTTCTTAGAGAAGTCGGGGATCTGGTGTTATGGTTTCGTTTTCCCAAATCTTCATAAATTTTATCTCCTTCCCAACCCAAATCACCTTGGTTGGGAACAGTATCCAGTAATGAATTAGTATAAATATAAACAATTATTTTCATAAAGAGAAATGGGGAAGAATTGGATCTTTTCCTCAATTATTAATTGCAAAAGCTTGATTAATCTCCTAATTATGAAATACTGATGACATTTTTTCAGGTGTTTTATAGACTGTGAGTCTGCAAACTGATATTGAAAAATATAAGAACAAAAGATAGCTCTGTAATTTATGATAATATGAATTCCCTTCCGGTTGACACAGTTGAAGCACTGGATATTCAAACTCCCAATCTTGACTCTTTACTAACTAAACAGTTTCCTCAGCAATTTACTAAAAAAGATATTCGTACCAGTTTACAAGCTTCTACCATAGATGCTGTTTTTGCATCTATTTTTGGTCTGAGTACCGGGGGAATTTTAGTCAGTAATTTGTTAGTCGAGTTGGATGCTACTCCGGTGATCTTTGGAATGTTATCCTCAATTCCCATGCTGGTAAATTTTATTCAACCTGTGGGGGCTTACATTTCTGAACAAACTACCAGTAGATTTCAATATTCTCTATTAACTTTTGGAACTTCTCGGTTATTGTGGTTAATTCTAGTTATTGGCATTTTTGCTAACAATTCCAGTTTACTAGATTCTCAACAATTGGTAGTATTAACACTGTCAATTGTTCTTTTTAGTCATCTTCTCGGAGGATTAGGAAGTGCATCTTGGCTAAGTTGGTTAGCAATTATTGTTCCCCGCAGGTTACGAGGGAGATATTTTGGTATTCGGAATAGTGCTTGTAATCTGACGAATTTAATATGTGTACCTTTAGCGGGATTAGTAATATCAAATTGGCATGGTGGAACTATCGAAGGTTATGGATTAGTTCTATCTTTAGGAACTATTTGTGGAATTATTAGTTTGTGTTGTCAATATTTTCAAGCAGACGTAAATCCGCAATTACAAAATCAGCATAGTTTGAATTTTTGTGAAAATCCTCCTCAAGATATTTGCAAAGAAGAAATTAATTGGACTACTATTATTGGGCAGAACTCTAAATTTTTACTATTTCTGCTTTATTTCAGTATCTGGATGTTGGCTGTGCATTTGAGCGCACCTTTTTTCAACTTCTATTTATTAGATACTTTAGATTTAGATGTGACTTTAGTAACTATTTATAGCAGTCTTCAGACCGGGGCAAATCTGTTAGTGTTGATTATATGGGGGAAATTAGCCGATAGAATCGGTAATCGTCCTATTCTTATCTGTGTGGGTATTTTAGTCGCAATTACGCCATTATTATGGTTAGGAATTGGTCATCATCAACTTGATTTTTGGTTATGGTTGCCGCTTTTACATATTTTTACTGGCATCACTTGGGCAGGAGTTGATTTATGTAGCACTAATATGTATTTAGGAATTGCCCCCGTGAGAAATAAATCTATCTATTTTGCCATTGTTGCGGCTGTCGGGGGCGTGAGTGGAGCTTTAGGGACAACTATCGGCGGTTTTATTGCCCAAAACCAGGAATTTGGCGGTTTATTAGGCTTATTTGCGCTATCTAGCCTATGCAGACTACTAGGGCTAATTCCCCTAATTTTTGTCCAAGAACCGGGTAAGTAGAAGGAGTCAGTTGTCAGTTGTCCGTTGTTAGTTGTTAGTAGGGGCGAAGCATTTGGAAGATAAATTATCGGTCATTGCCAAAAATAGTTCTCCAAATGCTTCGCCCGTACAGTTGTCAGTTGTTAGTTGTCCGTTGTTAGTTGTTGAAGGAAGAAGGAAATTTCTTCCCTCATTTCCGTTTTTTATTCAACAGTAGCGGAACTTAATTTCATTGTTTCCCACAAAACCATACTTGGTGTCGTTGTGGGGAGAGGTTGATGTAGCGCAATTAATTGTGTCAAAGTAGTTTTTAATTGGGTACGGGAGACGATATCATCAACAAATCCGTGTTTAAGTAAGTCCTCAGCGGTTTGAAAATCTTCAGGAAGTTTTTCTCTGAGAGTTTGTTCAATTACCCGTCTTCCCGCAAAACCAATAGTTGCTTTGGGTTCAGCGATGATAATATCACCCAACATGGCGAAACTAGCGGTAACACCTCCGGTAGTTGGGTTGGTTAAAACAGGAATATATAATAGTTTAGAATCTCGGTGACGTTGGAGGGCGGCGGAAATTTTCGCCATTTGCATTAAAGACAGCATTCCTTCCTGCATTCTCGCACCACCTGATGTGCAAATAATGACGACAGGATAACGCCGTTGGGTGGCTTGTTCAATCATGCGGGTGAGTTTTTCCCCGACAACAGAACCCATGCTTCCACCCATAAACCGGAAATCCATGACTCCTAAAGCTATGGGTAAGCTGTTAATTTGTCCTAACCCAGTTTTAACAGCATCTATCAGTCCTAGTTTTTCTTGTGTTTCTCGCAAGCGATCGCTATATAGTTTACGATCACGGAATTGTAAGGGATCAGTGGGGCGTAAATGCTCATCCAATGGATTCCAGGTATTAGCATCAATTAATTGGCGAATTCGTTCATCACTATCAACGCGATTATGATGACCACAATCAACGCAAACCATTTGATTAGCTTTTAAATCTTTTGTATAGCTAAGAACACCACATTTAGGGCATTTATGCCATAAACCATCAGCAATTTCCCGTTCTTGGCGTTCTGAATTGGGACTTCCTGATTTACGCCGATTTGCGAACCAATCAAATAGAGACTTTAAACCGCGTGATTCTTCGTTGTTTGCCATTTTTATCTTATGTAATTAGGTGTGAGGACAAAATCAGAACTATGATTTAGATGATTAAATGTCTTAACTATGATTTGTGTAACTGTTTTGATTGGGATGATTAGTTAATCATAAAAATCACAAAAATCATAAAAATCATAGTTTAGACATATTTAAATCTCAATGGGGTAATCACAGCTACAGTCAGGTGCGATACAGGTTTAAGTGGATAAAACCATAAGCAATGTCATAACTATGATTTGTGTGATTGTTTTGATTGGGATGATTGATTTGATTATTTTGATTTGGATGATTAGTTAATCATAAGAATCACAAAAATCATAAAAATCATAGTTTAGACATATTTAAATCTCAATGGGGTAATCACAGCTACAGTCAGGTGCGATACAGGTTTAAGTGGATAAAACCATAAGCAATGTCATAACTATGATTTGTGTGATTGTTTTGATTGGGATGATTGATTTGATTATTTTGATTTGGATGATTAGTTAATCATAAAAATCACAAAAATCATAAAAATCATAGTTTAGACATATTTAAATCTCAATGGGGTAATCACAGCTACAGTCAGGTGCGATACAGGTTTAAGTGGATAAAACCATAAGCAATGTCATAACTATGATTTGCGTGATTGTTTTGATTGGGATGATTGATTTGATTATTTTGATTTGGATGATTAGTTAATCATAAAAATCACAAAAATCATAAAAATCATAAAAATCATAGTTTAGACATATTTAAATCTCAATGGGGTAATCACAGCTACAGTCAGGTGCGATACAGGTTTAAGTGGATAAAACCATAAGCAATGTCATAACTATGATTTGTGTGATTGTTTTGATTGGGATGATTGATTTGATTATTTTGATTTGGATGATTAGTTAATCATAAAAATCACAAAAATCATAAAAATCATAAAAATCATAGTTTAGACATATTTAAATCTCAATGGGGTAATCACAGCTACAGTCAGGTGCGATACAGGTTTAAGTGGATAAAACCATAAGCAATGTCATAACTATGATTTGTGTGATTATTTTGATTGGGATGATTGATTTGATTATTTTGATTTGGATGATTAGTTAATCATAAAAATCACAAAAATCACAAAAATCATAAAAATCATAGTTTAGACATATTTAAATCTCAATGGGGTAATCACAGCTACAGTCAGGTGCGATACAGGTTTAAGTGGATAAAACCATAAGCATGAAACAAAAAAAAGATTTAAAAAATGATATTAAGATCCAGGCAAAAATAATCTCATATATGGGGACAAAATAGCTTCACCGCAAAAAACAGTGATTACCGCACCTAACGCTAGGAAAGGTCCAAAAGGCATTTTTTGTCCCATTTGGTGACGAGAGAGGATAATTGCGCCACCACCGACGAATACTCCCAAAATGCAGGAGATAAAAACCGCTAGTAGTAAATAACGCCATCCTAACCATGCTCCCATCATAGCAGCTAATTTAGCGTCACCTGCACCCATAACCGTTTTGCCAAAAGCCATAGAACCTAAAAGGGCGATCGCATCAAACAGCCATAAACCCAGAACTGCACCGGCTATTCCGGTTATTAAGCGTTTTGATAATCCCACCGCAGTCGGTTCTGATAACCAACCCACAGCCATTTGAAAGACTATTCCTAAAATTAAACCCGATTTAGTTAAGGGGTTAGGTAAGGTCATTGTATCTAAATCTATGAGAGATAAAGCCAATAACCAACTACAAAAAGCCCAATATCCCAGGGTGAAAATTGAAAATTGAAAAACCCAAAATACTATTAAAAATATTATCCCTGTTAATGCCTCCACTAATGGATAACGGCGAGAAATCTGAGTTTGGCAATAACGACACCGCCCTTTTAACCATAACCAACCGAAAACCGGGACATTATCATAAGCCTTCAACCTATTTAAGCACTTGGGACAGCGAGAAGGTGGCCACAGCACTGATAAGCCAGCGGGTAGCCGATAAACCACAACATTAATAAAACTACCCAGAGATGCACCCAAAACAAAGACAATGATACTGGCTGAAATATTCATTAAAATGTCCATATTATTATTTGTCAGTTGTCAGTTGACTAATACATATAGGACTCAATTTGATTCAACGGGACAAAACATTCCTGTGGTAATAACACTGGGTACTTAGTAAAAATCACTTTACCCCGATGAGTTACCCGACTAATTGCTACTCCTGTAGCTTTTCCTACTATTTCTGGATGGACTTCACAGTAGGTATAGTAGATGTGACTAGCTGCTCTAATTACAGTAGGATCAATCAAAGAAGGATGCTTTTTGGAGTGGGTAAAGGTTGCCTGTTCTTGTTGTAAAGCGTACACAATTGGCTTTTATATTGAGATTTACAGATTTGCTTTTAGTGTATCTGAAAGTTTTCACAATAAATAGTAAAACTTCCAGATTTACACTTTAACGTGATTTTAATTGCAGAATTTCCATTAGTGCTGCGCCCATAGCTCGACAACCGACAAGTTTCATTCCTGGGGACATAATATCTCCTGTGCGATAACCTTGTTCTAAAACTTGTAACACGCTATTTTCAATTAAGTCTGCTGCTGCTGCTTGGTCTAAAGCATAACGCAACATCATGGCGGCGCTTAAAACCTGTGCTAAGGGGTTGGCTTGATCAAGTCCGGCAATATCCGGGGCTGAACCATGGACTGGTTCATAGACACCGGGACCATCAGCCCCCAAACTAGCAGAAGGTAACATTCCTATACTACCTGTGAGCATTGCCGCAGCATCAGAGAGAATATCACCAAATAAGTTTCCTGTAACAATTGTATCAAATTGTTTGGGAGCGCGGACTAATTGCATGGCGGCATTATCTACATACAAGTGAGATAACTCAACATCAGTATATTCTGAGGAAAGTTGTGTAATTTTTTCCCGCCATAATTGAGATACTTCTAACACATTGGCTTTATCCACTGAACAGAGTTTACCACCTCGTTTCCGCGCTGTTTCAAAAGCTACGCGGCCAATGCGTTCAATTTCTGATTCTGTGTAAACCATCGTATTTACACCGCGTTTTTCTCCGGTTTCTGTTGTAAAAATGCCTTTGGGTTTACCAAAATAAATCCCGCCGGTGAGTTCCCGCACCACCATAATATCTACTCCTTCTACAACCTCTCGTTTCAAGGTGGAAGCGTCAATTAACTGGGGGAGAATTTTCGCAGGACGTAAATTAGCAAATAGTTGTAAACCAGCCCGCAACCCTAATAAACCTGCTTCTGGGCGTAAATTTGAGGGGAGAGAATCCCATTTGTAACCACCAATAGCAGCGAGTAAGACAGCATCGCTATTGCGGCACCTATCTAAGGTAACAGCGGGTAGTGGTTCGCCTGTTTCGTCAATAGCAGCACCACCAATTAAAGCTGTGGAAAATTCAAAGGAAAAATCAAAGCGTTTACCGACAAATTTCAGCACGTCCACTGCTACGGACATAATTTCCGGACCAATGCCATCTCCAGGTAGTAGGGTAATGCGGTAGTTTTGAGTCATAGTCAGGTTTTACTGGGTAAATGTTTGCAGATAAGATATCATACCTAGTAATTGTGCCAAATGGGTGATTGGTAATTGATAATTGCCCTAAATTCCATCAATTTCAATTACCTTTTGTCGAGATGTTGTCCCAGATTTAATTCTGATAGAGGATTTAGCAACATCAAATTTTTTGGCTAGTAGTTTAATTAACTCTTCATTAGCTTTACCATCTACTGGTGGTGATTTAAGATGTACAGTTAAACTACCATCTGCTAATTCTTCAATCTTTTGCTGTTGAGAATTTGGTTTAACTTTTACTCTTTTTTGCATTATGTATTTTTTGGATTTTTTATAACCACAGAGAACACATAGAAAAGAGCTAAAAAAGATTTTCTCACAAATTTCTACTTGCCCTATTCCCTATTCTCTGCTATAAATTTTATCCAATACCCAACATTCTATTTACTTGTGGTAATGCTAAAGGTTTTCGTTCGATATTTTGGAAACATTCGATTTTTTTAAGTTGTATATAGGCATTTTTGAAATTACTGATATTTAATAAAACAATATCTTGATAAACTGCGTCTTGGGGACTTTTTATCTCTATTACCAAGTCTTGTAATTGATTTTGGCTAATAGCTAAATTCAGATATTTCAAAAATACTTCTCTTTTTTTAGAACGGACAGTGACTAAATACCAATTATTAGTGCTTTGTTCTGATGAGTTTGAATCTATAGTTTCGATTGGTGGCATGATTGACGGTGTAATTTTCTGGAATTTATTTAAAGAGCAATTTCTGGACTGTGATTTTTGTGATTTGTTTGACTAATTAATCATCTAAATCAAACCAATCACACAAATCATACTTCTGACTTATTTAGCCAATATTTATAAGCTGCATAAGCTAATGTGACTACTCCAGTAATAATAGCAGATTCATCAACTTCAAATTGGGGATGATGCAAGGGATGATTAATTATTCTCTCTTCATAGCCTACACCTAAGCGAAACATTGAACCAGGGGCGTGTTCTAAATAAACAGAAAAATCTTCTGCACCTAATGATGGTTCTGGTAAAATTTGGACACGATCATTACTCCAAGCTTCTTCTGCGGAAGATTGTAATAATTGTGTTAGAGCATTATCATTTTGGACACTGGGTACACCTTGATGATAATTAACTTGATATTTGGCGTTGAAAGAATTACAAACATTAGCCACTATGTTTTCAATCCACTGTGGTAGTTTATCACGGGTTTCTGGGTGAAGCGATCGCACTGTTCCTAATAACTGTACTTTATCAGCAATTACATTTGGCGCTCTTCCGCCATTAATTTGGCCAATACTTAATACTACGGGACGCAAAGGGTTTTGAGTTCGACTAATCGCCTGTTGTAATGATGTAATCACTTGCGCTGCAATCCAAATTGCATCTATGGCTTCATGGGGACGCGCCCCATGTCCAGACTCACCAATAATAATAATTTCTAAATTGTCTGCGGCGGCTGTTAATGCACCATAGCGAATACCAACTGAACCAGCAGGAATGGAAGGAAAAACGTGTAACCCTAAAATAGCCGCAACATTATTCATTACTCCATCTTGTACCATCCAATTTGCACCTTGAGCAATTTCCTCAGCAGGTTGAAATAAAAACCTCACCTTTCCACCCAATTCAGGGGCAATTTGGGAAAGTACCATCGCTGTCCCCAAACCTACTGTAGTATGAATATCATGGCCACAAGCGTGCATGACTCCTTCAATTCGAGAAGCATATTCTAAACTTGTGCGTTCTTGAATGGGTAAAGCATCCATATCAGTGCGAATTGCCAATATCCTATCACTAGGTTGAGTTCCTTGTAATTCACCAATGACACCTGTTTTACCTATTCCCTCTTCTACGTGCAAGCCATTGGCAGATAACACACCTGCAACAAAAGCAGCGGTTTGATATTCTTGCCCACTAAGTTCTGGGTGTGCATGAAGATGGCGACGGATTTCGACTAAGCGGTGTGATATATTTGTTGTTAAGTCTTTGATTCGGTTCAGCATAGCAATAATTTTAATTCATTCACCTTATATTTCATTCTAGAATTTTGACAGCTTTAACTGCTACCCGCATTCTGACTAATTTTATCGGCTTACCTGCTCATTTTTCAGCATCCAGGAATACATACAAACTAATCACGATAGAATTGATGCGGTACTTGACAAATCCAATCGTAATATCGTATTTACAACTCAGATTCAAATAGCGAGAATTTAATTATCAATCTTCAAAAATACCATCAAAACTATTTTCATCATGCTTACCAGATTTTCTCTATAACAACATCTTCAACTGTAAGATATGAAAAATCTATCCCCATTAATTCTAAAACTTTCAAAAACATTTCTGTATCCATTTCCATTATTTCGGAAGCTTTATATAAACTAATTAACCGCGATGTTAAAGCACCAATTACAAATATAAATCTTTCTTTCTGTTCTATACTTTGGAATAATTGCAATTGAGAAGCAATTTCTTGAAAGGTAGTTTGGTGATTCATTTATTTGATACTTATAAATGGATTAAGCCTGCTTTTATAAGAATACCAATTGCTGGAGTAATAAGCAATAATAACTTTATATCTCTCCCAATAAATTATATTTACTCATCTATTTCCATCTCATATTTATTTTAACAATTTTTCAATTTCCTCATCTTTAAAACCGACAAATTAATCAAATTTGCGCCTTTGCTTCTTTGCGCCTCTGCGCGAAATAGAATGTACTTCATTAAATAAAATAGATGAAGTGCGTCCAGTAGACTTAGTATCAGCCAAAGCCAACTTAGATCAAACTTATGTTAAAGCTCCCCAGAATGGTGTAATTTTTGACATTTATACTCCTGCAGGTGAAGTAGTATCCAATAACGGCATTGTCGAACTTGGGCAAATAAATCAGATGTACATAAGTAGGTTGGCGTTGAAAATTGTCGTTATGGCAAGGCAAAAGGCAAGAGGCAAGAGGCAAGAGTGAAGAGGGTTTGGGCGATTTTACGTTTCTTTACACAGTTTGGTTTTATTGTGTTCACCTACTTATGATAATTTTTATGCAGCTTGACCTTAGAGGTTGTTTGAAAAGTATTATATCAAACCGGTAATCTCCAAAAACCTAACCCCCCTACCCCCCTTCCCTGCAAGGGAATGGGGGTTTTAAAGCCTCTCCCCTTGCAGGGGAGAGGTTTGGAGAGGGGTCAGTCTATACATTCAAAACTTTTCAAACACCCTCTTAAGCAGAACATTAGTAGTTTTCCTAATGACAATAATAATGTGTACAATTTCCGGTGCAATAGCCACAAATAAACTACAGTCAGCCAACCCAGCCGATATGTTTTAAATTTCTCAAAATTACTCTTCTGTGCCTCTGCGTCTCTGCGTGCAAAAAAAATCCTGAAAACCTCAATCAAATATGCAAACTCTTAACTTTCCCAAACCTGTAATCTCCATCCAAAACCTCGATCATTATTTTGGAAATGGACAACTGCGAAAACAAGTTTTATTTAATATCAACCTCACCATTAATACAGGTGAAATTGTGATTATGACAGGTCCATCTGGCTCAGGTAAGACCACATTATTAACCTTAGCTGGTGGATTGCGTTCGGCTCAATTTGGCAGTTTGCGGATATTAGGCAACGAACTCTGTAAAGCCAATGCAAAACAATTAACCCAAGCCCGCAGAAATAACGGTTATATCTTTCAATCCCATAACTTACATGGTAGCTTAACAGCAATTCAAAATGTAAGAATGGGTTTAGAATTACAACCGAAAATGTCTGGAAAAGAAATGTTAATCCAATCACAAAAAATGCTAGAAGAGGTAGGATTAGGAAATCGGCTTAATTATTATCCAGATAACTTATCAGGGGGACAAAAACAACGAATTGCGATCGCTCGTGCATTGGTAAGTCAACCGAAAATAGTTCTAGCAGATGAACCTACCGCCGCACTTGATAAACAATCGGGACGAGATGTAGTAGAATTAATGCAGAAACTAGCAAAAGAGCATAGTTGTACAATTTTGCTTGTTACCCACGATAACCGCATTTTAGATATTGCTGACCGAATTGTTTACATGGAAGATGGCCATCTTGTCCGAGAAAAAAGTGATTCTTTGCAAGATGTAGTTGGTTAAAATATTGTTAATACCGTTTTCTCTAATTTATAAATTCTGTAAGAGGGTTAATTTACAATGACTTGGGAATTTTGGATTGATAGGGGTGGTACATTTACTGATATTGTCGCCAAATGCCCCGACGGTAAATTACAAATTCACAAACTATTATCCGAAAATCCCGAACGTTACACCGATGCAGCAATACAGGGAATTCGGGAACTTTTAGGCATTTCAGATCATGAAACTATTCCTTCAGAGGAAATCACAATTGTCAAAATGGGGACAACAGTAGCTACAAATGCCCTACTGGAAAAAAAAGGGGATAGAACTGTTTTACTCATCACCAAAGGCTTTCGAGATGCTTTAAAAATCGCCTATCAAAACCGTCCCGATATTTTTGCCCGGCAGATTATTTTACCAGAAATGTTATATGAACAAGTAATTGAAGTAGAAGAACGTTACAACGCCCAAGGTGATGTATTAGTTAATTTAAATTTAGATGCCATTCGTCCTCAACTGCAAACAGCTTATAATAGCGGGATTCATTCCTGTGCAATTGTTTTTATGCACGGTTATCGCTACACCAACCATGAAAAACAGGTTGCTAACCTGGCTAAAAACATTGGCTTTACTCAAGTTTCCGTATCTCACGAAATTACCCCCTTAATGAAATTAGTCAGTCGTGGTGATACAACGGTAGTTGATGCTTATTTATCGCCGATTTTACGAAGATATGTGAATCAGGTAGCGAGTCAGTTAGGAAAAAACGTTACTCTCCAGTTTATGCAATCTCATGGAGGCTTAACTGACGCAGAAACTTTTCTTGGTAAAGATAGTATCTTGTCCGGTCCGGCGGGGGGAATCGTTGGTGCAGTCCAAACTACTCTGATGGCAGGATTTCATAAAATTATCAGTTTTGATATGGGTGGTACATCTACGGATGTTGCACATTATAATGGTGAATATGAACGTACCTTAGAAACAGAAGTGGCTGGAGTTAGGTTACGAACTCCAATGATGGCTATTCATACCGTTGCAGCGGGTGGCGGTTCAATTTTACATTTTGATGGTTCTCGTTATCGCGTTGGACCAGAATCAGCCGGTGCAAATCCCGGTCCTGCTTCCTACTCCAAAGGCGGACCCCTAACGGTGACAGACTGTAATGTCATGGTAGGTAAGTTGCAACCTGCTTTTTTCCCTCAAGTATTTGGAGCAAATGCTGACAAATTATTGAATGTGGAAATTGTCAAGAGTAAATTTGCGGAATTGGTAGAAGAAATTGGTGATAATCGCACAGCGGAACAAGTAGCAACGGGTTTTCTTACCATTGCCGTTGATAAAATGGCCAATGCGATTAAAAAAATCTCCCTCCAACGTGGTTATGATGTATCTGAGTATACTTTATGCTGTTTTGGTGGTGCAGGTGGACAACACGCTTGTTTAATTGCTGACGCTTTGGGAATGAAACAGGTATTTATTCATCCCTATTCTGGAGTTTTATCTGCTTATGGTATGGGTTTAGCAGATGTGAGGGTGTTAAAAGAAAAAGCTATTGAAGCGGTTTTAGAATTAGGGATATTGTCAAATTTAAAAGTAGTATTTACAGAATTAGCAGCAGAGGGAAAAAAAGAATTAAACCCTCAAGATCCTGGTAACACAGAGATTCAACGGTATGAAAAGCTGCATTTAAGATATGAAGGAACAGATGCGGCTTTGGTTGTGAATTTTGCCGATTTAGCAGCAATGCAGAATCAGTTTGCAGAGTTACATCGTCAGCGTTACGGCTTTATTGCCGAGGAAAAACCCTTGATTGTGGAAGCGGTGACGGTGGAGTTAGTATTACATCATGATGCCCCATTTGCATCTGTAATTTCTCGGATAAATGATAATTTACCGATTGCAGATACAACCGTACAGATGTTTACTGCTGGGAAATGGTGGGATACCCCAGTTTATCGTCGGGAGAATTTACAACCGGGAGACTGTATTTCTGGACCTGCAATTATTGTAGAAGCGACGGGTACAAATATTATTGAACCCCATTGGAAAGCGGAATTAACTAATATTCAGAATTTGGTTTTGTCAGTTGTTAGTAGTCAGTTATCAGTGGAAAATACAAATGAGAAAATTGAAAATCCTGATGCTGTCATGTTGGAAATTTTCAATAATTTGTTTCGGGCAATTGCTGAACAAATGGGAATAACATTACAAAATACCAGTTCTTCTGTGAATATCAAAGAAAGGCTCGATTTTTCCTGTGCAATTTTCGATAACCATGGACAATTGGTCGCAAATGCCCCGCATATTCCTGTACATTTAGGTTCAATGAGTGAAAGTATTCAGGCTTTAATTTCCACTCATAAAAATAATATTCAACCTGGTGATGTTTTCGCTGCTAATAATCCCTACAATGGGGGAACTCACCTTCCAGATATTACAGTTATTACTCCGATATTTCTTAATTCTCATCTTCCTATTTTTTATGTAGCTTCACGGGGACATCATGCAGATATTGGGGGAATAACTCCCGGTTCTATGCCACCTTATAGTACAAGTGTCACAGAAGAAGGCATTTTATTAGATAATTTTCAATTAGTTAATTCTGGGGTTTTCTGCGAACAGGAATTAATTAATTTACTCAGCAGTGAACCTTACCCAGCGAGGAATATTCCTCAAAATATCGCCGATTTAAAAGCGCAAATTGCAGCGAATGAACTGGGAGTTAAAGAATTATTGAAAATGGTAGAACACTACAGCTTAGAAACTGTTCAAGCTTATATGGGTTTTGTCCAAGATAATGCCGAAGCATCAGTTCGTCGAGTAATTGAAGTTTTAAAAGATGGGAGTTTTAGTTATGCTTTGGATGATGGAAGTATGATCAAAGTTAAAATTACTATTGATAAAAAACTCAGAAATGCTAAAATAGACTTTACTGGGACTTCACCGCAATTAAATAATAACTTTAACGCACCATCAGCAGTTTGTAAAGCAGCAGTTTTATATGTTTTCCGCACTTTGGTAAATGATGATATTCCTTTAAATGCAGGATGTATGAAACCGTTGGAAGTGATTATTCCTCAAGGTTGTATGTTAAATCCCCATTATCCGGCTGCGGTAGTTGCGGGAAATGTGGAAACTTCCCAAGCAATTACAGATGCTTTATATGGGGCTTTGGGTGTGTTAGCTGCTTCCCAAGGAACGATGAATAATTTTACTTTTGGTAATACGAAATATCAATATTATGAAACTATCTGTGGTGGTTCTGGTGCGGGTGAAGATTTCAATGGAACAGACGCAGTTCATACCCACATGACTAATTCTAGATTAACAGATCCTGAAGTTTTAGAATGGCGGTTTCCGGTAATTTTAGAAAGTTTTACAATTCGTGAAAATAGCGGAGGAAAAGGTAAATATCACGGTGGAAATGGTGTAATTCGACGGTTGCGGTTTTTGGAAAATATGACAGCGGGAATTTTAGCAAATCATCGGGTTATTCCCCCTTTTGGTTTATGTGGTGGGAAAGCAGGTATGATAGGTAAAAATTATGTAGAAAGAAATAATGGAACTGTGAAAAAATTAGGAAGTAAAGCTGTGGTAGAAATGAATCCTGGAGATATATTTGTCATTGAAACTCCAGGAGGTGGTGGTTATGGGGAGATATAAAATATCCCCAACTTCTTAAATAAATATATGATATATAATCTAATTCTAAAATAGAAGTTGGGTATCTGCTCACTAATTAACTATTAAATTTCTATTCAGTGTAAGTAGAACGGCTTGAATAATTCAAAGTTTGTAGTGAGGAATTTATTCCTCATTTGAGGGCTGAAGCCCTTACTACGAAATCATCTCCAGATTTTTTACATTACTTAATCTACTTTGATTTATTTTCGTCTACTTACTTAGCGGGCAAGATTTGTACTGAGCTTGTCGAAGTATGCCCGCACTACAAGAGTTTCATGATTCAACTGCCTCTTGCCTTTTTCCTTGCTATAACGACAATTTTTAACGCTAACCTACTTATTCATTATGTTATCAGTCCAAGATGCCGAAACTATTATTTTCAATGCCGTCCAACCTTTAAATCAACAACATGATATTGAAATTGTGGATTTATTAACAGCATTTCATCGCATTTTAGCAACTCCTGTCATTAGTTCTTTAGATTTTCCCCATTGGGATAATTCCGCAATGGATGGTTTTGCTGTACGTTATGAAGATGTGCAAAATTCAAATCCTGAAAATCCTACCATATTGGCAGTTGTCGAAGAGATTCCCGCAGGATATCAACCCCAAATTACTATTAAACCAGGACAAGCAGCCAGGATTTTCACTGGTGCAATCATCCCAAAAGGTGCAGATACTGTAGTTATGCAAGAAAAAACTAAATTTCAGAAAAACCAAGTTTTTATCTTAGCTACACCGCAACCCCAAGAATTTGTCAGACACCAAGGAGACTTTTACCAAGCCGGAAAAGAACTTTTACCAGCAGGAATTTCCCTCAACCCAGCGGAAATTGCGATTTTAGCAGCAGCACAACTACCTAAAATCAGTGTTTTCCGTCGTCCACGAGTGGCTATTTTTTCCAGCGGTGATGAATTAGTCACACCAGAACAAACTCTACAACCTGGACAAATAGTAGATTCTAACCAATATGCTTTAGCTGCTTTGGTAAAAGAATTAGGTGCAGAAGTGTTAATGTTAGGAATTATTAAAGATAATCAAACTGCTTTAACAGAAACTATAAATTACGCCATTAATCATGCGGATATAGTTCTTTCTTCTGGTGGAGTTTCCGTAGGTGATTATGATTATATTGATAATATATTAGCATCTTTGGGGGCAGAAATTCATTTTCGCGCCGTGCAAATGCGTCCAGGAAAACCTTTAACATTTGCTACATTTCCCAACTCTCTTTATTTTGGTTTACCAGGAAATCCCGTTTCGGCTTTGGTGACATTTTGGCGATTTGTAGAACCAACAATTAAAAAACTTTCAGGAATAAATACAGGTTGGGAAGCAAAATTTTTAAAAGTAAACTCCCATTCCGAATTAATATCTAACGGAAAAATGGAAACTTATATTTGGGGTAATTTAAATTTAAATGATGGTATTTATGAGTTTCATCAAACAAGTGGTAACTTAAATTCAGGGAACTTAATTAATTTAGCACAAACTAATGCTTTAGCTGTTTTACCAGTGGGAAAAACCTTAGTTTCACCAGGAGAAGAAACCTTAGTTTTGCAAATAAGATAAAACAAACCTTCTTCTTTTCTTCCTTCGTGTTCTATCCCTACGGGACGCTGCGCGAACGTCCCTTCGTGGTTCATTTAATCAGGTATTATTAACTTGTCTTTTATCAAGCATAAGCAGAAGAGAATCTATATCTAAAAGCCAATTTTCATCAATAAATTCCAGATTTTCATTATAGATAAGAACTAACTCACCTATATTTTCAAGAAAATTCATAAGAGAAAATTTGAGTTTTAGAAAACGTTTATCTTGGGTAACACCTACAAAACTACTAACTAATTTTGCTTCTATGGGGTGAGGTAAAGTAATTAATTCATAATATCTATCCTGTTCATTCCAATAACCATTGATTGTATAACAGCATTGTTCAAGATGTTTTTGAACAAGAGAATTAGTATCTAAATTTTCTAATATCTCAGTTAAATCTTGCCAGATTTGGTGATTTTTCAATTGAAGTGTAGTCATAATCTATTCTAGATTAATGTTGTCTTACAAAACCAGGAAAATGTAATTAATATACCATAAAAAAATGTCCCAAAACTGACGCAAAAAACCTCTCTATTTTTTCTCTCTCTGTGTCCTCTGTGCCTCTGTGGTTCGTTTTAAAAAAAGAGTATTAGGCTTAACTAAACCGTATGGGATTTTAGAATCTTTAACGTTCACAAGAAACTAAAAAGAGTAATTCCAGAAAAACCAGAATTACCCTTTTTAAAAGTTTAGGAAAAATTAAGCAAAAGCAGCCATTTTCACATCGTTATTACCAAGGATTTCTTGTAATTCCTCAGCGTCAACAGTTTCCTTTTCAATCAGCATTTGAGCAATTTCATCTAAAACCTTGCGGTTATTAAGTAAAACTTCTTTAGCGCGAAGATAAGCAGTATCTACTAATTTCCGAACTTCTTCGTCAATAGCAGCAGCGGTTTCTTCTGAAAAGTCGCGTTCTGACATAATATCTCGACCCAGGAACATATTTCCTTGTTGACGACCAAGGGCAACTGGACCCAAGCGATCGCTCATGCCAAAGCGAGTTATCATTTGTTTAGCTACTCTGGCAACTTGCTGTAAATCATTAGAAGCGCCAGTAGTAACTTCCTCTTCACCAAAGATAATTTCTTCAGCGAGACGACCACCCAAAGCCACAGCCATTTGATTTTCCAAATAAGCACGGCTATATAAACCAGTGTCCATACGGTCTTCACTAGGGGTAAACCAAGTTAAACCACCAGCTTGACCACGGGGAATAATGCTAATCTTTTGCACAGGGTCATAGTCAGGCATTAAAGCCCCAACTAAAGCGTGACCTGCTTCATGGTATGCAACCAAAGTTTTGCGCTTTTCGCTCATTACCCGGTCTTTCTTTTCCGGACCCGCTAATACACGATCAATTGCATCATTAATTTCATCCATCGAAATTTCCGTTAAATTCCGACGGGCGGCTAAAATTGCCGCTTCGTTGAGTAAGTTAGATAAATCTGCACCGGTAAAACCAGGAGTCCGACGGGCAATTTTATCCAAGTCTACATCTTTAGATAAAGTTTTACCACGAGCATGAACTCGGAGAATTTCGCTTCTTCCAGCGTAGTCAGGACGGTCTACCACAACTTGACGGTCAAAACGACCGGGACGTAATAAAGCCGCGTCTAATACGTCAGGACGGTTGGTAGCAGCAATAATAATAATGCCAGTGTTACCTTCAAAACCATCCATTTCCGTTAGTAACTGGTTGAGGGTTTGTTCCCGTTCGTCATTACCACCACCCAAACCAGCACCCCGTTGACGACCTACCGCGTCAATTTCATCAATAAAGACGATACAAGGAGCATTAGTTTTCGCTTGTTCAAATAAATCGCGGACGCGAGAAGCACCCACACCCACAAACATTTCCACAAATTCAGAACCGGAAATTGAGAAGAAAGGAACACCTGCTTCTCCAGCAACAGCCCGCGCCAGCAGGGTTTTACCAGTACCAGGAGGACCAACTAAAAGTACACCTTTAGGAATTTTTGCACCAATAGCGGTAAAGCGATCGGCATTTTTCAAAAAGTCTACAACTTCATTTAGTTCTAATTTAGCTTGGTCAATACCCGCAACGTCCCCAAATGTCACTTGAGTTTGGGGTTCCATTTGCACTCTGGCTTTAGATTTACCAAAGTTCATGGCTTGGCTACCTGGTCCACCTTGAGCGCGACGGAGAAGGAAAAATAGACCAACTAGCAGCAATACAGGGAAGAATAAGCTGCTGAGAGCTTTAAACCAAAATCCTTCGTCTGCTTGAGGTAATACGGCAATATCAACACCTTTATTTGTCAGAGTATTGATTAAATCTGGGTCGTTAACTAAGGTAACGATCTTTTTATTAGGATCATATTTGGGTGTTACCAAAGCTGTAGAACGGTCAGAACTCAAACTGACTCTCTCAACTCTGCCTTGTTTAACTTCTTGGATAAACTGGCTGTAGCGCCATGTTTCCCGGCTTTGGGGTTGTTTGTCAAAAAATGCTGTTCCTAGGGCAATAACAACTATAAAAAGGAGCGCGTACAGCCCCGTATTTCTCCATCTTTTATTATTCACTGATGTTGATTCTCCTGTACTGGTTTGCTGCTTATACTTAGCTTCTCTAAGAAAGAGGACATTATGATAATTATGTTAACTTATTTTAAGATATCTCAAAATAATCCTCCTGTCATGCTAAAAATTATCCCCCACCTCCTGCAATTCTAAAACATGAGAATGATAGGAGTTCTATTGTAGCGATTCTCAGCAGGAGTCAGGAGAAAAGAGGCAGGGGCAGGGAGCAGGGAAAATATTTATTGTCTATTGTCTCTTTCTTGACAACTGACCACTGTACGGGCGAAGCATTTGGAGAACTATTTTTGGCAATGACCGATAATTTATCTTCCAAATGCTTCGCCCCTACTAACAACTAACAACTGTACGGGCGAAGCATTTGGAGAACTATTTTTGGCAATGACCGATAATTTATCTTCCAAATGCTTCGCCCCTACTAACAACTGACCACTGACCAATCAATCCTTTTCTGGTAATTTAATACTACTTGTACCGTTGGGATTAGTGACTATCTCCCCTCCTAAAGCTTCAATTTCCCGAATGGCTCGTTTGCGAGTTTTTTGATCAACTTTATTATTTAAAACCATCATCCATGTAGAAATACGGGCTGATTTACTATCTGGGTTTTTACTGAGAAACTCAGCGGTTTTTTGAGAACTAAATGCTGCTTGCTTACTTTCCGCGTCAGTATAAGTGTTAGCCCACTCTGCGGCTTTGAGAAAAGATGTTTGGGCTGCTTGAGCATTACCTAAAAACAATAACTCATCTGTGCCTTTATAACGCCAGATATAATAGGATTTTTTGGGTAATTGTGGAGATAAAGATTTTAATCCTTTGTCCATTAAAGCTATAGATTTTTCTGGCATCCCACCGTATAAAGAGCTACTTACAGAAAGTCCTAGGTAAGCGTCTAGAAAACGGGGGTCACGTCCTAAAATAACTTCAAAATATTCTGGACTGAGACGATACCCTGTTCTATCTCTGGCTTCATCATCGCCAAAGAATTGCAAAAAATCAATATATACCCAATCTGCAATCAGGTTTTTATAACTAAAACTAGGTACATTTTGCAGTAAGTTCAAGCGAAGACTTTCTTTTTTGAGGTCTTTTTCCAGAGTTTCAACAGAAATAGATTGTTGAGTAGTTAATAGTTTTTGCAACTTTGGTATTTGCATTAAGCTAATACTGGTAATACACAAGCAAACGACTAAAGGTGTGGTAATAGCTTCACGAGATAAGAACATACTGTTACTAATTAAAAATTCATAAAAATTTAAAATGAGGATAGTTCCTCAATTCTATTATTGTTGCACCAATTGGCAACATTTTTGAGCTATCGCCCAATCTTCTTGAGTTTCTATGACTAATACTCGCACTGTTGAATCAGATGTGGCAATATCAACATCAATAGGTTGGCGCTGGTTTTTATCAGCATCAATTTTTAGTCCCAAAAATCCCAAGGCTTCACAAGCAGCTTGACGGATTCCTGGGGAGTTTTCGCCGACTCCAGCAGTAAAAACTAAAACATCTAAACCTGCTAAACTAGCCAACATTGCCCCAATACCAGCCCGGAGACGATGTACGTATATATCCCAAGCTAGTTGAGCGCGTTGATTACCTTGGTCTTTTGCGGCTATTACCTCCCTTAAATCACTTGATATTCCAGAAATACCTTTTAATCCAGAAGCCTTATTTAACACATTATCTAATTCTTGACTAGAGTAATTATACTGTTGCAGTAAATAAATTAAAATCCCTGGATCAATTGAACCACTGCGGCTACCCATCATTAAACCATCCAGGGGAGTAAATCCCATTGTTGTGTCAATACTGCAACCATTTTTGATGGCGGCTAAAGAACAACCATTACCTAAATGACAGGTAATTATCCGTAGAGATTGTAAATCTTGACCCAGAATTTCTGCTGCTCGATTAGCACAATACTGATGACTGATGCCATGAAAGCCGTAACGACGGATACCTTGTTCAACTAATTGATAGGGGATAGGATAGATGGCTGCGGCATCGGGTAACGTGTGGTGAAATCCGGTATCAAAAACTGCAATTTGGGGGATATTCCCTAGACTATTTTCAATGGCTTCAATGCCAGCTAAAGCGGCTGGATTATGCGCTGGGGCTAGATTACATAGGTGAGCGATCGCCTGTTTCACATCTTCAGTAATTATCACAGCATCTTGGTAATCTTCACCACCATGCACTACCCGATGTCCTACCGCATCTATGGCTAATAAATCATCAATTACCTTGGTTTCACCATTGATAAGAGTAGATAACAAATGAGTAAATTGCACCTGTCGAGAATCACCAGAAATGGTTTCTTGCAGTTTTGCACCTGTAGCAGTTTTGACTGTAATTTCTGCCTGATTTTGGTTTTGAGTCCAATTTATTTTCCCTTCCCAAAGAGGTTGGGGGGCTACATTAGGAATTGGGGATTTTATATCATATAAACAACTCTTTTGGCTACTAGAACCGGCATTGAGGACGAGTATTTTCATAAATTCAAACTATGGTGATTTTATTTTTTGGGTGGAGTAAAACCAAACTTTGTAAAAATCCAGTGATACCATTCTTGATGAGTAGTAACAAAAGTTAAAGCTGATTCCAAATCTATCTCTAAATCTTTATTATGAATACTGATAATTAGATCATAAATCAAATCGAAGAGAATTCTATCTTCTTTATTGAAGAGAACAAAATTCCCATTAGCACTGTTTTCTAGTTGTTGCATTCTTTCTTTACCGACTTTAGCAGTAATGCCTGGTTGACGTTCATCTCTGATTAAATAAAATTGGCTTTGAGAATTATTAATAACTAATTCATTGAAATTACTAATCCGACTCGTAAAGGGAGTACCACTAATTTCTAAAAAAGCAATTACATGATACTGATTTCCTCTTTCAATAACAATATGTTCTGGTAATACCTTTTTCCCTAAACGATATTGGCTTAATTTAAATGACTGGATATGAGTTAAAGCTTCAGCAATATTTTTCAATTTACCAACATCATCACCATCACTAATAATAGATGGATTATGATATTTTTGTTCTAACTCAATTCTATGTTCATTCAGATATTCAATTACAGGATTTACGGGAATTGTAGTTTCACCAGATAAATAAGTTGCTAATCTATTCTGTAAGTTGCTTAAATCAACAGCATTAGGTGATTGTATAGCTTGAATTAGCTGACTTAAAACTTCCATTGATGTTTGTTGCTGTTGCTGTAAAAATTTTAATTGCTGTTCTATTTTTTCATTACTATCTAATTCCCGAATTAGTTTTCTTTCATCTGGTAAAGAAATTCCATTAACTCTATAATCATAGTATTTAGCCGCCCGATTTAAAGCCGCACGAATAGGTTTTTTACCTAAAATATCATCTAAATCTTCAGGTAAAAATAACTGTTCTAAGGTAATATCTACAGTTTGTATTTTCACTTTGAGAATAGATTTAACTTCCGCTTCTGTCGGTTGACGTAAAGAAACCTGATATTGAGATACTCTCCCAATAATAGATTGATCAAATATTGTTTGAAATTTTTCCCACCTATCAGGAAATAAATTCAAGATAATTAAACTATTAGGAACATGAGTGAAAATTTCTTTGATAGCTTCCCCAAAATTTAACAAGATTTCTTGATTGTGAGGGAGTCCTAAACCTTCTAATTGATCAAAAATAATAATTAAAGGTTCATCTAAAACAGATAATTTACCTAAAACTGAAATAGCTTCTAAAGAAAAAGCTTCTTTACTAATTTCTTCTCCCCAATTTGGTAAACCAACGGTTTCAGCTTCTTCGTCAGTTAAAACATTTCCTGCTAACCAACGAGTGCTAATATTTCTATATTTATAATCTGTATAACTGCAATATTTAACCATGCCTTTAATGATAGATAAAGCAAAACTACCCGGAGCATAATTACTCATCCACCATTCATTAATCGTCTTTTCTATATATTGCCAATATTCTCGTTTTCGTTGTGTATTTTCTTTACTTAAAGCACTAATACTATTATCTTCTAAATCATATAAGGCTTTTAAAATATCTATATCTTTTTGTGTAACATCTCTATCATTAAGACTAACTATTTTCCGAAAAGTGTTAATAATTAAAGAGTATAATTGAGGTAAATTTCCGGCTTTCTCAACTAGGGATTCTAAAATTCTACTATAAATATGATAAAGTACAAATTGGGCATTATTCGGTTGACGAATAAATAGTAATCTATTACTTGATAATCTCTCATTAGCAAGTCGCATCATTAAATGAGTTTTACCAGTACCTGGTTCTCCAATAACAACTACACCTTTACTCTGATGATTAGGATCTAATTTAATATTATTTAAAGCAGTTTGTAAAGTCTGGAATTCTCGATGATAAGTATCAGTATAATCTGGATGATGTTGAAAAGGAGTATCAACTCGACTACTAGTAAAGGGATTAGGTTGTTTTTTGAGATTTTCTAACATTATCTTTCTATAAAGATGATAAGTAAATTTGGCATCATAACTAGCGGTATGTGCCATATTCGGCAGAAAATATTGATTATTAGCTCGCAGATTCAAATATTTACTCAGATACTCTAAAGAATAACTTTCTAAATTTGGAAAACAGTCTTTTGCCAAAATCCAAGTACAATCAAATTGTAAATTTTGCCAAGGTAAATCAACTTGTCGAAAACTATGCTTGAGGATATCAATATCATGTTCTGCATAGTGACAGATAATTTTTTTACCTTCAACAACAGTTAAAAATTCTGTTAATAAAGTTTTGAGACTTTTGAGATTTAAAACATTTTGAAACCCATGGGAATTACCATCACAAAAACCTTCATAAATTAGCACACCTTGACTATCAACAATAGCTAATTCAGTTAAATTAGGATTTCCTTCAGTATCTAAAACAACAAAATCCATATTAATTTACTTATAAGTAGATAATCTTAACACCTATAATAATTATATCGTGAACACGAAAAATTGCTGGCGTTGCTGAATTGAAGTAATTTCTCAAACTCTTGCTCCTTGTGCCTCTGCGTGTTAGCGAAGCCCGATAAAATCATCCTGTCATTCACCAACGCCAAATTGTAAAATTAGTTATTACCTACGTTTACCAGAACGACGTGGAGTAGGAGAACTAGAACCAGGCTTTTTATCACCTGCTGCTGTGCGTGAAGAAGGCTGTCTAGGTGATTTTGAAGAAGCAGATTTAGGAGCAGAACGACGAGTTCGCTGATTCCCACCACCAGAAGGAGCTTTGCGTCCATTGGGAATTGGTTCAGCCTTAATTTCCGGGTTGACTCCAAAACCAGCCACCACCTCTTTCGGTAAACGCTGCTGAATTAGTTGCTCAATATCCGCTAACAAATGATGTTCATCAACACATACAAGGGAAATCGCTTGACCTTCCGCACCTGCGCGTCCAGTCCGACCAATACGATGCACATAATCCTCTGGGACATTAGGTAAATCGTAATTAATAACGTGAGGTAGTTCGCTGATATCAAGACCTCGTGCAGCAATGTCCGTTGCTACCAATACCTGTAAAGTCCCATCTTTGAACTTTGCTAAAGCGTGAGTTCGCGCTCCCTGACTCTTATTCCCGTGAATAGCCAGGGCTTGAATGCGGTCTTCACCCAACTGCTTCACCAACCGGTCAGCGCCATGCTTCGTGCGGCTAAACACTAATACTTGATACCAGTTATTTTCCTGAATCAGATGAGAAAGTAATTGCCGCTTGCGATCGCGGTCAACATGATAAACTTTCTGTGATATCGTTGCCGCAGTTACGTTCCGACGTGCAACTTCAATCATTGTCGGGTTATGTACTAACCCAGCCGCGAGAGTTTTCACCTTATCTGAGAATGTCGCAAAAAATAGCAAATTCTGGCGTTGTTTGGGCAAAAGCGAAAGAATGCGGCGAATATCATTAATAAAACCCATGTCCAGCATTCGGTCTGCTTCATCCAGTACCAACACTTCCACACGGGACAAGTTCAGAGTCCCTTGTTGAACATGATCTAACAATCGTCCTGGAGTTGAAACCAAGATATCTACGCGGGTTCGCAATTTCTGTTTTTGGGGACCAATACTGACTCCCCCAAACATCACCATTGAATTCAGATTTAAGTATTTACCATAATCACGGACACTTTCTTGCACCTGTGCAGCGAGTTCACGGGTAGGTGTCAGAATTAACGCCCGAATTGGGGAAAATCCAGTAGAATGACTGGGAACGTTCTTATTTGCAGATAACCGATGTAACAGCGGCAAAGTGAAGCTGGCAGTTTTGCCTGTACCAGTTTGCGCTCCAGCCATAATATCACCACCAGCCAATACCACAGGGATAGCCTGTTTCTGGATTGGTGTGGGTTGATTATATCCTCGCTCAGTGACAGCACGGACAATTTCCGGGGACAAGCCGAGATTAGAAAAAGACATAGAACTCCAAAAATAACATCGGCCTGTCGCCACTCACGGCTTCAGTCTTAGGCGGACGAATGGTTTAAAATGCTAAATGGGCGGTAAGCACCAAGACTAGGAGCAAATGCCACAGTCAACCATCATAGCAGAATTATTGTTAAATCTGAAACTATGTTTAGTATGAAGTTAATTTACAGAAGGAATTAAATATACGCTTTGTGACATACTCCACACACTCCCTTATGCCTTGTGGCACGCTTGCGCGAACAGGTGAGTGTGGGCTTCTCGGCGACTCCTCTATGAAGACATTAACCGAGCTTTAAAGCCCTATGCCCTAGGGACTTTTTGAGATAATTTTTAATTTTTTTGATAGGCTGCTTTTCAGCATTTAATTGAGTTACACCTACTGTTGAAAGTTATATCAAATATTTGAAAAAAAATCAACAAAGTGTTCATTCCGCACTTCGTGCCGCTGCGCTAACATCGCCCAACAACACTGATTAAGCTGCGCTTAATTTTGCTCGTTGGGCAATTCGTCACTTCCGCGTATTGTATTCATCTCATCACCTCCCTGTCGGGTAGGTGAGAGGCTTCTACTGTTTGAGCTAAAACCTTTGTAAAGACGTTCCATGGAACGTCTCTACTTTTTTACCAGATGTGCCATTCTCAATAATTAGAGAATCACTATTGTTGGCTGGCTTTTTCCCTTAACCAAACTTCTAAATCACCAACTTTTGAAAAATCTAATAATACATCTCCTAATGATTCCAATTCATCAGTAGATAATCCTTGAATTTGCCCTATTAAAGATAATTCAAGTTCCCCAAATCGGCGCTTTAATAACCGGAGAATTATCTGTTGTTCTCCTAGTTGCTGTCCTTCTTGTTCTCCTTCTTGTCTAGCTTTTTCTCTGTCTTCTTGATAAAGCGGTGCTAATCTCATCACTAACTCCCTATCATCTGTTTCTATTTGTTGATTAATGTTCAAGTTTTTTTGGAGGTTGTACAGCAATTCTAGCGTCACTTTCCGAAATGGATGATTTGTCGGTAGTGCTGCTAATTCATCAATTGCCTGTTTTTGAACAGTCCCCCGTCCCAATACTCTCAACCACAATGTTTCTTGAGTACATGGTAACTGATGCAAAGCCACGATGACTGTCCGTAAATACTCAGGTAAAAAATATACTCCTGCAACCCAATCTGGTTTTTGAGTTGCACCAAATCCTGAGAGGATAGTGGAAGATGCAGTAGGAGTGAGAATCCATAATTGCGGGACTTCTATATTTTGAATAGAAGTTTTATTGCGGTTTGCTTCTCTTTGTAATGTACTCCGCACTTCCAGTAATTTTAACAGACAATCACATATTTCTTCTTTGGCTGCTGGATTGCGAAAAGGTTCAAAGATTGCAGGTTTAGTGGCTATCTTCCCCAATAACCCTAATGTTTCTAAACTAGCATTTTGTGGAGAAAAAGGCGAAAATAATACATCTATTTCTCGAACTTCTGCCGCAACGCGACTAGGTGCTTGAATTTCTCCATAGGGTTTGAGTAATTCTTCTAAATAGTCCTTTGAAAATTGGTCATGAATAAATCGCGTCATTGAAAATCATGTCAGACAATGTGCTAATTACTCGGATTTTATCTGTTTTTCAGTAGCTTTAGAAAAAGGTTTGCAGAAAATAACTTTAGAAACAACTCTTAATAATAACTATAGTGAGATAATTAAAGATTGATATAGAGACTTTGTAAACTATGGCTGAACTACCCAAAACCCTAGAAGATGCGATCGCTCAATCAACTGAAGCGGTAAAATCAGCTTTAGCTGATGGTATGACTCGGATTCAAGTTGAGTTATTATTTCCAGAACTCAAATTCATGACAGTTGCAGAACAGTTTCTTCCCCTGTTCACTGAATATGAATCCCGTCTCAAAGTCTTCTTTGCTGATGCTGGTGCGGCTGCATTAGCCCGTCGTGATTGGACAGATGCCCAATTCCAAATTTCCGATATTGGTACAGGTAGGGCTGCATCTTTAGAAGCGAAAATTCAGCCAGAAGATGAAATTTTCCTATTTATTGCTCCCACCTCTGTAGAAGTCCCACAATTAGAAAAGTTGTGTGAACTGATTGGAGAACGCCCTGTCATCATGTTAACACCCAGGCTAGAAGATTCCAGCGTAGTTGGTATCGGTTACACAGCCAGAGAAACCCGTCGTCGCTTCATTAGTACCATCGAATCTTGTTACTATATCCGTCCTGTAGATGATGAATCTGCCCTTTTCCGCTGCTACC
Source organism: Dolichospermum sp. UHCC 0315A (assembly GCF_008121535.1). GTDB lineage: Bacteria > Cyanobacteriota > Cyanobacteriia > Cyanobacteriales > Nostocaceae > Dolichospermum > Dolichospermum lemmermannii. Next base: position 1,522,013 of record NZ_CP043056.1, read on the forward strand.
CTGGACTATGGGAAGTATGGCTAGAAACAGCGGGTGAATATCAAAAAGTTGCCGAACTCCCTAAAAAACCCTCCGGTGATGAATTAGACGCGATTCTCATGGGGGGACAAAGGGAAAACACTACGGACGCTACACCTACGAGAAAACCCAGTGTGTTTAAGAGTTTGCAACGGTTTATCAAGGCTTTGAGCAGTTAGAATCACAAAGTAATGGGGAAATCGCTTAATCACCTGATTACCCATTACCAATTACAATTACCAATTACCCATTCTTTTGATTATTGATTTTAAAGATGAAATTAATCTGTTCTCAAAGTGATCTTAGTAGCAATCTTTCCCTCGTCAGTCGTGCAGTCCCGTCCAGACCAACTCACCCTGTCCTTGCCAATATTTTATTACAAGCAGATGCCGAAACTAATCAAGTCAGTTTAACAGCTTTTGACCTCAGTTTAGGTATCCGTACCAGTTTTACTGCTGAGGTATTAGAAGGTGGGACAATTGCTCTCCCTGCCAAACTGCTTGTAGATATCACCTCTCGCTTACCAGAAGGGGAAATTACCCTTGATGACCAATCAGGAGATAATACTGGAGAAGGTATAATTGTTACTCTCAAACCCAAAAGTGGACGTTATCAAGTGCGGGCTATGGGTGCAGAGGAGTTTCCTGAATTACCCGTGATTGAAAACGCCGAAGCAATTACTCTCACTACTGCGGCACTAATTGAAGGGTTGAAAGGTTCTTTATTTGCTACCAGTTCAGATGAAACCAAGCAAGTCCTCACAGGTGTACATTTAACCCTGAAACAAGATACTTTAGAATTTGCAGCCACGGACGGACACCGTTTAGCCGTTTTGGAAACTACTAATGAGCGTCCTGTGGAGGGAAGCGAACAGGTAGAGGTGACAGTACCTGCAAGAGCATTACGAGAGCTACAACGGATGTTAGGACATAATTCTACATCAGAAGAAACTGTAGCTGTCTATCTTGATCAAGGGCAAGTTGTCTTTGCTTGGCAAAATCAACGGTTAACCAGCCGCACTTTAGAAGGACAATATCCCGCTTATCGGCAATTAATTCCTCGGCAATTTGAACGCCAAGTCACATTAGAAAGAAAGCAATTTATCAGCACTTTGGAACGAATTGCTGTATTAGCAGATCAGAAAAATAATATTGTCAAAGTCAGTATTGATCATGCCAATCAAGAAATTACTTTATCTTGTGAAGCGCAAGATGTTGGTAGTGGTACAGAATCAATGCCAGCCCAAATATCTGGAGAAGATATAGACATTGCTTTTAATGTCAAATATCTGATGGAAGGTTTGAAGGAATTACCATCTTCAGAAATTCAAATGCACTTAAATCAAAGTTTAACTCCAGTAATTTTCACGCCTTTGGGTGGTTTGAAAATGACCTATTTAGCTATGCCTGTACAACTGAGAAATTAGTAAAGTAGTAGGGGTTTAGTTTTTGCTTTACCCCTACCTATAGAATCAAGCCTACGGGAATAATTTAGTAATAAATTTTACCGCCACCCCATTTAGCCCCAACAACTTTTGGTTGGAGGAGAATATGTCCAGAGATAGCCACCAAGTCATCTTCCGTCAGATTTCGCATTTGTGGGAAAATATCCGCACTCTTGATACTGGGGTGGATTTCAGAAATCTCGGTTTCACCATCATAGGTAGTGGGATTTTTGATATAGTCCACCAAACCTACAATATTATTGCGTTTAGGTAAAGCTCCTGCCAAAGCTTCTGGGTCAAGTCCCACGTTTTGGTTAGTCTTAGTTACACCACCAGCATGGCATTGAGCGCAAGCAAAATTAAAGAGTCTTTTGCCTTCTTTGACTTGTTTTAAACTGAGAACGACGGTATCACCTTGATCATTTAATGGCACCGTACGGATAGCTTCATCTAGTTGCATTGCTGTTGCAGTACCGACAACCATCTGTAATGTCAGCAAAATAGTAGCAACAACAACACCAATTAGTCTTTTAAACATATTTCCCCTCAAAGATTTTATTGAGTCACTGTAATACCAATATCATGTTAGGAGTCCAATTTGTTGCCAAAAATACGATATGTTAGACTCTCAAAATCTAAATTTCTGGATAGGATTGGGGAGACAAAGCTAAAATCGCTATTTTTGGTGTTGTGAAATGGAAATGGTATAGTTATACTTTTGTTTCGACAATTCACCCACATACACTGAGTATTTGCCTACTGTCCAGTAGCCAGAATGTTTTGGTTTACTCGCAATATCATCATTACCGAGTACACAGAAGCGCCCTCCTGGTCCCTCAACCAATAGTGTTGGCTGTCCTTCAGCCTCTACTGTTAACTGTAGATAAGGTAGTGGCTCTGTCACTTCAATTACTTGACTGGGTGTAGTGGAAGTATACCCGCAATCAGTTTTTGCCTGTCCTCCAGAGATACCAGTTAAAGTTATGGGGTCTATATCAAGAGGATTTTTAATTTTAGTAGTTGGGGGTTGTGGGGGTTGGGCAAAACTGGACTGAGTCAGCAATAAACTCATGGTTAACCCGACGGGAACAACTGTAAATATCCTGAAAGTTTTCATGTTATTTCTATGACCTTAAATGTTGATAACGCAATTTATGAATATACTAATCTTGAATAGTCTATATTCTCAAGACGAAGGCAATCAGATGGAGTTCCTATGGGATATTTTCAAAACTAAGGCTGTAATTGACTAAATTAAGAATATTTGTAGGCGGAGAGGATGCCTAAAAAGTATCATGCAAGTAACTGAACAAAATTAATTGCACATTTTTTTCATAAACAGAAATCTCTGTATTCCTTTCCTGTTCCCTCTCCTCAATCTGAAATTTATTTTGCCCGACTACTTATATCTGAATTACTGCTTCAGAGTGCGGGAAAGAATGGGAGGATTGCGTTAGGCTTGATAAAACTGAAAAACAACGGGTTGTTCCATCCGTATAAATCCTGATAAAATTTCCTGATGTTCAAACTAAAACATCCTCAAAACACTAACACAGGGTGGTCTTTGGATCAACGAGATCCAAAGTTCATCGAGTCTATGATGCCTATACTAGGCTTGTTATATAACTTCTATTTTCGAGTCCAAACCAGTGGCTGGGAAAATGTCCCAGATGAAAAAATTCTCATTGTCGGTTCTCATAATGGCGGACTGGCTTCTCCGGACACATCCATGATGTTATATGATTGGTTGCGTCGCTTTAGTGTGAAAAGACCGATTTATGGTTTGATGCACCCTAAAGTTTGGGATGTGTTGCCACCGGCGGCGGAAATGGCGATGAAGGCTGGTGCAGTGAGAGCGCATCCGAAAATGGCTTACAAGGCTTTGCGGGCTGGCGCTAGTGTCTTAGTCTATCCTGGTGGCGCTGAGGATGTGTTTCGACCCCATGCAATGCGGGATAAAATTTATTTTGCCCAACGGAAGGGGTTTATTAAGTTGGCACTCCGGGAAAATGTCCCGATTATACCAGCAATTTCCTGGGGATCACATGATACTCTGATTGTCTTGGCTGACATATATGAAATTATGGAGCAATTTCATAAAATGGGGATGCCTTGGCTGTTTGGGATAGATCCTTTGGTGTTTCCTGTTTATCTGGGATTACCTTGGGGATTGGCTTTTGGACCTTGGCCGAATATTCCTTTGCCCGTGCCTATCTATACTAGGGTTTGTCCCCCGATTGTGTTTGCAAGGTATGGAAAAGAAGCCGCAAGCGATCGCATTTATGTGAACGAATGCTATGAATTAGTCAAAAGCAAAATGCAGCAAGAGTTGGATGGTTTAATTCAAGAAGCTGGTCATTAATATTATCCTGGCGGTGCTTTTGTCGCCAGGTATTTTAAAACGTTAATTAGGTATTTGTAGGTGTAACAATTGCCTGTATATTAAGTAAGTGGACGGGAGATAAACAAAACTTGTAACAAGATGTAAATTTGCCTCTATGCGTTATTGTGGTTGAGTTTTAGCCATTCCCCAAAACGAAATATATTTTGATTTTCCTCCGCCCACCTACTTGTATTTCATATTGAATATATCAGAGAGTTTTATGGTACAGAAAAAACCGCAATGGTTTGAAACCGCTCTACAAATTAAAGGTTCAGTCATTGCTGCTATCTACAAACTGGTGCTGTTATGTGGTGCTTTTGGAGTTTTAATTTCTCTACTTTATCATCTTCAAATTCCCGTTTCTCAGCCAATTTTAGGGACTGTTATTCCCAGTATTGTTTTAGGTTTATTATTAGTATTTCGCACGAATACAGCTTATGATCGCTTTTGGGAAGGGAGAAAATGCTGGGGGGCAATAGTCAATACTACCCGTAATTTAGCCAGACAAATATGGGTATCTATTGATGAAAAAGAACCAGAGGATAAAAATAATAAAATTGATGCCTTAAACTTACTTGTGGCTTTTGGCGTAGCGACAAAACTACATTTACGAGGTGAGCCTATCAATAATGATTTAGAAGAATTAATGCCAAACTCTTACTATATAAAATTAAAGATTATGAATAATCCTCCTTTGGAAGTAGCTTTTTGGATTAGCGATTATTTACAACAGCAATACAATCGTCATTGCATTAATAGTTATCAATTGACATCTCTACAGGAATTATTAAATATCTTGGTAGATAATTTAGGTTCTTGTGAACGAATTTTAAGAACACCAATGCCTCTAGCTTATGCTATTCACCTTAAACAATTATTATTACTGTATTGCTTCCTCTTGCCATTTCAAATAGTTCAGAGTCTTGGCTGGTGGACTGGGTTAATTTCTGCTTTGGTTAGCTTTACGTTATTAGGTATTGAAGCCATTGGTTTAGAAATAGAAAATCCCTTTGGTTATGATGAAAATGACTTACCTTTAGACGCAATTTGCACAACAATGAAACGGAATATTGATGATTTAATCAGCTTAACTCCTACTGTGCATAAATCATGAAATTTCAAATAGCAGTGGCAATTAAAAATCTCATCTTAAGTAGGTTAGCATTGAAAATCGTCGTTATGGCAAGAGGCAAGAGGCAAGAGTGAAGAGGGTTTGGGCGATTTTACTTTTCGTTACATATTACTCTTCGAGAAGCCGCTCCGCGTCTACGGTTTTTTCCCGTTCACCTACTTAGATTATAAGGAAATATCAGCTATGAATGGAGATACTGCCTCAACAAATGCCTGAGTATATTCATAGGGCATGACATTTTTGCCAATGATTTTTACTCCCTGACTTTGAGGTAAGCAATTCAGATAATATGCTAATCGTTCGTCGGGAGCTTCTGGTTTACTTTCTTTACTAATACCGCGAGCTTGTTCTCCGACAACCAATAATGTCCGGTGCGGAATTGAGGCAATATCACTACTGTAATCTCTTTGCCAAAATCTCGCTAAAAAAGCAAATACAGCATAACGCCCTCGCATATTTTTGGCATCTGCTATGAGAGTATTTAGCCATTCATCATCAACGTTTTCACTAACAGCAAACAATTTCTCAACAGAGAAAGAATATAAAAATTTGCGGGTACGGGCATAGCGGAAAAAAGCATTACCTATGGGAGATGTAAAAATGCTCCAAAGTAAGTTTTGTTGCCATTTGGAGGCATTTTTAGTAATAACTGGACGAGATGTAGGATCAGATAATACTAACCCAGCAATTAAGTCTTTTTCCAGTTTCACTAATTCAATGGCAACTGGTAATAAAGCTCCTTGGACTACGATAATAACGGGTTGTTTAACCACAGTTTGCAAGAAGTGTTCTAACTGTTTTGCCCAGTTAATTGGTGTATGCGCTAAAGCTGGCATATCACTTTCACCACATCCCAATAAGTCGGGATTATAAATAAGATTTTGGTGCTTTTTATCATACCATTCTCGGCAAAATCGCTGCCAAAATTGCCGTGATAATCCTACTCCGATAGGATGAATTAAAAGTAACGGAATACCTGAAGCAGTAGAATTAAGAGGTTGATGAATTTCATAAGCACAGCGGTAGTTTTGCCAACTATAATACTGGGTTGGAGATGCTGTGGAGTTGCTGATTGTAGATGATGACATGATGGCAATTTTTAATAGTAACTAAAAAATCATGTGAGGATGAATGAATTGATATCCAGCATCTTTCAGTTTTTGATTGGACACCCAGGCATTATATGGGCGGGTATTTTTATTATCTGCATCCCAAATAACATTAGGTAAATTATTTTTTGTCATCACATTATTAAGTAATTCTTTATTTGTGAGATGACTATCATCTACAAGATTATAAATACCTTGTAAGCGCTGCTCACGAGCAAATTCTATTGTACTAACAATGTCATCAAGATGAATCCAATTGCTGATATCTTCCCCATTACCAGGACGGGTTGTTCCTGACGCTCTACTAAATAGTTTTACCAGTTCTCTACCGGGTCCATAAATACCTCCTAAACGTAAAATACAAACGCGGGTATTGTCATTATTTGCTGTTAATAATATATCTTCTGTTTTTCGCAGTAGTTGAGAATTGCGATTAGCTGGTGCTGGTGGGCTTTCTTCGTCTACCCATACACCGTTTCTATCTCCATAAATTGAATAACTACCTGTATATATTACTTGGTGAATATTAGGAAATTGGGGGAGGAGAGAAACTAGATTTTTGGCAGTGTTTACATAAGTTTCTTCATAAGAATCAGCGGTTTTTGCGCCGACACTTAATAAGATAACTTCTTGATTTTTTAATACAGCTTTCAAGCTTTCTAGATCGTTACCTGAAGTGACAATAACCCTTTGTGCTACTGCTTCTAAAGTAGATATCCTTTGGGGATTAGTGGTAGTTGCCGTCAGCATAAAATTACTATTTGACTGCCAATATTTGCTAACGGCACAACCGACATAACCACAGCCAATAATTGCAATGTTCATGATCATTAATAGAACTAAAATAATTTATTTTTAACAATTACCAGTCAATCATCAATAGTACAGGAATCCAGAAGCTTTTGGCTAATAAGTATTAGTCTAACTTTAAATTTTCCTACCTATTCAGATGTATAACGGGAGCAGGAAGCCACATTGATAATTAAATTTTGTGAATATAGCAGCCCTATTTTCTATTTAAACTTGACTGATGCACTCAAGCAGCAGGAAATAGATTCTCTCACATATTATGGAGTATGGCTATATTATTAATTTCAGTGGCTAGGAACTGTTACTCACTGGTGATTTAGTTTGTAAGTAATTTTAACTTACTTTTTTACTTTTTATCCTCTCAAGTCGTTTTTAGTTATGAATTATACCATCTGGCATGATTGCTCCAGTTAATTTAGCACCAATTAATTTTACCAGCAGGCGATCGCCTGAACGAATTCTCGCCCCTGTCAAGTCAGCACCCCGCAAGTCAGCACCGCTAAGATCCGCACCAATCAAATTAGCCGAGCGTAAATTGGCATCTCTTAAATCTGCTAACAGTAAGTTAGCTCTAAATAAATTGGCTTCTGACAAATCCGCACCTCTGAGAATCACCTTGTGCATAAAAGTATCACTGAGATTAGAACCGCTTAAATTTGCGTAACTCAAGTTTCTTCCTGATAAATCCCGATTACTCAAATTAGCGCGGCTAAAATCTTTACCACTTAAATCTGAATTTGCCTGTGGTTGTTGATAGGTTTTTTGTGGTGAGTAAGAGTATGTAGATGATGGTTTATCGGCTTGAGGTGTTGGAGAATAAGCGGGAGTGGGCTGTTTATTCCGGAAAGAGCGCAATTTATCACGAGCTTCATTAAATAATTTTAGCTTCTCATGTGCCTTGTTTTGTAAGCGCAGGTTGTCTTTGGGGAGGCGGTCCGGGTGCCAAACAAACACTAAATCTTTATAAGCCTGGTTGATTTCTTCAAGTGTGGCCCCTAACTCTAATTCTAAAATTCTGTAGTACCGCTCCAGTTCGCTGCTCGTCATAGTGTATTGATGAATATTAATTAATAATTGAACAAATGATGAGTTATTTGTTCATTCTACAACTTTCTTATTCAATGAACTTACGTTGAATAGGAGTTTGACTGCTTTTACAGCCACTAGCATCTTGACTAATTTAACTGGTTTACTTGCTATTTTTTCAGCATCAAGGAACACATCTAAATTTTCCAAAATTTACATTACAAAAAAGGGAACAGGGAATAGGGAACAGGGAACAGATAAGAAACTCAAGTTTCACCAGTTTAAAGCTCAGTCAAGAAAAAGATATTTTTCAAAGATGCGTAGCCCGAAAAAAACAGTGTCATTCAAAAGCGAAACCCAACAGTATCATATAATTGATTGTTGAGTTTCTTTTGTCAACTTGATCAAATAATGTATTTTCTATGAGCTTATGTGGCAACTTTCATAAAAGAGATAAATTGAGTTTATTGCCAGATTACTAATATTTATTTGCGATATTTTGAGAGAGTTTTAAAAAGGGGCATTCGATATATTAAAAATAAATTTTGTTGCCGCAAAATTTTCGGCAGTAGTATTTGCATTTTTGATAGCAGCTACAATGGACTCATCAACTTTGTTCCAATCAGATTGTTTATCAATAAATACTACCGAAGATTTACTGTTACCTGAAGTCACTACATCTTTTTGATAGGAATTTGCTATGAAACCTCTGCCTAGTAGTGGGATAATAACAACGACAATTACAATAGCCCACAAATTTAGTATGAGCCATACCAGTAATTACCAAATCAGGTTTCAATTCATAAATCCGTTAAATTTGATTGTAATTATCAGGTTTTTCCACAATTCTGAATTTTTGGAAATTGGAAAGTAGATGATTGGATATTGGGGAATGGGTACTAAAAACAGGTTTTCACCCTGATAGAAAGCCCCCTGATCCCCTGCTTCCTCTTACCCACCTTCAATAATTAATTGTTGGGGAAGAGACGAGCCATTTCTGATTCATTAAAAACCTCAGATGGCAGTTCTTCCAAATTGTCGTCACCATTCTGAAACGAAGTTTCATCACCCCAGATGTCCGAAACTACATCATCAAATCCATTTTCTGCAGATGTATTCAGCCCAGTAAAAGCATGATCAGGTATTTCCCCAAAGGGATTTTCACCAACTGAAGTGAGGCTATTAAGGCTCTGATCATTGCTTTCATCAGTTAAAGACATGGAAGTAAAGGAAACATGACCGAAATTACCCATTGCTTCTGAGTCATGGGCAATATCTTCATCAGATAAGGAAATATCACCAAAGCCATCATCATCTTGTTCTACAGCCCAAGTCGCTTGTGTTTCGTTTCGCAACTCATTCAGACTCATCTCAGGGATTGAGAAAGATTCCGCTTCTGGTTCAGGGCCATCCACCATGACCACAGCCTGCTGACGGGAGTACATCTGTGGTTCTACTGTAGGACTGAGACGATTACCAAGGGCAATATCGGGGTCAAAATGTAAATTCAGAACTTCAATTAAAGTATCCGCATCTGGATTCAGTTTGGCAAAGGGAAGCATTAGCTGGGCCAATTTCGGTTCTAGAGCATTAATGACTCCCAGGATAAGGTAAGAAGAAGGTCGCTTGCCGCCATCAGGGGTATAAACTGATTCAACAGTCATCTGAAGCGTAATCCATTCACGATTGGCTTGAAAGAATTGCAGCCACTTTTGTTTGATCGAATCGGTAAAACTATCAAAGAAAGCCATAAACCCATCCTGAGAGGTAAAATGTTTTATACAATCATCAAGTCTAATTCCTCTTCAGCATTTCTGGGTTGAACTTTTACTGAATTGAGATAAAAACCTGACAATAAAGAAAAAGGTTCACGATCTGAAGTATCGGAGGGAACAACATCCTCATAGTCATCACCACTGCTGAATTAGTAAATATTTATTAAATTAGAAAATACCTGATATAAAACTTAATAAATGATGCGTAATAGGTAACAGGTAAGGGGTGAAAAAAGAAAGTTCTTCACAATCGACAACCGACAACTAACAATTGACAAATGACTAAAAAACAAAAATTTCCTTACCTACTGGGTTCTAAATGGACTGCACAACAAAAAGTTGATGGCTGGCGACATTTTCAAGTTGTTAACCGTAAAAATCAGGGTAAATGGGTATATGCAGAAATGGTAGCAGCTTGTGATCCTCAAGTGCGCTTTTGGTTAAATGCTAAATTATTGCAAGATAATTCCCAGTGGTATGCTGGGTGGCAAACTTTGCAAGAAATTAATTCTATTGAATCCGATCCAAAAAAAGCTAACAATTGTTAATTAACCCTAATTGATAAAAAAATAAGGGATGATCAAAATATAGGAAAATTTTGATCATCCCTTCCGACTAGATATTTTATTGTAAAATCTGATTCCGACAGTATTCTTGCGTAGGTGTCACAGAAGCAACTTCCACCTCTACAGGTTTCTCTGGAGTGGGGTTAATAATAAACTCACTGGGTCCTTGATGAGGTTTTTGAGAATTTCCCCAATCATAAGTATAACCTAAACCAGACCAAGGATAATATTCCTTTTTAGCATTGGTGTAGGAATTGGTATATATTGCCTTGACTACAGGACTACTATCAGGAACAGGTAAAGGTAAAAGATTACAACTAGCATCGTTAATTTCTGCATCAATACATGGTCTAGTTAGATCTTCTGCTTTTACCCACATTTCGACAAAATGGGTTTTCGTAGAATATTTATTTAAGATTAATCCCAAATACTGTTGTAACCGCAATGAAAGTTCAACATTATCAGGAATATTGCTATCAATAGCTTGATATTTCTGACAAAATTCTTTCACTTGTGGAACTGCTGTAAACCAAGTTTGATAAGGTAGCAGTTTTTTTGTACCTATTGGCCAATCTGAACTTGGGCTACTTGTATATTTCCAAGTTGACATCAAATATTCTATTTTGCCATTATTTTCTCTCCATTTAACCTGTGGATTATTTGGAGATAAAGCCAAAAGATTATTCACTACTTCATCTGCTAATGGTTGTTTAGCATCTTCAATACTTTCTGCCAATTTTTTTGTCAGAATATTATAAGTTTCTGGTTGATACTGCAATAGATAATCATAGACATTTTGGGTTACTTCCAATTGTGATAATTGGGTTTTTGCTACGGGTGTACTATAGCTAGTCATTCCTTCAGCTAATACCCTATTTTGCCATCCAAAAACTAAAAATGCACAACAAAGCAAGCCCAAAAATAATTTATGCTGCCAATTTTTCATGATTAATCACTTGGTACGTTAAATTTTCCGTCAAAGATGATTCTACATGAAAACACTATCAATTCTGTAACAATAATTGTTAATAAAACATTAAAAATACTTAAAAAATATCGTAACAATAAATTTCATATATTCAGAATTTTTACTAGCGTATTAATACTTAAAAAAGATAATGTGTCAGCACTTTTCCAGGACATTGACTAGTAGTCTGTCAGAGGATGTTTGAAAAGTTTTTAATGTATCAATAAACCCCTCTCCAAACCTCTCCCCGACGCGGGGAGAGGCTTTGAAACCCCCATTCCCTTGTAGGGAAGGGGGGTTAGGTTTCGGAGATTGTTGGTTTCATCTAATACTTTTCAAACAACCTCTCAGGATAAAAATGATGGACTGTAGTGTGAGCGTCTCGCTCACGCGGGCAAGATGCCCGCACTACAAGAGTTTCATAATTCAAGTTTGTACCTCATTAGAAGTCAACAAAAGTATTGCAGGTGAAGTTGCTAGTTTCAAAGGGGTTGTGAATATTCCCAGGAAGGAAATTGTCAACAGAAATTAACTACAGAAATTAACTATATTTGTGATATCTGAAATAAAGCTAAAAACGTACATTCCCAAACCAAGCGAGGTTGGGCATAACAAAGTAAATGTTTCCGAGTTTTTTCTAACTGTTGAATAATTTTTGGTTCATGTATTTGTTGCCAATAGTATTGTTGCAGATAATCAATTAACCATAATTGAGCTTCAGTATCTAATTCTTTATCAATTTTCTTGGCTAATTCTAAAGCATGACGGTAAGATGTCGGGATTTTTTTCACCTGGGCGATGAACTCGCTAGGAATTTTTTGTAATTGTTGATAAGATAAAATCGCATTTCCTGGACTACCTGCGGCTATATTTAAAACCTCTGGATGTTGCAAAATTTCGGCATTTCCTGTTTGCGTCAATACCTGACTCATCACAGCAATATCCAACCGATAAAAAGGAATCTTTTGACAACGGGATACTAAAGTTGGTAACACAGATTCTGGTGAAGGGGCAATTAAAATTAATGTCGCTTTTCCCGGTTCTTCCAAAGTTTTTAACAACGCATTAGCCGCAGATTCCGCCATTGTTTCCGCTTGTTCTAGGACTATGATATTTCTCTCTGCTGCCAACGGTGGCCGAGAAAGAAATTGCGTAATTTCTCGAATTTGTTCCAAACGAATCACTGGTGGGGCTTTGCGTTTAACGCCCTTTTCTGCTGCTTCTGCTGGTGTAAGTCTTTGTCCTTGAAATTGATAAGTTGGTTCTACCCACAATAAAGCCGGATGATTTCTTTGACGAATCCGAGTTTGTAAAAGGGGAATTTGATCAGGTGCTACAGAACTGGAAAAAAGTAATTCAATAAAACACCGGGCTGCTAAACTTCTACCTACACCATCTGCACCTACAAACATATAAGCAGGTGCAACTCGATTTTGTTTAACAGACTGAGTTAGTAATTCTACTGCTTGCTGTTGTCCGACTAATGGTGAGAACATAAATTATGAAAACAGGCGATTATGTAAAATTTCCTGTATACTTTGTTGGACATTTTCTTGACTATTATTCCCATCTACCCGTACAATCCGAGACGCATAAGATATAGCTAACTCCGTATATCCCCGCTGTACCCGCCGATGAAACGCAATTGTTTCTTGTTCAATCCTGTCTAATTTAGCTTGTCCACGTTTGCGAGACAGCCCTATCTCCACATCTACATCTAACCAAATAGTTAAATCACTAGCTAAACCACCAGTAGCAATTTGATTAAGTTGATTAATTATACTCATACTTAAACCCCTGCCATAACCTTGATAGGCAATAGTAGAATCAGTATAGCGATCACACAAAATATACTTCCCTATGGCTAAATTAGGTTTTAATTCCTCTTCAATGTGTTGCGCCCTATCCGCAGCATACAATAACAGTTCCGTCACTTCCCCCACGGGCTTATTAAGTGACTTTTCCAATAATAACATCCGTAAATCCTTTCCTAACTCTGTTCCCCCCGGTTCACGAGTCAGCACCACAGATATATTTAAACTTTCTAGCCACTGAGAACACAGTTGCATCTGAGTAGTTTTACCACAACCTTCTACCCCTTCAAATACAATTAATTTACCACTCATATTGTCAAATTTTGCTACTACCAATTTTTTAAACTCATTTTCTCACGTCTCAAACCATACCTAATTCCCGAACGACTGTAAAGGCATATAGCAGCTTTCAGCGGTTAGTAGTCAGAACTAAATTACTTTCAGTCTAAGCTTCTACGATTGAAATTAGAATTTCATTTAACTGCATACCGCTATAGTATTTACCTATATTAATTTACCATGACTATAAAGAGTTTATTGTCAACTCCTGAATCTGGCAATAACAAATATTTAACCCCCTTCCAAGTGGAAACCTATAGTTTTTTAAGCATAATCAACCCCCCAATAGATTTGACTAAATTACGAACTTAGTTAATCACATAAAAAGTCATCAAATCCAAAAAGAACTTACTTGAAAATAAAAAATACAATAATGCCTATAACTGGAGATACCAATGAAAATTTATTCATGTCTTCATTATTTTCACAAAATCACTATCTTTTTTGGACAAAACAGCATTATGATAAATAATAAATAGCAAGCCACTTATATAAACTGGAGATAAAAGATAAAATTGCCAATAATGCAACAAACAAAAATTTCTACCAGGGGATTACTTCACCTGGGATTATCTTTTTCCCTATTAACAGGACTTTATGCCTGTGGTAAAGAAGGCAATTCTAGGATCAATCTTGAAAATTTAAATATTGGTGTGAATGTAACACAGATTCAAAAAGTTACCAAACAAAATCAGGACACTACAGTTTACATTCAAGGTAAAATAGAAAAGATTGCTCCTTTAATTCAGAAAAAAGCATATCAAATCAACGACTCAACTGGAAAAATCTGGATTATCACTAATCAAGGCAATTTTCAAGTTGGAGAACAGGTAGTATTGAAGGGTAATGTGCAGTACAAAAGTGTCCCTTTAGCAGGCAAAGAATACGGAGAAATTTATTTAGAGGAAAAATAATTTATGAATAATCAATTAGTTCATGTAGCCGTTACCATTCTCTATCGAGAAAATAAATTTCTGATGCAATTGCGGGATAATATTCCTAATATTATCGCTCCTGGTTGTTGGGCTTTGTTTGGTGGACATATCGAACCTGGAGAAACTCCAGAAATAGCAGTTCAGCGAGAAGTTATGGAAGAAATTGGTTATGAGTTAACTGACTTTACTCAATTTGGAATTTATAGCGATGAAAAAGCTATTCGTTATGTATTTCAAGCACCATTGTTAATAACAGTAAATCAACTTGTTCTTTCTGAAGGTTGGGATCTAGATTTGTTAACAGCAGAAGATATCTACAGAGGTGAATGTTATTCTCTAAAAGCAGGAGAAGTAAGACCTTTAGCAAGTTTACCTCAGAAAATAATGCTGGATTTTATCAAAACCCTATAGTTCGATTACTCGATTTACAGGCCCTTTAAAGTTTTCCAGAAATTTTGCAAAAATTAGACTATTAATAAATTCCATGCAGCCAGTAAACAATCTACCAAATCTACCTAAATGGTTAAATATAGGATTAGCCTTTCCTGTTATTCTTCTGAATGGTTGGCTATTAATTCAATTTATTAACTACTTTCAACCGTTAGTCAGTGTTATCTCTGTCGCTATTCTCTTAGCTTTTGTGCTAGATTATCCGATTAAACTGCTCCAAAAACGTGGAGTACCTCGCATTTTAGCAGTTGTCGTAGTATTACTGTTATCTATTATTATTTTAGGTGCTGTAGGTGTTATTCTCTTACCACTTATTCTGGAACAACTGAATGAGTTAGCTAATCTTCTTCCCTATTGGATTGAATCGGGAACTCAACAAATAGAAGCTTTGCAAAATTGGGCAGCTACCCAGCAGTTACCAGTAAATTTAAGTGGATTAGCTAGTGAATTTTTAGGAAAAATATCTAGTCAACTACAATCTTTGACTGGAAAAATTCTCGGTTTTGCTTTTGATACTATTGGAAATTTATTTAATTTACTAATAGCCATAGTTCTGACTATTTATCTAGTATTGAATGGTGAAGCTTTATGGGATGGAATTTATCTGTGGTTTCCGTCCCAAATTGCTAAAAAAGTTCGAGAATTACTCCGAGAAGATTTTAATAATTATTTCATTGGTCAAGCTACACTAGGTGCTATTTTAGCCGTGTCTATAACATTGGCATTTGTCCTCTTACGAGTCCCTTTATCACTCCTTTTCGGGATAGGAATTGGTTTATTTTCTTTATTTCCTTTTGGGACTGGTATTGGGGTTGGTATTGTCAGTTTATTAATAGCTTTAAAAGATTTTGGCTTAGGATTAGAAGTTGCGGCTATAGGTGTAGCTATTGACCAAATTAATTCTAATATTATTGCCCCACGCATTTTAGGAAATTTAACCGGCTTAAATCCTGTATGGGTGGTAATTTCTTTATTAATAGGCGCAAAATTAGGCGGTGTATTGGGTGTATTGGTTGCTATTCCTCTCGCTAGTTTTATGAAAGATATGGCTGATAGTTGGCGGAATGGTGAATTTAATAAAACCGCTGTTGATAGTGAATATCTGCAAGAATCTTGAATAGCATTGAGATTTTCACAAATTCAACTAGTCTGGTCTAGGGGAAGCTGTAACTACTCCTGGAATTGTTTTTACTGATGCTGATAATGTTATTCCTGATGTGGTGTGGATAAGTAATCAACGTTTAGCAACTTTATTAGATAATGATGGACATTTAACAGGTGCGCCAGAATTAGTAATTGAAGTTCTTTCTGCGGAGGGAGAAAATGAACGTCGAGATAAATAAGTGAAATTAAAACTTTATGCTTCTAGAGGTGTGCAAGAATATTGGATAATTGATTGGCTCTCCATACCTGCGACTAGATACGCCTTTTAGAGCATTTACTATTTGAGAAACAGATAATTTAGGAGGATATTCAATTAGTGTATGGACGTGATTTCCTTCACAATTGAATTCAAGCACTTGAAAATTCATTTTTTCAGCCACCTCACGAAATGTTTTTTGAATTAAATCAATACTTTCACCAGTGAACACAGACCGACGATATTTCGTAACGCAGACCAAATGAATTTTTAAGTCCGTAACGCTGTGTCTTTCTCTTCTGAGGAGACTTGCCATTTTGTGTAGACCAATATATAATTAATTTACAGTCTAATTATATCATTAACGATGAAAGCCAGATATCAATTCCGTTTCTACCCGACAGACCAACAGCAAAAGCTTTTAGCTCAATTGTTTGGTTGTGTTCGCGTGGTTTGGAATGATGCACTGGCTATTTGCAAACAAGTAGAAAAATTACCAAGTAATAACGATTTGCAAAAATTAGTTATTACCCAAGCCAAAAAAACTGTTGAGCGGCAATGGTTGTCTGATGTTTCTAACATTCCTTTGCAACAATCGGTCGCAGATTTGGGAGTTGCCTATAAAAACTTTTTTGATTCTCTAAAAGGGAAACGCAAAGGTAAAAAGTTAGGCCGCCCTAAGTTCAAAAAAAAGACTAATCAGCAGTCAGCACGATTTAGAATCGGTGGGTTTTCAATCAAAGAAGATGAGGTTTATCTAGCCAAAATTGGTAACGTTAGCCCGATTTGGTCAAGAAATTTACCCTCCGCTCCTAGCTCTATTACAGTCATAAAGGATTGCGCTAACCGTTATTTTCTCAGTTTTGTAGTAGAAGTTGAACCCGTAAATATTGATGCTAAAAACCAAAGTATCGGTATTGATTTAGGAATCAAAACTTTTGCTGTTATGAGTAATGGAGAAAAAGCCCAAAGCCCCGATTACTCAAAATTGGATAGGAAGATTCGCAAACTTCAGAAAAAACTAGCGAGGCAACCCAAAGACTCACAACGAAGAAATAAAACCCGAATTCAAATTGCAACACTACATAACGAAATAGCTGATACCCGAAAAGACTTTTTGCACAAACTATCCACCAAAATAGTTAGCGAAAATGAAGTTATCGTTTTAGAAGATTTGAATGTATCGGGCATGATTAAAAATCATAAACTTGCTAGGGCGATTAGTCTTCAGGGATGGAGAGAATTTAGGACTTTATGTGCAGCTAAATCACAGAAATTTGGTAGGACATTTCACATTATTAGTAGATGGGAACCGACTAGCCAAATTTGCTCTGAATGTGGCTACAAATGGGGGAAACTTGATTTAAAAATTCGGTCGGTTAAGTGCCTGAATTGTGGGACTGAACACGACCGAGACGAAAACGCCGCAAAAAATATAAATAAAGCTTGCACTGAGCCAAGCCGAAGTGTCGGGATAGGGCATTGCCACGACTCTAAACGGGCGCAGAGACAGAGTAAGACTAGCAACGGTTAGCGTCAGTCGGTGAAGCGTCAAGAATCACCGCACCTTTAGGTCGGTGAGTATGTCAAGGGACTAAATTTATCGCTGCTGCTGTTCCTTTTGTGGGCGACCCTTGGGATATTTTAGCAAAAGCCGCACCCGTAACTGCGGCTTTACCAATGGGGGTGGTTTTGACTTTACCCGCAACTGGTTCGGAAATGAACACAAACTCAGTTGTGACTAAGTGGGAAACTCAAGAAAAGTTGTTTTTCGCTAGTCCCTTCGTGTTTCCTAAATTTTCAGTTCTTGACCCAGAAACGACTTTCTCCCTACCTCCTCGGCAAATTAGCAATGGTATTGTTGATGCTTTTACTCATGTAATGGAGCAATATTTAACCTATCCAGTCAATGCACCATTACAAGACCGCATGGCCGAATCAATTCTGAAAACCCTGATTTGCGAAGGACCAAAAACCTTAGCAAATCCCACAGATTATGATGCCAGGGCGAATTTAGTTTGGTCGGCAACAATGGCATTAAATGGGTTAATTGCTGCTGGTGTCCCCCAAGATTGGACAACTCACATGATTGGTCATGAGTTGACAGCGTTGCATGGTTTAGATCATGCTCAAACTTTGGCGGTTGTATTACCTAGCACTTTAACAATTCGCCGCGATCGCAAATGGCAAAAACTTCTACAATATGCAGATAGAGTCTGGGAAATTAGCGGTGGTTCGGAAGAAGAACGGGTAAATGCAGCAATTACTAAAACTCGTGATTTCTTTGAATCAGTTGGTGTTCGGACTCACCTATCTGACTATGGTATTGGATTACAAACTATTCCAGCCGTGATCAAAAATTTAGAAAAGCATGGAATGACAGCTTTGGGGGAAAATAAAGATGTTAATCCGCAAGTTATTGAGCAGATTTTAGTTCTTTGTGCTTAGAGGTTGTTTGAAAAGTATTATATGAAACCCATAATCTCCAAAAACCTAACCCCCCTCCCCCCCTTCCCTACAAGGGAATGGGGGTTTTAAAGCCTCTCCCCTGGTAGGGGAGAGGTTTGGAGAGGGGTCTGTTTACACATTAAAAACTTTTAAAACATCCTCTTAGGAATGCCAGAGATATTCTCGTTTTGCTTGCTTAGATATGAGGAAATAAGTGAAAGTTTTAGTTATCGGTAATGGGGGACGGGAACACGCTCTAGCGTGGAAATTGCTACAATCTGAAAAAATAAACAAGCTTGTTTGCGTACCAGGTAACGGTGGTACAGCAACTTTGCCAGGTTGTGAAAACTTGCCTTTAGCAGTAGATGATTTTGCTGGTATCAGCGAATACGCGATTAATCATGGGATTTCTTTAGTAGTTGTCGGTCCAGAAGTGCCTTTAGCTCAGGGAATTACCGATTATCTGCAAAATCAAGGCTTAATGGTATTTGGTCCAAATAAAGCAGGGGCGCAAATAGAAGCAAGCAAGGCTTGGGCTAAAGCTTTAATGGAGGAAGCCGGAGTTCCTACTGCGAAAGCTGCGGTATTTACTGAAGCAGCCCCGGCAAAAGCTTACATTCAATCTCAGGGTGCGCCCATTGTTATTAAAGCCGATGGTTTAGCTGCTGGAAAGGGGGTTACAGTTGCCGAAACTATTGCCCAGGCTGAAGAAGCAATTGAGGCAATTTTTCAAGGACAATTTGGATCTGCTGGCAGTTCCGTTGTCATTGAAGAATGTTTAGTAGGGCAGGAAGTATCTGTTTTAGCTCTAACCGATGGTTTAACCATTCGCCCATTGTTACCTGCTCAAGATCATAAGCGCGTCGGCGAAGGTGATACAGGAGAAAATACTGGTGGGATGGGTGCTTATACTCCTGCACCAATCGCCACACCGCAGTTAATGGCACGGGTACAAACAGAGGTGTTAGAAAGAACGATCACAGCTTTACAGTCCAGAGGCATTGACTACCGAGGCATTTTGTATGCGGGGTTAATGATTTCACCAGATGGGGATTTTCGGGTTTTAGAATTTAACTGTCGTTTTGGTGATCCCGAAACACAAGTAATTTTACCGATGCTAGAAACTCCTTTGGAAGATTTAATCTTGGCTTGTATAGAACAGCGGTTAGGAGATATGCCGCCGATTGCTTGGAAACAAGGGGCTGCGGCTACGGTGGTGGCTGCTGCTGGTGGTTATCCGGGAGAGTATGCTAAGGGTAAGGTAATTACTGGCTTTGAGGCAGCCCAGACAGCAGGGGCGACAGTGTTCCATGCGGGGACAAGATTAAATGCAGCCCAGGAAGTTGTTACAGATGGCGGCAGGGTGTTAAATGTGACGGGTTTGGGTGAGGATTTCCGGGAAGCTTTAGCTCAAGCTTATGCAGGTATCGAACATATTCAGTTTGATCAGATGTATTATCGCCGAGATATTGGTTATCGGGTTTTAGGCTGATTTTTGGATAAATAATTTGTTTCGCGCAAAGGCACAAAGGAGCAAAGGCGCAAAGGAAGAAGGAAGAAGGAAGAAGGAAGAAGGAAGAAATACATTTATGATGCTGTGGGGACTTGATCACTTTTTGGTGGTCGGTCCAAATTTTGTTCTTCTTGTATCCCAGTCCTCCCCGCAAATTGAGAAAACTTTGTATGCTGATATCTATATGGTTCTTTATAGTTTTTAATTAAAATTAGTGCAAGAAGATTTTCGCTTAATTGTTGATTTGGTTTTGGTGTTTGCTGTCGCTGCTTGCGGTGGACTCTTAGCTGCACTGTTAAAACAACCTGTTTTGCTGGGATATATCATCGGTGGTATGGTTGTTGGTCCCTCTGGACTAAGGCTGATTAAAGAACTTGTCCAGGTGGAAACCTTGGCTCAGTTTGGAGTCGCGTTTTTGTTGTTTGCTTTGGGTGTGGAGTTCTCTTTAACGGAACTCAAAAAAGTTAAGGCGATCGCTCTCGGTGGTGGTACTTTACAAATTATCCTCACTATTCTCATCACTGTTTTGGTCTGTGGTGTCACTGGTGCTTGGGGAACTCTACCGGCTAAAGGTGTATTTTTGGGTTCGATTTTGTCTTTGTCTTCCACTGCTGTGGTTCTCAAATGCCTCATGGAACGCAATGAAACCGAAACACCTCACGGACAGGTAATGCTGGGGATTTTAGTAGTTCAGGATTTGGCTCTGGGGTTCATGTTAGCTGTATTACCAGCCCTTCATCAACCAGGGGAAGCCATTGGGGTGGCTGTGGTGATGGCATTGGTGAAAATTGGTTTATTTGCAGCGGGTGCAGTTGTGGCTGGGATTTGGTTAATTCCCCCTTTACTCAGATTATTAGCCAGCACTGAAAGCAAGGAGTTATTTTTATTAGGTGTCGTCACTATCTGTTTAGGAATTGCTCTGCTCACAGAATATTTAGGACTATCCATTGAAATGGGGGCATTTGTCGCCGGTTTGATGATTTCTGAGGTGGAATATGCTGATGAAACTTTGACGATTGTTGAACCTTTACGGGATATATTTGCTAGTTTATTTTTTGTTGCCATTGGGATGTTAATTGATCCAGTATTTTTGTGGCAAAATCTGGAGTTAATTCTGGGATTAGTGGCTTTAGTTTTTGTGGGTAAGTTTTTAATTATCACCCCTTTAGTCAAGTTATTCCGTTACCCTTTAAAAACAGCTTTAATTGTCGGTTTAGGACTAGCGCAAATTGGGGAATTTTCTTTTGTTTTAGCTAGTGAAGGACAAGCTTTGGGTTTGGTTTCCCGACGCATATATTTACTAATTTTAGGAACTACCGCAGTGACTTTAATGCTGACTCCTTTTGTCTTGCGGTTAGTCCCATTTTTATTCGATTTTGCTGAATCTATGCCTTGGCTGAAACCATATTTGGTAGATGATCAAGCTCATGATTTTTCGGAAGATCTACCACAGAAAAATCATATAGTAGTTTGTGGTTATGGACGGCTTGGTAAAAATTTGGTGAAGCTGTTACAGCAATATCAATTACCTGTAGTAGTTATTGATCAATCAGAAAGTCGAATTCAGCAATTACGGGATGCCGGAATACCTTATGTTTATGGTAATGCGGTGAGTCTTCATGTATTAGAAACCGCCGGTGTCAGTCATGCTCAAGGTATGGCGATCGCTCTCCCTGATCCTGCCAGTATTCGTTTGTGTTTAAAACGGTCTTTGGAAGTATGTCCAGAATTAGATACAGTTGTCCGTGCTACCCAAGATAAAAATATTGAACTACTTTATCAATTAGGTGCAAAGGAAGTAGTACAGCCAGAATTTGAAGCTAGTTTAGAAATGGCAACTCATCTATTAATTGGGGTGGGTTTATTACCAGAGATGGTACAACAGAAAATGCAACAAATTCGCCAAGATCATTATTTGGATTTACGTCCTGAAAGTTCCGCTGCTGAAGTTTCTAAATATTTACAAAAAGTTACCCGTGATTTAAATCGTCGTTGGTATGATTTACCAGCAGATTCACCTTTAATTGGCATGACTTTGGAAGAAGTGAATATGCGTTATTTAACTGGGGTGAGTTTAATGGCTATTCGTCGCGCTGATGGGGAAGAAATTGATTATCCTCATAATCAAACTATACTTCTTTTAGGCGATCGCTTATTAGTGGTAGGATCAGCCGAAGAACTCACTGCTTTAGTGGAGTTTGCTGAAGGTAAAATTAATATTTCTGACGAAATAGAAAAATGAATACTCAAGTGTATTCAGTTATAATGTCAGAAATAATTACAAAAAATATGTGGTAATGTTTTAAAATACCACATATTCATATTCAGCTATAAAGCCGATATTTTTTAATGGGTTATAATCATCATATAATTGGGAAATTTATGTTTAATCCCCAACTATTTAAGTATTTTGTCAAGTCACCAGGATTTAATCCTAACCCGTTAAAAACAGCCTCTAGTATGGGGTTTAAAGGAACAGAAGTTAAAGAGTCTGTAGCGATATCTGTAGTTGTACCACCTACTATAATTTCTTGTTGTTTAATAGGTATATCTGTGAATAAAGGTATATCTGTGATTAGTATTTTAGACATTCTAGAAATATCCTTAACGTTGATTAGTCTCGCTAAATTCCACCGTTGATTTAAATAGTAGAAAAACTAATAATAGAAAGTCAATACGATAAGCAACACGGTTTTATCTAAGTTTTACTGATAGCGGAGCGAGACTAACTCTCTTTAACCTACCATATTACCTAAAGTTTTCATGTAGGCGATCGCCTGTTTCCAAACCATAATCTGCTCATTATTGCCATCAAAAATACAGATACAATTGTGATCTTGCCAAAATATTCGACCTGTAATCAAATCACCAGTCATTAATCTAAATTCGACCATTAATTTTTCTTTAATACACTTCTGGACTTGACGAGTGCTAGGTAGGGAAGTATCAAATTGATTAGTTGCCATATATTATACTGGTAATTGGTGATTGGTGATTGGTAATTGGTGATTGGTGATTGGTGATTGGTAATTGGTAATTGGTGATTGGTGATTGGTGATTGACAACTGACAACTGACAACTGACAACTGACAACTGTACGGGCGAAGCATTTGGAAGATAAATTATCGGTCATTGCCAAAAATAGTTCTCCAAATGCTTCGCCCCTACTGACAACTGACAACTGACAACTGACAAATTTTTTAATAGTATGAATGAATCTTTAATAATTCATTTAGAGCAAAATGGCAATCGAATTTACTAAGTATCACGGACTCGGTAATGATTTTATCCTCATTGATAACCGTTCCTCATTGACACCAGTATTGACACCAGAGAAAGCGGTACAGTGGTGCGATCGCCATTTTGGTATCGGAGCAGATGGTGTTATTTTCGCACTTCCTGGACAAAATGGCACTGATTACACCATGCGGATTTTTAACTCCGATGGTTCAGAACCAGAAATGTGTGGCAATGGAATTCGCTGTTTAGCGGTATTTCTGACGGAATTAGAAGGCATTTCTCGCACCAAGGATAAATATCATATTCATACCTTAGCAGGTGTGATTTCACCCCAACTCACAGATGAGGGTCAAGTTAAAGTAGACATGGGTGAACCCCGATTATTAGCAGGGGAAATTCCCACTACCTTAGCACCTACGGAGTTTCAAGTTATTAAGCAACCTTTAGAAGTAGCCGACAAAACTTGGGATGTTACCTGTGTCAGTATGGGAAATCCTCACTGTATCACCTTTGTCGAAGATATTGCGGCTATTGACTTAGAAAGCATTGGAACTAAATTTGAAAATCATCCCGTGTTTCCTAAAAAAACCAATACCGAATTTATTGAAATAGTCAATCGTAACTACTTGAAAATGCGAGTTTGGGAACGAGGTGCGGGAATAACCCTAGCTTGTGGAACAGGTGCTTGTGCGTCCTTGGTAGCGGGAGTATTGAATGATTTATGCGATCGCATTGCTACTATTGAATTACCCGGTGGACCCATAGAAATCGAATGGTCAGAACTTGATAACCGGATTTACATGACAGGCCCCGCAGAACGAGTATTTACAGGCAAATATTAAATTCAGCCTGTTTTGAGTTCTAAGTTATAAGAAAATAGGCTGAAAACCCCGGAATTGACACCTAAAAATCCAAAAAGTTTTCAGGTGTCAATGTCTTTTAAATACCTTATTTTAGTTAAATACTGATAGAAAATCAAGATTAATGATGTCAGTGATCATTTGACCAAATATTAGCCAGTATCTGTTAAGATTGATGAAGAATTAATAATTTTTAAGGCCAATACTTGGAGAGTCTAATGTTTATTAGTGAATTATCGCCCCTATTTCAAGAACTTGCCCAACATCCAGTTTCATTTTTAGGTGGGTTTGTTTCTGGTGTTCTCCGACTCAATCTCAATGAAGATCCCGTCAAAAGTTGGCTAAATAAAAAATGTTGTGGAAATAGTTCCAGCAACCTCAGTACAGAGGCAGAAAATGGCAAAGCCAATGGACCGCAACAAATTACAATTGACTAAATAACGCAAGTTGTTAGTTATCTAAAATTTAAGCTGGTAATGGGTAATTTGTCAAATTTTTACCTATTACCTATCCAATAGGTTAACTAAAATTTACCAAAAAATCTAAATTTAATTGAGGATTCGTGATAGAATGGGAACAGACTCAAAAATATCTGTTAACTTCAGTAGTTATAAAGAAATAATTAAGCGTCTTATTATCTATCACAGTGATCATTCTAGAGTTAGAGCAAAGGATCACAATAGAATGAAAGTGATTCAGAGAAATTTGTCAGGTTAGCTCATCCCAAAGGTTAGTATTCAGGCAATCACGAGCTATATTTTGTAGTGAAACTGCACGATCAACAGTAAAGTTCGCTATTGTGCAAGTTAATATTGCAGTCTGTGGGTGCAACTGGACAAAGTAACCAAAAACTTGTTGAGCAAGGATATTGCCAGAGGCTGGTTTTGATGATAGGGTAGGTTGAGATTCCGTTTTTGAGAAAAAACCCCCAGTGGAAGTTAGCCAGCTAGGGGAGTTTAGTTATCAGGGTGCATCTACCAATTAAATGTTCTCAAGTGCATAACGATCCTCCGGATAAATTTATTTTTAACAAATTTGTTTTGAGTTCGGGATTCAAGTACCCAGATGTTTTTGACACCGGGGGGAAAAGAAAAAACCCCCAGTGGAAGTTAGCCAGCTAGGGGAGTTTAGTTATCAGGGTGCATCTACTTGTTAATTGTTCTAGAGTTCTATGTAATGCTCCGGACAAAAATGGGTGGGTAGCAATAATTATTTTGTGTTAACCACAGACAAAAAAACCCTCAGTGGTGTTAGCCAGCTAAGGGAAGTTAGTTATCAGGGTGCATCTACTTGTTAATTGTTCTAGGGTTCTATGTAATACTCCGGAAAAAATGGCTGGGTAGCAATAATTATTTTGTGCTAACCACAGACAAAAAAAACCCTCAGTGGTGTTAGCCAGCTAAGGGAAGTTAGTTATCAGGGTGCATCTACTTGTTAATTGTTCTAGAGTTCTATGTAATGCTCCGGAAAAAATTGGTGAGTGGCAATAATTATTTTGTGCTAACCTACAGACAAAAAAAACCCTCAGTGGTGTTAGCCAGCTAAGGGAAGTTAGTTATCAGGGTGCATCTACTTGTTAATTGTTCATTGTTTTTAACTTATGCTCCGGAAAAAATTACCCAAAGATTGCAGCTTGTCACATACCGAAAAAATTTCTGTGGCTAGTAGTTGGGTAGGGGAGTTAGTTGTTAGGATTTTATCTACTTAATCTACTTAATAGTTTATCTATAAATGTTTATAAACGCTCTTGACAAACAAGAGCGTTTTTTATTTGCCAAATTGACAATCTCAGGGAGCCAAGCCGCTGAGATTCTTAGAGAATTCCACAAAAAAGATGATCCAATTTTGTGGGATGGGCATCTTGCCCGTCCTTGTGTTGTTAGCGGGCAAGATGCCCGCACCACAAGAGATTTTGGGATATTTTTTTAATTGGAAGTCTCTTAAGAGATTTTCACTCGTAAAGGCTGTGCCAAACAGCCACTAGACACTCCGCTTAAAGCATTGTGCTTACTTTTTCACAAGAATGCGATTATCCTAGCGAAAAATATGGAGGCTGTCAAGATACACCAAAAACCACAGCGGTTAAAACCGTGGTCAGTGAGCAGTTCGACAAGCTCACTGTAACACTTGTCAAACTGCCCTGCCCGTGTCGTGGCTGGTGAGCTGCGTCGATAGCGTAGCGTGGCGTTAGCCATACCATCCCTCTCAGGTCTAAAGACACGCTCGTTTCCCACTTATCGCGAGGTCTTATGAAAAAAGAAAACCCCCAGTGAGTTTTAGCCAAACTAGGGGAATTGAAGATCAAGGTGCATCTACCAATAAACAGTTCTCGACGGGGATCAATCAATCCGGATAAAGTGGTTGCAGCCCAACAGACACAAAACCCTTGTGAAAAAGTAGATTAAGATCAATAGGAAGGCATATTTGAAACTTTAGAATGG
This sequence comes from Dolichospermum sp. UHCC 0315A, assembly GCF_008121535.1. GTDB lineage: Bacteria > Cyanobacteriota > Cyanobacteriia > Cyanobacteriales > Nostocaceae > Dolichospermum > Dolichospermum lemmermannii. The sequence continues at coordinate 1,548,643 of NZ_CP043056.1, forward strand.
CAAAAAACATCTAGAGTATTGGCAGGATTAGCCACTTGTGGCATGATTCTCAAAAACAATACTGCTAATTGTTCTATATTTCCTAGTGTCGGGTGTACAGGATCATGTCTATACTCAAAACAGTTGGGACATGGACTTTTGTAAAATCACGAAAAACCTAGATTTGTAGGGGTTTAGCATTGCTAAACCCCTACCCGCTTAAATCAAATAATTAAGCCGTGTTGAGTATACCGATGCCAGAATAGTTAATGTTTAAGGCATATAATCACAATGGGTGAAGATTTAAATGTGGCTGATAAGTAGGTTAGCATTGAAAATCGTCGTTATGGCAAGGCAAGAGGTAAGAGGCAAGAGTGAAGAGGGTTTGGGCGATTTTACTTTTCGTTACATATTTCGGTTTTTTCCATTCACCTACTTAACTTGTTGAAATTATGAAGGGAATTTTTCCGATTGGCTGATCCGAAAGTTACAACCGTGGACAAGAAGTAGTCTTCTACCTTGGTGGAAGCGGGAAATAAACAGCAATATATGGTTTACGCCAAGCTGTGCTATCAGCATTGTATAGGTTTTATGGAGCAGAAATTGTGACCCAGGAATTTCACATTTCCGCAACGCAGGTGGGGCAAAATGACTATCTGGTGCGAACGGAAGAAGTTGCACCTGGGGTACCGGTAGCAGAAGAACTGGTGCATTGGCCTGTGGCTGAGTGGTTGGCGGCCGCAGGCGATTTGATGGATGATCCTTTGCAGTTAATGTTGCAGGGGAGTATGGTAGCCAGAAACTCTGTTAACTTGGTGTCCTTGGGTCAGGAGTTATATAATGCGCTATTTCAAGGAACACTCAGGGATAGTTGGATTACTGCCCAAGGTATAGCCCAAAATCACCAACAGGTGCTGCGGCTAAGATTGGGATTGAAGGATACGAGATTGGCGCGGTTACCGTGGGAAGTGATGCACGCAGGCGATCGCCCATTGGCTACGGGTCCTTATATCACCTTTGCCCGTTACCAAAGTGGCATCGCCCCAGGCTCACGGTTACTGACTCATAATCTGCCCACGTCGCCGGAAGTACGGGGGATAAGAGTGCTAATGGTGATTTCTTCACCTACCGATTTAGCGCGGCTAGATTTGCTCAAACAAGAAGCTATTAATCTCAAGGCAGAATTGCACCGCCCAGCATTAAGAGTGGCTGATGGTAATCATCATCTTCCAGAAATTGAATTGACCGTTCTTGACGGGCCGGGGAGGGAAGAACTCACCCAAGCTTTAGAACAGGGACATTACCATATTCTCCACTATTCTGGTCATAGCAACTTGGGGAGCAATGGTGGGCAAATTTATTTAGTGAGTAAAAAAACTGGCTTAACAGAAACTCTCAGCGGAGATGATTTAGCTGGGCTACTGGTTAATAATAATATTCAAATGGCAGTGTTTAACTCCTGTTTGGGGGCATATCGGGCTAGGTCAGAGACGGAGTCAGACTCAGCAGAACGGAATTTAACTGAAAGCTTGGTAAAACGGGGAATTAGAAGTATTTTGGCGATGTCAGAACGCATACCTGATGAGGTAGCACTGACGCTGACACAATTGTTTTACCGCAATTTGAGTCAGGGCTATGCTGTAGATTTATGTGTAAGTCGGGTTCGTCAAGGCTTAATTTCTGCCTATGGTTCTCAGCAGATGTACTGGGCTTTACCAATTTTGTATCTCCAGCGAGAATTTGATGGCTGTTTGACACCAGAAGTTATGGCTACGCCACGGGGGCTATCGGAGTTACTGAACCAATATCAGCCCATCAAGCAGACAAATAGTTATAATTATGCTGATATGGGAACTAACCCAGAAATTCCTTTAGCTATTGATGATATTCTCAATCCTAATTTTGGAGAGGAGACGACGGAGGTAGACTGGCTAGGGGAGAATACTTGGGGTGATCTGGGCGATGAAATTGAGTATGATGATCCCACTTATAATGAGGATTTGGCAATAGTTTCTGATTTGTTTCGTCAGCTTGGCAATCCGGTTGCTAAAACAGAAGAACCAAGTATGAAGACGGAATTAATCGCGGAGAATCATCATTACTTGTCGGAAATGCAGGTTGCCCAACCGAAACAAAATTTAGATTGGGAAAATGTCCCCACTCAGATTACCCCAACTCCCTTGAATCTTGAGAAGCGTGAGGTAAATCCTCAGTTATCACCGTCACCTGTCCCTCCAAAGGGTAATCGTTTTCACCGAACAAAATCACCATTGTTAGTGTATGGTTTGGTGGGAGCAAGTGCAATTACTGTCATTGTTGGTATTGGTTGGTGGTGGCATCAACGACAAGTGCGGAAGTCTGCTGATGTGCCGCCGATTCCTGGACAAAATCTCACAAGTAATCAGTATCCACGGATTAATTTAGCTAATTCAGCTACGGGAATTGTCACGGCAACGGCGACGGCTCAGTTGAGTCAAGGTAATTTAACGGCTGGGTTAGATGCTATTAATGAATTACTGAATCGTGGTGCTTTGACGGCTGCGGAAACAGCTTTAAATTTGATTCCTACTCAGGATGCTGAAAATCCAGCTGTGAATTTTTTCCGGGGGCGTTTAGCTTGGCAGTCAGTCCAAACTAAAAATAATAAATATAGTATTGATGATGCTCGTCGTTATTGGGCTAGGGCTGTAGAAAAGCAGCCAGATTCTCTTTTGTATAATAATTCTTTAGGATGTGCCTATTATGCGGAGAATAATCTCAATTATGCTAATGATGCTTGGTTCAAATCTCTGAGTTTGGCATTAAAGCCCCAACGGAATAAAAGTTCTGATCCAATGAAATATCCCCAAATAGCTGGAGAACCGGAGGCTTTGACGGCTTATGCTGGATTGGCTTTGGGTTTATATAAATCTGCTAACAGTCAACCCGCTGATAAACGCCAGCAATATTTACGGGAAGCGATTAAACTTCGGCAAATGGTGATTCAAAATGCGCCCGCAGACTTTACCATTGAGAGGTTATCACAAAATTGGCTGTGGACAGAACAGGCGATCGCTGATTGGAGAGCGCTTTTGCAAGAAAATAGTCCATAATTGTGGACAATGATCAAAAAACCTTGTAATCCCATACATCAGGCTAAAATTAAATAACTATGACTATATTTACAGCCTGAGACAACGAATCTGCTTAGATATATAAACGACGTTATTAGAAGTCAGGAATCAAAAAAATGAAAAAAGTAGAAGCCATTATCCGTCCATTTAAACTAGATGAAGTGAAAATTGCCCTAGTTAATGCGGGTATTGTTGGGATGACAGTTTCTGAAGTTCGGGGTTTTGGACGGCAAAAAGGGCAAACCGAACGCTATCGGGGTTCGGAATACACGGTAGAGTTTCTCCAAAAACTGAAAGTGGAAATCGTTGTTGAAGATGCCCAAGTTGATATGGTTGTAGATAAGATTATCTCCGCAGCCCGGACTGGTGAAATCGGTGATGGTAAAATTTTCATCTCCTCTGTTGAACAAATTGTCCGCATTCGGACAGGAGAAAAAAATACGGAAGCCGTATAAGTATTAAGTATTGGGTGTTGAATATCCAAAAAATTGGCGTTGCTGAGTCTGTAAATGTGAAAACAGAAAATCAGCAGCGCCTTTTATACACCCTCTAAGGGTCTTCCAACCCACATTCCGCACCCCCCAGTGTCACAATCAGTAATTTCGGATTTTTGAATACCTTTAACATAAAGCCGTCCTGGAAGGACGGGGCTGTCCCGTCTTTTCGGTCAGGCATAATACTGTTTATGTCTGCACTTTTTGGGCTAAATGTAACTAGTTGAAAAGGGTATTAAGGGTATTAAGGGTATTTTTGCAAAAAATTAGATTGTGGTAGCGAATTATATATCAGTGAAGGACAAACTGTACAAAAAGGACAAGCGATCGCTGCTGTCGGTTCTACAGGCTTCTCCACAGGTCTCCATCTCCATTTTAAAGTCTGCCGCGATGGTACACCTGTTGACCCAGCAAATTACTTATAATTAAATGCTGTTTAAATTCAAAAAGTATGTTATACTATCAAATGTATAAGGGCGCGTGGCTCAGTGGATAGAGCAACAGGTTCCGGTCCTGTAGGTCGGGGGTTCGAATCCCTCCGCGCTCATTTTTTATAATGTCACTTGTCAGATTATTTGACCGCGTTGACAAGTTGGTGTCCGTCTTGCCAAATTATTGTCCGCGTTGACAATTTATTTGTCAGGCATCAATAATTTCTTTGCCACACTTCTTATAGTATGGCAAAACTTTTTATTGTGTCTAAAAAAATATTTAGGGCTTGCTGAAAAAGTGGGAAAAGGCAAGAAAAAAGATAACTAAGTAATTTTATTTCTAACGTCTGTTCCACAATTTTTCGATTGATTTTGTTAACTAAATTTATGTCTATTCTTTCTCTAAAGTGAACTAGCATTGAAGCGTCAAATGGTGGTTTATTACTATCTTGTTGACATTCCTATAAAGTATTGCAGGTAAGGGTTTTCCCCTATCTGTTCTACTGTTTCTCTATCACTAACTCCTAATTTTTCTTTGATTATCAATGCTCCTAATGCCATCCTAAATGTTTTGGCTGGTGCGCCTATTTCCGAGGAAAATATTGCTGCATATTCTGCTTCAAATTCAGACCAAGGTATCATTTTTGTCATGATTACCCACCGATTATCTAATGCCAATTTCTCCTCGAAAGGTAGTTGAAACTTTTCTGGTGCTGTTTCTTGTTATTGCGCTTTTTTATACATCTTAATACGCTTTCGTGCAAGGGTTTTTACGCATTTTAACTCTTTTTCTTGCACCTTTTCATCTTCTATCCCCCTCAAGTCATTGATTTGTCACGGTTCTATGTTTATTCAGCAAGCCCTAGTTAGATGTCTGAGATAAACCAAAGTCAAAATTATTTGTTCTGGGAGCGATAATTTAGGTTTTCTACCACCTCCACCTGCAATGATTCTAGTTTTATTTGATTCTAATAAATCTTGTTTCTCATTGTATAATTGTTCGAGCTTTTGAATTAATTTTTGTAGCTGCTCATAATCTAGACTAAGTAAGTTGGCGTTAAACAATCAACATATGTAACGAAATGTAAATTCGACAAATACCTTATAGATAGGTTATTTAAGGGTTTTTACGAAAAAAATGTATATTGATTTTATCGTGCCGACTTACTTAATTAATCTTTGTGTTTCTTTATGATTCTCTTCAATGTGATTCAGTATTAAACTCATATTTTCCTGTTGAAAACTAATTATTATATTCTTTTACCATAAAATGTTACTATTTTGGATATGTCTATTAGATAAGATAATTCCTGATTACCTGCTATATGCAATATCGTCGTTTTGGTAAAACTAATTTACATCTTTCTGTTTTTTCATTGGGAACAATGCGCTATTTAACTGATAGTGAAAATGTCCAACAGACCATTGAAAAAGCTTTATTTTTAGGAATTAATCATTTAGAAACAGCTAGAGGTTATGGTGATAGTGAAGCATATTTGGGTAAAGCTATAAAAGCTGGTTTATCAGTACCCCGTAATCAAATTTATATTACTACTAAAATTCCCCCAACACCAGATGCTGACACTATGCGTCGGTATATTGATGAATCTTTAAATCGCTTGAATTTAGATTATCTGGATTGTTTAGGAATTCATGGATTAAATACTTGGCAACATTTAGAATGGGTACAAGCTAAAAATGGTTGTATGCAGGCTGTGGAGGAAGCTATTAATGATGGGAGAGTGCGACATATTGGGTTTTCTACTCACGGTTCATTAGATGTAATTTTAGCAGCTATAAATACAGATTTTTTTGAATTTGTTAATCTTCATTATTACTATTTTTTTCAACATAATGCCCCTGCAATTCAGTTGACAGCAGAAAAAGATATGGGCGTTTTTATTATTTCTCCTACGGATAAGGGCGGAAAATTATATACTCCACCCCAAACTTTAAAAGAACTCTGTTATCCATTCACACCATTAAATTTAAATTATCGTTTTTTGCTAAGTGATAACCGCATTAATACTTTGAGTATAGGACCAGCAAAACCAGAAGAGTTAGTAATATCTCCAGAACTTTTTGATTCTCAAAATGAATTAACTAAAGCTGAAATTGATATTTTTGAAAAATTAGAAAATCAGCAAAATGATGTTTTACTAACTGATAAATGTAGTCAATGTTATGATTGTTTACCTTGCCCAGAAAATATTCATATTCCCGAAGTTTTAAGATTACGAAATTTAGCCCTAGCTTATGATATGAAAGATTATGGAGAATACCGTTATGGAATGTTTGAAAATGCCGGTCATTGGTTTCCAGGGATGAAAGCTAACCGTTGCACAGAATGTGGTGATTGTTTGCCCAAATGTCCAGAAAATTTAGATATTCCTACTTTGCTAAAAGATACCCATGAAAGATTGCAGGGGAAAGCAGGGAGAAGATTATGGGGATAAATCCAAAATCTAAAATCTAAAGTTATTTAACTTTTACTTCTTCAACTTCTGCTAATGTTTCCATAGTTAGCGGTGTAGACTGACTAGCACCAGAAAGAAGTTTTAAAAGATTAGGACGGGAATCATATAATAGATAGATAATGCGATCGCCTATTTCCCATTCTTGAGTAGCCGACATTACCTGTAAACGTTCTTGTCTTTCTAACAACAGTGGTACTAAAATCCCATCTCGAATTTTTTCTTGTATATGTTCTTGTTGAGAGTCAAATTCTGCCGCATTTAATGTAGTTGTTCCCAATTTCACCTGTCCATTCATCAAATATTCATTCCAAGTTTTTACTGGTAAATCAGAGACAAAAGCTTGATCAACTTTACTATTCTCCGAAGGAGATCCTTGAGGATGTCGGGGGAATATAGCTAAAACACGGGGAGGATTAAATTCCTCAGCAGCCCGTTGAGCTAAAACAAAATTCACTTCACCATTACTGGTAATGGCTAAAAAAGTCCCCATCGAACCAATACCAGCTTCTTCCAGTATTTCCCCATCTAAAGCACTACTAGCAATCACTCGGAGATTTTGGGCTTCAGCTTGGGCTAACCGTTCCGGGTCAGTATCAATCATCACTACACTTTCTCCCCGTTCTTGAAAAAAGCGGGCAATTAATAAACCCAAAGGATTACAACCCACAATTACCGCCCCAGTTGCATCTTTAGAGGTAATTCGTAACCATTTAACCAACCAGCCAGCGGTTAAACCTTGGCAAAAAACCGTCATGATAATTGTCAAAAAGACTAAAGCTTTAATCGAATCACCACCATTAATGCCCCTCTGTGTCAGTAAAATCGCAAATAAAGACGCTACAGAGGCGGAAACTATGCCTCTGGGTGCAACCCAACTTAAAAATAGTTTCTGTCGCCAATTCAGATCACTATTCCAAGTACACAAAATAATGTTAATGGGGCGAACAACAAACATTAACACCAAAACGGTGAATAAACTCCCCCAACCTAAAGCCAAGACACTGGCAATGGATAAATCAGCCGCTAGGAGGATGAATAAAACAGAAACGCTGAGAATTGTCAGTTGATTTTTAAAGCTTCGCAATAACCGCTCTTCGGGAACTGAAGAATTAGCAAACACCGCACCTGCTACCACTGTGGTCATAATTCCCGATTCAGAGCGAATCATTTGCGCTAGGGCAAACAACACCCATAAAACTGCCAGTACAACCAGATTTTTCAGTTCAAAGGAGATAAAATTGGCGCGTTTGAACATCCAACTCATTAAATATCCACCAACGCCACCAATGCCCGCACCCACAGCGAAACGTAAAATTAGACCAATAATCGCATTAATCGGGTCTGTATCACCATTTAAAATCGTATCCAGGACAACGTAAGCTAGGATAGCTCCCACTGGATCTATTAAAACTCCTTCGCCTTCTAATAGCGTTCCTACTTGTCTATCTACGTTAATTTGTTGAATTAATGGACCAATTACGGTCGGTCCGGTGACAACAACAATGGACGCATACAGAACTGCTATATTCCAGGGAAACTCCCCTAGCCAGTGCGCCGCAAGACTTCCCCCTAGTAGGGTGATCAGAGTTCCCAAGGTGACGAGTAACTGGAGACTGAGGGAAACTTTGCCCAACTCCTGGCGATCTAATTTGAGTCCTCCTTCAAACAAAATGATTGCTGTTGCTAGGGAAACAATCACTTCCAATCCTGTGCCTAGTAAATGCGGTTGTAATATTCCCAGCCCGTCTTTACCTAAAAGGATGCCTAAGAGGAGTAGTAAGACGATGCTGGGTAGTTTGAAATATGCAGCCATTACCTGGGCGCTAATGCCTGCAAAAACAGTGATCACCATCTGGAGGGTGATTTCAAAAGGTGCTTCCATATTGTAGATTTTGAGCCATTGATTTCAAAATCCTCTCTAAAGAATCATAAATATTAACTTTACAGAAATATCCGGTAAGCGTAAAGCTCAGGGGCTAAAGCCTTGAGATATAAGCGACACGGGCAGTTCGACAAGCTCACTGACCACGGTTTTAACCGCATAGAGTTTCTTTTTGGCAGAGATAGGGAAAAGTTAAGTGGACTCGTTGAACCAAGAATCTCAGCGGCTTTAGCCAGTGAGAGTGTCAAAGAAATATAGTGGCAAGTTTATACGCCTTGTAGCAGAAACTAGTACATCACAGCGTAAATAAAGCAACCATATTCAATCGCCAAAAAGCCTACTGTATATTAGTTTTGACTTTTGACTTTTGACTTCCGCCCTGCGGTACTAGTAGTTTGTCAAGATAAAAATGATGGACTGTAGTGTGAGCGTCTCGCTCACGCGGGCAAGAAAGATGCCCGCACTACCAAAAACCCGTCAAAATAAATTTGACAGACTACTAGAAATTTCTCAAGAATTTATTGCTCTTGGCAAAAGGACAGGGTTAATAGTCCAGAAATATTCCCTCTGCTCCTTACTTTGTGGCTTTTTCACCTCCTCTAAAAAAATCTTTCCAAAACCTCTTGACATTCTCAAAAAAACCCGCTATATTGTTAAAAGTGGAGAGAAACAAGCCCCCATCGTCTAGAGGCCTAGGACACCTCCCTTTCACGGAGGTAACAGGGATTCGAATTCCCTTGGGGGTATTATAAAAGGGATAGAGAAAGAATTTTTCTTTTTCTATCCCTTTGATGTTTTTATGATTCCTGTGTCGGAATATTTACAAGATTTAATTTTGTTATTAGGTAGGGGTTTAGCAGTGCTAAACCCTTAGAAATCCAGGTTTTTTGTAATCTGGCAAAAGTCCATTTCCCAACCGTGTTTAGTATGGACTATTGTATTAATTGCTTGTATATACCACAGGCTAATTGCTACACGATTAGTTTACAAGTCTTCATTGAGACGGTGTTTAATAATTTATACTATGCAGTGTAATTATTCAGGAGCTAGGAAAGAAATAGCCAACAATTACCGCTATATTATAAACAATTAATCATGGAAACATCAAATTTTGTTTATATTTATGATGGCAAAGTCTAAAAAGTTTCGTTGGCAAAAAACTAAATATTCTACCTTAGCCCGAAAAATAGACATTTTCAGGGCTGCGGCTAAATTTATGTTATTTCTGTGGTGGGATAGTATTTTTCCTCAAGATTCTTTAGAACATAAGAAAAACCGCGCTACTTGGTTTGTGAATACTTTAATTGATTTAGGTGCTACTTTTATTAAAATTGGTCAAACTTTGTCAACTCGTGCCGATTTATTGCCTCTAGAATATATAGAAGCTTTGGGAACTTTACAGGATCAAGTTCCGGCTTTTAGTAGTCAAGAGGCAATTAAGATGATTGAATTAGAATTAGGTAAACCTCTACAATTTATCTATAAAGAATTTGAATTTAATCCTTTGGCTGCTGCTAGTTTAGGTCAAGTTCATAAGGCTACATTATACTCTAACGAAGAGGTGGTTGTTAAAATTCAACGTCCGGGTTTAGAGGCTTTATTTAATTTAGATTTTAAAATATTATTACAGTTAATTAAGTTTTGCAATAAATATTTGGCTGGGGTAAGAAAGTATAATTTACAATCAATTTACAATGAGTTCTTTGATTTGTTGTTTCAAGAAATTGATTATATTCAAGAGGGAAAAAATTCAGATAAATTCCGAGAAAATTTTCGTGGATATCCGCGAGTTATTGTCCCTAAAGTCTATTGGCAATATACAACAACGAAGATATTAACTTTAGAATATAAACCGGGAATTAAAATTAATGATAAAGCGGCTTTGGAAGCCTGCGGAATTAATATTCATCAGGTAAATGAAACGGGGATTTGTTGTTATTTAAAGCAACTATTACAAGATGGGTTTTTCCAAGTTGATCCCCATCCAGGGAATATGGCCGTCAATCCAGATGGGAGTATTATCTTCTATGATTTTGGCATGATGTCAGAAATCGGAACTTTGAATAAGGAGGAGATGATTAAAACTTTTTTTGCTATTTTAAAAAAGGATAGTAATGAGGTAGTAAATACTTTAATGAGGATGGGATTACTTGAACCTATCCCAGATATGACTCCAGTAAAAAGATTAGTCACATTTTTATTAGATAAATTCACCGATAAACCTTTAGATGTTAAAGCATTGAGTGAGGTAAAAATTGAACTTTATGAAATGTTTGAACAGCAACCATTTCGCTTACCTGCTCAAATGACATTTATTTTAAAAGCTATAACTACATTAGATGGTATTGCCAGGACTTTAGAGCCTCAATATAATCCTACAGTATTATCCCAGGCATTTATCAAAAGTCTGGCAGTCACAAAAAGTAAAGGAAGTACAATCGCTCAATTAAGCCATCAAGCTAGGGATTTTATTCAATATCAACTGACAAAACCGAATAAAACCGAAGTTTTAGTTAAGAAATTAGAGGAAAGAATTGAAAGAGGAGAGTTACAATTAAGAGTTAAAAATGTTGAAAGCGATCGCATCTTAGGACGAATTTATCTAGCAGTCAAAACATTAATTTATGCTTGTTTAACAGGGTTCAGTCTGTTGACAGGGTTAATTTTGATCATCGTCAAGTATCATAATTGGGCGATCGCAATTTTTTGTGTATGTGCTTTTTGTCTATATTTATTAGTTAAATCGTTAATGAAATTAGCAGTGATAGAGAAAATAGAAAAAATGGGCAAAAAGTAGCTAAGTAAGGATTCAGGTCTAACGTCTTCCGTAATTCCTCTATAATTAACCCGGAAATCTCAGGCTTTGCATCCGAATTAACACGGGAAACCTGAATTAATCCAGGAAATTGTCTTAAATAAATCTAAAAATTAGTATTTTACCCAGTTACTAAGGTAGCGTCTGGGTAAAATTAACTAAAATTACCGACTAATCAACCAAACTCTCAAGACTCAGAGGAACCATATCACCATTCCTCGTCAATCCCAATAACATTGATTGTTGTGATGCAATTAATTTACCTGTGAGGACACAACGCTCATCTTGTTGGGCTACAGCAGCAATACTAGCGCGAATATCAGATTTAGAAAAACGCGGTTTCCACTCACCTGATTTTTGCTGGATATAATTCCAGAGAATATCTCGAATTAGAGACTGATATCCCTGATTACCAGCGATATCTTTAAGTTTCTCCTTGAGTTTCCGTTCTAGACGAATACTGGTAACTTCCATATCAGTTGTTGGGGTGCGTGTAATGGTCTGCATGATTTTTTCTCCTTATAGGTATAGACAGGATAGTAATACAAGTGTAGTATGTTTAAAGGAATGTTCAATAGGTGAAATTTTCTGTGAAATCCATTTATCCCATCTCTACCTCTTCACAAGCAACCAAACGCCTCGGCAGTTGGGAATTTGCTGCTGCGGACGTGGAGAATTTATTTATGGGCAAGGATAGCCAACATCAAGGGCAAAGAACAAAAGGCAATTATGATTTTAAATATCCCAGCATGAATTTGCTGAATACAAAACCACAAATAGAGATCAAACGCGGGAGGTACAGGTAAAGAAATGCTGTACCAAAATAAGACGAAAACCATCAGGTCAATTGTTAACCCCCGCAGCGTCTAAGACAGAACCGGGGGTTTTTTTATAAGGAGTTAGGCTGTGACAAGCGCAATCCAAGTATTAGAGCAATCTGTAGTCGTGTTTTCCCAGAATTACTTACCACTGTGTCGGATAAATATCAAGCGGGCGATAGTGTTGCTAGTTAGCAATAAAGCCGAACCATTAGAATTTTCGACAGAAGACGGTTGGTTAATTCACTCATCTCGATTTGTGCTGTCTGTACCCAAGCACATCCGCTTAACAATTGCTGCTACGGAACGAATGTGGAAAATTCCGCCAGTCAATCGTCGGGAGGTTTTACGACGAGATCATAGCAGTTGTCAATATTGCGGTACTAACAAACATCTCACCCTAGATCATGTTATCCCCCGATCTAAAGGTGGCCGACATACTTGGGATAACGTAGTCATAGCCTGCGAAAAATGTAACTCTCGCAAAGGCAATAAAACACCCGCTGAAGCTGGAATGCCTTTGCGGAAATTACCGAAAGCACCTATTCACCCAACGGTGATATTTGCTGAGAAGTTTTGGAATGATATGCAAGCAAACCTGGAATAACAGGAGAGCAAAAGGAATGCTGAAATTAACTTACACCGAAAACTGTTTTTATTTAGAGTGTCTCACTCAATCTCTTGAGGAATGGGTAGCGCAAAGAGTGATTTTGGCACTGCGTGTCAGTCAAACTTTGCGGATTGAACCCACCACAGCTTCCTTTATGCTACCTCTTGATTTGCCAGGAGTAGAAAGACTAAAAGCCGAAGTAAATCGCCATGATAGTGAAATTATGGGCTTATCTAACTGTGATCCTGAATACTTAGAAGTTACCCTCGATGGTTCTTGGTTATCTGATGGTAATCATGATGCTGTCGGTGTATTTGTCACCACTATGAGCTATAGCACGGAGTTTTTTTTGTATAAACTTTGGCAAGAGTCTCAAATTTGTGCTTCTGTCGTCACTGAGTAAGGATGATCATGGCTGCATTTCTAAAAGTTCAGGAACTGTAACAAATCGGTAGCCTTGCTGTTTGAGTCCGCTGACGATTGCTGGCAAGGCTTTGACTGTTCTTTCCCGATTTCCGCCACCATCGTGCATTAACACAATAGAACCGGGTTTAGCATCTCTGATCACATTTTTCACAAATACTTGATATTTTGCCCGCGGATCGGTGTCTGCTGAAGTCACTGACCACATAACAACGGAGTTTTTCTGACTTTTAGCATAAGCAGCTAATCCGTTGTTTAAATAGCCTCCAGGGGGACGGAAAAATGATGTTTTGACACCTGTTGTTTTATAAATAAGGTCATTTGTTTTTTCAATTTCACTTTTAGCTGTGGCTTCATCCATCTTTCGATACCAATGATGCCAAGTATGATTACCAATAGCATGGCCTTCAGCTACAACTCGTTTAGCAATTTCGGGATTTTCTTGTAAGGCACTTCCTACCCAAAAGAATGTAGCTTTTACATTATTTCGTTTGAGGATATCTAACATTTCTCCGGTGGTTTTTGGCCAGGGACCATCATCAATAGTTAAAGCAATTACTTTCTCTTTGTTGCTGGGTTCAACTTTATAGATAGTTTTTGCTTGATATTTAGCTGGGACAGTAAAATCTAGGTTTTCAACTTTAGTTAGTAGTTGTGATTTGGGATTAATTTGATTAGTCGGAATGGCAACTTTTAAGGGTTCGCTATTGGTTTTTAATTGGCGTGGATTTGGGATGTTAGTACAAGCTGTAAAAGACAATGCTATTGCGGCAATAGCAATTACTTTCAGTCTTTTATTGTGGTTATTTGTGGGAAAGGAATTATAATTTTTGGGCATAAAGTTCTGTGATATATTCTACAGGTTGGGAAATTGAAATCTTCCAAAATTAATAAAAAACTTAGTTGGGTAAGGATTTGACTAAATCGGCAGTTAGAAACTGCATTTACAAAAATCATCAAAAGCGGGGTTTCGCAACTTCTAGGATTTTTTTATTGGGATGAGATTTATCTATTGAATATTACAGCCAATTCTCTCTAAAGATTGATTAAGAAAATATTTAATTCAATTAGTATTTATAGGCACAGTCAATCATCACAGTAAAATGAGTGGACAAATGTCAGAAACATATCAAGCAGAGCGTACCATCTCATCTATATTTAAAGAACAGAAACAAATTGATGATGTAATTCATCGGTTACTAGATAGAGGCGTTTCCAGCGATTATATATCCGTTTTGGGCAGAAATTTTCAATCAGAAACCAGAATTGCTGGCTTTATTACTAAGCGGGATGTAATTTTGGGAGGATTAAGAACTGGGGCGATTTTTGGTTCTTTATTTGGTTCTTTCCTTAGTTTATTAACTGGGGTCGGTGTATTATTTATTCCCTTTGTTGGTCCAATTGTGGCAGCAGGTCCGATTGGAGCGATATTATTAGGGGCCGCAAGTGGAGCGCTCGCTGGTAGTGCTGGGGCAGGTTTGGTATCAGTTCTTACTGCCTTGGGGATGTCAGAAGACAAAGCTACGGTTTATCAAACCCGCTTAGAAGCTGGTGAATTTTTATTAATGATCGAAGTCCCGATCAATCGGAGTGGCGAATTTCAATTACTATTGGAAAGTTCAGGTGGTGAAGAAATTAATATCATTGGCAAAACACTACCTCATCCTTGTCCTGGAAAATGCAAAAATTCAGATGATTTATCTCCTGAAGTTCGCACCCATCTTTCACCAGAAGCTCAGAATATATTCATTGAACGCTATAATACTGCACTGAATGATAATATGGACAAGCTTACATCTGAACAAATGGCTTGGGATGAAGTTCATAAGCGATTTGATGAAGATGAAAATGGCGTTTGGTCAAAAGTTAAAGTTTTGCGATAGGATGTTCTTCTAAGAGAATTCCACAAAAAAGATGATCCAATTTTGTGGGATGGGCATCTTGCCCGTCCTTGTGTTGTTAGCGGGCAAGATGCCCGCACCACAAGAGATTTTGGGATATTTTTTTAATTGGAAGTCTCTAATTAGAAGTTCCTAAAATCTTTAAATACAAAAACGCACCAAATCAAAAGACTTGGTGCATTTTCGATTAATTTTTAGATGGGAGCGGGGGGGCTCGAACCCCCACGACCGTTTAAGGTCAACGGATTTTAAGTCCGTAGCGTCTACCATTCCGCCACGCTCCCGTAAGGTTATTTACTGTTTTTGAGGCAGTATTCACCCGCTTGTCTGTTATACCACTAATTGCTTTTTTTTGGCAAGTAGATTTTAAAATTTTATTTGCTAACGCTAATATTTGACATTTAGCACTGAAACAAAATTTTAGGTTAGCCATTTAGCTCACGCTTGATGACTGGAGAAAATTATATCACAAGTTTCGATTTTTGGGCAATTTATTTTTGGGGGATGGAAAATAACACAATTAAATGAACCAGGAATAAATGAACCACGAAGAAGCGAAGACCGCGAAGGTAAGAGGTTTTGAGAGATATTTCGCGTCAGTTCTGATAATTACTGATTTCCTCAACTTAGCCATTGGGCATATCATGGGAAGTGAATGCACCAAATATAGTTCAAATTGCGGTAAGGAATATGGTTGTAGCACTACTGTATCTGAGTTTGGCTGGCGCTTATTTGCTGGTAATCCCCATTGCTGTCTTTTTCTACTTGAGTTTAAGATGGTATACCTGTGGTTCTGTGGAACGGGTGTTTATGTACTTTTTAGTGTTCTTTTTCTTTCCGGGGTTGCTAGTTCTCTCCCCGTTTGTGAATTTGAACCCCCGTCCGCGAAAAATTGCTTAAATTAAGATTGGTAGGTCATAATTCTCATGCGACGTATTGACGCGATTGGTATTGGCTTCGGCGTTTTTGTCGCCGGTGGCTTGGCTTATGTGGGTTTGCAAGTAGTAGGTTTAGATAGTCAGAATGCTGGTATCTGGAGTCAAGTTTTCTTGATTGCTGGCTTAATTGGCTGGTTATGTACCTATCTTTTCCGCGCGATGGGGAATAAAATGACCTACCATCAACAACGGGAAGCTTATGAAACGGCTTTTTTGCAAAAGCGTCTGGATGAACTTTCTCCGGAAGAATTAGCCAAACTGCAAGCGAAGATTGAAGAGGAAAAAGAATCTCAGGTTTAGGGTTATTATTGTTCAGTGGTTTGTTGACAAATGACCACTGACCACTAACTACTGACTAGGTGAAATGACTGCTATTTCTCGTTGCTTTGAAAATTTAAGACGGAATCAAGAGTGCGCGTTGATTCCCTTTATTACGGCTGGTGATCCAGATTTAGAAACTACTGCTAAGGCTTTGCAGGTTCTTGATAATTCTGGGGCTGATATCATTGAGTTGGGTGTCCCCTATTCTGATCCTTTGGCTGATGGTCCGGTGATTCAGGCTGCGGCTACTCGCGCTTTGGCACGGGGGACCACTTTAGAGCAGGTGTTAGAGATGCTCAAGGGGCTTAGTCCGAGTTTGCGATCGCCAATTATTTTATTTACCTATTACAATCCGATTTTATATCGAGGTGTTGATAAGTTCTTGGGGCAAATTAAAGATGCTGGGGTAGCAGGTTTAGTTGTGCCTGATTTGCCTTTGGAAGAGTCAGCAGGACTCATTAAACCAGCGGCGGAGATGGGAATAGATTTAACCTTATTGGTAGCTCCTACGAGTTCTGCTGAAAGAATAGAAGCGATCGCTCGCGCTTCCCAGGGATTTATCTATTTGGTCAGTGTTACTGGTGTCACGGGAATACGAACCCAAATGCAAACACGAGTTGGTGATTTACTCCAACAAATTCGCCATGTTACAGATAAACCCATCGGTGTCGGGTTTGGGATTTCTGATCCTGAACAAGCGCGACAAGTGAAAGCATGGGGCGCAGATGCAGCAATTGTGGGTAGTGCCATTGTGAAACGACTGGCAGAAGGTACACCAGAGCAGGGATTAGATGCGATCGCTCAATTTTGCCAAAGTCTCAAGATAGCTATCAAAAATCCCTCTTAAACCCAAGGGAGAAATTGCCAAACAGTGTATTTTTTTGTTATTTTTTAGTGGACAATTTGACTATGATCGTCTTAAATAATAACAGCATATCTTAGGATAGACAAAAAACTAACTGATACACTGGTTTATCTTGACCCTTAACTTAAATATACTATCAAAGTAGGCAAAAAATTATGCGTGTGAGAGTGTGTCAGTCACAACTGAGTTACTGTTCTGTAGTATTTGAGGGGTAACAGCAATGAGCGAAAGTATGGCATTTATTGGCGGAGTCGCGGTGGCTGGGTTAGCGGCTTTAGTCTTGCTGAAAGGAACAAATACCCCAATCCCATCGAATTTTGGTGTTAGCCCCCAAATGCCAGGGACAGTTATGGCTCCCCAGGTAATGCAGTATCCTCCCAATTACGGGCAACCTGCCTATTTTAATCAACCCACAACTACTCAACCCCCAACTGCTCCTAATTCTGATCAGCGTCTAGAAATGGAAAAGCTGAAAATGAATATGCAATTGGAGAAGTTGAAAGCTGACAATGAGCAACTCAAGTTACAAAACCAACAATTCCAGGTACAAGCTCAAAGCTTTACTCAACGGGAGTGGCAATTAGCACAACAAGCTAATCAACAAAAAATGGCGACATCATTACAACAACCTGAACAAAATAATTGGTGGTCTTCACCCATGCTTTGGGCTGTGGGTGGTGCGACGTTGACTATTGGTGGGGGGGTTGTTGTCGCTGGTGTTCTTTCTTTGTTTGCACCAAAACAGCGGGGTACTCGGACAGTTCAGGTAATTCATCCCTACAATGGACAAGCACCATCTTTAAATCCTGTCCGTCGGGCTGAGTTTTTACCTTCCTCGCGGATGGAGTCTAGAAGGGTAGAAACGGCAGAATACGACGAAATGCAATAAGTTGTTGTGCTGAATAGTTGGGACATTGAGACGGCAAAAAACCAAAAATCAGAATGCAATTAGTGGGGTTAAGTATTAAACTCCACTTTTTGGGATTTCTGAGGGTAAAACAAACTGCATTAAAATCTTCGTCCTTCTTCAATCATTTCACGAATTAAGTTTTTATCTAAACCTACTTCTTTTCTTAGTTGTTGGATTCTACTAATTGCATCTTGAATTGATTTTTTAGTAGTAATTTTTCCCCAAGCATTATGTTTTATTGTTGTACTTTCTGTATTATCTAATGGTTGGACAACTACCAATACTTCTACAGATTTATCTTTAAATTCTGTATGGGTTTGGATTTGTAATATACCATCTGTGCCGATATGTGCCAGCAATTTCATTGTTTCCATTTTTTACCACCATTCTTAGAGGATGTTTGAAAAGTTTTTAATGTATAAACTGACCCCTCTCCAAACCTCTCCCCTTGCAGGGGAGAGGCTTTAAAACCCCCATTCCCTTGTAGGGAAGGGGGGAAGGGGGGTTAGGTTTTTGGAGATTATGGGTTTCATATAATACTTTTCAAACAACCTCTTAGGGACAGGTTGCCAATTTCCGTATTTATTCATATCTATATTACTACTTAAATTAAAACTTCAACTTCCTGAGCGATACTTGTAGGTTGAGGAATTGGTAAACCTAACTCTATTAAACCTTCTATATGAAATTCTATGGATTCTACAATCATTTGTTGAACTTCTGCTAATGTTTCAGCCACGGCTATACAACCGGGTAAGTCGGGAACATAAGCACCATAACTGGTATTTCCTTTTTCAATTACTACTGTATAACGCATTATTCGTCCTCCAATTGAGCTTGTCTCCAAATACTTTTGAGTGTACCAATGGGTACGTCAATATTAGGTTTACCGGAAACTGTAACTGTACCAAGTTTATGAGGATGTTTAAACTGACGATGACTTCCTCTAGTTCTTGCTAAATACCAACCATCAGCTTCTAGTCGCTGAATCACTATTCTTACTTTCATATTAACATCTATTTGTAATCAATAGTTTGATTTATTGTATAATCAATTATCTAGCTCGCTGATAAAATATACAAGATATCCTAACTATTTTAATGTAAAATCCATATCCCGACTGGGAATTCATTCCCAGTCTTATAGCACAAGTCATCTGAAGATGACTAAATAACCAAAAAAATTTTAACTTTTAACCCAGGAGATTGTTTTATGGAAAGAATAAATTACTCGCAAATTATTCAAGATATTTTAAGCAATCATTCTATTAATGATATTGCAAATGGTACAGAAATTCAATTGCTTTTTGATACGCAACGTCATCATTATCAAGTATTAAATATTGGTTGGAAACAACAAATTAGAACCTATGGAGTACGGAAATTGGTATTGATCCTAAAAAGAACGATATTGTAGGGGTTTAGCAATGCTAAACCCCTACGAGAAATATGGGTTTTAGGACTATACATATTTAAAGTTTCCTGTCAATGCGTAACTCCTATAATTGATAATTAAGCAGTTGGTTTTCGCCGAACTTGCGATAATTTAAACCAGATAAATGGAAAGCAGATAATGCAAATTAATCCCCCTATTGCCAAAGGATTTTTTGCTAACCATTCTAATGTTCTATCTAGTAAGCGTGATTCTCTGGTTTTTTTCAGATTATTAAGAGAGCGATTTATAGAGGCTATTTGAGAATCTAATTTTAATTTTTTATCCTGAGTACCTTTTAAAGCTGGGAGAGCTTTTTCTAAATCTGATATGACTTGATCTAAATCTGCAATAGGCATTGTGGCAGATTTGTTTTCATAGTTTTCACCTATTACCTTGAGAGCATCCGCAGCTTTTACACTAAGGTATCCAATGTAATTACCATCATCCTTTAATGGTTCTATCAATAGAGAAATCATACCTTTAGTTTCCTCTCCCATATTCCCTAACGCAGCCGCAGCAGAGTAACGAACTGAAGCATCGTTGTCCTTTAAAGCTTCTATCAAACTAGGAATAGCAACTTTCGCTTCCTTTCCTATGCTCGCCAAGCCAAGAGCAGCACAGGAGCGAACGTCTTTATCCTTATCCTTCAAAGCTGCTATTAAGGCAGGAACAACAACTCTATTTTCCCCTCCTGTACTCCCCAATGCAAGAGCAGCAAAGCGGCGAACAAAAGCATCCTTGTCTTTCAAAGCTTCTATCAGAGCGGGGACAGCAGCTTTTGCTTCCTCTCCTATCTTCCATAAATCAAGAGCAGCACGGAAGGGAATGCTGTCATCTTTGTCTTTCAAAGCTTCTATCAAAATAGGAATAATAAGTTTGGTTTCCCCTCCTATTTTCGATAAAGAATGAGCAGCAATGAAGCGAATGTTGGTATCCTTATCTTTCAAAGCTGCAATTAAGGGAGGAACAACAATTTTCGTTTCCCCCTTGATATCCCTCAGAGCATAAATAGCACGGGAGCGAACGTCTTTATCATTATCCTTCAAAGCTTCAATTAAGGCGGGAACAACAATTTTCGTTTCCCCCTTGATATCCCTCAGAGCATAAATAGCACGGGAGCGAACGTCTTTATCATTATCCTTCAAAGCTTCAATTAAGGCGGGAACAACAATTTTCGTTTCCCCCTTGATATCCCTCAGAGCATCAATAGCACGGGAGCGAACGTCTTTATCATTATCCTTCAAAGCTTCAATTAAGGCGGGAACAGCTTCCTTTGCTTCCATTCCTATCTTACTCAACGCATCAATAGCAAGAGAGCGAACGTCTTTATCACTATCTTTTAAAGCAAATATCAATTCATTAGCAGCAGCTTTTGCTCCAGTTCCTATGTTTCTCAACGCATTAATAGCACTGACGCGAACTTTTTTATCATTATCCTTCAACGCTCCTATCAAAGTAGGAACAGCAGTTTTCGCTTCTACTCCTATGCTTCCTAAAGCTTCAGCAGCGGAGGAGCGAACATATTCATCATTATCCTTCAAAGCTCCTATAAAGGAAGGAATAACAACTTTCGCTTCCGCTCCTATTTTACTCAACGCATAAATAGCACTGACGCGAACAAAGCTATAATCGTCTTTTAAAGCTTCTATCAAAACGGGAACAGCAGTTTTCGCTTCCGCTCCTATCCTTCCCAAAGCCTCAGCAGCACCTACGCGAAGGATTAGATCTTTGTTTTTCAAAGTTGCCATTAAGGCTGGAACAGCTTCTGCTCCTATCTTTCCCAGAGCATCAGCAGCATAGTAGTTAACCTGTCCATTCCTGTTTTTTAACTGTTGGATATAGGTAGAAATTTCTGCTTCTCTACTGGTTTGCGCCCATGCTTTATTCGTCGGTGCTACAGACAACCATAAGCAAGAGAAAGAAACTGCACTTACAGCTAATAATCTTTTCAACTTTCTCTTGCTCATTAGTTTGCCTCACTGTAGTAATTTTTCAGTTAGATGCTTTTTTGTAGCCTACCCGCTTTAAGGGAATTTATACAGTGTAACATAGCATTTGAGTAAAATTGCTGGCACATTTGAGATTAATCAATGTGAATCTCACGACGAACTAGATTTTCTCTTTCCTGAACTTACCCGCATTCATAATCATGATTTAGTAATCATCGAATCATGGCAAAATCACGTAGATTGGGTAAAATCTCTACCTCCAGCAGAATTAAAACTTTTAAATAGTGCTGATTTTCATAATTCAGAAACTCCCCAAACTATCACTAATTCAGAAATACCACCAGAACAAATCAGCTACGAAAACATAGCCGAAAAGTCTCATTTTTATTCATTACGTGATCAATTATTATTTATCTTTGCGCCAGAATTACGCCGTGAGTATGAAAATTATGTGAGTCAACAAGCCGCAAATTCTGGATATAGAACATTAGTTACATCTAATTTACAACAAGCATCAGATTTAACTGTTGCTAATCTTTTTCACTATTTTAATATTAGAGATGAATCACAAGAAGAAGAGTCAAAAGTTAGTTAGAATAAACCCAACATCACAAGACAATCTAAAATTATGACCTATACCCCAGTAAAACCACTCACCTTTGAGCAATTTTTAATTGAATATGGGGACAATACCCGCTATGAACTAATTGACGGAGAATTAAGAGACATGGAACCAACAGGACCCCATGAAGAAGTTGCTGGAAATATTGCCGGGAGAATTTACACTGAGATTATTCATAATAATTTAAACTGGTTGATTCCCAAAAATTGCTTAATTAAACCCTTCGCTGGGTCAGCTACAGCACTCCGTCCAGATGTAATTGTCTTAGACAAAGCAAAACTTAATCAAGAACCACTTTGGCAAAAAGAACCAATAATTTGCAATGGTAATACCATTAAATTAGTTGCTGAAGTTGTGAGTACAAATTGGCAAGATGATTATGCCAGAAAAATAGAAGAATATGCTTTTTTAGAAATATCAGAATATTGGATTGTGGACTTTCGGGCATTAGGTGGAATCCAATTTATTGGCAATCCTAAACAACCGACATTAACAATTTGTCAATTAATTAATGGAGTCTATCAACAAGAAAAATATCGTTTAGGAGATAGGATAATTTCTCCTCTATTTCCAGATTTAAAACTTAAATTAGATGACATCATGCCATAAAATTGTAGCTTGTATTTGTAGGTTGGGTAGAAGAAAGTGTTCGCGGAGCGTGGCGAAGCCATAACCCAACAAACCCCAATACAAAAATGAAAATAAAATGTTGGGTTTCGTTCCTCAACCCAACCTACATAATAATAAAGACCACTATGGAAAACGGCATATTTAAACCCCATCTTTTGGTGTTTCTGTGGGAGTTGGTTTACTTCCCTGGGGTAATACTTGTTTAGCGGCATTTTCAGCAGCTTGTTTAAACATTGGTTCTAACTTATCACGCCAATATTTAATATTCGGGAGCTTTTCAGGATGATCTCGATAAGCTAAAACTTCATCCCATTTACCATTATCAATAGCCTTATTAATATCCTTAGCTAAAGCCTCAGCTTTTGCCCAATCATTCTGCCATTGATTAACAGTATCCACCGTTTCTTTAATTCCAGAAATAGCATTTCCCGAAGTTGATTTTAGCAAAGAAATTGCTCCTTGTAAATCTCCTGATTCAAATTTTTCTCTAGCTTTTGCCACCGTTTTAGATTTATCTTCAGTAGCGGTCGGAGTTGGTTTAGGTGCAGAAGTTTCCACAGCAGGTTTTTGTGAAACTTGAGGAACAGGAAGGGATGCAATTAAAGAACTATCATCTACAATTTGAATAGCTAAACCTTTGTCACGTCGGCAAGAAATCCATGTTTCATTATTAGAAATAATATCAGAATGCGCCCAAGCCAAGCGTCCAGATGAAAGTTTAATTTCTACCCAGCCGCGATTTGTGCGCTTACCCGTCACCTCAAATTTACTAGCTGCACCCAAGGTCTTCAAAATATTATCAGAATTAATCGCACTAGGTTCAGAACGAATATTAGAATTAGCCGCAACTACAGCCAGACAATTATTTATTAATTTGGTCTTTTCTCCTGTCCAATTACCAGTTAAATTCTGTAAATTGGGATATATATTTGTAAATAAAGCCGCTACACCACCTACTAATAATATGCCAATTAATAAAGGTAAAGGATCAGGTTTATTAGATTCTTGAGGAATATATTGTTGTTGAGGGGCAGGTTGAGAAGGAACACGATTAGCGGGAGAAACCGCCATTGTTTTCTGTATAAATCTGGAAGCTAGGGGTGGTGGAGATTGATAAATAATTTGAGGAGATAGGGACGGTTGGGATAATTCTGGGGTGATATTCACCAAGTCTCGACAAGCTTGTAAGGCTTCCGTTGCTGTTTGATAGCGTTCTTTGAAATGATAACGCACCATCTTCGTTAAAATTGCGACTAACTCAGGATTAACAGGAATTAAATGCTGCCAGTTAATTTCCCCTGTATCTGGATCTTCTTGTAATTGACTAACTGGGACTCCCGTTAATGCTTGAATAGCAATAATCCCCAAAGCGTAAATATCGCTATTAGGTCTAGGCTTACCTTGTCCCTGTTCTGTAGGCATATAGCCAGGCGTGCCAATAGCTACCGTAGCCGTTTGTTGTCCGCCCACCACAACCAAAGGGGAGCGTAGTTGTTTAACTGCGCCAAAGTCTACTAAAACTAATTTACAATCAGCCTCACGGCGAATAATATTATCTGGCTTAATATCGCGGTGAATCACACCTTCTTGGTGAACAAACTCTAAAATACTCAAAATTTCCAACAGCATTTGCATAACTTGGACTTCACTCCAAGGCTGTCCGGGAATGAGTTCTTCACTCAGAGTGTGGCCGTCAATAAATTCTTGGACTAAAAAGAATTCTTGATTTTCGTCAAAATAAGCTAAAAGCCTGGGTATTTGGTCATTGTTGCTCAGTTTCTCTAAAGTTTCTGCTTCGCTATTAAACAGGCGTTTAGCAGTAACAAAGATGTTAGGATCAGAATTAGCCGGTTTCAGGTGTTTAACCACGCAGATGGGGTTGCCTGGCCGTCTGGTATCTTGGGCAATATAGGTTTGACCAAATCCCCCTGTCGCCAAGACGCGAATGACTTGGTAGCGATGATCTAGTAATTTGCCTATCATAATTTCCCTCCCCAGCTTTACAGCTTAAATTTTCCCGCTAGTAGTAAATATCTCCAAATTTCTCTTTCTGAAATCAGGTATCTTGAGAAAAGATTTAAATTAAAAGTATAGTTTTTTCATCGAACCAAATTGTTAATTTTACTATCAGTATCCATATTTACTAGCTATGCCACCTAAGATAACTAATTCTACCTCATGGCAACAAGCTGAAATCTTGATGCAACCTGCTTTTATTCGCGTGATTGATAATCTTCGCAAGCAGTTGGATATATCTGACTGGAAAGGGACTTACCAGGATGTGTTGACTTGGCCTGCTAACACTACTGATGAAACTAAAGCCTTGGTAACTCAGTTGGTGCAAGAAATGGAAACCGCAACACCAATACAAGTAGAAGAAATTAGAAAAACTCTGGCTAGTTTGCCTATGCCCCACCCGGGATATCACTTGCTTTTACAACGTCACGGGGAACAAGTCAATATAGATTTATGGGATTTGTGTTATCAAGTATGTTTTCTGAATTATAGTCCAGAGAATACAGCGGTTGATATTGATACTAGCTTAATTGATGAATATGGCGATGTGGATTGGCAATATTTAGAAAATAAAACTCAGATATTGGTGGAACAGGTTTTCGCTAGTTTAGCAATATTAGGCGAATAGAATATTGCTCCGCAACGCCAAGGGCGAACACTGCTACACAAATAAAGTTCGCACAGGCGGACTAATTTAAACAATAATCCTGTTAATCCTTAAATCCTGGACATCCTGATTCTGACAAAATACTCATTAATATTTCCTATGAGATTGATTTCTGAACCACCAATTGCGGTCAAAATTCAAAAGATGAAACAACGGGTGCGGTGGCAGCATTCGAGTATTCTACAGCAGGGCATTGACCAAACCTGTATAGTGATAGATGATGGCAACTCAGACAGTCCAGAGTTTTCGTTTATGGTGATGGGTGATACTGGGACTAAATCCCATTCTGGACACCATCCCCAACGAGAAGTTGCCAAAATGATGTTAAATCATGGTGATGATTGCCGGTTTGTGCTGCACACTGGTGATGTGATTTATATGGTGGGTTCTCGTGAATATTACCCAGCCAATTTTATTGAACCTTATCGGGAATTTTTGGTGGGCGGTAATCAACCCCAAGATATCACTTATGATCAAATGGTATTTAAGTTGCCAATTTTACCAGTATTGGGGAATCATGATTACTATGATGTGCCTTTATTTTATCGGTTGTTAACTGGTCCAACTTTGCCTTTGCGACGAATGTTTCGTTATAAAGATATTGAAATTGGTTGGCATGGATCAAATCAAGGTGATGCTTATGCTAGAGCATTTTTAGATTATTTGGCGGAAGTTTCTCCAGCGGAGTTAGAACAGCATTTAAAACAGCATTATACCGCTAAAACTGATACGGGTCGGTGTTTGCGTTATCAACCGGGAAGTTTTACGCGTTTACCTAATCGCTATTATAATTTTTGTTACGGTGGGATTGACTTTTTTGCCTTAGATTCTAATACTTTCAATACTCCAGATCCTTTACCTCATAACCAAGCTGGGGATAATTTCCGTCGGGAATTAGAAACCCGTCGTCAGGAAATTGATCAAGAAGAACTACGGATGTTGACGGAGTTTGACAAGCTAAATCCCGAAAAACCTGATCAAGCGGAATTATTGGCGGAACTTGGTGCTAAATTAGACCAAATCAATGAAGTGAAAATTGATATTGAAAAGCAATTGGCATCTCACACCAATACTAATGTTGATTTTGAACAATTGGCGTGGTTAAGAGATAGATTAATTGCATCTTGGCATAATTCCGCAGTCAGGGGGCGGGTAATATTTTTACACCATCCACCTTATGTTACAGAAGGAAGTAAATGGAATCAAGGACAGACTTTAGCTGTCCGTCATCGTTTACGGGAGGTTTTCGATGAGGTGGCGAAAAGTTTAAGTAATCTCACTCAGGAACGCCCGGTAGTAGATATAGTATTTAGCGGACACGCCCATTGTTTAGAACATTTACGGACAGTTAATACAGGACACGCAGATTCTCATATTAATTATATTATTTCTGGTGGTAGTGGTCGCGGTCCTCGTCGTCAACGCCAAGAAGGGGGAGAATTAATGGAAACCTTTACCAGCAATAATGATCTTTCCATTCGCAAGGTTGCAGATTCGCTGTTGTATGTGGGACGGAGTGGTAGCGGTTTTGAGAGTAAAAAACCTTATTCTTGTGTGCGGGTGGATGTGTTGGAGGGTTTTCCGGCTAAGTTTATGATCACACCTTTAGTTACAGAGTTAGTTGAGGGTAAATGGTGCGAACGTCAATTAAAACCTTTAATAATTTAATCTTTGTATTTGTAGTGATATCCTATGTGAAAAACCGCAGATTAATTCAGTCCTGCGGTTATTAACGAAAACTCTAGGCTTGAGGAATCAAATTGGTGGTTTTATTCACATTATCCCAAACTATCCAGTTGATATTATTGGCTAAATCATCGGCTTGATTGGTAACTTTAAAATAGAATTTGTCACCGTTTTTAAACTGCACAGCAAAATCAGCATTTTGGGCAAAAACAACTATAAAACCCCTATCCCGTAAGCAATACATTGCCCAATTTTTTAAAGATTGTTTCTGGGGTTCGTGGGGAATTGGTGGATTAGCAATTACGTCTGCAATGACTTTTAAAATTTTTTCCATTTTTGGATTTAATCAGGATCACAACGAATTTCAATCATAAACCCATCGGGGTCATAAAAGTACACTCCTCTACCAGTGGGACGGGTAACGGGTCCATAAGCAATAACTAAATTATTTTCTGTAATTACTGCTAATGCTTGGTCAAATAATTCTGGATCAATATCAAAGGCTAAATGATATGCTCTGGTAAAGAACTTACTGGGATCTGGATTTGGTGGTAATAATTCTGGTTCTCCAAATAAGTCTATAATTGTGCCGTCGGGAGTGATGAAATTAGCTACTTTACCAGCATTGACAAGTTCTATTAATGTGGCAGGTACTTCATCCCCTGTGAGTTCGTGTAAGCCTAAAATATGACCATAAAAATGGCGAGAGGCTGCCATATTTTGGACGTTAAAAGCGATATGATGGACTTTGCGGAGGTAGCCGGTGGGAATGGTGTTTTGAGAAATCATATTTTTTATAACGAACCACTTCAGACACAGAGAACACAGAGATAAGAATAAGTCTATGGATTTAAAATTATCTGTAAATCGAGTATAAAGCCAGGTAAAATATCTTCACCAGAAAGTTTTGGTGGGTTGTCAAAATCAAAGTTTAAAACTTCTACATCTTTTCCGTAACGATAAATTTCTACCGAGGGTGTTTGTGGATCAATTAACCAACCTAAAAGCGCCCCATTATTTTGATATTCTCGCATTTTAGTGCGTAATTTTTCTAAACTATCCGTTTCTGATCGCAATTCAATCACAAAATCAGGACAAAGGGGGGGGAAACGTTTTTTTTCTTCTTTACTTAAAGCCTCCCAACGTGCTAGTTTTACCCAAGCTGCATCAGGACAGCGATAAGCACCACTGGGTAATTTAAACTCTGTAGAAGAATCAAATACTTTACCTAATTTAGTTTGACGATTCCATACACCCAGTTCTATATTAATATCTGAGTTCCTAATTCCGCTTTCTCCACCTGTGGGGGGCATAATAATTAATTCTCCGGTTTGGGTAAGTTCTAATTGCCAAGGTTCGTTGGCAATGCAAAGTTGATAAAACTGCTCATCTGTTAAATTTACTGCGGGAGGTATGTTTAAGGTGAGGGTTTCCATAGATTTTGCTTCAAGAGGCTAGTTTTATTATCAGATAAAATTCATGAAAATTCAGCAAAATTTAGGCTAGGCGATCGCTAAAATTGACCCCAATGATATAGTACAATACCGATCCAATACTGCTCGGTTAGGCCTCGAAACGAAACCCAACGAAATCCTTGGTAATGTTGGGTTTCGCTGTCGCTCAACCCAACCTACATTTCCTTAACTATTTCTTCCTTTGCGTCTTTGCTTCTTTGCGTCTTTGCGCGAAACTTCAATAAAAATCATTGTAAAAATGGTGGGTTAAGCTGTAATTAACCCACCCTAAAACTACCTCCTATATTCATCCCCACAATCACCAATTAACTGATACAAGTCCCGTGACTGTTGAGAAACTGCATCTATTTTCCCTATATCCTCAGCATCTAAATTAAAACCAAACACCTTAGCATTATCTGACAAATGTTCCACAATTCCTAATCTAGCACCGACAATTACACCCCCGACTGCTGGCTGATTTAAAATGTAATTTACAGCCACATTAGCAATACTAACTTGATGTTTATCAGCGATTTGTTTCAGAGTATATAGTAACTCTTGAAATAATCTCCAACCACCCCAATTAGCAATCATTTGTTTGTATTTTCTCAAGCTAGTGGTGTTGATTTCTGAGCTTTTTGGTTCTGGGTTACTCAAATATTTTTCTGATAATAAACCACCGCAAACACTACCATAGGCAAATATTTTGATATTATGATCTTGACAGAATTTAACCATATTTACTTGTGGTCTTCTGTCAACTAAGGAAAACTGGACTTGATTAGAAACAATCTTGATTCCTGCTTCGGTGATAATTTGCAAATGTTCCGTATCAAAATTAGTTAAAGCTAAATGTTTGATCTTACCCTCATCTTGCAATTCTGCCATATATTTGAGAGCATCTAAATAATTAGAATCTCCATATTCCCACCAATGGAACTGCATTAAATCTAATGATTTAACATCCATTCTTCTCAAAGAAATATCAATATTGTCCTCGACCAGTTTTTTTGTCATCTTCCCCGCACGAGGAACCCATTTTGTAAAAGCTTGAATATTATTTGCAGCTTCTTCTCCACGAGTTGCTATGAGTTGACGACGAAACTCACCAATAAAATCTTCTGCTGGTCCATAATGATCTGCTAAATCCCAGGTTGTAAAACCAGCATCTACATATTCAAACATGGACTCAATAGCAGTTGTGGGGTTAATGCGTCCATGTCCTCCCGAAACTTGCCACATTCCATTTAAAATCCGGCAAATTTTCAAGTCGGGAGTAAATTGTAAATAGCTTTCTTGAGGTAACATCATATTTTTTATCTTGTTATTTCCAGTCTTTTTCTGCTTGTTCCAAAACATAAGCTGCAACTTGTTGAATTTCCTCAGTCGTCAATCTTTCTTTATAAGCTGACATATTATTTTTACCATTAGTAACAATGGTTGTAATCGCTGCTAAAGAATCCATCCCATATTTTTTAAGGGCATTCTTTTTGAGGTTTTTACCCCGTCTAATAATGTTTTCTCCATGAATATGACAACCAGCACAGTGGAAACTAAAAATTTCCGCACCCGCACCATTTCCTGTATCTAAAGCATTAGCAGGTAAGGTAAAATTGATAGTCCACAGGCAAAATGTGCATAATATCAATATTATTACCTTTTTCATAAAGCTTCAAAATCAGAGATGAAGCCGACAAATTTTGTACATTCTTCTTGAAAAGATTCTGCTTCGCTAACATCTTCAATTTTATAAGACATGATGCGTTTTCCATCTGGCATTTTTTTAGAACCAATCAATTCAGCTTGGTAATTTCCTACCATTTTCTTAAATTCAACACCGTACACTTTCCAAGCTTCACCATCACAAGTGATATTTACCCGCCACATAATTAGAATCTGGTTATTGGTCAATATTGATTATTTCATAAATTGGCAACATTTAACTAAAAAAATCAAAAATTCAGGGATATTGTGATTAATGTACTTTAAACTACCTGGAGATAGATATGATTTTATATCTTTAGATGGTGTTAATAGTAAAAATATTTCGCCATACTGAATGTAAGTGTTGTATGAGATTTGCATTTAATATGACCATGAATAAAAACGTTAAAGAACAAATTCAATTAGATTTACGCCAAGCTCAAGAAACAGGACAATTAAAATCTGAACGGATTCGGGAAATTGTGAAATCTGCTGTTTCTCAAGTAGGTTCTGAATTTCAAGAAGGTTCTCATGAATTGCGTAATTTAGTTAATGATGCTGTTTCTACCGTCGTTGATAATTTGCAAGAAAAAGGTAGTGAATTTAAAGAAGGAGTTGTAGCTTCAATTGAAGGCGCTATGGAAGCTATAAGTCTGAAAAAACACTCAGATATTGTCAAAACCCAAACCGAAATTAAGCAGCTACAAGCTCAATTAGATCGGGAAGAAGAAGAACTACAAGCAGAAATTGAAGGAATTTTAACCAAGATAGTCGAAACGAGTCAAGATAAATCAGCAGATACAAAAATTGCCATTGATTCAGCCATTGATTCGATCAAAGATAGTGAAGAAATCGGATTATTAAAGAAACGCTATGCACAATTACAAGCACAATCAGCAATTGTCAGAGCAAATTTATCTGCACGTTATAGTGG
This sequence comes from Dolichospermum sp. UHCC 0315A, assembly GCF_008121535.1. Lineage (GTDB taxonomy): Bacteria > Cyanobacteriota > Cyanobacteriia > Cyanobacteriales > Nostocaceae > Dolichospermum > Dolichospermum lemmermannii. The sequence continues at coordinate 1,579,719 of NZ_CP043056.1, forward strand.
AAGTGATCAAGAGGTACAGGATTATTTAAATGAAGCAAAACAATGGTGTGATAAATCCCATCCCAAAGCCGAATCTATCACAGCACAAGTAAAAGAAAGTTACTCAGTTCTAGAAAAAAAATTGACAGACGCAGGTGCAGTTATAGCAAAGAAAGAACGTCAATTAAAACAAACTTTACGCGAGTTACTTTTAGCAACGGCTGATTTATTCAAAGATAAAGATATTCGTGCTTAAAGACTAACTATACTTTAGATCCCCGACTTCTCTAAGAAGTCGGGGATCTTGTTATTGTTACATACTTAATAAGTACCTTCCTCTCTATTCATATTTTCTTCATGCTTGACAATTACCCAAACTGCATGAATGCTACCAGGAAGCCAACCAAGCAAAGTCAGCAAAATGTTAATTAACAAAGTTGGACCAAATCCAACTGTGAGAAAAACTCCCAAGGGGGGTAAAAATAACCCGATAAGTATCCGTAATAAGTTCATGGATATTTCCTAGTTTTTAAATTGGGTTTACCTATTGATTATCTTGTAATTCAAAACCTTTTTCTGCGAAGTATTTACTGAGAAAGGTATTAGCTAAAGAAAGAACTACAGGACCGAGAATAAAAGCGATTAATCCTTGAACTTGAAAACCTGGAACTAAAACTGATGCTAACCAAAAGCAAATTCCGTTAACAATGAGGGAAAAACCCCCCAATGTCAGATATGTCAAAGGTAAAGACAAGATATTAATAGTTGGTTTAACTCCACTATTAATTAAACCAATCACAACCGCAGCAATTAAAGCTGCGGGGAAATTAGCAATATCTACACCAGGAACAACTAAATCAACAATCAGCAAACTCAAAGCTGTAGCGAGTGCGATGAAAAAATATGACAGCATTTTTTACCTCAGTAACAGCAATATCTGTGCTGATTACTATTTTCAAAGATAGATTCATGTTTGACATCTTTTCTTGGGTATAATTCTTATCTATCTGAGGTTAGATTAAATAACAAATTTTCAGTAAGATCCCCGCCTTCTCTAAGAAATTATTGTATAACCAAAAAACTTGTATTGCATCCGAACGATAACCGCTATAATTATTTATATTCTCTGTAAATTTAATTGAGAATAGGCACTATTGTTAAAACTGAAATCTAGCCTTCTATTTGCTACACCATCTTACAAAATTCTTCTAGCTTTAATTTTACCTGATGGCGTATCTAAATGCCAAGCTGTATAAATAACTCTTCCTTCACTACTTGCTTGCAACAAATCCTTACCTAATTGATGACGATCTTCTAAACCTAGTTTATTTTTTCCATATATTTGGCTTGCTTTTCAACATAAGAAGATAAACTTTGAGATTTAGAAAGTTGAGAACTATCTGTTTTGCATTCAAACACCAAATAGGTTGCACTACTACGTTTTAACTGCTCCCAATTTTCTATATCCTTACGGCTGATAACCATAAGAACGGAGTCTACTGAATAAGGATCTCCACCACTAAAGAGACGACTAGCAATAGCATATTTAGTAGATGGATTTTTTGCTAAAAATTCTTTTGCTGTCTGATAGGCCAGTTCTTCCGTAGTAGTTTCTACTGGTAAACCTGTTTGTCCTTCTAAAAACCAACAACTATCTATAATTTCAGGTAAAAAAGCATGACAAAGACTTTCGCCAATTTTGCCTTTAGCAATCTTGATGCCTTGAGCAATACTGCGTGTCTTAAATATTTGAAACTTGTCTTGTGCTGACATTAATGTTTTCAGCAGTGTTCCAAAGTCTGGATCTAACTGTGTTTCATAAATAGAATTGACAGCAGGAAAATTAAACTTCGCTCCAGAAGATACGGGTACAGAATTTGAGTTTACACTGGAAGTATTGCTAGATATGTTAGTAATATTCCCAGTACGTGAGTGATAATGCTGTATAGTAGCATTTCCCCATTGACGATTAATGTCCATCAAACAATCACCTGTATGGCTTAATTGTCCTTCTAGTTCTTCACATAAATTTTGAAGTTGTCGAAAGAAATAAGATAACTCATCTTCTGGGCAATCTTGAATTTCATTACAGAGGCGATAAAAATATTCCGTTGTTTCTAAACAACGATTCAAATGCCTCCGAAATTGTTCAATATCATCTTTCAGGGTCATGTACTTTAACCCCACCGATTACTAATGTCGTCTAGTAATTCAGTTGTAGATTTAAGTTGTTTGTGGTTTTCTTCCAAGCCTTCCATAAGTTCAGCAAATTTTCTGCTCAGAAGTGCCGCCTCAGTTTGGGGGACTGTGCGGGAAGAATTACTAACTTCCTCTAGTTGTTCCACAAGGACAGGTGAAAATTTGGTGATTGGTGATAAAATCTCTGGTTTTCATCCTGTTCATCCTTTAATCCTGGATATACTGTTCGCGTAGTTTGGAGTTAGCCACTTCTGACAATTTACCTAATTAGCAACTTACGTTATTATTGTTTGATTCCTTTCATTGATAAGCTTATGCGTTTGAGTTTTTCGTTGATTTCTAAAACTTGTACTTTAACGACTTGTCCAACTTTGACGATTTTTTTGGGATCATCTACAAATTTATCAGCAAGTTGGGAAATATGCACTAAGCCATCTTGATGAACTCCAATATCAACGAAAGCACCGAAGTTAGCAACGTTGGTAATGATTCCTTCTAGTTGCATTCCGACGGTTAGATCTTTAATTTCTTTGATTCCTTCTTTAAAGGTAGCATATTTAAATTCCGCACGAGGATCTCTGCCTGGTTTTTCTAATTCGCTGAGAATGTCGCGCAGGGTTGGTTCTCCAATGGTTTCGGTAACGTATTTTTTGATGTTGGCTTTTTTGAGGTTTTCTGCAACTTGTGTCACTTGATTTAAGGATACTCCTAAATCAGCCGCGATAGATTGTACCAAAGAGTAACTTTCTGGATGAACTGCGGTATTATCTAAGGGGTTTTCACCACCACGAATTCTTAAAAACCCTGCTGCTTGTTCAAAGGCTTTTGGTCCTAATTTCGCTACTTTCAAAAGTTGACGACGATTTTTAAATGCGCCATTTTGGTTACGATAGGCAATAATATTATTAGCTATGGTGGGGGTAATTCCCGAAACAAATGTCAGCAGTTCTTTGGAAGCAGTATTTAAGTCTACACCCACATAATTAACGCAACTTTCGACGGTTTCATCTAATTTCTTTTTCAGTAATTTTTGATCAACGTCATGTTGATATTGTCCGACACCAATTGATTTAGGATCTATTTTAACTAGTTCTGCTAAAGGATCTTGTAATCTTCTCCCAATACTAATTGCACCCCGCACGGTAATATCTAAATCGGGAAATTCTTCTCTAGCTACGTCGCTGGCAGAATATATAGATGCACCAGATTCATTTACCATAACTTTAACTGGTTTATGGGCTATATTTGGTAATATTTCGGCCACAAATTCTTCTGTTTCCCGTGACGCTGTACCGTTACCAATAGCAATTAATTGAACTTGGTATTTTTCAATTAGTTTCTTAATAGTTTGGGCGGCTTTTTGGCGTTGTTCTGCTGCTTGGTGGGGAAAGACAGCTTGATATTCTAAAAATTGCCCAGTTTCATCTAATATAGCGACTTTACACCCGGTTCTAAAACCTGGATCTATAGCCATTGTTGGTTTCATTCCTGCTGGTGCGGATAATAGCAATTCTCGTAAATTGGTTTCAAAAGTTTTGATTGATTCTATGTCAGCAAAGGTTTTTTTCTCGTTTGTTACTTCGCTAATTAAGGAAGTTTTCATCAAGCGGTTAAAACTATCTTTTAACATGACTTGATAAAAATCTCGAATATTGCGAACTTGAGTTTTTATTTCTTGAGATTCTAAATAACCCAGCACAAAATCTTCATCATAAGCAACTTCAAAACTGAGAATTTTTTCATCTTCTCCTCGACATAAGGCCAACAGATTATGAGGGGCAATATTTTTGACTCTAATCTGATAATTTCGGTACATTTCAAATTTAGTTGTCCCTTGAGGATGTTCGTCTTTAATCCGAGAAATAAACACCCCATTTTCTAACAGATAATCGCGGATATATGCGCGTGATTCTGCTTTTTCTGCTACTTCTTCAGCTAAAATATCAGACGCACCTTTTAAAGCTTCATCTGCGCTTTTTACTCCCAAGGTTTCCGAAATATACTTTGCTGATTCTGCCTCTAAAGATGCGGAAATACCATTTTTAACATTTAGGGATTTAATAAATGTAGCCAGTGCTTCTAGCCCTTTTTCTCTGGCAATGGTAGCGCGTGTCCGACGTTTAGGACGATAGGGTAAATATAAATCTTCCAGTTCGGTTTTTTGGAGACAGGATGCTATTTTTGCTTGTAGTTCTGGAGTAAGTTTATCTTGTTGAGCGATCGCATTCACAATTACTTTCTTTCTTTCTTCTAACTCCGTTAAGTAATTATGCCTATCTTGTAAATCCCGTAATTGCACTTCATCCATTTCATCAGTGCGTTCTTTACGGTAACGCGCAATAAAGGGAATTGTTGCCCCTTCTGCTAAGAGTTCTAGCGCATTTTGTACTTGGTGGGGTTTAAGTTTTAGTTCAGTTGCGAGGAGTTGGGAAATGTTCAACATTGGATATTGAGATTAAAAGTGTTAAATTGATTCCAGCACGAATAGATAGTGTTAACTTAATTTAGCAAATAATGGCATCATTTTAAAATAGCTAATTTCATCACTTGAGAATAAATTTGTTGCCATTTTGTCTTACTTAAGTATAATGTTAATAACGTTCTTGAAGAAGGTTAAAATCTACTGGTATTAAACAGTAGCTCGTAGTTTGGAGATTAGTGAAAATGCCTTTATTTTTCTTAATAACATTAGTTACAGGTGTAATGACTGGCTATCTCTTCCAAAGAAATGATGATGAAATCACCAATATTGCAGGTGTGTTCACAGCCGTCATTTTTATTGTAAGTTTAGTGTTATCACCTTGGCAAATTCAGTTTGGTATGTTGATGTTTGTGGTCATTGTCAGTAACAAACTGTTGAAGAAAAATTGGTTTTAAGCCAATTCTTTAAGAAATTTTCGCAATTTCGAGCCATAATCTCATATAAGTCGGCGATTATCCACCCTCTGTCAAAGATAATAATTGAGAGGAATGAGGGTGTTGATAGTTGGATAAAAGATATTATAGTCTTAGTCTTAAAGATAAAATATATAGTTTGGACTATGCTGAAAAAACTCATCCTCGAAAATTGGAAAAGTTTCCGCTATGCTGAACTTCCACTTGATCCTTTAACTGTGCTTATTGGCACTAATGCAAGTGGTAAGTCTAATGTGGTCGAAGCTTTGGAATTTTTGCAAAGAATAGTCATAGGGGAAGATATTAAAGTAGCTTTAGCAGGAGATAAAACCCTTCCTTCTATTCGTGGTGGTGTAGAATGGGCAACAAGAAAAGGTGAAAATGAGTTTAAAATAAAAGCTTTGGTTTCAGGTGATGATGATCAAACTGATTATCTTTATAATCTCACCATCGAAACTCAACCATCTGTTAAGATTTCAGAGGAATATATAACTAAAAAAAATAATAATGAGCATTCAAGAATAGACTTGATTAGTAAAAAAAATAAACAAGAGCATGATATAAAATCAAAAGATAAAGAATTACCATTCATAATTAGGATGCGTATCAAACGAGGTGGAATTGGAGGAATAAATATAAGCATAAATCCCCACCAATCCTTATTGCATTTTACAAGTAGATTTGAAGTATCTAATGAAGGTGAAAATAACCTTAATTTATTAACTTCTGTGTTGGAAAATATTTTTGTTTTTAACCCTATCCCTAGTAAAATGAGAGACTATTCAGATTTGTCTGAATATATTGCAAGTGATGGCTCAAATATTGCCGGAGTTTTAGCAGCATTATCAGATGACAAAAAAGCAGAAGTTGAAAATACTCTATCTGATTATATCAAAGATTTACCAGAAGGTGATATTAAAAAAGTATGGGCGGAAAAAGTTGGTAGATTTGGTACAGATGCTATGCTTTATTGTCAAGAAGAATGGAAACCAGGAGAAATAACAGAAATTGATGCTAGAAGTATGTCAGATGGAACATTACGCTTTCTAGCCATTCTCACAGCATTATTAACTCGTCCTGAAGGTAGTCAAATTGTCATAGAAGAAATAGATAATGGGTTACATCCTTCCCGTGCAGCCTTACTGGTGAAAATCTTAAAAGAAATTGGCACTAAACGCAATATTGATATTTTACTCACAACCCATAACCCAGCTTTACTTGATGCTTTTGGTTCGGAAATAGTTCCCTTTGTAGTTGTCGCACATCGAGATTCAGAAACAGGAGAAAGTAAACTTACTCTTTTAGAAGATATTGACAACTTCCCCAAATTGTTTGCATCTTATTCCTTGGGACAAATGACAACTAAAGGTGCAATTGAACGCAGCCTTTCTCATGGGGAGTAATTGAAAATATGAGAAAAGTTTTATTAATAGATACATCTTTATTGTGCGTTTGGTTAAAAGTTCCAGGGAAAGAAACTGCTGGTAATAATAAATGGGATTTTGAACTTGTTAATGAGAAAATTCTCACAGAAATTGCAAAAGGAACAACCTTGGTACTTCCATTAGCCACAGTTATAGAAACAGGTAATCATATTGCCCAAGCTAAAACTACAAATTCAGATAGTAAAAGAATAACATCAGAAGAATTTGCCAAAATTATGATTTATGCGGCCGACGAAAAAAGTCCTTGGGCTGCTTTTCGTGAACAAATTGTATTATGGGAAGCAGAAGGATTAAAAAATTTAGCCGAAAAATTTCCTAATCAAGCTGTAGAAAAAACTTCTATGGGAGATGCGAGTATTGTAGTCTTGGGTTGGTATTACTATCACGAAAAAGGTTTTCATGTAGAATTTTTGACAGACGATAATGGTTTAAAATCTCAAGAACCACCACAGCCTCACCCACCGACACGCCGCAGTAGTCGCGGAAAATAATGAGAGTATTAACTAAATTTATCTGCAAATGGCGGAAAACCCTACAGCCTAACTGCCAACAACGACTTTCATAGATTTGTTAGACTGAACACACCAGGATTTTTTTCAGTCACATCTGTAGATAACGCCAGCAGACGAGGCACTTCATGCTTACAAACACCCTACTTCTCTCAAATCAACTTCCCAGTTTACAATATTCATCCACCACAGAACGCTTCGATGACACTTGGGAAGCCCCCCTGGCAACCCTTTTGGGACTAGGACGCGCTGCCGGTGCTGATTTTGTGGAATACTTCTTAGAACGTCGCAACTACATCAGTTGTTTAGCCGAAGAAGATACCATTACCAGCATTTCCCCCAGTTTAGCTACCGGTGCAGGAGTGCGAGTATTTCGTGGCAAAGCTGACTGCTACGTTAGCACCAATAACCTCACATTTGCCGGTTTAAAAGCTGCTTTAGAAAAAGCTCTTTCCATCTTAGGCTTACAACTACCCGGACCGAGTGCCTTCATTCCCGAAATCAACCTAGAACTACTCAGAGACTACGCCAGCAAACGCGGTAAAGATGGTTGGCTACCCTTATGTAGTTCTATCAGCGAAATGGGAGAAGTCCTCCTTGATGGTACAGCCCAACTTAATAAAAAAGCTACCCACGTCCAATCCCGCCGCGCTTCCTACTTCCGTGATTGGCAAGAAGTATTAGTTGCTGCCAGTGACGGTACATTTGCTCGTGATATCCGCCTCACCCAGTCCGTTGGTTTTAATCTCCTTTGTGCTGACGGTGCTAACCGTTCCTCCATTGCTGACAGGGCTGGTAACACCAGTGACGCTAACTTCCTGAGAACCTGGGATTATCAACAAGCCTCCGAACAAATCGCCGAATCTGCTGGTAAAATGCTTTACGCAGATTACGTAGAATCAGGAACTTACCCCATTATCATGGCCAATCACTTTGGCGGTGTAATTTTCCATGAAGCTTGTGGACACCTTTTAGAAACCACCCAAATTGAACGCAAAACCACACCATTTGCCGACAAAAAAGGTGAAAAAATTGCCCACGAAAGCTTAACAGCTTGGGACGAAGGCCGCGCCGATAATGCCTTCGGGACAATTGATATGGACGACGAAGGAATGCCCGCCCAAAGAACATTATTAATTGAAAAAGGCATCCTCAAAAACTTCCTCGCTGATAGAACCGGTTCAGTGCGGACTGGACACCCCAGAACAGGCAGTGGCCGCCGGCAAAATTACACTTTTGCTGCCGCTAGTCGGATGCGAAATACCTATATTGATTGTGGAGAACACACAACAGAAGACCTATTTGCCTCCGTTGATAAAGGTATTTACTGTAAGAAAATGGGTGGCGGAAGTGTGGGCGCAACAGGTCAATTTAACTTTAGCGTTGATGAAGCTTACTTAATAGAAAATGGCAAAATTACCAAACCATTAAAAGGTGCTACCCTCATCGGAGAAGCCAAGGAAATCATGAATAAAATTTCCCTATGTTCCCAAGATTTAGAACTAGCTCCCGGCTTTTGTGGCTCAGTCAGCGGCAGCATTTATACCACAGTTGGACAACCCCACATTAAGGTTGACTCTATTACCGTTGGTGGCAGATAAAAATCATCAGATGAAAAACAGATAAACCATCCAGATTATCTGTTCTCATCATTAATTCTTTTCTTCCTTTGCGCCTTTGCTCCTTTGTACCTTTGCGCGAAACTTTCATCTTAAAATGTAATCATGTCTAACATTCAAGAAATCGCAACCTCCGCCCAAGAAAATGCCGCCAAACTTGGCATTAAAAAATTCGATATTTACGGTTCAACTGTAGATGATACTAGCGTTCAAGTTGACCAAGGTGAACCCAAACAAGTCAAAGCTTCCAATCGTTCTGGAGTAACAGTTCGAGTTTGGAATGAAGAAAATACAATGGGTGTTACCAGCACCACAGATGTAGATCCTCAAGGATTAGAATTGGCTTTAAAAACTGCTTACGAAGCGAGCTTTTTTGGAGTTAAAGAAAACGTTCCTGATTTTAGTCCAGAAGCAACTATTCCTATTCCTAATACACATCAAAAGAAAGCCCTACAAGCACCTGTTTCTGAACTCATAGAAAAACTATTAGTAGCAGAAAAAGAATTAATGGCAAAACATCCTGCGATTACAAGTGTGCCTTATAATGGTTTAGCACAAAGAGATATTGACAGATTTTATCTCAATAGTGATGGTGCTGTGAGAACTGAATCTCATTCTTTAGCTTCTATTTATTTGTACAGCAAAACTGAAGAGGAAAATAAAAAACCCCGCAGTGCTGGTGCTTATCGAGTTAAGGAAAGTGTAGCCGATTTAGATATTGCTGGTTGTATTCAGGAAACTGCTGATAAAACTATCAGTCATTTGCATTATGAAAAAATCAAAACTGGTAAATATCAAGTAGTTTTCTCTCCTGAAGCTTTTTTAAGTTTGTTGGGGGCTTTTTCCAATTTATTTAACGCCCAAAGTATTCTGGATAATCAAAGTTTATCAAAAACTGATGATATCGGGAAAGAACTGGCTTCACCTTTACTTTCAGTTTATGATGATGCTTTACACCCCGCTAATATTGGGGCTGAAAGTTTTGATGGTGAAGGTACTCCCACCCGGCAAATTAAGTTAATAGAAAAGGGCATTTTAACTAGCTTTTTGCATAGCGCGGGAACTGCAAAACGGTTAAATGCTCAACCTACAGGTAATGCTAGTATTGGCGCAAAAGTGAGTGTCAGTCCCAATTTTTATCACGTTTTTGCAGCAGGAACTCCAGAGAAAGAATTGAGTTTGGAAACTGCGGAAAATGTGATTTTAATTGATGATTTACAAGCTCTTCATGCGGGTGTTAAGGCTTTACAAGGTTCTTTTTCTTTACCTTTTGATGGTTGGTTAATTAATAAGGGTGAAAAAACCAGTATTGAGTCGGCAACTGTAGCTGGTGATTTCTTAGAACTTTTGAAATCAATTGTTTATGTAGAAAAAGAAGTTGAGTTAACACCAGCAGGAGTTGCACCGAGAGTTTGGGTGAGTGAACTTTCTATTACTGGAGATTAATATCTTTTTTTACTCTGTGCGTCTGTGGTTTAAGGTTAATTTATCGAACCACAGAGGCACAGAGGACACGGAGGAATGAGATTAAGGAGAAATTTTTTCACCGTTGCTTAATTTAGCGGCAGTTTTAGGGGAACTGTTCGTTAATCAAGTTAATAATTCGCTTAATTCCTTGTGTAATTAGAAAGTGAATCTATTGAAAATATTGAAATTTCTCAAAAACTTTGACAAAAGCTTTGGTATCATGGCCTCAAATTAATCAATTTGAGGCTTTTTATTGACATCGAACTTAGTCCAGGTTCTATCAATTTGCAGGTCTTGTTCTAGTTGCAATGCTTCATTTAATACTGCATTGGTGAAGTTTATACTTTTCAAGTAAGTTTGGCAAGCTGCTACTGGTATTGTCAAGACATCACTCCAGGCTTGTTCTGCTTTGTGAAAATCTTGAATCTTTAAGCTATTTGCAAAAGATAAGCTACTATTTATTAAACCTAATTCCTGGATTTCTGATATTACTGATGGTTCTTCACCTAACCCATAATGATAGTCTCTAACGGTCAGGAGACAGTCATAAATCTGGCGCGATAGTCTGTTACCAACTAGCTGTAGCAAGTTACAAGCTAACGCTGGGATAATGTGCCATGTTTCAGCTAATAAATCTCGTTCTAGTCCAGATATTTTCGCAGGAATTAGCAAATCTACATCACTGAGAAAATCTGTTTCTCCTGATAGCAACATGACAGAAAAAATTAGCCACTCCTCATTTGTATCTAGAATTGCTTCAGGTTCTTTGACAATCATTACATAGCGCGGTGGTGAGTTGCCTGCCAAAAAACTTTGTGCTGAGGAAGAGTAAAAAGTCTCTTGTTCTTGACTTGAGAATTTTAGAGGACTTCTTACTAAGCGACTCACTTCCCAAATTTCTCCAGGTTGTGGGATTGGCATATTAGACGCTTGCCTGTTTAAAAATGTGGGTTTACTCAAGTTTACACGCATATATTTAGTTTCCCGACAAAAATTAACAATGAGCCGGGATTCTGGGTGTAGTCGCATCCAATCCCATATATTATGTAACGTTCGGACGCTTCTAAATATCAGGATTTACTCTCATTTCAATCAATTTGAGTATTTTATTCACTTACCACTGCTTTGTTGAACGATTGTATTCTCTCTTTTGCTGGCGATTTTCTTGCAGTTTGCCCTTGAAATCTTCAACTTTAATTAGTCCTAAAGAATCAGCAATCCGTCCTAAAAGTTCCTGCCATCGTTTGGATATTTCACTCTGACTAACTCTCAATTCTCCAGCTAGTTGAGTCTGTGTTTTTCCATCAATTTTACCTTGCCATAATTTCAGATAGTTTTGGCGTGGATATTGTTGATCTAGTTGATAAATTTTCTCTATCGCTTTAAGAATTAAATCTGCCCTTTCTGTTGCTTCCAAAATATTAAATTCATCAGTAATTGTATCTAACAGGGCTATATCTGTTCCAGGGATATTGCAATCTAAACTTTGGCATTTTCGCAGATTTTCTTGACGGACAAAATCAATAATCGCACAGCGGGCTACTGTAGCAGCCCAGCGATAAAATTCTTCTAATCCTCCTTCTCTAAACTTTCCAGATTGCAGACCCTGAAATATTTTCAAATGGGCATTTTGAACCGCATCTTCCCAAGATATGCCTGTACCCCTAGTGTATTTGTTAGCAATTTTTTTTAATCTCTGGCGATAGTTTGAGTCAAGCCAAGTCTCTGAAGAATAAGACCATGATTCCTGCGCTGATAACATACAATATGTCCTTGATAAATAGGCTATTAACTAGGCAACAAATAGTCTTTCCAATGTGCAAATTGCTGAATAACAGGATTATTTTTGTGAAAATTGGAGCGTAAATTCAACTTGCTTGAATAACGCTTTCACCAACAAATATATAAATTCAGCATTTATACTTTTTTCTCACATAAGGAAATGTAGAGAATGTTGATTAATACCATATAAATTTATGGGCTTGAAACCAAATCTTTTTTCTCTATATTTTCTTACTTACATTCCATGTCTCACACTAACTGCATAGACGGTTCACAGCTTGGTAATCATAAAATATTCGATGATTGCAATTACCCGGATTTGATATCACCGCATATTTTTATTTCGATTCTTCCTATTTAAGTCTCAATGCCAATCTATCCAACATCGTCTAAACAGTAGAGATAGAATTTAGCTTTTTTTATTACTCTAGATAGAGGAAAAATATAAAATTTATAATTATGCAACAGAAAAAAATATAGCAGTTCTTGATTGATAAAAACCTAAATACCATTAGTTGCGCTTGCTCAATACCTATTCAGCAAGGCTTCCAAATTTTCTTGCCAACTTCGGAATATTTTGTTTTGGGTGTTCGTTATAGAAAGTAAGGACAGTTCACCATCAAGTTCACAAAGAGGCAAGGAAGTTTGACCATTAGTGAATATTTTACTTTGGCTCTAAACTACACCGGCTAGTGAAGCTATCCTCGTGGAAATTGTTTCCTAGTTCTCAAATTCTTGAGCGTCTTTTTAACTGTGAAATTTAACTTTTTTCGTGAACTGTGCGAGCAATGTGTGTACCTTTCTGCTTGAGAAAAGTGCCACTTCAATCTTTATCTTCATTCTGTTAATTAAGGAAAAAACGTCATGCAAGTTATCGAAAACCAGGAATTATTTAGCGAATTGTCTAATGAAGAATCTGCTGAGATGAATGGTGGTGCTGGTGCTATTCAAGGAGCTAATGCGGTCGCCGTGTTCTTGACAGCGAGAGGTGGTCTACCGCTAACCCCTGCTCAAGGTGTTCTAGCATCAATAACAACATTGGCATAATTTCTCTATAAGCTTCCGTTCATTTATTCCATCAAATGAGGTGAATAATGCGCCCCATGTTCCCAGACATTCAACCGGATACTCTCTACTTTAAATTGAGATGGGCGCATTTCTTAGACTTAGTAAAACCATAGACAATTTCCTCCTTAACTGTTCACTTCCCTACCCCTCAATTAATTTTTTCATAAGTTTTTCGGAAACTTTTCAGAGAGTAGGGGAGTGAATAATTACTTGGTTTTCTGATTAGATGTGCCTAATTAAGAAGAACACAATTATGTCAAAAATTAATAATCTCGAACATAAGGAACTGTTTACTGAACTCTCTTTGGAAGAATCCGCTACTGTTAGTGGTGGTGATGCTGCTGCTGCTGCTACCGCCCTCGCTGGATTCTTAGCTGCCAACGGTTCAGCACGTCTAACTCCTGCTCAAGCAGTGATGGTTATAGCAACAGCATTAGTATAATTTCTCTCTATTTAGGAATATTTAACTCTTGCAAAATAGCTATTTTGACTCACTTAAATATAAAGCCTCACTTACTATAAACTTCTCTGGCTGAACAAATTTTGCTTTGCTTATTTGTTTGTCAGGGAACTTTTATATCAAGCCTGATATCTTCACTCATTCCCTCATTGCCTTTCTAATTGTCCTTCTAGTATTTGCCCGATTTTATTTCACCAAAATTATAACATCAAATCTCGGTGACTCCTAAATGAGCATAGATATAAAATTGATTAAATCCTTTCAAATAGCCAAGCTAGGGCTGCTCCGGTGGTTTCTGCTAAGATACTAATGAGACGATAAAGAGCGATCGCACTAATCACCAAAGCCGCCGGAAAATGATATTGTAACAGTAACATCGCTGTGGTTTCAAATACTCCTAAACCACCAGGCGCACCAGGAACAACTAGCCCCAATACCCAAGCACAACTAAAAACCCCCACTAATAAGGGTATTTGCGCCCAATTTACAGAAGTTAACGCCAACATAGTTAAAATAAATCCAGCACACCTCAACCCTAAAAAAACTAATTCTCCTAATAATGGTTTCACCGGGTAACGTTTAATTATAAAACTATTAATTAATTGATTTTCTCCATTAGACTTCTTATTTTTCCACTTATCTAAAAGTTTAATAGCTGGATTTAAAAATCGAGGATGAAGTATACCCAAGACAATTATTAAACTCAGAAATTGCAGAATAATTAAATTAAATTTCAGATTATTAACAACAAGTTCACTACCAAATAAAACAATAATAATTAAAGCTGCTGCTAACATTAATAATGGTTCTAATAAAACACTTAAAGTAGCAATATTAGTAGGAATATTAACATTTTTAGCCGCCATAATTCGCCCGTAATAATGCCAAACATTCCCAGGTAAATATTTAGCAATATTCGTTTTTAAATAAACTTGAATAAATTCAATAGCAGATACAGATTGATTCAACTCTTTTAGTACCCAAGTCCAAATCCAACCCGCCCAAATATGTGCCAGTAAAGTTATAAATGTAGCAGCTACTAATATTAACCATCCATTTGCACTAATCCGAATAGCACTAACTCCCAACCAATTATCTTTTAACGCTTTCAACAAAAAAAATAGCGTACCACCTAAAATCAACCACCGAATAATTTTCTTCATTTTAGATTTATTGAAATATTCAGAAATATTCAGATCCCCGACTTCTTCAAGAAGTCGGGGATCTTGTTAATTGTGCCAACTTTCTAACGCTAACCGATGAATTTCTCGCCAAGGAATATTATTTTGTCTTGCTAATTCTGCACAATCTTCATATTCTGGCTGCACATTAGTAATCACCTTTTTTGTAGCTTTTCCTGTCCAGGCAACTTTTACAGATATTGTCCCATAAATAGTTTCCACCTTTTGCATTTCCCTTTGTAAAAATGACCGTTTTTGAGTAGTACGACGAATCCCCAAAGTGCTAGTTTCTCGAAACAACACATCCTCACAACTAGCTAAATTTTCAGGATGACAAATCACAGTTAATAAAATTCCAGTTCGTGACTTTTTCATCCCTATGGGTTGAGTAAAAACATCCACCGCACCCGCAGCAAATAAAGCCTCAAACACATAACCGAATACTTGCGGATTTAAATCATCTATTTGAGTTTCGAGGACAGTAATAGTTTCTAGATTTGGAGAATATTCCCCTAAATCAGAGTTATCAGTCTGTAAAGATTCATTTTCACCGTACCAGAGCCGTAGTATATTAGAAATGGGTAAATCTAGAGAACCCGCCCCTAATCCTATCTGTTTGATAGTCATTGGTGGTGGTGAACCGAAGTCTTGTACTAAGGTAGTAGCGATCGCCGCCCCCGTTGGTGTTACCAATTCTCTGTCAATACCATTGTTATAAACTGGACAACCCCGCATTTCCCACAACTTTAACACCGCTGGTACTGGTACAGCCATTCTTCCATGTGCCGCATTAACAGTACCACCTCCCGTTGGAAATGCAGAACAGTATAGCAAAGGCAACCCTGAGCGATCGCTATCAATACCCAACCAATCCAACCCTAAGCAAGTACCAACAATATCCACAATGGCATCCACAGCTCCCACTTCATGAAAATGAACTTTTTCCGGTGCGATGCCATGAACAGCCCCCTCTGCCACTGCTAACTGTCGGAAAACAGCTAAACTCCAAGCTTCCGCCCGCACTGGCAAATTCCCCTTGAGAATCATCTCCTCTATTTCTGGCAAATGACGGGTGTGGTGGTGATCATGTTCATTATGAGAATGATGATGGTGGTGATGAGAAACCAAATCCACATCAACCTTAGTCGCTTGTTGACCTTGACGGTGAACCAATTCCGCCCGTAATCGGTATTCTGCCTCAATTCCCAAGCCATTGAGTTTTTCCACCAAATACTCCACAGGCACACCGAGACTGACTAAAGCCCCCAAGCACATATCACCAGAAATCCCTGTTGGGCATTGAAGATAAGCGATTTTATTCATAAATTTATTTGTTAGTTGTCAGTTGTCAGTAGGGGCGAAGCATTTGGAAGATAAATTATCAGTCATTGCCAAAAATAGTTCTCCAAATGCTTCGCCCGTACAGTTAGTTGTCAATTGTTAGTAGGGGCGAAGCATTTGGAAGATAAATTATCGGTCATTGCCAAAAATAGTTCTCCAAATGCTTCGCCCGTACAGTTGTCAGTGGTAAAACTATTACCAATTACCAATTACCAATTACCCATTACCCATTACCCATTACCCATTACCCATTACCCATTACCAATAATCATTATGGCCAAAATATTCACCATTCATCCTGATAATCCTCAAAGCCGCCGAATAGAGGAAATAAAGTTAGCGCTATTAGGTGGCGCTATCATGCTCTACCCTACAGATACAGTTTACGCAATTGGTTGTGATTTGAATTCCAAGTCGGCGGTGGAAAGAGTGCGGCAAATCAAACAGTTAGCAAATGATAAACCACTGACATTTTTATGTCCCTCACTCTCCAATGTGGCGACTTATGCCTCCGTAAGTGATACAGCCTACCGGATTATGAAGCGGTTAATACCAGGACCCTACACATTTTTGCTCCCTGCTACCAAACTCGTACCACGACTAGTACAAAGTCCCAAACGCAAAACCACAGGAATTCGAGTGCCAAATCATCAGGTTTGTTTGGCATTAATGGAAGCATTAGGAAACCCGATTATTTCTACTTCGGCTCATATTAGAGCAAATGACGAAGACCAGGAAATAGTTGAGAACGGAAAACAACCAATTTTGACAAGGGTAGATTTATATGACCATTTGGATAAATTGGTAGATATCATTATTGACACTGCCGAAGAACCTACATATCAAGTGTCTACCATTTTAGATTTGACCGATGAAGAACCAGTTATTATTCGGAGAGGTTTAGGTTGGGAAGCCGTAGCTACTTGGGTTTAAGAATAAAGCTTTACAAGTGCAACCCCTTGTTTTGGACTCCGTTGCGCTAATTATATGATCACCTTACGCCAATTTTGAAATTGTCATCCTTCCAGGTGCTGTCATCCTTAGTCATGTAATCATGGCTACGCCATACAGGCTATCAGCCAATCTTACTATGACTAGGCTTTTGGCAATTTGGCAATTTGCCCTCACAGTGAATATCTTATATGCCATCTTTGATTTAGTTGCTAAAAACAAACCGACACAATTAACAAGCCCTTAACTTTGGAAATTTCCTACAGTATTTACATATCAGCAATCTAGTTGGTGAATTTTGAGGAATAAATCTCCAAAGACTTTCCCTCCTGAGACTGGCATTAAATACCGTATCTGCATTTGAGTTAAGGTGCAATACCAATTTTATAGAAAAGTCATGAAAGCTAACATCGCCAATCTGCCTAATTCTACATCTGCTTTTGATAGCTATATTTCTCTTGAAGAATTGTCTATTCCCACCAGTGATACATTGGTGCAACTTTTATCCCATGAGATGCAATCTCAAGTTAAATCCGCCACTTCAGGTGTACAAGATGTCGTTGGCCGCATAGCCAAAGAAGTAGAACGGATATGTGATAAAAGCTCTCGCATTCAAAACTCAGGACAAATTCAGTCTTGGCAAATTACTTTAGGAAGACATCGTTTACAAAAGTGTTTACGTTACTATCAACTTGGTTCTAAACAAGGACGGGTAGAATTACACAGCAGTTTGGGTGCAATTGTTTATCGTCACGTTACTGTTGCTGGCTCAGATTTAGGGTTTGAGGCTCGTTACAATCTGATTGAAGATTTTTTACAAGCTTTTTATATCGAAGCTATTAAAGCTTTTCGTCGAGAAACTGAATTACCTGAAAATTACACCCCTCGGACTCAGTTACAAGTAGCTGAATATATGGCGTTTACAGAACAATATGCCAAACGTCGGATTAATTTACCTGGTGGTGCTAATCAGCAATTAATTGTTTTACGCGCTCAAGGTTTTGCCCGTCGTCAACCCCAAGAAACTACTGTAGATATTGAAATGGCTGTGGATTCTGCGAAAACGGAAGAAGCAGAATCTTATCAACGCAATGTGGCAGTGCAGCAAATTCGCTCACAAATGATTGCTAAACCTGGTTTTGACCCTTCGGAAGAGTCGGAACGCAATCGAGTGATTACCGAATTAATGAAATATCTGGAGTCTCAAGGACAATCTGATTGTATGAATTACTTGACTCTCAAACTCCAGGATCTTTCTGCACCGGAAATTGATCAAATTCTGGGTTTAACTAGTCGTCAACGCGATTATTTGCAGCAAAGATTTAAATATCACGTTGAGAAGTTTGCCAAACAGCACCAATGGCAATTAGTTCATCAATGGTTAGGTGCTGGTTTAGAACATAAGTTAGGTTTATCTTCCCAGCAATGGGATATTTTTTGGCATCAACTTACACCACAGCAACAGCAAATTTTTGAGTTAAAAACTGCCTGTCAAAGTGATCTACTTATTTCTAAAGCTGTTCAATGTACTCCTAAACAACTCCAAAAACGCTGGACACAAATGTTGGAATTAGCATGGTCTATTCGTAACGGTCATGCTGAAGCTAAAAATAATTAAAGTCAATTCCGTAGGTTGGGTTGACGCAAGGAAACCCAACATTTTCATGGAAATGTTAGATTTTACAATGTTGGGTTTCACTGTTTTTTAGAATTTTGGGTTTTACCGTTTTTTAGAATTTTGGGTTTTACCGTTTTTTAGAATTTTGGGTTTTACCGTTTTTTAGAATTTTGGGTTTTACCGTTTTTTAGAATTTTGGGTTTTACCGTTTTTAACAATGTTGGGTTTTACCGTTTTTAGAATGTTGGGTTTCACTGTTTTAACAATGTTGGGTTTCACTGTTTTTAACAATGTTGGGTTTCACTGTTTTTAGAATGTTGGGTTTCACTGTTTTTAACAATGTTGGGTTTTACCGTTTTTAACAATGTTGGGTTTCACTGTTTTTAACAATGTTGGGTTTCACTGTTTTTAACAATGTTGGGTTTCACTTCGTTCTACCCAACCTACAATTTTTTATAAGAAGTTACTAATACTTCAGTGATTTTCCCTCGCTTTTGAGCATCAGAATTAATTGACCTCGCTGCTGATATGGTGTGAATATTAAAATCACTATAAAGATCACGAATAAATGGACAATCTGAATTAGATAGCATAACTTTTACACCTTTATTAGCTAATTTAATAAAAATATCTCTGAGTTTGATTTGTTGATTCTCGTCAAAACAAAAATTACTGTAAGCTGTAAAATTGCTAGTTTTATTTAGAGGATAATAGGGAGGATCAAAATAAACAAATTCATTACTACCAGTTGCATAATTTAGCACTTCATCAAAATTAGCTTGTTTGATTTCTACTTTTTTTAGGGATTCAGACGCTAATTTTAAAATTTCTTCTTGACAAATACCAGGATTTTTATATTTTCCCACAGGGACATTAAATTTACCCTGAGAATTAACCCGATAAAGTCCATTAAAACAAGTTTTATTCAGATAAATAAACCGAGCCGCTTTTTCTAAATCTGTCCCAGTATAAGAATTTCTCACATCATAATAATAATCTGAATTATGTCTTTGTTTATGTGCTTGCAGCAAAGTTATTAAGTCCTCAAGATCATCTCTAACGCACCGATAAGTAAGAATCAAATCTGCATTAATATCAGTTAAAACTGCTTTGGATGGTTGCAAATAGAAAAAAACTGCTCCCCCACCTAAAAATGGTTCATAATAAGTCTGATAATGCTGAGGAAAATAGTCTTTATATTGCGAAATTAATCTAGTCTTACCCCCAGCCCACTTTAAAAATGGCCGTGGGTAAGTTTGTTTAGGGATTTGACTTACCATCTACTTACGATTAAACTAAAAACTAACTAATCAATAAAGTTTATAATAAGGCAGTCTAAATTCAAATGTTTGATGGATTTTGGGATAACGTCTTTCGCTACCCTCGGTACTTGATTAGTATCGTCTTGGGTATTTTTCTAAACACCCTTGAGCCGCTGTTTCCATTCTTGAAACGTCCTGTGACGCTGATTGCTATTTTAGGCTTTTTTGCCGGTGGTCTTTTTTTCGTAACGCTTACCGTGCGGGCTATGCTGGGATTGAATCCAATCTAAACTAGAACTAAAAAAGGGTTGAGCTTATTGGACTGTTGCTGTTAATTTTATGCACCGTCCACTCTAATTTGCATTTAGAATCATGTTATTAAACCTCTGTGAGAAGGCGGAATTTATATGGCTACAAATCGCCGCGTTTCCCGCGTTGCTGAATTAATTAAACGGGAAGTTAGCCAAATGCTATTTAACGGTATTAAAGATGACCGTGTGGGCATGGGAATGGTCAGTGTTACTGATGTGGATGTTTCTGGTGATCTACAACACGCTACCATATTTGTAAGCATCTATGGAACTGAGGAAGCGAAGACGGAAACAATGGCTGGTTTAAAGTCAGCTACGGGTTACGTTCGCAGTGAGCTTGGCTCTAGGGTTAGATTAAGACGGACTCCAGAGGTAATTTTTGTGGAAGATCGTTCTATAGAACGAGGTACTAAAGTGCTGAGTTTGTTAAATCAACTGGAGCAAAAACGGACATTGTCAAGTATGGATGAGGGAGCAGAAGAGATGGCTGAATAATTGCGCTAAAGTTGACCAAAATATCCATAAATCTGGAACTTGTTGCTTGTTAAAACCATCTAGATGGTGATAATGGGCAATACCGTAATTCCCTATTTTTAGAGAATTACGGGTGTTGCAAATCCTGTGTCTGAGGGTAGAGGTCAAACGCCATAAGCCTATATATACTGATACAGTTAACCTCATAGCAAATCTAGTATAGCTTTAATAGTTTTTATACAAATTAATGTTAAAAAATGTTAAAAATAGAAATATCTAGGTTTGATTAGTAAACTTAACTGCTGTTATCTTAGGAATATCAAATTCAATTACCATGAATGTCACGCTTTCTTGACAAACTTAACATTTCTTTAGATAATTTAGAGGTGTATAGCGTCAAAATGATAATAGTTCCGTATAGCAAACTACAAAACCCTGAACACAGGTTTAATTATTGCCATCTTTGTTCCTCGTGCATAATAGGAACGCTATCTAAATGTATTTTTGATGTAATTTTGTGAGAAAAAAACCATGAGTGTGAATACGGTGCCTTCTATCAATTACAATTACTACTCTCTGAATGTTATTCAGGACGAAGCACGCCGACTGGTGGAAAGGGGAATGGTTGGCCGTCAACAGCCAATATATACACTTTGCCAGTTTATTCCGGCTAGAGAGTGGGTTTGTGTAGAATGTGAATTAGAGAAATGTGATTTTTTACTCCGCGATCGCATTGGTGATTTAATCGGACGTGAAGAGTGGGATAACGACTAATAATTTTGTTTTTTTAATAAACTACTGTTATTTTTAATTGTACTTGTTTGTAGTTTTTGGCTATAGACAGGTATATTTTTTTCTATTTTACTTAATTAATTTTATTTCGCGCAGAGGCGCTAAGGAGCAAAGGCGCAAAGAGGAAGAGAGAGAATTATTATTAGTCGGTTTTAACCGACTTTGGCTATTAGACAGGGAATTTATTCCCTGGATATCTTTAACAATAAATATAGATTATGTAGGGATACGAATAGCTGTTATCCCTACATAAACACTTTTTAACGCAAAATACAGCTATACGTAAGCTGTAAGAGAATCATTTTCGCTTGCTAGTGCTACGTCGGGCTTCGCGGGTTTCGTCTTCGAGACGACGGCGATCGCGCCAATCTGCTAATGTTAGATAAACAACACCACCAGTGACTCCTACTAGCAGCACTACACCAAATACGGCTAAAATACCCAAAAATGGACTTTCCACGATGCCTCTATAGTCCGTTGCGTCCCCAAACTACCATAGAAATAGACCAAGTAAACACAACTAACAGCGATACCCAACCCAGTGTCAAAATCATAGTTCTACTTTTCAAATAATTACAAAACGGCTCTAATATTCATCATACTGGGAAAACGCAGTGGATTTATTAACTATATTGGTAGGAGAGTTAGAAAAATTATGGAATTAATGGCAGAACGGTTAGAATCCCTCAAAGCGGGAGCAATTGGTAGCGTATCTTTAGGTTTAGCTTTCCTTAGCACTAGCTTTATTAATGTTTTATGGCTGGATAAGTATTTTCCCTTGGTTAGTTATGATAAAATTGATATAGTAAATTTACAGATATTATTAAATGGTGTTATCGCCGGGTTTTCTGGGTTTCTATTTGGTGTCACCTATCGCTATATTATCCGCGTAGATACCAATTCTCATCTCAAAACTGGTGGAGTTTGGGCCTTTGGTTTGGTGCGGGGTTTAACTCAAATAGAAGTTGGTTGGCATATAAATAATCCGGTTTTGCCTTTTTTAATCTTAGCAGGAGAAAGTATATTGTGGTTTGCCTTTGCTGCTTTTGCTTTAGATATTGCTATTTTACGAAAATGGCTCAAACCTTTTTCATGAATTGTCAGAATCAGGATATCCAGGATGAAAGGATGAACAGGATGAAAGTAAGTATTTTATCACCTATTATCAATTATCTATGAATAACTACTTTTTAATAATTGATCTTGAAGCTACTTGTTGTCATCAAAAGAGCATTCCCCGTCATATAATGGAAATTATTGAAATTGGTGCGGTAATGCTAAATCGTCAAACTTGGGAAATTGATGATGAGTTTCAACAATTTATTAAACCTGTGAGAAATCCTCAACTTACAGCTTTTTGCACAGAATTGACTAGTATTTCTCAGCAACAAGTTGACGCAGCACCGAATTTCCCAGAAGTGATGTCAAAATTAACTGATTGGATGAATTTATTTCCTAATAATATATTTTGTTCTTGGGGTAATTACGATAAATCGCAATTTATCCAAGATTGTAAATTTCATCATATTCCTTATCCTTTTGGTGCAGAACACAGAAATATTAAAACGGAATTTTCTGAATATTTAGGTGTATCTGATAAGTTTGGTATGGCACAAGCTTTGGAACATTTAGGAATGGAATTACAAGGTACACATCATCGAGGTATTGATGATGCTCGGAATATAGCAGCAATTTATCGTTATATACAAACTACTCAAAAAAGTGACTAATCCAAGACATTTAAGCAAGAATGGTGGGCATTACCCACCCTACAGAAAACAGATTTTATTTAAATGTTGTCCCATTCAAAATTATTGCATTTGAGATCTTATTAAGACTTGGAAATAGCATTAATAGTTTTTTCTAATGACTGTAATGATGCTAATAACTTGTCTTTTTGAGGTTTAGCAGCTTTGAGTTCTCCTGAAATTTCATCCATACTTTTTTCTACAGCGTCATAATTATTACGAGATTTAGCTTTGATTCCATCTTCTACTTCTTTCCAAGCATCTTCAAATTTGTCAAATTCTTTTTTGGCTTGAACAAAATTGCCAGCTTTAACTGCGGTTTTTGTTTTGGAGACTACAGCGAGTAAACCTGCATTACTTACTGTGGATTTTTGTCCTGGGACTTTTTCTGTAGAATTGGAAGTTGCTGCTGGGGTAGTTTCGGTGGCAGCTTGTTCGGGTTTATTACAACCTACTAAAGTCAGTAAGCTGATACTTGCAATAATTAACATCGGTTTGAAACTTTTCATAAGACCTCGCGGTAAGCGGGAAACTCAGTCACTTTAGTGCTGAGAGGGAAGCGACACGGGCGGTTTTAACCGCCGTAATAATTAGACTTGTTGATCTTAGAATCAACTTAACTTTTTTAACAGTGCATTGTCCTAATCTTTTCCAATTAGCGTCACTAACAGAGACTGCTTTTTCAGTATCTCCGCTAACCCAACCAAAGAAAGTTTTACTTCCTTGAGTGGCTTCCACAAAGTCACCTTTTCTAAAGCCATGACGAGTTGTAGTGCCTCCATATTTCCGACGATTACCACCTTCACTAAAAGTCATTAAATGGAGTTGTCTACGACTAATTGGAGGACGACGCACAATGGTGAATTGAGACTCTGTGATATCAACCCCTCCTATCCAAGATGCGCCATGATTTTTAGCACCTTCCCACGTCTGGTATTTAACAAATTCAGAACTTGCTAAGGCAACCGCATCAACTGCGTGTGTTTCTGGTATTTGCAAAGATTTATCGGATTTTTCTTTATGCAATCCCAGGTACTTACGAAGGTTTGAGGTTTCCCAGCCCTTCTTTAAAACGACATTTGTAAGTTTTGATAGTCGGCTAATTTGGTATCTCTGTCCAACCATGACGGGACTAAAGCCTTTGTTACCTCGTGCTTCAACCTCTTCAATAACAACTGTTTTTATTGGGTAAAGTTGGAGGAGTAAACTAATTACTCGATATTCCAAGTCTTTGTTTGCTCTAATACTTGGAGGCAACTTTGAGCCACGACGATTATCAAATCTTGCTTGACGATGATTGCGTTTGTTGAAAGATAGCTTTCTATTAATTCGCCTTCCTCGCCTATTACGCCGCATCATTGATCGTTGATCCATTCGGTCTTTGACCGTTTTGAAAGGCAAAACTAAATGCAACATTTGCAAGGTGAACTTTTTGGACTGAACCGCTATACCTGAAAAGAGTTTACCAGGGTCTAAACCAAGAACTATTTCTTGCGTTTCAGTATTACTTGATTCGGCTAATAACTGGACATAGAAAATGCCAAGTTTATCGAATTTGCCGATTGCTTTACCGCATTTGATCCATCGTCTTGCTCGACTAGGTTTAGTTGGCATTAATGGCGTATTGTCTACTGAAATTACGGGTACTCGCATAAAGAGATAATCCTTCGAGTAAAGTTTAATGTCCCTTCGCTCAACGCAATCAAGATGTCTTGGCTTTAACCAACGCTATTACAAGATAGCTTGAAGATAATCCGAACTAGAGAAGTATTCGGAAGTTCGTACCAAATTGCGTCTCAATGAGCTAGTCAAACACGTAAGTCTTGATTTCTTACAAGCTCAGTCCCTTTAGGGCTGAGTTATTGACACTGTCAACTCCTAATGGATATTTTTATTTGTACCGCTCTAATATTTCCCATGATAAAACAGCAAATGTCAAGAACTCGGAAAGGACAACGTGGCAATTTGCTAGGAAATACTTTGCAATATCCATCTAATGATGGTCTGGTCAGGATAAAAATCGTTAAATGGGATGATTTTGTAGTTATGGAAGTGGCGGATACTGGTATTGGTGTCGCCTCTAATAGTGCAGCATGGTCATAAGCCTATGAGTGGGAACGCTCTGCTCAGAATAACAGTTTTAAGAGATTTTTAAGATAAATTTTGGGGATTTATTGGCGATCGCTATATGTACTCTGCACGCTACGTGGACGTGAAAACAAAACTTTTATCATGACTCATAAAATTGCACTCCAATCTATTACAGGGTTATCCGCATTAACCGCGAGCGATCGCCTCAAACAAGAAGGATATAATGAGTTACCATCTAGCAAACATCGTCAAATCTGGGAAATTGCCTTAGAAATCTTCAAAGAGCCAATTTTTCTCCTGTTATTAGGTTGTGGTATCATTTATTTGTTTTTGGGTGATGCTCAGGAAGCGTTGATTTTGTTAGGTTTCATCTTGTTTATTGTCGGCATCAACTTATACCAAGAACAAAAAACAGAAAAATCCCTGGAAGCATTACGGGATCTTTCTAGTCCCCGTGCATTGGTGATTCGTGATGGTGAACGTCAACGGATTGCGGGACGGGAAGTAGTTGGAGAAGATGTGATTGTTTTGTCAGAGGGTGATAGAGTTCCTGCGGATGCTGTGGTGATGTGGTCTACCCATTTGAGCGTGGATGAATCTCTATTAACCGGTGAATCTTTACCCGTTCGCAAGCAATCAGTAGAAGATAGCACCGATTTAGAAAACACCATGAGAACAGCCACCCAGCACCGTCCTGGTGGTGAAGATCTACCTTTTGTCTATTCAGGAACGTTGATAGTTCAAGGTCAGGGAATTGCCCAAGTCTATGCCACAGGTATGCAGACGGAAATGGGTAAAATTGGGAAGGCCTTGCAAACTGTGGAACAGGAGGACACGGTTTTGCAACGGGAAACTCGAAAAATTGTCAGTAAATTGACCTTTGTAGCGATCGCTATTTGCGTGGCTGTCATCGTTATTTACGGTGCAACTAGGAACGATTGGCTACAAGGAATTTTAGCAGGTTTGGCGCTGGCAATGGCGATTTTGCCCAATGAAATTCCTGTGGTCTTGGCAATTTTCCTGGCTTTAGGTGCTTGGAGATTTTCCCAGGCTAGGGTTTTAACTCGGCGTGTTCCCGTAGTAGAAACACTGGGTTCTGCGACTATTCTTTGTGTAGATAAAACCGGAACGCTGACTTTTAATCGGATGTCAGTGCAGCAATTATTTGTGTATGAACCTAAAACACTAAGTCCCCAATTTTACGATGTTGCTCTCCATGAAAGAGAAGCCCTGCCAGAAACTTTTCATGAATTAATCGAATTTGGGATTTTAGCCAGTCGCAAAGACCCTTTCGACCCCATGGAAAAAGCCTTGAAACAGGTTGGTGATGACTATTTAGCCAGAACCGAACATTTACATCAAGATTGGGAAATACTGCGGGAATATCCCCTCAACGGTCAATTATTAGCCATGTCCTGTGTGTGGCAATCTCCAGAAGATAAGTTAGTAGTTGCTACCAAAGGAGCGCCCGAAGCGATCGCTGATCTTTGTCATTTTAACACCCAACAAAGACAAAATTTAGAACAACAAATTAATAAAATGGCTGCTGCTGGTTTGCGTGTTTTAGGTGTAGCCAAAGTCATTGGCCAACATCAAAAAAATAAAACCCTCAAATCTCTTCCTGAAGCCCAACATGACTTTGAATTTGCCTTTTTAGGAATGCTAGGCATGGCTGACCCCGTGCGCCCAACTGTTGCCCCAGCTATTGCCGAATGTTACACTGCTGGTATTCGGGTAGTAATGATTACAGGTGATTATCCCGCCACAGCCCAAAATATTGCCCGCCAAATCGGTCTAAAACCTGCCACAGAAGTAATTACCGGGGCAGAACTGGAAACAATGCCAGAAGGTGAATTACTGTCTCGCATTCAAACCGTGAATATCTTCGCGCGGGTTGTTCCCGAACAAAAATTACTGATTGTGAACGCCCTCAAACGCTGCGGTGAAATCGTGGCTATGACTGGAGATGGTGTCAATGATGCCCCAGCTTTGAAAGCCGCAGATATCGGTATTGCTATGGGGGAAAGGGGTACAGATGTTGCCCGTGAAGCTGCGGATTTAGTTTTGTTAGATGATGATTTTTCTGCCATTGTCCAATCTGTGAGGCTCGGACGACGAGTATTTGATAACCTCAAAAAAGGGATGGCTTATACTTTGGCGGTTCACATTCCGATTGCGGGAATGTCCTTGATTCCGGTAATATTTCACTGGCCGCTGGTGCTACTGCCGATTCACATTGCTTTTTTACATTTAATTATTGACCCGGCTTGTACTGTAGTATTTGAGGCTGAACCAGAAGAAAGCAATATCATGAACCGTCCACCCCGCAATCCTAGAGAGTCATTATTCAGCCGTCGGACTTTGAAATTAGCACTGCTGCAAGGGGTAGCTGTGTTGGTGGTGCTGGTGGTTGTATTTGGTGTGGCTTTTTACTCTGGACATGGAGAATTTGATGCTCGCGCTTTGGCTTTTACTACTTTAATTGTCTCGAATTTGAGTATGATTTTGAGTAATCGTTCTTGGTCGCGGACTATTCCTGAAATGTTACGCACTCCTAATGCTGCACTTTGGTGGGTATTAGGTGGTGGTGTGGTGTTTATGGGACTGGTGCTTTATGTTCCTGTGTTACGCCATTTATTCCGGTTCTCTTTTCTGCATTTTGATGATTTGTTAGTTAGTCTCACTTCTGGGGTTTTTAGTATTTTGTGGTTTGAAGGATTGAAGGTTTGGCGACGCAGATAATTAAGATGTTTCGCGCAAAGAGGCAAAGGAGCAAAGGCGCAAAGGTAATACTAATCTCTTAATTCATCTGCGTTTATCTGCGTTCATCTGCGTTTAATAATTTTATTCTATTTCGGAGGATTACTGTGAAAAAAGCATTTCGTAAATATCATCGGATTATTGGCATTATTGTTTGTGTCCCACTTTTATTAACTGTGTTGACGGGAATGTTAGCTACTGTTGTTAAGGAATGGCCGATTAATATTGGACTTTCTTCTCGATTGATGTTGGAAATTCATACTGGGGAAATTTTTCATTTACAGGCAATTTATCCGATTTTGAATGGTTTTGGATTAATCGGTTTGTTGGTGACGGGTATGAGTATGTCGGGTTTGTTTAATCAAAGGAGAAAACCTAATATCAATAATTAAATGCGGATGAATTAATGGATTTATTTGACTTCTGTGACTCGCCAGCTTAGTTTTAGGTTAACCCAAAAGTTCCAAATTGTGGCAACTGCGATCGCTATTAATTTGGCTATATACTGGTTCATACCTAAGTTATTAAATAGGAAATTGACTACTAAGGTTTGGATGATTATCCCAGCTAAACAGACTATATTGAACTTCCAGAATCTTTTGAAACGCTGGCGTTTTCCTGTCTGTTTTCGGGAAATATCCCCAAATGTCCACAAATCATTCCAAAGAAAATTATTGAGAATTGCTACTTCGGCTGAAAAAATTGTACTGCGAGTTAAACCCATGTTAATCACGGTACGCATGATATGAAATATGGTTAAATCTACAAATACGCCACTAAGTCCCACTGCACCAAATCTGAGAAATCGTCCCATAGGGAAGTTAACTTTTTGACGAATTTTTCCTATTCTTCCAGTAGATAACCGTAAGCGAATTAGGTGTTGAATATAGTCTACATATTGTTTCCACGTCACTTTGCTTTCTCCTTCTGTTCGTTCGCGGAATACATAACCGGCTTCGGCAATTTCTCCTACCTGTCCCCGACCAATGACTTCTAAAAGAATTTTGTACCCTATGGGGTTAAGTGTGGTATTAGCGATCGCACTTCGTCTTACCATAAAATAACCACTCATTGGGTCACTAACTCTCCCTAAAACTCCCGGTAAAATCACTAATCCTAATACCTGCGCCCCCCGCGATAAAAAGCGTCTAATTACACTCCAGCTACTCACACCACCACCGTCTACATGACGACTAGCTAAGGCTAAATCAGCCCCTTCTTCGATTTTCTGCAACAGTTGTGTTAATACTTCTGGAGGATGCTGCAAATCGCCATCAATCACGCCCAATACACGCCCTGTAGCCGCTTGCCAGCCACGGATTACTGCTGAAGATAGTCCCCGTTCTTCTTGACGACGCATGACCCGTAATTGGGGATAATCTGATATGAGAGATTGTGCTATTTCCCAAGTTCGGTCAGGGCTATCATCATCTACTATAATGAGTTCATAATTACCAGGAATAGCTTTATCCAATAACCCACTTAATATATTGACTACATTTTCGATATTGTCACGTTCTTTATAAGTAGGAATTACTACAGATAAGAGAATGGGATTGTTTTCAGCTATTTCCTGGGGTGTAAATTCAGAAATCCTCAATACACCTGTAGGAACTGCTAACAAAGAATTGGATGAGTTTATATTCATAAAATCAACAATAAATTTTAAATTCCTAAATAGCCTATATAAAGGTTACCTCTCCACAGAGTACAATACTCTTGGTATGATACAAACAATTGCTGAGTTTTGATCAAAAAAATAATATTTAAAAGTTCCAAATTTCAATTTATTGTGAAACTTAAATAAGTTGTTTATATTTAATCACCTGTGACTACTATAACTGTTGGTTCTATTCTTCAATCTGCTTTGACAGAGTATAATATATCCTCTAATGAGGGAGTATTTTTACTAAAACAAACTGACCCACAAGCGATCGCTCAAATTCAGTCTACAGCAAATCAACTCCGGCAGAAACAAGTTGGCAATACTGTTACTTACATAATTAATCGCAATATTAATTTTACTAACATTTGTGAGCAACATTGCAGTTTTTGTGCTTTCCGCCGGGATGACGGTGATCCAGATGCTTACTGGTTAAATTCGGCGCAGATTTTGGAAAAAGCTACAGATGCAGTGCGTCGAGGAGCAACGGAAATATGTATGCAAGGGGGATTACACCCACAAGCGCAAATTAATGGTAAGTCTTTACCCTATTATCTCAAACTGGTAAAAACCATTAAGGACGAATTTCCTCACTTACATTTACACGCTTTTTCGCCCCAAGAAGTCCAATTTATTGCCAGATTAGATGGAATTTCTTATACAGATGTGATTACAGCTTTGCGAGATGCTGGTGTCGGTTCTATGCCCGGAACAGCCGCAGAAGTGTTAGATGATGACGTGAGACGGGTATTGTGTCCAGAAAAGATTGATACAGCAACTTGGCTAGAAATTGTCAGTACAGCCCATCAATTAGGTGTACCTACTACCAGCACAATGTTATCTGGACATATTGAAACTCCAGAACAGCAAATTGGCCATTTAGAAAAATTGCGATCGCTCCAACAAACAGCCATAGAAAAAGGTTATCCTGCAAGAATTACCGAATTTATTGTCTTACCCTTCGTTGGACAAGAAGCCCCCAAATCCCTCCGCAAAAAGGTAGGAAGAGATCAACCAGTTCTCGCTGATTCCCTGTTATTAATGGCTGTAGCCAGAATTTATCTCGGAAATTATATCCCTAATCATCAACCAAGCTGGGTAAAATTAGGGCTAGATGGTGCTACAGAAGCCTTAAATTGGGGTTGTAATGATATCGGTGGCACGTTAATGGAAGAACACATTACCACCATGGCCGGGGCTGTGGGTGGGACTTGTATGGAAGTGGAAACTTTACAAAGGGCGATCGCATCTTTAGAAAGACCTTACCAACAACGGGATACTTTGTATCGGGTAATGGGTGATTGGTAATGGGTGATTGGTAATGGGTGATTGGTAATGGGTGATTGGTAATGGGTAGGAGTTTTCTTGAAGTTTTAAGTTTTAACTCCTATCCCCCATATACCAATCCAAGATAGGATGGATTTTGATTTACTTGTTTTTTTACTTAATGCTTATGAAAAGCTATTGGTCGCGTCTGCTTTCTCTAGTTTTAGTGTTAGTTATCGGTTTGGTTGGCTGTGGTGGTGGTAGTCCAGATAGT
This sequence comes from Dolichospermum sp. UHCC 0315A, assembly GCF_008121535.1. Taxonomy (GTDB): domain Bacteria; phylum Cyanobacteriota; class Cyanobacteriia; order Cyanobacteriales; family Nostocaceae; genus Dolichospermum; species Dolichospermum lemmermannii. The sequence goes on from NZ_CP043056.1 coordinate 1,610,874, forward strand.
TTAACTGGGGATTATCGTCAAGATACCTTAGCTGTAGTCAATACTTTGAAACAAGCCCTAGAATTACCACAAGATTCTCCCGATAAAGCCGCCCTTCAAGCAGAAGCCCGTCTAAAAATCAATGACTTTTCGGCTCGCTACCAGCGGAATACTTCTGTTGCAACTCTTGGCTCTTTTACAACTATGCGAACAGCCCTAAATTCCCTTGCAGGACACTACAGTTCTTATCCTAATCGTCCCGTTCCTGAAAAGCTGAAAAAACGTCTAGATGCAGAATTTAAACAAGTAGAAGCATCGTTACGACGTGGTGCTTAATCTATTCTTCAAGGATTGTTTTTTAATAACTACAATTAAATACAAACTTCCTTGAAAGCAGGAATTAACAAAGTCAGAATGCGAATCAGGGGATCTCACAAACCCAAAGATCCCCAACTTTAGTTATCTTGAATTAAACTGTTAGAAAAGCGCAGTCAAAGTGGTGATATGGCAATTCAGTCAACAGCAGAAATTTTATTTCAAACTGCTTATGAAAGTCGTTACACTTGGGATGAACACTTTCCTGGTTATGCTGCCGATGTGCAACTGTTACAGGAAGATGAAGTTTATACTGGTAAAATTCAGATTAATCGTAACTTGAATGTAGAAATTACAGAAGTTGCAGATAAACAAATAGAAGCCGGAATTGATATTCAGTTACAGGAAATAATTACCCGCTGTCAAAGAAGCGATTTTCAAAGTTTTTACCGTCAACATGAGTTTAGTTTGGGTGAAATAGCCGAAAAAGATGCAGTTACGGTTTTTGTAAAAAGTGAAAATACTGATTCTCACTATCAAATCCGTAACCAAAAAATATATCAGGAAGTTCGGGTAATGAGTCGGATGGCTTTGGAGATTAATTCTGGGGAATTCCTAGATACAGACTCCGGTTATATCCCTTCTGCTTATGATGTGGTTTTTCGTAACTCGCATACAGGTGATATTAATAGCATTCTCAAATTTACAGATACATATCAAAAATTTGGTAATCATTACATTTTAACGAAGCAGGTGGTGGCAGAATATGAAGATGGAAAAACTACAACTCCTCAATCAATTACTGAGTTTGTTTATTCTCATATAAAGCTACTGGAATAGGCAAGAGGCAAGAGGCAATAGGCAAGAGGCAAGGAGCAAGAGGCAAGGAGCAAGAGGCAAGGAGCAAGAGGCAAGGAGCAGGGAGCAGGGAGCAGGGAGCAGGGGAGAAAAATATTCTTTTGCAACTGACAACTGACAACTGACAACTGTACGGGCGAAGCATTTGGAGAACTATTTTTGGCAATGACCGATAATTTATCTTCCAAATGCTAACAACTGTACGGGCGAAGCATTTGGAGAACTATTTTTGGCAATGACCGATAATTTATCTTCCAAATGCTAACAACTGTACGGGCGAAGCATTTGGAGAACTATTTTTGGCAATGACCGATAATTTATCTTCCAAATGCTAACAACTGTACGGGCGAAGCATTTGGAGAACTATTTTTGGCAATGACCGATAATTTATCTTCCAAATGCTAACAACTGTACGGGCGAAGCATTTGGAGAACTATTTTTGGCAATGACCGATAATTTATCTTCCAAATGCTTCGCCCCTACTGACAACTGACCAATTATCCATTTCCAGCCTAAACTAGATAATTAGCAACTTGGATAATTACCAATTTATTTACTAAGCAGGTCTAAAAGAATGGAACTAACGCTAGAAAATGTAGAAACCGTATTAGACGAGATGCGCCCTTATCTCATTTCTGATGGTGGTAACGTGGAAATTGTAGAATTGGATGGACCGATTGTTAAACTCCGATTACAGGGTGCTTGTGGTTCTTGTCCTAGTTCTACTATGACTCTGAGAATGGGAATTGAACGCCGTCTCAAAGAAATGATTCCCGAAATTTCTGAGATAGAACAAATCATGTAAATCACTGGTAATGGGTAATGGGGAAAGAGGTAATTGGTAAGATATACTTGTCAACTGTTCCCCGTTATCTATTTCCCCTCACCTACTCTTTTGTATATTATATGTCTCATCCTTTGCACGTTGCGGTTATCTGGCATCAACATCAACCGTTGTACAAGTCTCCTGAAAATGGTAGTTCTTTGGTGACTAGTCAGCAATATCGCTTGCCTTGGGTACGGTTACATGGAACTAAGGATTATTTGGATTTAGTATTATTGTTAGAGAAGTATCCTAAGTTACACCAAACTGTGAATTTAGTGCCTTCATTAATCTTGCAAATAGAAGATTATGTTGCAGGTACGGCTTTTGACCCTTATTTAACTGCTAGTTTAACGTCGGTAGAAAAGTTGACTCGTGAACAAAAGGAGTTTATTGTTCAACATTTCTTTGATGCTAACCATCATACTTTGATTGATCCTCATCCTCGTTATGCCGAATTATATTATCAAAGACAGGAACAAGGACAAAGTTGGTGTTTAGCAAATTGGCAGTTATCAGATTATGGTGATTTATTAGCTTGGCATAATTTAGCTTGGATTGATCCTTTATTCTGGAATGATCCAGAAATTGCTGCATGGTTAGCACAAGGACGTAATTTTAGTTTAGGCGATCGCCAGCGCATTTATTCCAAACAACGGCAAATTCTCAGCCAGATTATTCCCCAACATCGGAAAATGCAGAAAAGTGGACAATTAGAAGTTACCACGACTCCCTACACTCACCCGATTTTACCTTTATTGGCTGATACTAACGCCGGACGGGTAGCTGTGCCACAAATGACATTACCCAAACAGCGGTTTCAGTGGGTGGAAGATATTCCTCGACATTTACAAAAATCCTGGGATTTATATATAGATAGGTTTGGACAAGATCCTAGAGGTTTATGGCCTTCCGAACAGTCCGTTAGTCCGGAAATTTTACCGTATATTATTAAACAAGGCTTTAAATGGATTTGTTCAGATGAAGCCGTTTTAGGTTGGTCATTAAAACACTTTTTTCATCGTGACGCTGCGGGAAATGTCCAAGAACCAGAATTGCTTTATCGTCCCTATCGTCTGCAAACTCCAGCAGGTGAAGTGGCGATTGTTTTCCGTGATCATAGACTATCAGATTTAATTGGCTTTACCTACGGGTCTATGCCAGCAAAAAAAGCCGCAGCAGATTTAGTGGGACATTTGCAAGCTATTGCTAAACAACAAAAAGAAAGTAACGACGATCAACCTTGGTTAGTTACAATTGCCCTAGATGGGGAAAATTGTTGGGAATTTTATCCCCAAGATGGGAAAGAATTCCTAGAAACATTATACGAAAGTTTGAGTAATCAATCCAATATCAAACTTGTCACTGTTTCCGAATTCATTGAAAAACACCCACCCACCGCAACTATTCCCGCTGCACAACTCCATAGCGGTTCTTGGGTAGATGGCAATTTTACCACATGGATCGGAGATCCAGTTAAAAACCGCGCCTGGGACTATCTCACCGCAGCCAGACAAGTCTTAGCAAATCATCCCGAAGCCACAGAAGAAAACAATCCCGCAGCTTGGGAAGCATTATACGCTGCTGAAGGTTCAGACTGGTTTTGGTGGTTTGGAGAAGGACATTCTTCCAATCAAGATGCCATTTTTGACCAATTATTTCGGGAACATCTCTATGGCATTTACAAAGCCTTAAATGAACCCATACCCCCATATCTGCACACTCCGCTGGAAATCCATGAAGCCCGCGCAGACCATAAACCACAAGGCTTTATTCATCCGATCATAGATGGTAAAGGTGATGAACAGGATTGGGATAAAGCCGGACGCATTGAAGTTGGTGGTGCAAGGGGAACAATGCACAATAGCAGCACTATTCAACGTTTATGGTATGGGGTAGACCATTTGAACTTTTATGTGCGAGTAGATTTTAAAACTGGCGCTGTTCCTGGTCAGGATTTACCACCAGATTTACACCTACTTTGGTATTATCCAGATAGAACAATGGTGAATAGTTCCATACCTCTAGCAGAAGTACCGGACAGCGCACCTTTAAATTATCTATTTCACCATCATTTAGAAGTGAATTTACTCAGTCAATCTGTGCAGTTTCGAGCAGCAGGAGACGATCATTTATGGTATCCTCGTGCTACTCGCGCCCAAGTTGCGTTAGGTTCTTGTTTAGAAATAGCAGTACCTTGGGCTGATTTGCAAGTCCCTCCAGATTATCCTCTGCGGTTGATTTTGGTGTCTTCTGATGATGGTTGTTTTTCTGGTTATGTGCCGGAAAATGGTTTGATTCCGATTGATGTTCCTTAGTGGAGATGATTCCCGGTTTTTTTGATCGGGAGTCTAAATTTTTTATCTCACGCAAAGGCGCAAAGGCGCAAAGGAAGAGTTATATTTTGTATTTTTGGTGAAAGTTGGACTAGAATCTTTGTTCAGCCGTCTTCATGCGGATTTTTTCTTGGCCATTTTCGGGCAGTTTTTGGGTTTTGTACAAGATGATTTATAATAATGATTATCATTTTTGGTGAGTTATATTATGTCGTCTGAAAACTCGTCTACGGATAACCTCTTGCATCTTTCTCAGCGTCCTCGTCGTCTCCGTCGGACTGAAACTTTACGGAAAATGGTACGGGAAACTACTTTAAGTGTGGATGATCTGATTTATCCCATCTTTGTTATGGAGGGGGAAGAAGAAAAAGTAGAAATCGCTTCTATGCCAGGATGTTATCGCTATTCTCTAGATTTACTCCTGGAAGAAATTGCGGAAGTGTCACGGTTGGGTATTAATGCTGTTGCGCTTTTCCCGGTTATCCCAGAAGATCAAAAGGACGACACAGGTACAGAAAGCTACAATCCAGAGGGATTAATCCAGGAAACTGTTAAAGCTATTAAAAAAGCAGTCCCGGAAATCTTGATTATTACTGATGTAGCCCTTGACCCTTTTACTACTCATGGTCATGATGGTTTGGTTGATGAAAATGGCAAAATTCTCAATGATCCAACTTTAGAAGTGTTAGTCAAAATGGCACTTTCCCAAGCAGAAGCGGGAACTGATTTTGTTGCCCCTTCTGATATGATGGATGGTAGAATTGGGGCAATTCGCACGGCTTTAGATGCTGAAGGTTATATCAATGTAGGGATTTTGGCATACTCCGCAAAATATGCCTCTGCCTATTATGGACCATTCCGGGATGCTTTGGATTCTGCTCCCAAATTTGGCGATAAAAAAACCTATCAAATGGACGCAGCTAACGCGAAAGAAGCTTTAAAGGAAATTGAATTGGATATTGCTGAAGGTGCAGACATCATTATGGTCAAACCCGCATTAGCCTATCTAGATATAATCTGTCAGGTAAAAGCAGCTACAAATTTACCAGTCGCAGCTTATAACGTGAGTGGTGAATACGCCATGATTAAAGCGGCTGCTCAATATGGTTGGATTGATGAAAAAAAGGTGATTTTAGAGACTTTAACCAGTATGAAACGGGCTGGTGCTGATTTGATTTTAACTTACTTTGCCAAGGAAGTGGCTTTGATGTTGATGTAATGGTTGCCAGTCCTTATCTCCCTATTATCTATTATCATGGGTGGTTTAGCAGCTTTGCAAGTTGGTCCGACAGCCAGAAATTTATCCGGTGCAAGAATGGCTTGTGAAAAAATTGTCCCAGCGATCGTTAAGCCCAGTGTATCTTTTTCTCATAGTATCACTGAAGTTAAAGCCAGCTAACAACACTTCAAAATATTTTCCCCAAAATCAACTCCGAAATTAGTAACATTCACACCTTTTTGCGCTAGACTGATAACGATTCTCATTTTTGTTTGATATGGTCAGTTCATTAACCCAGTCTCAAGACAGCTTGAACCTGCACGAAGACGACAAACTTACACGAATTCGTCACACCAGCGCCCATATCATGGCAATGGCGGTACAAAGACTATTTCCAGGGACTAAGGTAGCAATTGGACCTGTCACAGAAATTGGATTTTACTACGATTTTGATTGTCCAGTCAGCATCACCCCTGATGACTTAGGCAAAATTGCAATCGAAATGCAACGGATAATCAAAGTTAACCTACCTATTATCCGGGAAGAGGTGGAACGAGCCGAAATTCGCGCCGAAATTGCCGAATTAAACGAGCCTTACAAGCTAGGAATCTTAGAACGTATACCCGAATCAGAAATTATCACCCGCTACTTCATTGGTACTCCTGAAACTGGTAATTCAGAAACTTCATTGTTTGTCACAGATATTCAACCAGCGAATAACTATTGGTGGGATTTGTGTGCGGGTCCTCACATTAACTTTACTGGTGAAATTGATCCTCATGCCTTTAAATTATTAAATGTTGCTGGTGCTTATTGGCAAGGTGATGAAACTAAACCTCAGCTACAACGGATTTACGGGACAGCTTGGCAAACAAAAGCAGAATTAGCAGCTTACCTCCAACTAAGAGAAGAAGCCCTCCGTCGAGATCATCGCAAGTTAGGTCAAGAACTTAATTTATTTAGTATTCAAGAAGAAGCCGGTGGTGGTTTAGTATTTTGGCATCCCAATGGCGCAATTATTCGCTACATAATTGAAGATTATTGGCGCGAAGCTCATCTAGAATCTGGTTATCAATTACTGTATACACCTCATATAGCCAATCTCAACCTATGGAAAACATCGGGTCATTTTGACTTTTATCAAGAAAGTATGTTTGACTCGATGGATGTGGAAAATCAGGCTTATCAAATTAAGCCCATGAATTGCCCTTTTCATGTTCTAACTTATAAACATCAACTTCATTCCTATCGAGAATTACCATTAAGATGGGCAGAATTAGGAACAGTTTATCGTTACGAACGATCTGGAGCATTACATGGTTTAATGCGAGTCAGAGGATTTACTCAAGATGATGCTCATATCTTCTGTTTACCTGACCAAATTGCTGATGAGATATTAGGAGTTTTAAATCTCACTGAGCAGATTTTATCAGATTTTGGTTTTAAAGAATATGAGGTCAATCTTTCTACCCGTCCTGATAAATCAGTCGGAACTGATGATGTTTGGGAATTAGCCACAACAGCACTAGAACAAGCTTTAAATACTAAAGGCTGGAATTATGTTGTTGATGCAGGTGGTGGAGCTTTCTATGGACCAAAGATAGACATTAAAATAAAAGATGCTATTGGTCGTTTGTGGCAATGTTCAACTATTCAGGTAGATTTTAATTTGCCAGAAAGGTTTGATATGGAATATATTGCTGCTGATGGTAGTCGGCAAAGACCAATTATGATTCATCGGGCTATTTTTGGTTCTTTGGAACGCTTTTTTGGCATTTTAATTGAGAACTATGCAGGGGATTTTCCCTTGTGGTTAGCACCTGTACAATTGCGGTTGTTACCTGTAAGTGATGACTTTCGAGAATATGCAAAATCAGTAGCAACAGACTTGAAAAAAGCCGGATTTAGGGTAGAAGTAGATAGCAGTGGTGAACGTTTAGGCAAACAAATTCGCATAGCACAATTAGAAAAAATTCCCGTTGTTGCTGTTGTTGGTAAGAAAGAAGTAGAAAGCAAAACTTTGAGTATTAGAAGTAGACAAGCTGGAGATTTAGGAATTCTGACTTTAACTGAACTTGTAGATCATTTACAAGGAGCAAAAGATTAGGATCAAAGAAGTCAGTAATCTTTTAAGAACACTGATTTAAACATTCAACCAATAAAACCATTAGATTTCAATATGAATACCATCACTCTCAATACAACAAATACAATTCCTGAAATTCCCAAACAAGGAATGCCCATTACTATTATTACGGGATTTCTCGGAAGTGGTAAAACTACGCTTTTAAATCAAATCCTACAAAATAAACAAGATTTAAAAGTCGCTGTTCTCGTCAATGAGTTTGGTGATATTAACATTGATAGTCAATTACTAATTTCTGTAGACCAAGATATGGTAGAACTTAGTAATGGCTGTATATGTTGTACAATTAATGATGGTTTAGTTGATGCTGTTTATCGAGTTTTAGAACGAGAAGAACGCATTGATTATCTAGTAATTGAAACCACTGGTGTTGCTGACCCTTTACCAATTATCCTAACTTTTTTTAGCACAGAACTGAGAGATTTAACTAACATAGATTCGATTCTCACAGTGGTAGATGCTGAAGCATTTGACGAAGAACACTTCCAGAGTGAAGCAGCTTTAAAACAGATTACTTATGGGGATATTATTCTCCTCAATAAAACAGACCTTGTTACCCCAGAGAAAATTCAAGAAGTAGAAAATTTCATCCATGATATCAAGCATGGAGCGAAGATTTTACATACTCAATATGGTGAAGTTGCTTTACCATTAATTTTAGATGTGGGTTTAACACCAAAAGATAAGTACATTGCTATTGATGACGAAGATACTCATAAACATGAACATCATCATGAACATGAGCATCATCATCATCACTCTGATCATTTAGACAATGATGGGTTTGTTTCCATTTCTTTCCAAAGTGATAAACCATTTGATGTGCATAAATTTGAGAATTTCCTAACCGAAGAAATGCCAGAAAATGTATTTCGAGCTAAGGGTATTTTATGGTTTAGTGATAGTGAGTTACGTCATATCTTCCAACTGAGCGGACCTCGTTACACTTTGCACGCTGATGAATGGTATACTTCACCGAAAAATCAGGTAGTTTTTGTTGGCAGAAAACTGGATACTAATGAGATTTACACAAAACTTAACAAATGTTTGTTATAGTTTAATAGTAGTAACCAATGAGCAAATTTAGTTAATAGATATTCGACTATTAACATCCACCATAACTCATCCCACTAAACTTAGAAAATGACTTTATCTATTCGTCCAGAACTAACTTCTGCTGCTGATATAATTTCATCTTTATCTAATCAGCAACAGCCAACTGTAACAGAGGCAGACATGATGCAAGCTGTACGCACTCTACTGATTGGATTAGGAGAAAATCCAGACCGTGAGGGATTAAAAGATACTCCCAAAAGAGTTGTTAAAGCGTTAAAATTTCTTACAAGTGGATATGATCAATCTATAGATGAACTGCTAAATGGAGCAGTATTTACAGAAGATGCAAATGAAATGGTTTTAGTCCGGGATATTGATCTTTTCAGTTCCTGTGAACACCACATATTACCAATCATTGGCCGCGCTCATATTGCTTATATTCCTAATGGTAAAGTCATAGGATTATCAAAAATTGCCCGCATTTGTGAAATGTATGCTCGACGTTTACAAGTGCAAGAACGGCTAACTTTACAAATTGCTGACGCACTGCAAGGTTTACTCAAACCTCAAGGGGTTGCAGTGGTAATTGAAGCAACTCATATGTGTATGGTGATGAGAGGAGTGCAAAAACCAGGTTCTTGGACTGTTACCAGTGCTATGCGTGGTGTGTTTTCTGAAGACGCACGCACTCGTGAAGAATTTATGAATTTAATTCGCCACAGTGCTAATTTTAAATAGGCTTTGTGTGATGTAGGGATAAGAGATTTTTTATCTCTACATTATATTGATATTTGAACGCAGATAAACGCAGATAAACGCAGATAAAAAGGGATAAGTTATCATGATTGGAAATTTGAAATTTAATGAGCAGGGGTTAATTCCGGCTATAGCTCAAGATTATCTCGATGGTACTGTTCTAATGATGGCTTGGATGAATGCAGAATCAATTCAAAAAACCCTGGCTACAGGTGAAGTTTATTATTGGAGTCGTTCCCGTTCTCAGTTGTGGCATAAGGGGGCAACATCTGCACATATTCAAAAGGTAAAAGAGCTTTTTTATGATTGTGATGGTGATACAATTCTCATCAAAATTGAGCAAGTTGGTGATATTGCCTGTCATACTGGAGCAAGAAGTTGTTTTTTTAATTCTGTGGGAATTTTATCTCATAAATTATAATTTATATTGATTATGACTTTACCAATTATTACCGTTGTCGCTGGATTATTTGGATCTGGAAAAACTACCTGGATCTGTCAACAAATTCGAGATATTAAATCTATTGAAAAAGTAATTTATTTTTCTCCAGGAACGGGGAATATCCCCATTGATCAAACTAAAATAGCTACTGAATTTCCTGATCTGAAAATATTTGGTGATGGTCAAGAAATTGAATTTCTATATCACATCCCCACAGCAGATAGTGTTTATGTTGAATTAGGTTCTTATCTAGAGTTAAATAGTATATCAAAAATATTAGATCATCTCACTTACCAGGCTATAGCAATTATTCCAGAGGAGTTAAAAAACTCTGAATATGATAGTTGGGCAAATGAAATTATCTATGGCGCACCAGTTCCAACTATAATTGTAGAAAATTTATGGCGGGTAGAAACTACGGGGCAAGTAATTGATGAAAATAGTTTAGATGAATTTTGGTATGAAATAACTCACGGTGCTTATGGTATTGTTACCCGTGCTAAGGCAATTTTCGATGTTAATGATGGACGTTCTCTTTCCTGTGATTTTGTCTCTGGTGTTCCCCAAACGGACTTTTTAGAATTAAACGTACCAAGGTATTTAGAAGGTAGACCTCAGCGATTTAGTGGCATAGAAATAGCCGGAAAAAACTTAAATGAAACCGCTTTAAAAGCAACATTATCAGATTGCTGTTTATCTGAATCCATGATTTTGCAATATCAACAACAAGTACAACAAATTTTACTAGAAGGTCAACAAGTATGAAAATAGCTGTCATGTCATGTATTCATGGTAATTACGAAGCCTTAGATGCTGTATTATTAGATATTGACGAACAAAAAGCTGAAAAAATATTTTGTGTTGGTGATTTAGTGGGATATGGACCCCACCCTAATGCGGTAATTAACCAAATTCGCTCCTTGGATATTCCTACCTGCGCTGGTTGTTGGGATGAAGATATTGTAGAGGGATTAAACGCTTGTGATTGTAGTTATCCTTCAATATTGGCAGAAAAAAGAGGACTAAAGGCTCACCAATGGACAAATCAGGAAATCCACCCACAAAACCGGGAATTTTTGGCCAATTTACCCCATAGTCTCCAATGGCAAAACTTAGCCTTTGTTCACGGTAGTCCCCATAGCAACCATGAATATTTATTACCTGAATTGGATGCTTTTGTCGCTTTAGAAAGGGTACTTTCCACAGGTGCAGACGTGCTATTTTGTGGACATACTCACGTTCCTTATACTCGTAATCTTAATGCTGGTGAGTTACAAGTTCAGGTTAATAATCCAGCAGAATCACGGAAAATTAACTTTTCATCTGCGCTGAAAAAGATTGTTAATGTTGGTTCTGTTGGAGAACCTCGACATGGACGACCAAATGCAACTTATGTAATTTATGAAACTGATACTCAAGGGGTGACTTTGCGGGAAGTTACCTATGATTATCAAAAAACCTGTGCAGCAATTATCGAAAAGGGATTACCAGAAATCTTTGCTTGGCGTTTAGCGCATGGCTTAGAGTATGCTGAACGGGCAGAAGATCCAACTCATGTTTGTACCAGATAAAATAACTAATCCAAAATCTAAAATCTAAAATCCAAAATTGACTATGTGGGCAATATTGAGTGGAATTGAAGGAAATTTGCCAGCCTATGAAGCTGTGATAGCTGATATTAAGCTGCAAAGCCGTTACATAGAGGCATTATATATTATCGGTGATTTAGTCGGTCCAAGGCGAGAATGTGAACAGCTAGTGGAAAGGGTAAAATCACCGCGACGGGGTGAATTAGCACCAATGGTTTGTAAGGGATGGTGGGAAGAACAGTGTTTGATTTTACATGGTTTGGGTCCGACTGGAGACGCACCGGAATTACTGGCAAAATATGGTGGTGATACTGTGCAGATGTTGTGGGATTGTGTTTCCCGTCAGACAGTACAATGGTTGAGAAACTTGGATTTTGGTTTTTTTGAATTAGATTGTTTATTAATACACGGTTCGACAGCAGGTGTAAATGATGAACTTACTCCCGATACTCCCCCAATTCAAATGCTAGATAGATTGTCACGAATGCAAGCAAATAATCTATTTTGTGGTCGTTCTGGGTTAACTTTTCAGTATCAGTTACAAGCTGGTTCTATTAGCAGTGAAATTACTACCCTTGCTCATCAATTGTCCCCGCAAATTGTCACGGTTACTCCTAGTCAAGTGATTGGAGTGGGAAACGTGGGACGGACACCAGGAGAAGCAACATATACTCTCTACAATCCTGAGACAAATCAGGTGAAGTTTAAAACCGTGTATTACGGACAAGCTAAGGGTTTTCAAAAGCGGCAGATTTGTAACTAAGGTCTAGAAAGACCTAATACTCGCCATTTTTCCCGACTCAGAAAAAAGCCAATCCCATTTCTATTGGTACAAGTTAAACCTGTTTTTTGGGATACACATTTAAAACCACCATTGTTCCAAGTCCGTCCATAAGCCAAAACGGGTTTATTTTTATCAGCGACAGTATCACTAATACACAAAATTTCTGGTCTAGCATCAGCAGGTAACAAAAAACCCATTCCCCAATCAAACCCGCAATATCCAGGGTAAGGTTGAGGCGGTTTGGGTTTTAGCGAAGTATTGATTTCACAGCGTAAACTATTTGTTTCTCCTTCACTTAGCTCACAAAACATATTACCACTGGGGGATTGAAACCCTTTTGGTGCAGCAATACTTACCTGTGGCAAGACAGTTACTATGCTGGTAACTACAAAGATAATTGGTTTGATCAATTGTTTATACATAATTGGATCATATCTGAAAAGGTTGGGTTGGGAAACGGTTACCTTCGCACAGCAAATGGTACAGCGGCGTTAGCCATAGTGTGGCAAAGCCATAACCCACAAAATGCGTATTTGTTGCGCTGTCGCTTAATCCAACAAAGCAAAAAATGGCCAAGGTATTGAGAATAATAAGATTATTTCTATAACTGTGAAAACGGGTCTTTAGATATGATATGTGTAAGTTGGAGTAAATTCCGTGCCAATGGATATTTAAAGGTGTTTTGACGGATCATAGAAAACTTCTTTGGCAGATTAAGCCGGATTTGTGACTTTCGCTGCTGAGAAGTTTTGACAACAAAAATTTGTAATTGTTTAGAAATTGTAATTTTAGGTTCGGGAATCTATGTTAACCAACGCGCAAACCCCCACTATCACAAAGGATTCATCTGATGTTCTCCCTGGTGTGAATGCCCAGGCTAGAGTCAGTCAGTTTATGCAGAATCTGCAGGATGAAATTACCCAAGGTTTAGAGAAATTAGATGGTCTGGGGACGTTTCAGGAAGATAGTTGGCAGCGTCCAGAAGGGGGTGGTGGGCGATCGCGTGTCCTGCGGGATGGGGCGATCTTTGAACAAGCAGGGGTAAATTTTTCTGAAGTTTGGGGTTCTCATTTACCTCCTTCAATTTTAGCCCAACGTCCAGAAGCAGCAGGACATGGATTTTATGCAACGGGTACTTCTTTGGTGTTGCACCCACGAAATCCTTATGTACCTACAGTCCATTTAAATTACCGCTATTTTGAAGCAGGCCCAGTTTGGTGGTTTGGTGGAGGTGCGGATTTAACACCTTATTACCCCTTTGCTGAAGATGCAAAACATTTTCATAACACTTTTAAACAAGCTTGTGATCAACACCATCCTGAGTATTATCCTGTGTTTAAGCGGTGGTGCGATGAATATTTTTATCTGAAACATCGGGATGAAACACGAGGAATTGGTGGTTTATTTTTAGATTACCAAGATGGTCAAGGTTCTATCTATCGCGGCCCGGATCCTCATGGGGACGCAGCTATTTATAGTAATCAGGTAGGTCAATTACCGTCACGGAGTTGGGAAGATATATTTGCTTTAGTTCAAGACTGTGCTGGGGCATTTTTACCTGCTTATGCGCCAATTGCGGAACGCCGACAGGGGATGGAATACGGCGATCGCCAACGTAATTTCCAATTATACCGTCGTGGTAGATATGTAGAATTTAACTTGGTTTATGACCGAGGGACAATTTTTGGACTGCAAACCAACGGCCGCACAGAATCAATTCTCATGTCTCTACCACCTTTAGTTCGTTGGGAATATGGCTACAAACCAGAACCTAATTCTCCTGAAGCTGAGTTGTATGAGACTTTTCTAAAACCGCAAGATTGGATAAACTGGAAACCAAGTCAAGAATAGGCAAGATCTAAGGGGTGAGAGGCACTCCTTCTCTCCCCCTCTTGCTTATTCTCTATTCCCTAAAAATTTTTTTATAACCCCTACTGATGATTGTTTTGATTAGCAAATATTAGCAAAAAGATGTTACTTCAATGATTCATATAGAGCAAAAAACCTACACAACTCAAGACGGTAACACAATAATAATGTTAACTCCGGTAGGTCGCTTAGATATTACCACTGCTTGGCAATTTCGGCTGAAATTACAGGAATGTATTTCTAAGCTTGGCCGTCATATTGTTATTGATCTAGGCCAAGTAAATTTTATTGATAGTTCTGGACTGACTTCCTTAGTAGCTGGTATGCGTGATGCTGATAAGGTTAAGGGCAGTTTTCGTATTTGTAATATTCACCCAGAAGCCAAGCTTGTGTTTGAAGTCACAATGATGGATACAGTATTTGAAATCTTTGAAACTCAAGAAGAAGCCCTAGAAGGTGTACCTCGGAGTCTAAGTTTTTGATAGAACTAGGACTTACGCAAGTGTCACACCGAAAATCTGTTGTAGGGTGCGTCAGACTGCATAAATACTGCAAATAAACAGATTGTTGATATCTGAGGCACCCTATCAATGTGCCAGTTGCGTAAGTCCTGATAACTTGAACTATTTAGCCCTGATTGGTTCATACTAGATAACAGGAATACGCCTTTACTAAAATTTTCTTTGTGAATAACGTCCGTACAGTATCTGATACAAAAAGAACCTTTTACACTCTTCATACCAGGCCGATTAATACTATTTACCGCCGGGTAGTGGAGGAGTTGATGGTAGAAATGCACCTACTATCAGTCAATGTTGATTTTAGCTACGATGCGATTTATGCCTTGGGCGTTGTCACAACTTTTGACCGCTTCATGGATGGCTACCAACCAGAACAGGACAAAGAGTCAATTTTCCGAGCAATCTGTCAGGCTGTGGAACAAGACCCCCAGAGCTACCGACAAGATGCCTCCAGATTGCAAGCTTTAGCTGCCAGTTTACCAGCTAAGGATTTGATTGCTAGTTTAAGTCAAGCAAGTCCCCTCAATCAAGATGCAGATTTGCAAAAGCAACTAGAAGCGGTGGCCGCAAATTCCAACTTTAAATATAGTCGTTTATTTGGCGTTGGTTTATTTGCATTATTAGTCCAGTCAGATCCTGAACTTGTCAAAAACAATGAGCAAAGGGCTGAAGCACTAAAAGCAATCTCTAACGGGTTACATATCTCTGAAGATAAACTCATCAAAGATTTAGAACTATACAGTTCTAACCTAGAAAAAATGGCGCAAGCACTCATAGTCATGGCAGATATTTTGACAGCAGATCGCAAAAAACGCGATGCTTTAAAGCAAGCCTAACTATCAGCACTATCCCGTACTAATAAATAATTTGGGAACGGGATATCCATGTTGAGAAATCCCCCAAATAGCAAAAAGCCCGCCTAACATCAAAGTGTTTAGCGGGCTTAAAAATTATTGAAAATTGAAAATGGAGCTTATGGGAGTCGAACCCATGTCCAAATTGGGTATTAACCCTCCACTCGTTCACAGGTTTAGCCTCTCTGACCCTCAAGGCGGGAATCGTTCATTATCCCGAACGTAGGATGCTCTGATTTAATCTTAGCCTTCAAGCCAACCAGAGAACGCTTGTTGGAGCATCCGTTGGGGGTTAGGTCTTTAATCCTTAACGGAGTCAAATTAAAGACGCTCGAACCTATTAGAGGTTTCTTAGGCAGCTACTAGAGCTTCCCGACGAGCAAATTTTACGATATTGTTCGCATTTACTTTTTTTTCGAGTCTTTGATTTGCGAGAGATGACTCGCTCTCGACCTGAATCACAGAGTAGCTTTCGCCAACCTGTCGAAACCGTTAAAGCCCCATGTACTTCACACTTTTATTATAGTACGGAATTTTGCAATTTGACAAATAAGTTGATTACCATTCCTGTTGCTGAAAACTGGCGTTGCTGATTAAGGGTATGAATTTTAGTCTATCCTAATTATGTAGATGCCGCTACACAACCAACTTCTTTTAAAGTTTATCCTCGTTTTTATCGCCGGCTGCAATTAAATCGCAATAATCCTATTCATACTTTTTTGTGGTTAACCAGTGCTATTACTTGAGAAAAGATATATCAAGATAGTACATCACGGCGTAAATAAAGCAACTATATTCAATCGCCAAAAAGCTTACTGTATATTAGTTTTGACCTTTGACTTTTGACTTTTGACTTCCGCCCTGCGGTAATAGTCCCTATAAATTGCGGGTAAATCCGTCTGAGGGGGCTTTATACCCGACAGAAATTTATGTACAAATACGTGGGTTAGAAGGCATAATAGATGGCATCTACCATATAGAAGTTGAGAATAATTGTCTGACCTTAATTTATGAATTAGGCGATGATGGATTGGATAATTATGTTATACCAAATAAATGTATTAACGGATTCATCTTTTTAGTTAGTTGTGTTTATCATAGGTCTAGCTGGAAATATCAAGACAGGAGTTTGAGATATTGTTTGTTGGATAGCGGACACCATTTGGGTGCTATCGCTGCTTTTTGCATATCTTCATGAAAACAACATACAACTAGGCTTTGATTTTGATAAACTTATTCTCAATGCAGATTTGGGATTTGAGAATAAGGAGTTTATTACTAGTTGTGTGATATCACCAGAAGCGCAAGAAAAACCAGTCAGACGCTTAAGGCTACCTATTCCTTTTGTCTGTGGTACTGACTATTTTCAAGTTAATCAATGTGTTGAAGATGCCTATCAAACAACGTCTTTACAGCCTAGTCACCAGCAGCAGCTAGAACATCCTCAATTTAATTTTGACCGAGAACGGTTTTTGGAGAACGTTTGGAATAGGTGTCCGATTATTTGAGTTATCAAACGGCTATGCAATTAGCCGGATTTGTCGGACAGAGAGTGTATTTATTTAGCAACTATTGGGGAATAGATTGTAGTGGTATTGGTGCTTTCTATGATGATGAAACCCAAGCCTTTCTAGAAACCAATAAGGACGTATTGTATGCAATGGCAATTGGTAAATAAATAGGAAAATAACTGGAAATGGCGAGAAGAGAACATCAATTCCATGCTGATGATAAGCACCCTATACAGCCAACATCAGCAGATATTATGCTTCGACAACAATTGGAGCATTCAATTAGCAAATACTTTTATGAAGGATGCGATCGCATTATTCATAGTTTATTGTCTAATTGTCGTTGGTATGCCACAACTCATGCGAGTATTTTGACTTTAGTAATTGAATGCCCTGACCAAGTTACCAACTGGCAAATTTTGCAACAAATTGTCCCTATGGCTAATGTTCTTTCTGGCATTGTTAGCAGTGCTAAAATTCGTATTTGTCCTCCCGATAGTCAAACTGTACCTTTTGAAATGAGAGTAGATGAGTTGCCAGTTTATCGTGATTGGATCTGATGCAATTGGGGATTTGAGATTGTTGATTAAGCCATAACATTCTGTTGGATAACTGTAATTAGTTCGGCAAAAACTAAATCAGCAGAACGTTGAACAACAGGACTTAATTCCAGCCCAAAATCCAGATTTGCAGCTTCAATTAAATAGACTATCACCTCTTGAGGAAAATCATCTAAAAAGATTTTTCTCCCAGCAGCCAAGGCATGATCCCAGCGAAAATCATGTAAGTTGTAACTAGGTTCGGGCAGTGCTTCTAGTTCGTTCCCTGGGACTTTAAATATAGCACCTGCTTCTGAACCTGTGCAACTGGCATCCAGAATAATTAATTTTTCGCTACCTCTGGCTTGAAACATCACTTCCATTCCCGCAGTTCCACTATCGAAAACGCGGATGTTGGGGTGAGGATTTTGGGCGAGATATTGCTGTAAACGTTGGGCGATAATTACGCCGACAGCATCATCATTCCGATTGAGATTGCCACAGCCAATGATAGTTAGCATGGGATATTTATAATAACATGAATATTATCAACTTTGCACAAAAAATTAAAATTTACGGAAATTTTGACTACATCTTTGATCATTGACTTTATAGTAGCTATAGCGCACAAGATCCCCGACTTCTTGTGTAATCGTCTCCATAAACTATCAAGCAATGCTCAGAAGTCGGGGATCTGATGTTTATCTTCTCTGCGTTTATCTGTAGTGGTTAGTCAAAAATCATTCTTACCCATGACAGAATTGCTATATGCTAGTATTTCGTGATACAGAGACTAAAGGTAGAGGGATATTTGCCCAGCAAGATTTTGCTAAAGGAGATTTAATTGAAAGAGCCGCTGTGATTGTGATTCCTAAACAGCAAGTTAAGTTAATTACTAAAACGGTGTTATTAAATTATTATTTTGGTTGGCATGGAGAAAGCGGGGCAATAGGTTTAGGTTTTGCTTCTCTTTTTAATCATTCTTATCATCCCAATGCGGTTTATATTAAGAATTTTGCTAAAAATGTAATTGATATTGTTGCTCATCAATATATTCGGGAAGGGCAGGAAATTACGATTAATTATAATGGGCAGGTTGATGATATTTCCCCTGTTTGGTTTGATGTAGAAGAGTAGGTTGGGTTGAGGTAAGGAAACCCAACATTTACTATTGTCAGAATCAGGATTTTCAGGATTAAAGGATTTTCAGGATTATTTATTGATAATTTATTCATTTTGAGTACATAAATTCCTGTGTCTAATATTAAAAATTAACATCTACTTCCTGAATTAAATAATCTGGCATTTGCCGAATTTGAGCAATAGTTTTATCTTGAATATTCATACAAATTTTAACCCAGGGTTATTTGTGCATTTGCTATAATTATAACTCAATGATATGGCTACGCTATCAGACAAGTATTGTAAAAAAGGATACTGCCATGAATACATCTGTTAAAACAATCAAAGTCTATGACGAAATTGTAGATTTCATTGCTGCTGGTACTACTCCCGAAAGTGTAATTAACTTCCACCTTTCCGAAACAGCACAAAACCGTTTAGAGGATTTAATTGATAGTGCTAAAAATAATGAACTAACGAAACAAGACAAGGAAGAATTAGAGTATTTTTTGACTTTAGAACACATTATTAGATTAGCTAAAGCTAAGGCTCATAAATATATTAACGCTGAGGGTAAATAAGGTGTCTCGTACTTACATTAATTTAGAAATAAGGCGTTTAGTTGTGGAACGTGCTGGTAATATCTGTGAATATTGTCTAATTTCAGAAGAAGATACTACATCTTGTCAAGTTGATCATATCATTAGTGTCAAACATGGTGGACCAAGTACGGATGATAATCTCTGTTATGCTTGTGTTTTCTGTAATTTGCAAAAAGGTACAGATTTAGGTTCAATTAATTGACGAAATGGTGAATTAGTGAGATTTTTTAACCCTCGTAGAGACTTTTGGGGTGATCATTTTCAACTTAATGAAGCTATCATTCAACCATTAACAGATATTGGTGAAGTAACATCCCGTATTCTCGATTTTAACAAAAATGAACGAATTATAGAAAGGCAATTATTGATAGAAGTTGATAAGTATCCACCAACAGCAGCAAAAGAAAAAATGAGTAAGAATTAGTGTCAATGACAATTCTTTCCTCAATCATCACTTTCAAGAATTTCTTTGAGCTTTTCTTCTGTCATACCTTTTGCTTCAGCATTTTTGCCAACTTGATCACAAAATTCCTGAAACTCATTTTTTAGCAATTTAGTCAATCTTTGATACTCATATTGTCAGAATCAGGATGCTCAAGATTAAAGGATTAACAGGATTGTTTATTGATGATTTATTCATGTTAAGTACATAAATTCCCATTTCTAATATTAAAAATAAACATCCTGTAAATCCTTAAATCCTGTAAATCCTGATTCAGACAAAAGTTTATAATTCTCCGCGTTTTTCTGGGTGGGAATTACCCACCCTACAAATTTATAAATTCACACCATGTTTCTTAGCAATTTCTACAAGTTGCTCATATTGATGTTGTGATGCTTTAGCTAAAATTGCATCTGCTTCTTCTGGATTACTACCATCTTTAGGAATTAAATACTTAACATAAAGAGAAACAAAATCAACCACAGCAGCTAAACCTGTTAATTCGTGTTTATCGGCTTGTTTTCCAGCAATTACGGCTACTAAACCTGCTCTAATGGGGTCAGGTCTTACTTTCATAAATTGGTCAACTAATTGCTTAGAATAATCCCCTGGTGCTAAATTCTTTAACTTACTTTGATCGGGTTTAAATTCTAATCCTGCGGCTGTTGACTGATCCAACATACACCATTCTATAAATTCTTGCAATGCAGCTTCAGGAAGTTGAGGAAGATATTGATGTAGTTCTAAATTAGACACAATTAGTTACCATTTTTAGTATTTAGTAATTCCTAATTGATAATTCTTCATCTGATAATTAGGAATTATCAATTATTCCTTAAAATTCAGACTAACCCACTGATTTGGGAACTTTTGTACTGCACATAACAATTATATAGAACCCTGACAGATCCCCGACTTCTCTAAGAAGTCGGGGATCTTAAATTAAGCTGTTCTAAAACGAGCCAATTCTTCTCCAGTTTTCGCGTCATGGGCGTGAACAGTACACACTAAACAAGAATCAAAAGAACGGGCTACATGACCGACTTCTACAGGGTCTTTCGGGTCTTGAATTGGTGTTCCAATTAATGCTTTTTCAATTGGTCCTAGTTGTCCTTCACCGTCACGGGGCCCGATATTCCAAGTACCTGGGGCGATAACTTGATAGTTTTTAATTTTGCCTTTTTCGATTTCTACCCAGTGACATAATGCACCTCTAGCGGCTTCCGTTGCACCCCAACCTTTACCATCTTTTTCTTCTGGTTTAATATACCAAGGATCGTTTAATTTGAACTCTCTTAAACAACGTTCAGCTTGGCGATATAGTTTAACTATTTCGTGGACTCTTCCTAATTGGCGAAGATGAACACTTGGACCACCCATTTGCTTGAATGTGTCGAGAATAAATGGGTCATAATGTTGCCAAGATTCCCCATGATTTCCCCCTGCAACTAATTGACGCGCTAGAGGTCCTGCTTCTAAACGTCCTAAGTCTTGGTGGAGGACTGCACTTGACCAAGAATATGCCCCATTAAAGTCTTTTTGATTGTGATTAATTGGGTTTGTAGTGCGATCGCTTGGATGCCAATCTTGAGTACCTTCATCATACCAAGAATGGGTTAAATTCTCACGGGCAAAACCTTGATTCATTAAGGCATGAGTATCGGTGAAGCTATCATAAACACCGCTTTTCATAATCACAGCAGCATTACGTCCTTCAATGGTGGGATGATTATATTTATCCTCATGGGGAATATAACCCCAAGTCACATATTTACCCACACCAGCACCATATCGATCTAAACCAATATCTAAGCCCATGCGCCAATATAAACCTAAGTCTGATTCCCGATGTTTAACATCTTCATTTAACCACTTTTGAAAGTCTTCATAAGATTGAATTTCTTCATATCTTTCTAAAGAACAACCTAACCAAACTGGTTCTAACCAATTGGTGCGGAAATATTCCAAAATTGCCCAGGCGCGGGTAATATCAGTTAAAGTTGGGGCGCACATTACTCCACCAGGCACCATATAACTGCAATGACAACAGGTGATATGCTGTAAATGTTCCTGAGTAACTTATTTTATCAGGTAATTTTGCTCAATCAGAACATTTTATTTTCACCATTTCAGTTTATAAATAAGGAATATTTAGGGATTGAGTCAAGGTAATTTTTATCCCTAACAGTTACAGCAGTTTTCTTGTATTTGAACTACTATTATTAGACCTAACCCCCAGCCCCTTCCCTACCTCTCCCTAACCCTCTCCTAAGAGGAGAGGGAAAAAGAAAAACCTTTGTTGCTGGAAGGGGGGTAAATCAAAGCCTCTCTCCTTGCAGGAGAGAGGTTTGGAGAGAGGTCGGTTTGTGGTCTATTTACCTGAAAATAGCTGTACTGTAATATCGGAAACCTATCCCCCATCTCTACATGAGGATGCAAATGCAGACTCAAGGGACTGGTTCGCAGATATGTTTGCAGACTTTGAGCCGCAGAACACCACAGACGGTAGCTATAGAGGAACAATGGCGAAAATTAAAGCAACGGAATTACAGTATCAAGCAGTTTTTGAACAGAAGTTAATTGCAGCTAATAATAATTTAAAAAGAGAGAGAATAAGAGTTAGTATTAAACAAACTGGCAATTCTCTCCAATTACGAGCTACTTTACCTTTAAAACCAGGAGATTACAGTTTAGGTAAGACAAAAAAGCAGTATGATTTATCTCTAGGAATACCCGCAAATTTAGAGGGATTAAAAACAGCAATTGAAGAAAGTTATGAATTGGGTAAATTAATTGCTCGTCATACTTTCGAGTGGAATGAGAAGTATTTAGGAATTAAATCGAGAGAGAAGCAAGAGATAAAAACTATTGGAGAATTATTAAATACATTTGATCAAAAATATTATCAAACTCGTCAGAAAACTATTACCAGTGAAAATACTTTTGCTAATTATATATCTGTCATTAAAAGAAACTTGACTCTCACCCATTTAGCCACAAAAGAAAATTTTGAGGAAATTATTAATTCATTTCAGGGTAATAAAAAAAATGAACTGATTGCGGTAAGTTCTGTTTTGATTAAAACCTTTAATTTAGGATTTCAACTTGATGTCAAACGAGATCATGTCACTCCTGCTTATCGAGAAATTCCTGAAGATGACAAAATAATATCTGCTTTTGACCTCTTTGAAAAATTCGCCCTCAACCGCAAAAATACAAACATTAGTGATGAAATAGACACCTGGGAAATGTGGCGTTGGGTATATGGAATGTTGGCGACATTTGGGTTAAGACCAAGGGAATTATTTGTCCAACCAGATATTAATTGGTGGATGTCTCCCCAAAATATAGATCATACTTGGAAAGTGAATAAAAATACCAAAACTGGATATCGAGAAGTTATTCCTTTTGTACCTGAATGGGTATATTTATTTGATTTAAAAAATCCCAAACCACTAAATATTTTAGAAAGAAAGGTTGAAAAAATTGCATCTGTACAAAATATTAATTGGATGCGGAGAGATATATCCAGATGGTTTAGAAAGGTGGGAATTGAGTTTCAACCTTATGATTTACGTCATGGTTGTGCAATTCGAGCGCATCTTCAGGGAATACCGATTAAAGCCGCAGCAGATAATTTAGGTCATACTGTTGATGAACATACAAAAACCTATCAAAGATGGTTTGGGATTGAAAACCGGAAAAAAGCCTTTGGTGAGGTAATTAGTCAAAGGTCGTTAATTGAGTTGCAGAAGAATGAAATTTTGGCGTTAAGGATGGAGAATGAAAGGTTGAAATTGGAGATTCAGGACTTACGCAAAACCGCAGGTAAGTAGGGGTGATTTATGATTAACCCTATGCAAGAATCTAGTTTTTGTTTCAATATTGCATAAGTCATAAAGTAGAAAAGTTAAAGTTCTCGGATAATGTCTAAATAAACGTAATATATACTTATTGAAATTCTTCTATTCGGCATTGCATAATATAGGGACGAATGGAATAATCAAATTTTATTGACCCAGGAAACCATACTCAATCCGTTTGTTACTTCATTATTTGAAGTATAGGGAAATATCCATACTTATTTGATTGATCCTACATTATGTAACGGGAGAGAAAAAATGTCAAACAAAGCAGCAATCGCTCTTGCAACTCAATTACTTACAAGTTTCATCCCAGATGTACATAATTTTTTTATCAATGCCTTCGACAAGGTTGGGTTTGATCTAGACACCACAGGAAGAAGCCGTCATACCAAATGGATGGCGGAACAGTTGAGGGTGGGATTTTGGAATAATGGTTATGGAGGTGTTAACATTGCCATATGGAATATGCACTTGAACGAGGATCATCATTTCGAGAATATTTTAGTATCCGGATTGGAGCGCATGGGAAATGGAGGTGGATTTCGTTTCGTTGTTTTCCAGGGAGGCGGATGGTTGAGGAATAATGGGGATCGAGGGTATGAGAATTGGCTTTGTTCTGGTAATCAGTCAATAAAGAACAATGTAATTACTTTTAATCCGATCAATTAAACCTACTCAAGGTCTGAAAATCTGGTGCGATCGCTCAAAATCCATTGTTTTGTGCTTCCTTAACTGTGGTTAACTGCGATCTCATGGGTAAGTGCGATCGCCAATCTTGTAGGGTGCGTTAATGGAATGTAACGCACCTTATAACTTTGCTGTTTAACATCTTTGAGAAAAGCGATCTTTCTTGTGCTTCCTTCACTGTGATAGTGCGATCGCTGATATTGGGGAAATGCGATTCCTACGGAGCGCTTCGCTATCGCTCAATTTCCATAGTCTTGTGCTTCCTTAACTGGGATTAACTGCGATAGCGTAAGCGCTGACTTGTCAGTTCGCTAATATTGGGTTAGTGCGATCGCTCAATTTCCATTTTTTTGTGCTTCGTTAACTGGGATTAACTGCGATCACTAATGTTGGGTTAGTGCGATAGCGAAGCGCTCCGTAGGAATCGCTCAAAATCCATTGTCTTGTACTTCTTTAACTGGATTAACTGCGATCGCTAATATTGGGTTAGTGCGATCGCTCAATATCCATTTCCCATTTCCTTGTGCTTCCTTAACTGTGATTAACTGCGATTGCTAATGTTGGGGAAATGCGATAGCGAAGCGCTCCGCAGGAATCGCTCAAAATCCATTTCCTTGTGCTTCCTTAACTGCGATCGCTAATATTTGGTTAGTGCGATCGCTCAAAATCTATTGTCTTGTGATTCTTTAACTGTGATTAATTGCGATCTCATGGGTAAGCGATCGCTCAAAATCCATTGTCTTGTGATTCTTTAACTGTGATTAACTGCGATAGCGTAAGCACTGACTTGTCAGTTCGCTAATATTGAGTTAATGCGATTACTAGGTCGTGCTTTGCTATCAGTCAAATAGCTACCATCTAATGGCGTTTCAATGTCAAAGTTGGTGATAATATAGAAAAGAGAAACTCTTTAAATGTAAAATCTTGTATGACTACTCGGCTAGAAGTTGAATCAGTAATCAAGCAATTACCAGAAAGTGAAGTGCGATCGCCGATCCTGTAGGGTGCGTTAACGGAGTGTAACGCACCATATTTATGATTATTTACTGATTTTCGGTGCGTTACGCTGTCGCTAACGCACCCTACTAATCGTCCCAATATCCTTGAGGTTTTTCCTTTCTGCTATCTTTACCCCAATCGGTTGGATAAATTCCCTGAGCGATAAACCGATGAATACTGGAATACTGCCAATCTTGGGGATTTTCACACAATCCATGTCGAGCCGGATTATCATGAATATAATCACAATGGAGCGCAAAATCCCGTTCATCCCGAATTAAATGCTCCCAAAACCTACGTTGCCAAAGATTACTTTCTCCTCGCTTTTGTCGTGATTGAGAAACCTCCCGATTAACCCCTAATGCTTGTCCATAATGTTTAGTAACATAGGTTTTAATTAGGCGCAATCTCACCGACAAATATTTATCATCAGGGGGTAAAGTCCACAAACAATGAAAATGATCAGGTAATAAAACAAAAGCATCAATACAAAAAGGATATTTTTCCCTTACTTTTTCTATTGCTTCTCGGAGAGATTTTCTCCCTATATCAGTACAGAGCCAAGATTCTCTTTGATAAGTGACTTGTGTGATGAAATATGTACCTCCAGAAACATTAGGTCTTCTATAATTAGGCATTATGGAGTTAGTATGGGTGAAATTAAATTTATTTTTTATTTATTGTATTGTCATATTGCAAGCAGTTCGCTCAAAATCCATTTTCTTGTACTTCTTTAACTGTGATTAATTGCGATCTTATGGGTAAGTGCGATTCCTACGGAGCGCTTCGCTATCGCTCAAAATCCATTTTCTTTTGCTTCATTAACTGTGATTAATTGCGATCTCATGGGTAAGCGATAGCGAAGCGCTGCTGCAAGCAGTTCGCTTGTGCTAAAGTAGTTCTCAAGTTAATTCAAGATTGTGATGAGCCTGAGAAAGATATTGAAACAATTCTTAATAAAACTACCTTTGACTAATCTCGAATACCAAGTCAGATCTGTAAAAACACACATCAAACGCAAGAAAAAAGTTCATGTGTCCTAGTATTAACGGTGCATACTTATCTTGTGTCCAAGCAAAAGCCAAATCCACAGCAGGAAATTGTTCAACAGTGGCTTTCACAACTAATGCACGAGCTTCAAATCTAGCTAAATTACCGCCTAATGGCAAAGACAACCTTTGATTTTCCCAGACTGCGCCTAATGCTAATCCCATTTCATAAGGCAAGACATTAACACTAGAGCCAGTATCCAACAGACCCGAAACGTTCAAAGACTGATTTTGATACGTTAATGTCAGTGGTAAATAAGGAAGTGTACTTAATGCTCCAAGACTGGGATCTACCTCAGTGAAGGCAAATCTTACTTTATTAACCATGAGTCAATTCTTGTGTCTCTTTTAATGCTTGAGCTAAAATGGCAGCAGCCTCAAAAGAGTCATGTAAACCTTGTCTATGGACATCATCTTGAATAGACATCGGTACAATACCAGACTCCCTGAGCAACTCAGCTACAAGGAAATTAAGTAATAAAAGCTTATCGGAGTGAGATAATTGCCTAAGTATGGGAGCAAACTGAGTGGTTGTTAGCATAAGTTCAACGACAGATACAGATTCTAGTTTTTTGCACTCTGTCTCATTGTAACACTCTCTTCGGGGCAAATTTTCTTGTGCTTCCTTAACTGGGATTAACTGCGATAGCGTAAGCGCTGACTTGTCAGTTCGCTAATATTGGGTTAGTGCGATAGCGAAGCGCTCCGTAGGAATCGCTCAAAATCCATTGTCTTGTGCTTCTTTAACTACTTTAACTGCGATAGCGTAAGCGCTGACTTGTCAGTTCGCTAATATTGAGTTAGTGCGATAGCGAAGCGCCCCGCAGGAATCGCTCAAAATCCATTTTCTTGATCAACCAGGAGGAAATTTAACTTAAATAGAAATATGGGGACTTGATTAACTGATGTAAAAAACAAAGGAGGCTTTATGAAAGCTGTTGAGTTAGTAGGGACAGTAAACACAAATGGGCAGATTAATTTAGACCAAGCATTAACATTTCCTTACGGCAGTCGTGTTAAGGTTATTGTCTTATTACCTGAGTTGATTGATCAGGTAGACGGTGATCAGGAGATATTCCAACCAATAAGCCTAAACGACCCTAAACTAATTAATACATTAAAAATGCGGACTTTGATTGAGACAAGCTTAACTGATATGGCAAATGATCCAGAGATCCAAAGAGAGATAGGTCTAATTAATGCTGAGTTTGAAATCTCTGAACTGGATGGAATAGAAAGGTTATGAGCGTTCAGCGATCTGAAATTTACTTCGTCAATCTTATCCAGTTCAAGGTAGAGAACAAGCAGGAGAGCGTCCTGTTTTAGTGCTTTCTGTAGATGCTATTAATCAATTACCATTAGTTGTTACAGTAGTTGTTGGTACAAAAGGAACAAATATCACCAAAAACTACCCAACAAATGTGAGGTGTTTACCTGAAGAAACTGGATTATTAATCGAGACAGTATTTCTATGCTTTCAAATTCGTTCACTTGATTTAAAGCGTTTTCCTAGCCAGCCTTCTGGCAAACTCTCAGATGCTAAAATGCAGGACATAGAAACCGTAGTTCGCTATTGTTTGGGACTTTAGTCTCGTTTCAACAGCAGTCTGTGAAGTACGGTCTAACGGGGCTGTTAAACATCCAATATCCATTATCTTGTGCTTCCTTAACTATTATTAAATGCGATAGCGAAGCGCTGACTTGTCAGTTCGCTAATATTTGGTTAATGCGATAGAGAAGCGCTCCGCAGGAATCGCTTAAAATCCATTATCTTGTGCTTCCTTAACTGCGATTAA
Source organism: Dolichospermum sp. UHCC 0315A (assembly GCF_008121535.1). Lineage (GTDB taxonomy): Bacteria > Cyanobacteriota > Cyanobacteriia > Cyanobacteriales > Nostocaceae > Dolichospermum > Dolichospermum lemmermannii. The sequence goes on from NZ_CP043056.1 coordinate 1,639,034, forward strand.
CTGCGATCTCTGCAAATTATGGAATGCCAATTAACACTAATTTGTGTAAAAATAAATTTGTTAAGCATCATGATAAAACAATTATGCTTCAAGCAGCTTCAATTTATACACAAGGAAATGGAGAAAAATGGGATGAAAAAAAAATGTTTGATATTATGATTGAAGTGTCTAAGTCCTCTCTTAAGGCATTAGGTAGTGAAATATTTAACCAAATTACCAATAACTAATAATACGGGTTGATAATGGCAAGAAAAGTACAGCACTCTTTGTTGAAAAAAGCAAAACAAAACAAAAATGACGAGTTTTATCCCACATTCCGCACCCCAAACTGTCACAGATCAAAAAAGCCCTTAAAGTAGTACATAATAACTAAAGCCAATTCAAAAATTAAGATGCTTAATGAGAATAAGTAGCATTAAAAGGGACGTGGTGTGATAAAGTGAAACTTGGTAACAAAAGAAAAAAATGAGGCGATAACCAAATAAGAAATAATCGATGACAACAGAAGTATTAGAGGAAACTGTTGTGAAAGGGGTGAAATGAGCAACGGTACAGAAAGTTACGCTAAGGCTGAAACGATTACTGGATAAGCTTTTCAAAATTACTTCTCCAATTCTGATTTCTGCTCTGACTGTCTGTGGCGTTTGACAATATCATTGACCGTTGTCTTGCTAAGGTTGAGTTTTTCTGCAATTTTGCGGTAAGAATACCCATCACCAACCATCTGCAAAACTTTGGGACCCAACTTATCGGCTTTAATCCTTTGTCCCGGCTGTCTGCCAAATTTCTGACCTCGCGCTTTAGCAGCCGCCACACCCGAACGTACCCTTTCCCGCAGCAAATCCCGTTCAAATTCAGCCAAAGATGCCATGAGATGGGCAATTAATCTGCCTTGCGGTGTATTCAAATCAAATTGCAATCCAGTTTGAGCAATTAAGGAAACGTGCCAACTGTGCAAATCCTGCAAAGTCTCAATCAGATCAATGGTGCTACGTCCCCATCGGGTCATCTCTGTCACCAAGATGGCATCAATACTATGACTTTGAGCTAACGCCATAACTTTGGATCGCTCGGCACGATCATGTTTAGTCCCAGAAACTGTTTCTTTCCAAACGCCAATCACCTCGAAGTCTCCCATTTTATCCAAAATTCCTTCTGAGGAACAACGGGAAAAGCTTGAAGCCTTACTAGTACCTGATGAGAAAACTTGGTACACACAACTAGACCAGTTACGGCGAGCGCCAACTCGTCACAGCAGTCCCGCTTTGATTAATGCTTTAAATCGTCTAGTAAAAGTGCGTTCCCTGGGTATCAACACTTTAAATTTCTCTGGTATCCCAGCCAGCAGATTAAAAGCCCTTGCCCGCCATGCAGCAACAATTCGAGTTCAGGCGATTGCTCGTATGCCTTTTGAGCGAAGAATTGCGACTCTACTTGCCTTTATTCATACATTGGAAGCGGAAGCTGCTGATGACACCCTCGATGTGCTGGAATTGTTGATCAAGGATTTACTCTCCAAGTCAGTGCGGGATGGAAAAAAAGAACGGTTACGCACCATAAAAGACCTGGATACGGCAGCTTTACGATTGGGTGCAGCCTGTGCAGTGATACTTGACCCCAATTGTGAAGATAAAAGTGTGCGTGAAGTCATTTTTCAACTCATTCCTGAAGATAAGTTACAAGCGTCTGTGGCAAAAGTGGAAGAATTGGCCAGACCGCCTGAAGATGACTATTACCCAGAACTATTAAAGCGTTGGACAATTGTTCGCAGATTTCTCCCTTCACTGCTGCGGACAATTGATTTTCAAGCAACAATTGCTGGTCAGTCAATTCTGAAGGCTGTGGAATTTCTCAAAAGTATTGAGAAGAAAGCAAATCCCAAGATGGATACTGCTCCACTCAATGGCATTACTAAAGGCTGGTTACAATTAATTGTACAACCCAATGCAGATATTGACCGTCGTGCTTATACTTTCTGTACCTTAGAGCGATTGTGTGAGGGATTGCGTCGTCGAGAATTATTTATCACTCCTAGTATCCGTTGGAGCAATCCCCATGCCAAATTACTACAAGGGAAAGACTGGGAATCAGCTAGACCACAAGTTTGTCGCGCACTGAACCTGCAACCAACACCCGGTGCGGAACTGTCTAAGTTGAAACAGCAACTCGATTCGGCATTTCATCGTACTGCCAATAATCTGCCCAGCAATGCATCGGTACGCATCGAGCCTAATAAAAAAGGACGTGATACTTTAACAGTCACCAATTTGGATAAGTTGGAAGAACCTGCCAGCTTGAAAACTCTAAAAATACTGGTAGCAGAATTACTTCCCCGTGTGGATTTACCAGAAGCCTTACTGGAAATCCATGCCAAAACCGGGTTTATGGATGAATTTAACCACGGTAGTCAGGATAGCTCACGAGTAACTGATTTACACATTAGTGTCTGTGCAGTGCTGATAGCTCAAAGTTGCAACATAGGTCTGAAGCCAGTTATCCGGGCAGATATCCCAGCCTTAACTCGTAATCGACTGGCTTGGATACAGCAAAACTACTTTCGTTCTGAAACCTTGAAGAGTGCTAATGCACGGTTGGTCGATGCTCAAACTCAGATTCCATTGGCGCAGACTTGGGGTGGAGGAGAAGTCGCTTCGGCAGATGGCTTGCGTTTTGTAGTGCCTGTGCAAACACTAAATTCAGGACCCAATAGCAAATATTTTGGTCGGGGTCGGGGTATTACTTACTACAACTTTACTTCAGACCAGTTTACGGGTTTTCACGGTTTGGTGGTTCCTGGAACGCTCCGCGACTCTCTGGTTGTGTTGGTTGGGCTTTTGGAGCAACAGACTTCTCTTCGTCCCAAGGAACTTATGACTGATACAAGCGGTTATAGTGATGTGATATTTGGTCTTTTTTGGCTACTGGGCTACCAGTTTAGTCCTCGACTAGCTGATGTGGGGGAAGCTCGCTTTTGGCGTTTGGATTCGCTTGCAGATTATGGCGTTCTTAATGGAATAGCACGGCAACGGGTCAATACTTCTTTTATTGAGAATTATTGGGATGATATGTTGCGAGTTGCAGGTTCTTTGAAGTTGGGAACGGTGAGTGCAATAGATATTATCCGAACTTTATACCGAGGTGATAAACCTTCTGTTTTGGGTCGGGCGATTGGGGAATTAGGGCGTATAGCCAAAACTTTGTACCTATTGAACTATATTGATGATGAGGCTTACCGTCGTCGCATTTTGACTCAGTTAAATCGGGGTGAAGGACGGCATGGGCTGGCCAGAGTTATATTTCATGGTCAAAAGGGAGAGTTGCGCCAACGTTACCGGGAGGGACAAGAAGACCAACTTTCGGCTTTGGGCTTGGTGGTCAATGCTTTGGTACTATGGAATACATATTATATGGATGCTGCACTGGCTTCTATTGGCTCCCAACAGAGCATAAATCAAGAAGATGTAGCGCGGCTATCGCCTTTGGGACATTCTCACATCAATATGTTGGGACGTTATCATTTCTCTTTGCCTGTTGCCGTTATGCAGGGGGAAATGCGATCGCTGCGTGATCCAAACGACCCTAATGAACAGGATGATTAGAATGCCTGTGTAGTAACCGTTTCAGCCTTAGCGTAACTTTCTGTACCGTTGCTCATTTCACCCCTTTTACTTTAATTGATTAGTCTAACTTATAATTGTTTCTTGAATATCTTCTTTCGCTTATCTATTGACCTCTCCAGGTGGTGTGCATTCTTATTGCTTCTTATTGAGAATAGATTTTGATGACATTTTTGGTGATTTACTGTTTCTCAAATGCCTTTTTTCACTTTATCTGTTTGTTTTGATGCTCCCTTTGATTTTCATCTCCGTAATTTCCCTCTGTAACATTTTGGGGTGCGGAATGTGGGTTAGATTTTACTCCTACTGGTTCTGTTACTTTAGAAAATGAATTTGAAAAGGTCAAAAAAGAAGGTGATGAATCCTATGAATTGGGAGCAAATAGAAAACAACCTGATTTAGTGATTGAGGTGGTTGTTAGTAGTGAAGGAATTAATAAACTGGAAGCATATAAACGGTTACAAATTCCTGAAGTTTGGTTTTGGATGAATGATAAATTATTGTTTTATAGTTTAGGAAATGATGGGTATGAAGCTGTTAATAAATCGCAACTTCTACCGAGTTTAGATGTAGATTTATTGATGGGTTGTATTAATATGGAAAATCATGCTCAAGCGCTGCGAGAATTTCGAGGAGGGATAAAAATCACATAACTATTTGTAATAATTCCTCATCCTCAAAGAAATTAAAGATAATTCTACAATCATAATCTTATCAAGAGTTTGTTAGTTCCTCAATTAATTGTTCAGGAGTGATAATTCGCGGTGTCACGACAGGGAAATCTTGAGGATTACGGGTAATAATCCCATCTAATTGATTGACTACCGCAGTGGAGTATTGAATAGCATCTTCAAAATCCTTAAAATTGGTTGTGAAAGCCATTGTAATTACAGTCTGATTTACCGTAGCAATTTGACAGAAGGTAACTAATTGAGTTAAATAAGTAAGCGTCCAATCTCGACCTCTTGCTTTACGAATAATGTAATACAAATCACTAAAAGTTGAGGCTGAAATATAACCTGCAATTGTTCCTTTTTCAATTAGTGATAAAACTTGTTCACTTGCATCCCAAAAAGGTTCTCTTTCCAAGGCATCATCAATAATGATGTTAGTATCTAGTAAGACTTTCACAGGTTATGTTTCTCCTTTAAATATTCCCATTTAGCTTGGTCTGGATCAAAATCTGCTGGAACGGGTGGGGCATTTTCAAATAAACCCTGGAATGCTTTGATTCTAGATTTTCTTTTTGGTGTTTCTGGCACTGGTTCACTGGTTGGGGCTGTGGTACTATCAAGGGTATCCGTAGCTGGCCAGACTATTACTTCCACATTTCCGGGGGGTAAGTTCACGGGTTCGGTAATCAGCAAGTTACCAGATTGATCAATTTTTCCTTTGAGTTTGTATGCTTGCATGATGTTTTTTATAAGACTGTGTTTCTATATTATCTTGCGTTGAGCAAAATTCAATGTTCATTTTTCTAAAATTTGTCTGATTTGATCGCATCGCATATCCCCACATCACTAAAAACAGCGATTCCATGAAAGGTTGAATTTGGAGGTGGAAAAGTGGAAATTGTTGGGAAGTAAAAATTTAGAGGACTACAAACAACTTTATCACCACGATTAAGAATCTGGGTATAAATCATGGTGGTTGTGTAGCTTAACTTTGAATTCTCCCTATTTTATTTGTCAGGCAATGCTGTATAATATGGATCAATCAGAGAACAGAGTCATTGGTTCACGGAAGGGGAAAGATGAACTATGCAAAAGGAAAACAAGAAAAGATCCTTACGCGATATTGAATTTTGGTCGGATCATTCTATATCTAGATTTATTTTGACTGTTCCCGCACTAACTCTCTGCTTAGTTGTTGTGATTTTATCCATCGGTATCAATGATATTGCTGCTGTAGTGTTTAATCGCTTTCCCGTGTCTACCGTATCATCGGTACAATCTTTTTTTGCTTTACTAGGATCTAATATACCAATTATCAGAGTCGCTTTAGTTATCCCCTTACTACTGTTCGTAAATCCTAAATTTCGAGAGTTAACACCCACTGAAATTACTATTGCCAGTCTCGTTGCGCTCGGAGGCGGGTATTTCCTCGATCTATTGCCAGTCGAGACAGCTAATGGATTAATTCCCTCGGCATTCCTGCTTTTATGGTGCGTAGCTTGGGGGATTATCCAGTACGATTATCAGCAAAAATATAATAAAGAATTAAAAATTAGAGAATATTGGACTAAAGAGCGTATTCAAGAATTGAACAAACAATATAAAGACTTGCAAACAGCAGACTTTGAAATACATCAAGAGTTAAAGTCTTTACGACACGAATATAATCTATCAATTATCAAAGAAAAAGAGTTAAGTATTTTATCCATTTCTTCATTTGACCAACTTATTTCAAGAATCAGGAATAGAAATAGTAGTAATGAATTATTATATATGCCTTCTATTCTTTCCCAAGAAAGAATAGAAATACAATTAGAAATGGTAGGAAAAATATACGAAAAATCACCAACAAAAATCGAAGAAGAATTACTAAATGAATATTCATCGAACAGATCCAGATATATAACAAGTTCATTATTCTCATTGGGACAAGAAGAATTTAAAGAAGAAATTAAAAGACAATTAGAAAGAATAAAAACAATTAACAGTAGCTCATCAAGTGAAATTGAAGAAATCTTACGAAAACAATATCAAAAATTGAGTTTTTCTGATATTCTTGATTTTTTAAATATAGAATCTTCAAGGCTTGATATTAATTCTTATAATTTTAATAAAAAATTACAAGAAAAATTGCAAACAAAGGTACGGCGTAGAACTAACATTCTATCATTTTCTGTTGATAAAAAATTGGTGGAATTATGGTTTGAAAAGATGATAATTCAAGGAGATATTATAGTTTTAAATACACTGAAAAGCTTTTTGAATTCATCCACCTTTAAGATACCGTTCAACATTAGAAAAATTACCCTGAAAGCCTCTAGGGACACACTACGATTTTTGTTTGTTATTTCACTTCAAGCCTCAATCTTTTATGTTGTGAATTTCTGGATTTCAAGCCGAATCAAAGATTATTATCATTATTTTTTGGTCGGAAGTTTGGTAGTTTATCTTGGCGTGATGGCATTTCATCTAATCCATAGATGTTTGGTAGAAACTCCTGTCTTATCGGTCATTGAGAGGATGAGCGATTTCGCTTTCAATGGGCTTAAATGGCTCGATACTCCTTTTGAATATGCCATGTTTGTAAACAATTTGATCGCCGAAAAAGTTATACTTTTTACTGAGAGACAATATACCTTATCACTTCGCTCTCGCAACCCGCTCGTTTTGATCTCCCTCGCGGTTGCCAATATTTCAATTAGAACGATTCTGCTAACTATTCGTATCCTTATTTCAAGCCTGCGGATTGCGCTTAACTCTTTATGTTTTCTATTTTGTCGAGCGAGAAGAATACTGACTACTATTGTGATAATACCAATTTCGATCATAGTCTTTATTTTTTATAGTATTATGCCATTCTTTGGATTGGCGTGGAATGTTTTCGTCGAGATCAGTTTCTCTCTAGAGTCGAATCTAAGACGGCGTTACTTACAATGGGTTTTGTTAATCATTTGGGGTTTGAGTATTAACACGCTGGCCGGACTCATGGCGATTAGAATCTCTGGAACCTATCCCTGGATATCTTCGATCACTTTAGCCACACTAAGTGTTTCTTATCTTGTCTTTATGTTTTACGGTACTTTAGCGAACCACCGGACGATTGAGGAGGAATGGAATGATATCGTCGAGCCATTAAGTAACAGAATAGCAGAGTCTGTCGTCAGTTTTGTATTGATCTCTTGGGGATTGATCGGGATTGATCGAATTTTCCAAATCAACTATTTTAATCCGCAACCAGATCTGGTTGTCGGAACGATCATCCTGTTAGCTCCTACAATAATTGTATTTATCGCTGCTCTCGTTTCAGATTTGAGAAACAATCGCTGATATTGTAGTGCAATCGCTAATGTTGGGGAAATGCGATCGCTATTAAGTAGAGAATCTTAGCTTAGATTATCAAGGGATTGAAATAGGATCACATTAATATCATTTAAGGTAATATGAGAGAATGATTTAATAAATGGACTCGTATTTTACCCTTGATAATTCATATTTTACAAGAACCTGCAACACCTATCCAAATCAACGAGATGCTTCAAGCCAATCGTTTCTATATTAAAACAGCCGTAGATATACGCCATCAAATTTTAGCAGGTGGAGGTGAAATGCACTCTGACTGCGAAACTATTTTACTGGAGAATAGAAGTCAACAGCAGGATATTTGGGGCGCGAGTTGGAATCCTATTTCTCAAGAAATTTTCTATGAATCAATGGTAAATCTCCGGCCACGTCAAAATAGATCAATGGAAATTTTAGATCCGACAATTCGTGAACAAGTCAAACAAATCATCCACAAATTATTAGGAGGTTTATGAATAACTGGACTGTAGAACAAATTACCTTTCGTTGTGAACGTCTTTCTGTACGTCTGGAAAGATTAGCACAGAACTTTCTGCAAATGGCATCTCTCAGTTTAAATGAATTTAATGGAGAAGCGGTACTTGAGATTATTCGAGAAAGTAAAGTGTTTTTAGAATTGACAGCCATTGATTTAGATGTAGATAATGCCTTTAAATTAGCTCAAATGCAACGTCAATTATCTCGATGGCATATTCATTGGTTGTCAACTTGGGCAAGTGATTCTAGTCGTCTGGAAATTTCCACCTTGTCTCAAACCTGGGCAAATCGAATTAGGGAAATGGCAGGAGTTCTCGTTTAAGGTTTTTAAAAGGGATCGTAGTCTAGAAGTGTTAGATTTGCTGTTTAACATCCTTGAGAAAAGCGATCGCGCAAGCACTGACTTTCTTGTGCTTCCTTCACTGGGATTAATGGCGATCGCTCATTACTATAGAAACAACCAAGCACACTAAGATTCAGTATTATTCTTCAGGCAGCTTTTTGAGAATTTTCAGAGGATGGTTTAGCCAGAATTGGTTCAATATCCTGGCTTTTGTCTCTTTGGATAAATTCATCTAGTAATTGAAAAAAGTAATCAAATGCAGCTTTTTCATCAATACAGGTGAGTAAAATAATTTTATCCCAAGCGTTAACCGTATGGATAGATAAGCGGTTTTGTAGCCAAGGTTGAAAGTTTTTATGAAAATCACTTTCAGTTTCAGTATTAGTAATACCTAATTCAGAGCGAGAAAAGCGATATCCCAAGATAAACATTCGTAAATTACTGATAGATGCTGTTCCCAAATATAACCCTGGTTTGGTTTTAATTTTTTCGAGTAAGTTAAATAATGTACTCATTGAGTTTAACTCCATTAAAAATTTTCAAAATTCTTCTATTACTTCTATTTTAAACTCATTAGATAGAGAAATAAAATCTTGAACCCAGTCATCTGGGTATAGTCCTTGTCGGGAAAGGTTGTCGAAAATTTTGCCAAAAACTTCAACACCGTAATGAACGCCATTTTCCGTAATAGTTTCAAAGCAACCTTGTTTTTCTAAGCGATAACTCAAAATAAAATCTTCATTATCGTATATGGTCGAAAGTCGCCAAAGTTTACCAGAAATTTTACGTTGTTTTAACCACTGTTTGAGTGTCTTGGCACATTCTTGACAATGAAGTAATGGAAATCGAATGACAAGATTACCAATTGCTTGATGAATTTCGGTAATGGCTAAATCATCCGGTAAATTAGTCAGAAACAGCACCTCCTAAAAAATGTTGATCTTATTTTAGTCTTGGATAAACTATTCATATTTTACCCTTGATAATTCATATTTTACAAGAACCTGCAACACCTAGCCAAATCAACGAGATGCTTCAAGCTAATCGTTTCTATATTAAAACAGCCGTAGATATACGCCATCAAATTTCGGCAGTGCGATCGCCTATCCTGTAGGGTGTGTTAATGAAATGTAACGCACCTAATTACTGGTTTGAATGCAGTTCCAAATTTTCAGGTTTTAAAAAGTATTTATCAAATGATGATGAAATTTAACGAATCAAATTAATTGTCATTCCCAAAGATAAACTACTCCATACTTTATCTGCTGTTAACACAGGCAAATTCAAGCGTTTACCTAAAGCAAGACAAGCACGATCTCCTAATGATAATCCTGCACTTTTGGTTAAACCTCGAAGTTTAGCTATAGTTATAGCATCTTCCTCATTGCAAGCAATAATTTCTAGACTATTTTCTAATAATCCTTCATCTCTCAATCGTTTAATAATTTCCTCTGGAGATTATCCTAAATCAACAATTTTTGATAATACCTCTACCCAATTAATTATACTGATATAACACCCATTAATCAACGTATTTTCCACAATTTCTGCTCCTGGTTCATCTCTAAGATAAGCTAAAAAAGCAGAAGCATCTAACACAGATTTATTCACTTAAATACTCCTGTTTGCGTTCTTGAATAAGTTCATCTACCAAATTTCTATCAGGTGATTTATCTTTTAATAAACCTCTTAATTTTTTAACTTGGTTTTTGAGACTAACTAATTGTAATGTACCATTATCTTCAAGAGTTAAAATTAATCTATCTCCAGATTCTAAATTAAGAATTTGTTGGATTTCTTGCGGTAAAGTTAAACGTCCTTCCGGTTCAATATCAAGCGTGTATTGTTGAGAAATTGATGAATTAGCAACTGTCATAACTTTAGATTTCCTTTTTTCTAGCTATTTACATTTTAGCAAAACTCCAACCTAACTCCTTATCAAAACACTCAAGCCCGAATCACAGTAATTCTGCGTTGATTTTCCGTCACCACAACCTCAGTTGATAAACGTTCTTCCATTGGTAGGGCATTTTTCCGCCTATCAAACACAAATAACCAACCAAAATCCAACCCCAACCGCCCTAAATAAGATTCTAATTGTTCAATCCCATCAGTTTGGGGGTCACGCTTTTTATCCCGCCATACCTTTAACTCAATACCTAGCGTGACATCTTTATAACGCAGACATAGATCCATTCTGTCACTACCAATGGCATATTCCCGTTCTAGGATTCCACCACCATTAATAACACGATGCAAAAAAGCCATTAATACAATATGCGGCGCAATTTCATGATAGCCAGTGCTACCTAATAACGGTTCTCCGTGCTGTCGCCAAAACTTGAGAAATGCTGCAAGTAACGCATCTATATTTAATTCACCTTCTGGGGTTAACCAAGTCGGTGCAATCCTTGGTAGAGAAGCCATTGGTGTCACTGTTAATACTCTGGGTAAAACTTCCCGATAAATGGGATTAGCAATAGTTAATCCTCCTTGGGGGTGCATTTTACACAAACCCAAATCAATTACAAATTGAATATCATCGTTGGGTATATCCCCCAATTCTAAACCTGCTAACATCGGTTCAATAATTGCTTTTATTCTTGGTTCTCGTAACCGTTCAGCTAAACTATCTAAATGAGTATCTTGACGAGCAATTAATATTTCCTTTGCTTGTAAAATATCTTCTTTTGTAATAGTAATATTTCTATCTTTAACCATTTTTTCTACAATTTCTTTAGCTAAAGCATTCACTAACCAAGGTTGTCCTTGGGTTAAATCAAAGGCTGTTGCTGTTGCTTCTGGTGTGAAAATTTGTCCTGTTGCTACTGTATGTTGTTGATATAGTTCTCCCACTTCTTCAATATTAAAATTTCGCATAGTAATAGAACTAACTTTAATATTAAAAGGACTGGATGTATTTAATCTGTCACTACCACCTGATGCTACTTTATAATCTCGCACATCCCGTAAACCTATTAATCCTACGGATGAGGGAAAATTTTCGGGACGATTGGGAAAACCATCTCTTAATTGTCGTAAAACTGAAATTAATGTTTGATCTTGCAAAGAATCAATTTCATCAATCAATATTACCAAAGGTCGGGTTAAAGATTTTGCCCAACCTTGTAAAAAAGCCTTAATTCTATTTCCTGGTTCTTCCTGTTGCCATTGTTTCACAGGTGGTTGTAATTCTTTGGGTAAGCGGATAGAAATTGTATCATACCAAGTTCCCAAAATCGCTAATTCTGCCGCACCGGGGTCATGATTAAATGCACTTCCTACCTCTACTGATACCATGACTGCGGTATAATTTCCGGTGGCGGTAAGTTGCTGTGCTAGGGATAACATTGCGGTTGTTTTCCCTGTTTGTCGTGGTGCATGAAGGACAAAATAACTTTCTTGTTCAATCAGTAACGATAAATCAGGGAGACGAATTGTAGCTGAGATGGTATAGTTTTTTTCGGGGTTACATGGACCTGCAATATTAAACCAGCGAGACATCATGATTTTGGCAGTTGGTGAACTCTTTAAGTTTAGACGATTTTGGGGTTAAGGATGGCAGGGAAGTCAGAATCAAACGCAGATAAACGCAGATGAACACAGATAATTTTGTGCATCATTTAGATTAGGAAATGCTATATCCCTTCAATTTAAATCATGACCTGTTGGTGGTGATAGATCCATTACTTCGGTAAACCGGGAATATTTCACCTCACTGGTTGGGGGAAACTGTGCGGAAATACCCATTAAGCCGACTTTGATATCCTCAAAGAAAATCACACCACCTATTCGTCCGCTGGCTTGGAATGGGCCATGGAAAAATTGATGTCGGGGAATATGGATAAGGAGAGAGTTGGTAATTTTGACGTTTTGACCAAATAGTTGTTGACAGGTTGTTTTGACAACTGCATCTATATATTGATTCTGGACACGTTGACCCAAGTTGATGAATTCGGGATGATCTGCAAAATGATCCATGTAATATGTCCAGATGTTAGACAAGTCTTTGTCTTCAGTGAGGATTTGCTTGAGTTCCTGCCATCGTTTGAAATTCATAATGGGTAAGAAGATTAAAAGAGGATGGGTGCATTAGATTATTCTTTGCGTACTAAAAATTTACCACAGTTATGTGATAGCGAAGCACGACCTAGGAATTGCTTCCAGTGCGCTGAAGGCATCGCTAATCTAGAGTTAGGGAAAAATTAGGTAATATTTGAAAACACCAAATAACTGTTAGTAGATAAAAATAAATAGACTTATGATATGGCTGGGGTGGTTTTATTGCCTAATTTAAGGAAAAACCAGGGAATAATCAGGCCTATTCTGAAAAATCCTGACTATATCAGCAATTCCCCAATTTATTTCCATATAACTGCTGTGCGGCCATTGTCCACCTAATAAAGCGTAGATTTCTACCGGTTTACTAGAAATTGTAATGCCGATTTCATAAGATTTACCTGTGAAGGCAGCAAAGCGCCGACAAGCCTCATCATAAAAGTGACTCCGGCGATAATTTTTATTAGTTAAATCAATGGCAAATAAGCCATAAAAGTAGCGGGGAATACTTTGGATTGTTTCGACAATTTGACCTAAGTTTCTCGCTAAAATTGCATTTCTCGGAACTTCTGTTCCCCAAGCTGTATCCAACGCCCAAGAGGCAGAACTGAGGTGAGAACCGCCACAAATTCCACAAATTCGGGGAGTGACAATTAAGCCGGCTTGGGGATCTTTTCCGCGTAAAATTATTTCAAAGCCGCGAAAAAGTTCAGCGTGAGTCCAGGCGTTTGTGACATATCCATTTTCGATTTCGACACGCACATCTAAATCACCCTCGACTCTACCAACGGGTGAAATATCTAATGTTTGAATTGGCATATTTGTCCTTTATTAGTTATTAGTTACACGACCTCTCCCCTAACCCCTCTCCTACAAGGAGAGGGGAATAATTGACTCCCCCTTCCAGCTAACAAAAGTTTTTCCGCTTCCCTCCCCTTGTAGGGGAGGGTCAGGGAGGGGTAGGGAAGGGGGTTGGGGGGTTAGGTCTTTTTTCATGACTAAACAGTAAAAAAGTCTTCCTCTGTCCATTTTGGGGCTGTGTTTTTGGCAACAACGGTGAGGACGGCGTAATCTTTGTGGTTGACTCCGGGGGGTATTTCTTTGGGAACTCCCATGACGGTTTGGGTTTTAAAGACTGTTCCAGGTTTGAGGTCGAAAAAGGGAAATTCGGGTTCTGTGCAGCCTAAACAGGGCATTCCGGCGCGGGTTTTGGAGGAGACGCGATTCCAGAGAATGCGGTTACAGGAGGCATGAGTCATGGGACCACGACAACCTAAGTCGTAAAATAGACAACCTTTGCGTTGTCCAAATTCGGTGGTTGTGGCTTTGTATGCAAAGTGAATGTTGCGGGTACAACCGGTTTCGGCGTAGGTGTTGAAGAAGGTTTGGGGACGGTGCAGTTCATCAAGAACTATATCATCAATTCGTCCAGTGGCGATCGCTACTAATATCTGCGTTATCCAGTCGGGGTGTGCGGGACAACCAGGAATATTAATTATCGGTAAGCCGGCTTGACTGACAAAATCTTTACCTAAAAAACCGCCTTCTTCCCGTTTGAGAAATTGCAGTCCTTTGGAGTCGCTGGGGTTGGGTGACATAGCGGGAATTCCTCCCCAACTTGCACAGTCTCCCACAGCCACAATAAATTTCGCAACTTTGGCTAAATCGTTTAACCAATCTTTCATGGGACGGTCGGCAAACCGGTTCCATTCTCCTGTACCATTAGGGGCGTTAACTACGCTACCTTCAAATACCAAAATATCTACGGGAATTTTACCATAAATACAGTCCCATAAAAGGGTTTTGACGTTTTCACCTAATTCTACACCCAAGGAAGGATGCCAAAGTATTTTCATCCCGAAATCAGCAATTAAATCACAAGCTGTTGGTTCTTCGGCATTCAGAAACGACATGGTGTCACCCGAACAAGCACCACCTTGGAGCCAGAGTACATTAGTCATTAGCTATGTCTTTTTATATATGTTGACAATGCACAATTAAAGAAGTTCTTTAGGGGTATAATTTCCCTTTTGAGAGGATTTACTTGTAGAGAATGACCTATTGATCAATATTTATTATTTTAAATCAAGGTGTTATTTAAAGCAATTAATTTTTTGGAAATAAAAATTAAGAATTAGCATAATTGGATGTTATGGTCAGAAAAGTAGTGAGGGCAAAATCATAGATATCGAAATTAATCAACGGTATCTGATAGTATTTCCCCAACTTTTAAAGTTTTTCCTGCTACTGTTACTTGATCATCATCTACTAATTTTCGTCCTCTGCGCGTTTCCACTACACCATTAACTTTAACCTCACCATCAACAATCATCCATTTAGCTTGACCTCCGGTAGAGGTGATACCGGAAAACTTTAAAAACTGGTCGAGTTTAATCATTTGCTTTTACCCACTACTTAAAAAGTATTATTTATAGCAATATATCAGAATTTAGGATTTTGGCAACAATTTAAATTCTTGCAAAGCCGGTAAGAAGTTTTTATTTTCATGGCTAGGACGACTCAGTTTAATCAAGGCAAAACGCTGTAAACTAGTTAAGCTTGCCCAGTCCTCAGTTGTGATGATCACACCTATTTCCTGGGCTTTTGCGTGAATACTGCTGGGAATAGCGGTATTATCCATCCATGCTGGATGAGTTTCAATGGGTAATTCGGCTACTGGTTTACCAGTGAGTTGCAATACCAACTCTTGAATATAATGTCTGTAATCATGAATTTGACCATCTGTATCGCAAGGTAATATCGCTAAATTTTGACGTGATTCTTGATTCATCTGATTCCATTCTGCTAATTTTAGCTTAATACCGCAAGTGTCTAATTTATAGCGCACTTGCATAGGAATACAACGCCAAGAATCAACAAAATCTGCTTCAAATTCAAAAAAATATGTCATAAAATTGATGATAATGATAGTTATAAATTATAGATTTATATAATTATTGTAAACAATTTATGAGAAACTACAGTTAATTTTTATTAAATAGAATCCAAACATTATGAATATTGATTTAAAGCGTGATGTTACTACTATTGTTTTAGCAGGTGGTAAAAGCACTCGCATGGGTAGAGATAAGGCTTTAATTCCCATGGTCGGTGTCCCCATGTTGCAATTAATTTGTACTATTGCTGAAGCTTGCACTGATAAAGTTTATATAGTAACTCCCTGGCCAGAACGTTATCAAGAATTGCTAACACCTAAAAGTCAATTTATTCCAGAAGTTCCTTTACCTGGGGAAACTGGAAATGAACCCCGCACTCATGGACCACTTGTAGGTTTTATACAAGGTTTAGCAGCAGTAAAAACAAATTGGGTTCTATTATTAGCTTGTGATTTACCAAATTTGCGGCTAGAAATATTACAAGATTGGATATCTAAATTAGATACAATTCCCGAAAATAAAATGGCGGCTTTAGTCAAAAATAATCAAATCTGGCAACCTCTATGTGGTTTTTATCGCCGTCGTTGTTTACCGGAATTAAATCAGTATGTTGAAGAAGGTGGACGTTCTTTTCAGCAGTGGTTAAAGTCTTATTCCGTAGAAGTATTACCTTTGGAAGATTCACAAATGTTATTTAATTTTAACAAGAATATCCCCGAATAATAAAACCCAGGTATACAAGTAGACTCTAACAATACTGTAGCCAAAAAATAGGATGAAGAGAGGGCTGATGTAGTAGAGTTATTGACAAGGTATTGATGCTATGTTAGAACTGGTAAGGTATTTTTACTGCATGGCTACAGTATTGTTTTATGTTATATAATTTCCCTGATTATACTCAAGATGGCTGAATCGTTTGCTTCTATAGAGGTAGGAATTTAGCAATGCTAAACCCCTACACATCTGGATTTTTCGTAATCTTGTAAAAGTTCAAATCTCAGCCGTCATGAGGATAAATTCCAGTAAATTGCAGGTAAATGAGGTACAACTTTTAATCACAAAGCCTTGCACTTAAAGGGCTTTACCGCCGATAGCTGCTGTAATTATCAACTTTGCATTCAAAAGGAACATTAAGATCGATGAATTTTAGAGATATCAAAGAAAATATTGGTTATTTTATTTTCTCTTCTGTCAAGAACTTCAGGGCATTTTTCGGTCGAGTTAACTGGGAAGGTCTTTTATCAAATACTAGTGACTTGACTGTTCTATTACCAATTATTGGCTATGGAATTGTGATAATGTCATTCATAGATTTTATCTATGTGATTGTCCCACCTCAACTCCAAAACCCTGAATGGGAACTCAACGCCATTAGTCTCCTCACTCAGCATAGTTGGGTTTTTTTGATTGGCTTAGGGTTTATTTTTACTCTTTACTTTCGTGACAATCGAGGTGATATCCGCTTCCTAGAAATTGTTTTTTTGAGATTTATCCGCTGGGTGATTCTGCTCATGGGAATCGCCTTTTTTGCCTTAATTCCCCTGACTTTATTAAATACGCAACGAGTCCTAAAGGTGGCCAATGATCAAATCACCGAACAGAGAAATAACCGTGTTGAACAAATAACCCAAATCGAAAAGCGTCTTGCTTCAGGGGTTAGCGCAGAACAAATCAAGCTGTTCGCTAAAAATATCAACATGAGTCCAGATGACTTAAATTTACCAACTCCTCAGCTTAAAAATACAATTCAAAAAAACTTAGCCAGTGCAAAAAAGACAATCTCCCAAGAAGCAGCCCTAAACCAGCGAGGGCAGTGGAAGAATAGATGGAAAATTAGCTTGAGAACAGTTATTGCTCTACTAATTATTGGTTTTACCTTTGTGATTGTTTGGCTTCAAATAGGACGGGCTTGTATTTAGAATGTTGAAAACGATATTAGCAATGACAGGTAAAATAGAAAAGTTTAGGGAAGTTAATTTTCTGAATTATACTTTCTTCATTCTATTTATTTTTGGGTTAGTAACTTCAACTCACCTAACACTCTATTGGCGAGTTGAACAAAATGCTAACGATTGGTTCTTTCAACTATTGTTATATGCAAGTGTTATATTCCACATTTACGGGAGAAGGAATAACCTTGCTTTCGTCAGCCAGTTTCCTGCTAATTTTGTTGGTTGTTGTTTAATTATTATTCCCTACATCAATGCGAAATTTTCAGTTCAAGAAATCTCTATTTTTTGGTACTGTCTCCCCTTGATTAGTGCTATTGGTTTGGCTTTATTAGCATCAGGATTTGAGGGAATTAAACAATTTAAGCGAGAATTAGCAGTAATTGCTATATTTCCCTTGATTTTCGTCTTTGTCAAATTATTGGGAATGCTGATTCGGATTACGGTAATCTCCGCCAAACTTACTTCTTATCTTTTATGGTACTTGGGCTTTAATTCCGCTACTGAAGGTGCTCTTGTTTCTGTTAATAATGGGGTAATTGATATTTTATCAGAATGCACGGCGATACCACTTTTAATCATGCTATTAAAATTTTCTTTCGTGCTGGCCATTCTTTTTCCCTCTCATCTGAAAAATATTTATTTGCCTTTTACTCTTTCAGTGCTTATTAGTGTTATTTTGTCCGTGATCCGATTGGTTGTTATAGCACTAGTGGTGAAAGATAAACCTGCATTTAGTTATTGGCATGGTTCTCAAGGTGGTGATATTTTTGCTTTACTTTCGTTCCTATCCTTTGGGGCAGTGATTCTTTTCCTATCACCCAGTCAAATTCCATCGTCACTGACAAAAGCCCCCCCTCAAAAGTCTCAGCCAGAAAAGTCTCAGCCAGTATCCTGGTTAATTGTACTAACAGGTATCGGTTTGATCATCATTTTATTTAATTTTTGTATCCATCCCAACGCGGGCTTGAGTCAAACCGCCGTCTATCGTTTTCCGTCACAAATTCCTCTCCCTGGTTGGCAATTCACGGCTAGTGAACCTCTATCTTTATCGTCAAAGCAACTAGCCCAGGAGAATAATCGTCCTCTACTAAACACAGATATCGAAACCGATAAGACGAAGGATATCTTGTTAGGACAAATTTATCATTACCAAAAAGCCGGTCAGGGCTTAACTGTTAACTTTTACTATGTCCCTTCTAGCTTAGGTGATGTCAAAGAATACTATCAGCAATTTAGTTATCTACCTAATTTACCTAAGCTGATAAAGCCCGTTCAAAAAGTGAACCTCAACGGTGATCATTTAGAGTTTTTTGATCAACAAAACCGCTATTTGACGGCCTGCATTAATTCCCTGGGAAAAAGTACAGTGACCGTATCTCAATTCGCTGCCCATTTTTATCGTCCTTACCTAAATCCCTCTCAATGGTTGAATCTATTGAACGGTAAACAAACTCTCCGTGACCGTCGCTGTATCTGGGGGCAACTTTCGTTAACTAAGGCTGATACTAGTGATGTTGAATTAGAAACTGCTTGGCAGGCTTTATTATCTTATTGGCAGAGTAATTTTCCTAAGTTGAAACTCTAGTAATTAGACATCTCCAAAAATTAAATATGCGTGACCTGTAGAGACGTTCCATGGAACGTCTCTACAATCTTTAGGGGAGATGTCTATTACCCATATACAGCACTTCCCGGTGTTATGAGGTACATATCTAGCGGGCAAGATGCCCGCACTACAAGAGTTTCATGATTCAACTTTGTACCTCATAAGAGCGGAAACCGCTGTATAACAATATGTAAAGTTACCTTGATGCCTTATTTTGGTTGATTTTTAGCCATATTACCTCAGAGGATGTTTGAAAAGTGGTATTCCGTAATTTTCATCACATTGCTACCCCCCTTTCCCCTTGTAAAGGGGGGAAACAATAAAAATCCAGTTCCCTCCCCTTTACAAGGGGAGGGTTAGGGTGGGGTAAAAAATATTTGATACATCAACCATAACTTTTCAAACACCCTCTCAGTAAAAAATATTTTGATGGTTTTTACTGAGGTAATAATGTTACGATATAGTCATGTTACTTTTAGAGTTTTCTCTTAGAGTTTTCTCTGTTCTCTATTCGCGGCATATACTGGGAATGTCACTCTGGGAGATGTGGCTGCTGTGCCTTGGGAAACCGACGCTCTTCCTGTGGTGGGTAGTACGGTGCTTTTTGGTGCGGGTATGTGGGCTAAACGCAAATTTGCTCAAAAAAAGATCGGGATTGAAAACGCTTAAATTGTTTTATTGTTGATAAATAGTCAGAACCCACTTAGAGGTTGTTTGAAAAGTATCAGATGAAACCCATAATTTCCAAAAACCTAACCCCCCTGCCCCCCTTCCCTGCAAGGGAATGGGGGTTTTAAAGCCTCTCCCCGCGTCGGGGAGAGGTTTGGAGAGGGGTCAATTTATACATTCAAAACTTTTCAAACATCCTCTTAATGAGTGGGTTTTTTATTCTGGTTTTAATTTTATGTCAATTTTGATAACTGCTAGATAAATCACGAATTTGAGGATAGAAAGGCAACTCCTTTTATTGGTAAATTCACTCTAGATTTTTATAATCCAATTGTTTTATATTGGATGGGGGGTTGTGTCTAGAACGAAATAACCCCACCCCCAACCCCTCCCCGCAAGCGAGGAGGGGGGCATGATGTGTTTTATTTAAGTGCATACGACTGTAAGAAATTGGGGAATCTGTATCAACTCGAAAACTGCGTAAATCGGCTTAGTTAATAACCCTAATATATGGGTGATCATAACTCCATTCCCCAGGCAAATTTATGACTTCTAGTATTACAGATTCATTTGTGAAAGCTGCTATTGCGTCCATATCTTCAGAGTCAGCAACAACAGCCGAGAAAATCCAAATGCTGATAGAAATAGCACAAGGTTTTCAGAAAAAGCCGAAAACAGCCCAAGATTTACACAATACAATTGGGCTATTTGACAGCGCTTATCAAATGTGTGGGGATGACTATGTTTTACTGAAAGCACGGGCTAAGGTGGGCATGGCAGGGTCATTACAGATGATTCCTGATGGGGGTTCTCAATTTTTGCAACAAGCACGGGCAGATTATCAGGAAGCTTTGCCGATTTTACAACAATTGGCAACGGCGGAGGAAGTAGCCGCAGTGCAGATGAATTTGGGGTTAGTTTTCCAATCTTTAGTTCCCTATAATTTAGCCCAGATAACTGAGAGTATTCATGCTTATCATGAGGCTTTGCGGGTGTTTACTTGGGAAGATTACCCCCAGGAATATGCGATTTTACATAATAACATAGCGATCGCTTATCTTTCCATGCCCATGTCGTCGGCACAGGAATCTTTGCGTCAAGGTTTAGCGGTTCAGTCTTTTGAAATTGCCCTCAAGCATATTAACTTAATTGACCATCCTAGAGAATATGCAATGTTGCAAAATAATTTAGGAAATGCTTTACAATATTTAGTAAGTTCTCATCCTATCGAAAATAATTTACGGGCTGTTTTAGCTTACAATGAAGCTTTAAAAGTGCGTAATTTGCAAGATACACCGTTAGAATATGCGAATACAATTTCTAACAAAGCTAACCTTCTCTTCAACTTACCTGACGACCCCGAAAAACCAGAATTAGGGAATCCCCAAAATCTCTTAAAAGCAGAAGAATACTATCAAGAAGCTTGGCGAATATTTACAGAACATCAGCAATTAGAACAAGCGGAAATAGTAGCCAAAGCCCTCCAAGATTTAACTGCGGAAATTCAAGCATTCTCATTAAATTAAACCCTAAATAGGAGAATATCTATGTTTGAATTAGTAAATGATCCAGTATTTCTCAAATTTCTGCATAGTTTAAATACAGAATTAGATCTCACTACAGGATTTACTTGGTTAATCATTGCTGTGATTTTATCAATGATTGGTGGTGCAATTGGCGGAATTATCCTTGCGGGTAAAGATATCGGATACCAATTTGCAGCCATAATTGGTAGTTTATTTGCACCAGCAGGGGTAATTCCTGCGGTAATTTTAGGGTTATTTGTCCTGAATTTATTAGCCAATCATTAGGAGCATATATGTTAGCATTAACTTGGTTTTCTATTCAGTTATTTTTCAAGGGTAAACTATTCCGTGACCCTATATATTTTCTGCGTCAAACTATTATTGCTAGTGGTATTGGTACGGTCATATTAGTATTATTAGCACAAGCATCAATTCCCCTTTGTATTCCTATTAGTGTGGCTAGTTTAACTACAGGTGCAATTATGCCTTTTTTGTTGCAAGATTTTAGAATGAAATGATTTAAAGTAGGTTGGGTTGACCCCAGGAAACCCAACATAATCATAATGTAAATTCACATTTGGGTTTTCCGATAAACAAGTAGGTTGGGTTGACCCCAGGAAACCCAACATGATCATAACATAAATTCACATTTGGGTTTTCCAATAAACAAGTAGGTTACAACATTTTCAGGACTTTGTTGGGTTTCGCTGTCGCTTAACCCAACCTACAAATATATTACGATTATATGCTATTATGAAAAGAAGATTAATAAATAATTTCCAGGGATTATGTCTGATTTCAATAACTATATCCAAGACTTACAAGAAAATATTAAACGTGGTGGAGAACGCAGTCATTACCCTAGCCTAAAACATCTAATTGAGGGTTTAATGATTGGTGTTAATGCCAGAATTGAAGAGAAAGGTAATCAAGCAGGAATCCCTGATTTAACTATCAGAAAAAATGATCGGATTTTGGGATATATAGAAGCTAAAGATATTCATATTGATTTAGGTAAAATCCAAAAAACTGCACAAATAAAACGTTATTTGGAATCCAATATTGGTTACAACTTGATTTTAACTAATTATCTAGAATTTCATTGGTATGTAGACGGAGAATGTGAAAAAACTGCTAAATTAGCTGATTTAGAACAAGGTGAAATTATCCTGGTTAATGATTTACGACCTATTACAGAATTACTCCAGTCATTTCTGAATCAAAAAGCCAGAGATATTAATAACTATTATGATTTGGCTAAGGAAATGGCAGCTTATACTAAAACCATTAGAAACGCTATTCAATCATCTTTAGAAATAGAAACAACTACAGAAGAATTAAATCAATTAAAATCAACATTTAAAAAATTACTACTTTTAGATATAGATAATGATAAATTTGCAGATATGTACTCCCAAACTATTGCTTATGGGTTATTTACTGCGAAAATTGGTCATGCACAAAACCCTGGACAATTTGCATTTAATCGCACTACAGCCAGTATTTATATTAGTGATAGAATCCCTTTTTTAAAAGGTTTATTTGATTTGGTTTTAGGAACTGATAGCGTTAGTAAAATTCACAAATCAATCGAAAATTTAATAGACTTATTTAACACAATAGACATGACCAATATTTTAGAAAACTTTGGTCAGGAAACCCGCACAGAAGACCCAGTTATTCACTTTTATGAAACATTTTTAGCTGCTTATGAATCTTCATTAAGGAAAAGTCGTGGAGTTTATTATACTCCTGAACCTGTAGTTAATTTTATTGTTCGTGCTGTTGATGATATTTTAGATCAAGTCTTTGATTTAGAATATGGTTTAGGAAATCGCAAAGTTACAATTCTTGACCCCGCAACTGGAACAGGAACATTTTTATATGCAGTTATTAAACAAATTCGTGATAATGTTGCTAAGTTTGATATCCGTCAATGGAATAATTTTTTAAGAGGTGCAAGACTTTTAAACCGTCTATTTGGATTTGAATTATTAATGACTCCCTATACTATAGCGCATCTAAAGTTAGGTTTATTATTAGGAGATTTAGGTTATAAATTTGTACCAGAAGAAAGATTAAAAGTTTATTTAACCAATGCGTTAGAAGCAGGAATAAAGGAAGGTGATTTAATTCCTGGTATTACTCAAATAATAGCGGAAGAATCCAGTCAAGCAGGAAAAGTAAAGACGGAAATTCCCGTAATGGTGGTATTAGGAAATCCTCCTTATTCTGTCAGTTCTCAAAATGCTAGTAAACGCAAAAGAGTTTTAAATCAAGATGAAAGATATTTAGCAGATGTTGAATATACTGGTTCAGCTTGGAATCGGATTTACAAAACAGGAAAAGCGGGTAAAACCATTACGGAATTAACCCATATTGGGGAACTTTTAGAATTATATAAAGGTAGAGTCAGATTAGAAAAAGAAAAGAATATTCAACCTTTAGATGATGATTATATTAAATTTATTCGTTTTGCTCAATATCAAATTCAAAAAACACCTAAAGGTTATGGTATTATTGGTTTTATTACTAATCATTCCTATCTCAATGGTTTAATTCATCGAGGTATGAGGGAAGAACTATTAAGGTATTTTGATACTTTATATATCATGGATTTACATGGTAATTCTTTATTAAAGGAAACCACACCGGAGGGAAATGTTGATCAAAATGTTTTTGATATTCAACAAGGTGTAGCGATTTTAATTGCTGTGCGCGAAAAAAGCGAACCTGATTATTTTTCTACGGCTTATAAATCCAGAGATGGAATTAAGGAAATGGCTAAGGTGTTATATTATGATCTGTGGGGAAGTCGTGAGGATAAATATAAGTTTTTAGAATCTGCAAGTTTAGATAATGTTAATTGGATAGAGTTACAACCAACTGAACCTAATTACTTTTTTGCACCGAAAAATCTTGATTATGAAGATGAATATAAAAAAGAGTTAAGTATTACGGATATATTTCCACTTCATGCTGCTGGTTCACAAACTAGGAGGGATAATGTATGTGTTGATTATGATAAAGAAAACCTCATAAATCGGTTTAGCGATATTGCAATAAATACTAACTTAGAAGAATTAAAGCAGAAGTATAATATCAAAGATACAGAATATTGGAGTTTAGAAAAAGCTAAGTTACATATCCAAGAAAATGAAATTAAATCAAAACTACTGCTATATGCTTATAGACCATTTGATAATCGTTGGGTTTATTATAATCCCAATATTATTGAAAGAGGAGATAGTAGAAAAGAATTAATGGGACATTTATTAAAGGGTAATAACATTGCTTTACTTTCCTGTCGTCAGCAAGTTGAACCAGGTTTTTATCATATATTTTGTTCAGAGATTTTAACAGAACGTTGTATCGTATCCCTGAAAAGTAGAGAGTTAACGTATGTTTTTCCTCTCTACACTTACCCAAATACAGAAAATGAGCAAACTAACCTTTTCATAGAAAAAAATCCTAATTTATCCCCAAAATTCCTAGAAGCTATCAAAGAAAAACTCGGTAAAATACCAACTCCAGAAAAAATATTTTACTATGCTTATGCTATATTTCACAGTCCAACCTATCGTACTAGATACGCTGAATTTCTAAAGATAGATTTTCCGCGTCTTCCCTTAACCAGTAATCAAAAACTCTTTCATGAATTAGCTATCAAAGGAGAAGAATTAGTTAATTTACATTTAATGAAATCTGATAAACTCAATACCTTAATCACAACATACCAAGCAATAGGAGATAATCAAGTTACTGAAGTTACCTATAATTCTGAACTACAAAGAGTTTATATCAATAAACAGAGTTATTTTACCGATATTCCTCCACATATCTGGGAATTTAAAATAGGAGGATATCAAGTATTAGATAAATGGTTAAAAGACCGAAAAAACGCTAATAGAAAATTATCTCTAGAAGAAATTAACCATTATCAAAAGATTGTCATTGCTTTAACAGACACTTTACGATTAATGCAAGAAATTGATAAAATTATTCCAGGTTTTCCCATAGAGTAAAAAAATGTTATAATTAATATGTATTGTCTTGTAAAACCCAAGCAGTAAAATTACTATAGTCCTTCTATTTGAGGTAAAACTTATGTTACAGCTACAAATTAAATCCGATTCTCCTGACGTTGAAATCGTACAAAACCTGATTCAGTCAGCCATTGAATCCGAGATTAAAAACTTAAAACGTTCAATAGAAAAAACCAATAAATTACTCATGGAATTTGAAGCAAAATATCAAGTTTCGTCAGAGTTATTTTTCGCCAATTGGACAGCAGAAAACCTTGCAGGTGGTGACGAAGAATATGTAAGTTGGGCTGGAGAGATAAAAATTAAACAAAAATTAACTAATTCTCTACAAAAGTTAGAAGCAATTGAATATGTTATAAATAATTAATATAATTTAATATCAAAAAAATAGAGAATTATAAGTTATTTTATCAAATAAATAAACATCCTGTAAATCCTTAAATCCTATAAATCCTGATATGGCTACGCCACGCTACGCTATCAGACAAAAATTATTAAGGATTTTGTTGGGTTTCCTTGCGTCAACCCAACCTACGAAATGTTTAACTCATTAAATCTTGAAACATAGCGGTACTTAAATAGCGTTCACCAAAGGAAGGTTGAATCATTACTATTAATTTACCAGCATTTTCTGGACGTTTACCTACTTCAATAGCAGCAGCTAAAGCCGCACCCGAAGATATTCCTGATAATAACCCTTCTTCCCTGGCTAATCTCCGTCCATAGTCCATTGCTGCTGCGTCCTCAACTTGAATTATTTCATCAATTAGATCTTGACGCAAAACATCAGGAATAAATCCCGCACCAATACCTTGAATTTTGTGAGAACCTGCTTTACCACCAGATAGAATCGGACTATTACTAGGTTCAACTGCAATCACTTGAAAACTTGGTTTGCGTTGTTTAATAACTTCGGCAATACCAGTAATTGTGCCGCCCGTTCCTACCCCAGAAATTAAGATATCAACTTCTCCGTCTGTATCTGCCCAAATTTCTTCTGCGGTGGTTTCTCGGTGAATTTTCGGGTTAGCTGGGTTAGCAAATTGTTGTAACATAAAAGCATTGGGAGTATTAGCAACAATTTCCTCCGCTTTGTTAATTGCACCTCGCATTCCTTGAGTACCGGGTGTTAATTCCAAACTGGCACCATAAGCCCGCAACATGGCGCGTCTTTCTTGGCTCATGGTTTCTGGCATGGTTAGAATTAACTTGTAGCCACGGGCGGCTGCTACCATTGCTAAAGCAATACCTGTGTTACCAGATGTTGGTTCGACTAAAATGGTTTTGTCCGGTGAAATTAAACCTTCAGCTTCAGCGGAAAGGATCATACTTACGCCAATTCTGTCTTTTACAGAGGCCGCAGGATTCATACTTTCTAATTTGACAACTATCCTAGCTACCACTCCCTCGGCTTGGGGAATTTTATTCAACTGAATTAATGGAGTTTTGCCAATAAGTTCTGTTACGTCTTTAGCAATTCGCATTTATTAACCTCTAAAATTTATATATTAATCTATTTTGGTTAAGTATTTATCTGATTGAGTTTTGATATCAGCCATAGCCATTTTAGCATAACTTCTATCTAGTCCGCTAAAAATATTAGTAATTAATGAAAATTAGAATACAATTTCTTCCTTAGAATATCTTAATTTTGTTTCTGAGTTATTCAAGATATCTTAGGTCTAGCCTTGTCATGAGATCCTGTGATTTGAGTACAGTTTGTACTTGTGAATCTTCCTTTCAAAATATCTCAAACCAATAGCCCATCTTCGTTTGAGTTTGAGTACAAAATCCCCCGTCCCTTCCCTCAAAAATGCTAGTACCCCACTCAATAAATACTAGCACCCCTACACCAAATATTTTTTTAAATGCTTGCACAGTCAGGATTACAGGCTGTGAGTGCTGTCGTAATTATCTTAATAATATTAATTGGCATCCCTTAAAGCTAGGACCAGAAAGGCAACTGATATAAACGATATAGGATTTACGCAGAGATTCCCCTCTACCCCCCGAAGTTCCTAAGATGAAAGTCTGACGAATCAGGGGGGACTTCTTAACTCCTATATCTCTCAAGATTCATCTAAATACTATCTGTATTCCTCCATACGGAAAGGACATAATTTTATTTTTGAGGAGATTTTGATCAGCATATTTTGAATAACAAAAAGGTGCAAAAATCAATCTAATAGAAATTTTATTTCTATCTAGGTAATCTATACCTGGCAATGGAGAATAAATATGAAAGTCAAACTTTTAAATGTGCTTACCGTAAGTTTGGTAACTTTAGCATTAATTTCTCCAGGGGCAGTAGTATTTGCTATAGTTTGGGGACAACATAGAGAGTTCGTTAAAACACAGAATTTATCCTGTGAATTGCCGAAAATAAATATAGCATCTCCTCAATTAGTTCCCCAACAAAAAATTATCAACACTCAGCCATCTTTAGTCAAGGTTAAATTATCTAACAATAACTTTCTACATCAATTAAAAATTGCTGCAAGAAAATATAAATTAGCAACAATTTTGCAATGGATATTTTTAATCACACCGATTTGTACTGGGATAGGAATTATTGCTTATGACAGATATCTTGTCTATCGTGCTGCTGTATTAAAAGAACACATTGCCATCTTAGAAAGAATGTGGCAACAAAGCATCGAACAGTAATTTTTCAAGTTAATCATTCACCATAAACTAAATTATCATGACAGACGAACGCCAAACACAGTATTTTAATTTAATTGATGAACTTCTCCAATGTCCTAATGGTCAAGAACCAGAAGTTTTGGAAGCACAACCGGAATTAATTGACTCTGGTTTAGTGCAAGCAATGTTACAAGTAGCCACAATGTTTGCTCATCAAGGTAATCAAGATGGAGCGCAATTTCTATTTTTTGTTGCTAAACAATTAGCAAAGGAATTAGGTTTATATCCTGAAGTTTCTAATCAAGTTGTCACTCAGGAGTAATGATGCTATTGACTTCAACTGATGCTGGAAAAATATCATTAGAATTTCTTTTGGCAGATTGGAATATTGCTGATGATTATAGAGATTGGTTTACAGTGATTAATTCTCGATTAATGGGTGAGAGTTGGTACATTGTAGAATTGGGTGTAGAGGGATTACCTGATAAATGGTTTATGCAGGTTTATGACACAGGAGTTTGTGACCCTAACTATACTTTTATTTCGCCAATTTCTGGTTCAGAGGGATATACCGATTTGAAAAGTCTACCAGATATTATTGCTGATGTTTTAGTAGCAGAACGTAATTCTCGATAAAAACTTGATATCTTTAGATCCCCGACTTCTTAAAGAAGTCGGGGATCTGGTATTTTATTATTAATTTTGTCAGGTTTAAATGACAATTATATGTTATACTAAATAGAGTTATGGAAGCTACAGAAGAATCAGTCACATGATTACTGAAGACATCCTATCCCAAGAATTTATTAGAGTCGTAAATGACTATTATCCAGCCGTGGGAGAACTCTTAGAAGGCTGTCATGTGAAAGTTATCACTTGCTTTTGGGGACGACCTGCAAAACGGTTTCGATATATAGGAATTTATTGTCGAGAAGACATGATGCCCTGTATTCAAGCCAAAAAAGAAATCCTCAGAGAATTAGCCGAAAATATGGGGTTAATTCAAGTAGTTTGTTTCAATGCTAAACGATTGCTACGTGACCCTATGTCGAAGTTAAAACAGTCTGAACCTCGATTATGGTTGGAGTTGCAATTAATGGCAGCCTAATCTGATATTTGGTCAACAATGAAAACAGGACTTTTCTGCAATTACGAAAATCATCACCTAGATGCTAGACGGACTATTTTTGAGCAAGTTTTATTGGTAAAAGAGGCTGAAAGTTTAGGTTTTGAAGAAGCTTGGGTAACAGAACATCATTTTAATGAGTTCAATCTCAGTTCTTCAATTTTGCTGTTATTGGCACATTTGGCAGGTATGACTTCGCAAATTCGTCTAGGAACTGCCGCTGTATTATTGCCATTTCATCAGCCAATTCGCGTGGCTGAAGATATTGCTACGTTGGACAATCTTTGTAGTGGTAGGCTGGCTTTTGGGGTAGCTAAAGGTGGACCTTTTCCGCAGCAAAATAAACATTTTGGGGTGACAACTCAGGAATCTCGCACCAGAATGTTAGAGTCAGTGGCATTGATTCAAAAGCTTTTATATGAGACTAACGTATCATTTAATGGCGAATATTATCAATGCGAAAATCTCACAATTCATCCCCAACCATTGCAAAAACCAATTCCCATATATGTTGCTAGTGGTGACAATGATGCAATTGAATTTGCTGCTAAAAATTCCTTTGGAATCATGGGTGGTCCACCTTTTTCTTTAGAAAGACTCAAGAAGACAGTCAATAAATATCGGGAATTTAATTCCAGTGGTGCTGATAAGTTCCTGTTAGCCCGGTTCTTTTTTGTGGGTAAAACTCATGATGAAGCGGTAAATGAAGCATTGCCTTTTATTCGCCATTTCAGCAAAGAAATGACAGCTAACTCAACTCAAGTAATGCAGAAAAGTCCTCAACAACCAGCATTTGATCGGACAAATATTTGTTTCGATGAAGACTATTTGATTGAGAATTCTATTATCGGTGATGTTAACGGTTGTCGTGACAAAATCAAGAAATTTCAGGACGAATTAGATCTCAGCACACTAGCGTTAAAACCCTCATCTTTTTCTTTGCAAAAAAATCGAGAAAGTTTGCAACGCTACAATCAAGAGGTGCGGAATTATGTCTAAACTTTCTTTGCTTCCTCCCGATGATTTACCTCCTACAAAGGTAACAAAAGAGGATGGAATTCTCCATTTGGAATTGGAACAATCTATTGGTAAATGCTTCTTCTATGCGTGCGATCGCATTACCCAAGTATTACTATCTAATTGTCAGTGGTACATGACCACAGATAAGACTACTTTGATGTTAATTGTAGACTGTCCCGATATAGTTGCTTATTGGCATATAGTCAGCAATATTCCCCAATTGGGAAATAGACTGGAAAGATTTACTAAAAATGCCAAAATTCGCGTTTATCCTCCTTTTGGCAAAGGATCACCTTTTGAAATTGGAGTAACCGAAATTTCAGCCTATCGAGATTGGTTGTAATTCCTAAATTATATTTTAATCACTATCAGATCCCCGACTTCTTAAAGAAGTCGGGGATCTATCATCTATCTTGTTATAATAAAATTAACACAAAAATATAGCAGCCATGATTAGTAACTTTGTCAATAATAAAAAAGAATTATTTGACCGTTGGGCAAATAGTTATGATTGGGCATTTCCTTCTTTTATTTACCAAGCTATTCATAAAAGATTACTGACAAAAGTTGAATTATCACCAAATGCAAATGTACTTGATTTAGGCTGTGGAACTGGACGTTTATTAAACAGATTAGCAACTCAGTTTCCAGAAATTACAGCTACAGGTTTAGATTTGTCTCCCCAAATGTTGCGGATAGCAAGACAAAATAACCGTCATCGTCCCCGATTAATTTATCTGGAAGGTAATGCTGAACATCTTCCCTTTGCTGAGGGACAATTTGATGCGGTTTTTAATACCATCAGCTTTTTGCATTATCCTCAACCAGAACAGGTTTTAAATGAGGTAGCAAGGGTACTTTCTCCTGGTGGTAAATTCTATTTAGTGGACATTACTTTTAATAACTCATCACCATGTCAAATTACGCCCCATTCTCCCACAGGAATTCGGTTTTATAGTAAGAAACAAAGAGAAGAAATGGGTAATAATGCTGGATTAACTTGTGTAGGTCATTATGACTTATTAGGATTTGTATTATTAACGGTTTTTCAAAAATAATCTTTGTAGGGTGTTGCGTACATGAGACGTGCTTGCAATTAACCTAATTACTCAAAGCTAATTTCACCCAGTAAAGGATGCAGTTAGGGAACAATCTTCTGGACCTTGCAATTAACCTAATTACTCAAAGCTAATTTCACCTTCATCTACAGTACAGCCGCAACTATTCCGCGTACTCCTTGCAATTAACCTAATTACTCAAAGCTAATTTCACCTTTTCTATCTAGACTACGACATCAACCTAAAACCTTGCAATTAACCTAATTACTCAAAGCTAATTTCACCTAATCTTTTGGTGAGTTTCCTGTAGGGTTCTAGGCTTGCAATTAACCTAATTACTCAAAGCTAATTTCACCCCAGCACCTTCCCTTTTACCACCTTTATTCATAACTTGCAATTAACCTAATTACTCAAAGCTAATTTCACCTTATTCCCCCCGTTTTTCTGGAGGGGTTAACACTTGCAATTAACCTAATTACTCAAAGCTAATTTCACCATTTTCTGTAGTCCACCAGGGGTCATAATTTGTTTATCTTGCAATTAACCTAATTACTCAAAGCTAATTTCACCCCCTTCCCAGCGGTGGCATAGGGTATGGGATAACTTGCAATTAACCTAATTACTCAAAGCTAATTTCACCTTTCAGCTTTAGCATCGGCTAATGTGCCAGAACTTGCAATTAACCTAATTACTCAAAGCTAATTTCACCTTGGCTGGCAATTCCAATTCGATGGGAATTGAACCCTTGCAATTAACCTAATTACTCAAAGCTAATTTCACCTCATGGCTGCACTCGGTTCTCAATTGAGTCAGATCTTGCAATTAACCTAATTACTCAAAGCTAATTTCACCAACTCGCAGAGGGGGGATGCTAGTGGACTACAAACTTGCAATTAACCTAATTACTCAAAGCTAATTTCACCTGCCGTATCCCAGATAGTAAGCTGTGTAAAGCTTTCAGATGATGATTGCGCGGATCTCTTTTTTTTCTTAGTTTTGGGAATTTTATTTTCCACTGAATTCGGTGAAATGCTTGATGTGCAAGGTGCGCGAGTATCTGGCTTATTGTCAAGGTTCGGATCGCTTACGGTGTCTAGCTTTGAGGTTGTTTTTGCGGATTTAGGTTTTTTACACCCTCCCTTCCGCGCTTTGTTCCCCTTTTGGGGGGTTAATTGATCGGCATATTCCACCGATGATGCGGCGATCGCTTCCGCTTCCTGCTTCACAGACTTACTAATCGAGTTTTCAGTCTCACTTAGTGGCGAGTCTCCACTAAATAGGATTTCTCCATCAGGCTTAAATTCCCCCGATCCAAGCGAGGTATTTTCTTGATGTGCTTCATACCAATCCCAAAGGCGGTATTCACCACTTTCCAAGAAACTTGATCTTAGCAGATGATTTCTAGCTGCATTTACATCTGCTTGTTGCTTAATCCCAAATAATTTACATTTGGGATTTTTGCGATAAAAATCTGTTTGTGAAGGACGATCACCTTCAGTTCCGCAGCTATGACATAGCTTACTAGAATAATGTGGCTTTGTCAAGAGAAAACTATTTTTACCTCTTAATGTTTCCATCTTATTTTTAGTTTTTTCTCTTAGACCACCCATACCAGCATTAGCCAAAGCCCTGTTTAGACCTGCTTTACGTTTTGCACCATTTCGTTCATATCCGTTACCATCGGCTCTGAGTTTAGCTTTAGGTCTTTTGTTAATGTTATTATGTTGCGTTTCTTCCCAAGCTATAGCCCCAAATGTCCTAACTAAATAGGTGCTAATTTTATGCTGATAAGCTGAACGACTACGACGGTTAACTTCATGTTGTTTAGCTAATTGTTGAGATGTTTTTTTAAAGTTCTTACCGTGTTTTGTCTGCCTTGATAGTTTACGTTGTAGTCGCTGTATACGTTTTTCTCTTTTTTCTGCCTTAGCATTAGGTTTAATTAATGTACCCTTATCAGTTGCTATAAGTGCCTTAACACCGGGATCTATCCCTACAGCTTTATCTGATTTTTTAATGCCAGCTTTATGTGATTCGTGAATATATAAAGCTGTTTCGAGTTGATTAACTTGTTGCTTTAAATCCGCTTTTGTATCTTCATCTTTTGTTGATTTAATTTCCTTTTTAACCGTTCTTAATTCTACTTCTAGTGAACTAGCAACTGTTAAACAAACATACCACCCCGATGGTTCTTTTTTGATAACAGCAGAACGAATATCAGAACCATTTTCAATTCTTAAATGATTGTTATTAACGAAGATAATTCCATCCGTTAAACCAGGAAGTATGAGTTTATTATTCTTTAGTTTTATGTTTTCTGGACTAACACAGAAAAATGAAGAAACAGGTTCTTTTTTGAATTTTGGTATGTGAGCATCACGGCGTTTAACATCAACATAAGCGGCCCAACTCGTAGCCAATCTGTTAAGCGTACCCTTTAGGTAAGATGAGCTAAGTGTTAGTTTAGGTAGTCCCCTTTCTTCCCTGATTTTGCTGCACTTCTCAATAGTTAAACAACCTGATAAGGTCATATAGATACTACTAGCAGAACTTCCCATGCGTTTAGTTCCATCCTTACCTGGTTTTAGGTGTGCTATGAGTCGGGGTTCTGATGGGAGCAATCGCTTTTCAATCGGTGTATATTTTCCTGATTTATCAATGTACGCAATTCTACAAGAATGTCCGCCTAAACCAAAATATTTGTATGTCTTGTCTTTTTCCCATTTAGTAAGTAATTCTTCCATACGCTTAGTGTCAGGCTTCATGGGTAATGACCATCCACTTTTTTTAGATAGACTCAAACAACAGAGATCAATTCCATCTAAGGATATATTGCTTTCAGATGCTTTTTTAGCTAACCATCCGTAGTAGTTGATTGTGTGGTCTTCTATCAAAAGCTCTAGTGCTAAGTTCCACGCCCAAGCAAGATCCGGGGCGTTGCTTTTTAATAAAAAATCTTCCTGATTTTTGGTTAAGATGACTTTTAATTCCAGGGTTTTCATATAAAATATGCTTGTGCGATCGCCCACATCGTGCTTACAGTTGTGAATTTATGCTAACAACATTATGATGGGACTAGATTGGGTAGTCTTAATTATACCCATATTATATATGTTCAGCTAACCTGCTACTAAATTGAATAGTGTAAAAAGGTCAAATTATTATAAAAATTACTGTAATGGGAGCATATTGCTCCCTTGCTTAATCCTGTGTAAATTAAATACAAAACAGCTTACTAGCGTAAACTAGCCCAAGTTTTGATTAGTTTATCAAAAGAAAATTGCAATTAAACAGAAACCACAACCTTACTAAACAAAAACCCATACCAATCTTCCAAACCTTCTCCAGTAGTAGCAGAAACTTGGAAAATTTTGATTTTGGGATTTACCTGTTTTGCATATTCAATACAGCGTTGAACATCGAATTGTAAATAGGGAAGTAAATCAATTTTTGTCAAAATCATAATATTACTATTACGGAAAATATGGGGATATTTAATAGGTTTATCTTCCCCCTCTGTCACAGATAAAATTACAACTTTAGCAGCTTCTCCCAAGTCAAACAAAGCCGGACAAACCAAATTTCCGACATTTTCAATCATCACCACAGAATTAAGAGGTGGATTCAGTTCTTGCAGCCCTTTTTCTATCATTGATGCGTCTAAATGACAGCCTGTACCCGTGTTGATTTGCACAACTTTACAACCTGTTTGTTTAATCTTTTCCGCATCATTAGTAGTTTCTTGATCACCTTCAATCACGCTAATAGTTAATTTATCTTTTAAATCATTAATAGTCCGAGTTAATAATGTGGTTTTTCCCGCACCTGGAGAACTCATTAAATTCAAAGCCAGAATATTTCGACCTTTAAACCAGCCGCGATTTTGGGCAGCTAATAAGTTGTTTTTACCTAAAATTTCTTGTTCTAAAGATATTGTTGTATTATGAATTTTAGCATGAATTTGGGGTGCTTCTTCATGGTGATGAGAATGAGTAATTACAGTTCCATCTGCTAAAGTATGGGTATGATGATGTTCATTTTCCATGTTTGTAATTGTCGTTTGA
Organism: Dolichospermum sp. UHCC 0315A; assembly: GCF_008121535.1. GTDB lineage: Bacteria > Cyanobacteriota > Cyanobacteriia > Cyanobacteriales > Nostocaceae > Dolichospermum > Dolichospermum lemmermannii. The sequence continues at coordinate 1,674,174 of NZ_CP043056.1, forward strand.
TTATCGTCAGAACAACCGCAGGTTACACACATAATTCCTCTACTTCAATTTCTTTGATTTTTAATTCTTGACCAGCTATGATATCTAATTGCACACTACCACATTGACAAATTCCGAAAGGTTTATCTATACTAAAAGTTGTACCACATTGACGACATTTAGCCATTCCGGGTATTTCTAAAATTTCTAATATTGCCCCTTCGACTATTGTACCTTGGGCGCAAATATCAAAACAGAATTTAATCGCATCTGGCATAATCGCTGATAATTTGCCAATTTCTAATAATACTCTTTGAACTTTTTTATTTTGGGCGTTTTCGCTAACTATGGCGATGATGTTTTGGGTGATTCCTAATTCGTGCATATACTTTTTTTAAACGAACCACAGAGGCACAGAGGACACAGAGAAAAGAAGTGAATTTGTAGGTTGGGTTAAGCGATAGCGCAACCCAACAAAACCACAAAAATGTTGGAAGTGTTGGGTTTCCTTCGTCAACCCAACCTACGCAATTTATACATTTTAACAAATTCTGGGGAGTTGGTCGCCGACTAGCATATCTATGATTCTTTCTGCACCAAAGGCGGTTTTTAAGAGGACTATTCCTGGTGGTGTGGGAATAATTTCACCTATGATAGATGCTTGTTTTCCTGTGGGGTGGTTTTGCATTGTTGCTAAAATTAAATCTGCTTTTTCTGGAGGGGCAACAATGACTAATTTTCCTTCGTTGGCTAAATATAATGGTTCTAAACCTAAAATTTCACATACTCCATTTACCTCTTCTCTGATAGGAATTGCGTTTTCATTAATGCGTATTCCTAGGTTGGCTGTGTGGGCAAATTCGTTTAATACTGTGGCTAAACCTCCTCTGGTTGCGTCTCTCATGGCGTGAATTTGCGGACAAACTTTGATAATTTCGGCGACTAATTCATGTAATGGTTGACAGTCACTTTCTATATCTGTTTCTAATGCTAATTCTCCTCTGGCAATTAATATTGCTGTGCCATGATTGCCAATTTCTCCGTTGATAATTACCACGTCTCCTGGTTGAATATTGCGGGGAGAAATATCAATGTTTGGGGGAATTATGCCAATTCCGGCAGTATTAATAAATAGTTTGTCAGCACAACCACGATTAACAACTTTTGTGTCTCCTGTGACTATTTGCACTCCGGCTTTTTGGGCTGCTTTTTGCATACTGGCAACTACACGCCGTAATGTTTCTACTGGTAAACCTTCTTCTAAAATGACGCTACAGGTAAGATATAAAGGTTTTGCACCACTCACAGCTAAATCATTAATTGTGCCATTAATTGCTAGTTCTCCTATGTCTGAACCAGGAAAAAATAAGGGGTCTACTACATAGGAATCTGTGGTAAATGCTAATCTGTTTCCATATTGGGAAAGATTGGCTAAATCAAATGTGGCTTGGTCTTCTAATTGGGAAAGAATGGGATTATCAAAACTTTTCACAAAGATATCATCTATTAAATCTCTCATAGCTTTACCACCGCTACCATGGGATAAGTTAATATGAGTATCTCTTACCTTTCCTTGACGACGACGGACTTGCTCAATTTTTTGGAAAAGGGGATTTTGATGAGAGTTGATTGTCATTTTTAAAATTGCTTTGTAATTATATTTTTTTCCTGTGGGACAGGCAAGATGCCTGTCATTATTAATTAATTACCTACCCGTTTCTTCATGTCTACCATTATGTTTATCGTAATGTAAAACGCCACCAACTGCCCAATCTTCCCGTTCAAATTCATCAATATGAATAGTTATCCATTCGGGTTTTGTTCCTAAAGCAGAAACTAAAGCGTCAGTTACAGCTTTAACTAATTTTCGCTTTTTTTCTATGGAGTGACCTTTACCAATTTGGACAGTTACAAAAGGCATATCATTTTCCTCAAATTGTGTAATTTAGACTGATATAGGTTCGGTTGATACACCTGATTTATCTCTTTTTGCCATAGTTGAAAGTCGCCCATATTTGTAATAAGCTGCACAAGCACCTTCGGAGGAAACCATACAAGTTCCTATGGGTGTTTCTGGTGTGCAAGCTGTTCCAAATACTTTACATTGCCAAGGTTTTAAAACTCCTTTGAGAATTTCTCCACATTGACAAGCTTTATGATCTGCTACTTTTAAATTAGGAATTGTAAATTTAGCTTCTGCATCAAATTGGGCATATTCTTCACGGATTTTAAAACCAGAATTGGGGATTTCTCCTAAACCTCTCCATGCAAATTTTTCACGGACTGCAAATACTTTATTTATGGCTGTTAAGGCGTTTTGATTTCCCCTAGGTTCTACTAAGCGATTATATTGATTTTCGACTTGACAACGATTTTCTACTATTTGTTTTAATAACATCCAAATTGATTGGAAGATGTCTAATGGTTCAAAGCCAGAAATAACGATGGGTTTATGATATTTTTGGGCAATAAATTCATAAGGTTCTGTGCCTATGACCATACTTACATGACCAGGACCAACAAAACCATCGAGTTGTAAATCGGGATTTTCTAATAATGCTTCTAATGCAGGAATTACTAATACATGATTAGAAAACATACTAAAGTTAGTGATATTTTCTGCGGCTGCTTGGAGGATGGTAAATGCAGTGCTGGGGGCGGTGGTTTCAAAGCCTAAACCAAAGAAGATGATTTCTTTATGGGGGTTTTCTTTGGCTATTTTCAGGCTGTCTAAGGGTGAATAAACCATGCGAATATCTGCACCTTGGGCTTTAGCTTGCAATAAGCTGGTTTTTGCACCGGGTACGCGCATTGCGTCGCCAAATGTGGTAAATATGATGTTGGGTAGTTGACAGAGTGCGATCGCATCATCTATTCTCCCTTTAGGCATGACGCACACTGGACAACCCGGCCCATGAATTAATTCAATATTATCGGGTAATATTTCTTCGATTCCGTATTTGAAAATAGCATGGGTATGTCCTCCACATACTTCCATTATTTTTAAATGTCTGTCTATTTGTTGGCTGAGTTTGGTTATTTCTTGTTGTAAAGCGAGGGCTTTTTCTGGGTTACGAAATTCGTTTACATATTTCATAATTTTTGTTTCGCGCAAAGGCGCAAAGGTGCAAAGACGCAAAGGAATAAAGGAGATTTTAAGGATAAGATTGGGCTATTTCTTGCAATAATTGTAATGTTTCTGCGGCTTCTTGTTCGTTGATTCTGTTCATGGCAAAACCGACGTGGACTAATACCCAATCTCCTATACAAGTTTCTGGGGGGTGTTGTTCGTCAACTATACAGGCTATGTTTATTTGGCGTTTGACTCCTCCAATATTAACTATGGCTAGTTTATGTTCTGGGTTGGTTATTTCTGTGATTTGTCCGGGTATTCCTAAGCACATTTTAGTTTTCCTTTTTAAAGATTTATTTCACGCAGAGGCGCGGAGACAACAGAGGTTTTTATGTTATTTCTTTTAAGTATTTAGCGGCTGCAATTACGGCTTGTCCTAGTGATAATCCGCCATCATTTGTGGGTACTATACTATGAGTTAATACATTAAGTTCTAATTTTTCTAGTCGCATTTTTACCTGTTGTAATAGAATTTGGTTCTGAAATACGCCTCCTGTTAATGTTACTTGATTAAATTGATGTTCTTGTCTAAGTTGTTGAACCATTGTTACAATAGCAATAGCTAAACTTTTATGAAATCCCGCAGCTATTATTGATGATGAGATGTGCTGTTTAATATCATTAAGAATTTCTCGCCATGTTGGGGATGTATCTATATAATAAATACTATCTAATTTTTTAAATTTAAAGGAATAATTTAGACTTTCTTTATCATTGTTTAAAATATTGATATCAGTTATTGCTTCCATTTCTATGGCTGCTTGTCCTTCATAACTGCATTGTTCTCGACAAATACCTATGGCGGCTGCAACTGCATCAAATAATCTTCCTACTGATGATATTAAGGGTGAATTAATACCTTTTTCTATGATTTGATTGAGTAGTCTAGGGTTTTTATGTTCTAAGAATTTGATTATTTCTAAATCACTATATTTTTCTTTAAGTTCTTCCCAGGTGAAAGCATTAATTAATTGAGAGTATGTATTTCTCCAAGGTTGATAAATTGCCTGTTTTCCTCCTATCATGGGCATAGGTTTAAATGTGGCTAAACGTTGAAAATTTTGATAGTCTGCTAATAAAAATTCTCCTCCCCATAATGTACCGTCTTCACCATACCCTAACCCATCAAATGCTATTCCTAATACTGGTTTTGTATCTAAAGAAATTTGATTTTCTGCCATACAAGCGGCTATATGAGCGTGATGATGTTGAATTTCTGCTAATTTAATATTATTAACCGTTGCTAGTTCTTTACCTAGTTTAGATGATAAGTATTCTGGATGTTTATCAATAGCAATTATTTCTGGTTTATGTTCAAATAAATTCAGATATAAATTCAATATTTCTTGATAAGCATTAAAAGCAGCCGCATTTTCTAAATCTCCTAAATGTTGTGATAAAATCGCCTCATCTTCTCTTAATAAACAAAAGGTATTTTTTAACTCACTCCCCATGGCTAAAATTGGCGGTATTTTCTCAAATCCAGGTGGTAATTTAATCGGTGCTGGTGCATATCCCCTAGCACGTCTAAGGGTTTGTATTTGATTATCAATAACTCTAACTATGGAATCATCTACTCTATTAACAATATCTCGATTATGTAAAAGAAAATAATCAGCTATTTTTGATAATTTATCTTTTGCATCTTCATTATCTATACATTGTGGTTCATCAGAAATATTCCCACTAGTTAAAACTATGGGTACTTTCATTCTTCTGAGAATTAAATGATGTAGCGGCGTATAAGGTAGCATGAAACCCAGGGTATTTTGTCCTGGGGCTAGGTCAGATGCTAATTTACTATGATCTTTAATATTTAATAAAACAATAGGTGCAGCAGGACTTGTTAATAATTCTTTTTCCAACTCATTAATATAGCAATATTCAGAAATAATATTAATATCCCTTGCCATTAAAGCCAAAGGTTTATGATAACGCTGTTTACGATTTCTGAGTTTTAAAACTGCATTTTCTAAAGTGGCATCACAAGCTAAATGAAAACCGCCTAAACCTTTAATAGCAACAATTTCACCCTTTTGTAATAAAGTACAAACAGCATCCACATCATCTAACATAGAAAACATATCAGAGATAACAGGTTTACCGTCAGCCCTTTCTAACCATGCACGCGGTCCACATTCAAAACAAGCCACAGGTTGGGCATGAAAACGACGATTTTCGACATCTTGATATTCCTTTTCACATTCCTTACACATTGAAAAATTCACCATGCTAGTGTTATTTCTATCGTAAGGAATAGCCCGAATAATACTCAACCTTGGACCACAATGAGTACAATTAGTAAAAGGATAACGAAAATAACGACTAAAAGGATCAAAAATCTCCCTTTGACATTGGGGACAAGTTGCAGCGTCAGGAGAAATTTCCGTTTTCACCATACTATTAACACTGCGAGAAATCACAAAATCATTAAAATCAAACTCCCCCAAATATGGACTTCTAATCACCTCATTAATTCTTGCCAAAGGAGGGCATTCTTGATATAATTGATTGACAAACTCCGCTATTTCCTCCTCACTCCCAGAAACACGAATTAACACCCCTTCACCATCATTACAAACATCACCTTTCAAACCAAAAACTTTCGCCAAACGATACACAGTAGGACGAAAACCCACCCCTTGCACAATACCACAAACCCGAATTTCTTCTATTCTCATCTTTGCGTCTTTGCTCCTTTGTATCTTTGCGCGAAATAATTAAAACTTCCAAATCAAAACGCGATTATTCCCAGAATCAGCAACTACCGCATTCTCACCACAAACCTTAATTCCATAACACCAATTTAAACTTTGTCGTGTTGGTAGTCCAAAATTCCGATTTTCACTTTTATTTGTAAAGTTATCTTGTCCCATCACACCATCAGCATTCGCACCCTGCAATAATAAAATAGATGCTCGTTTTTTCCATCCTAGCAAACGGGAATTAGCTGTATCAGCAACTATTAACCAATCCCCCGCAATATCTACCCCATAAGGCATACTTAAACTACTGGCACTAGGGAAATAAACACCTTGATTCAATTCCACAAAATTGAAGTTTTTTTGTCCTAAAACCACCGCACAAGGGGCATTATTTACTGTTGGTATTCCTTCCCAAATCATGACCCGATTATTACCCGCATCTGTGACAACTAAATTATCTTCCCAAAGGGTGATATCATGACACCAACGCATACTAGCAGCAGTGGGAGAACCACCCCCATTTTCATTGCGTGATATCATATCTGGTTGTCCCAAAACTATATCCGCAGGTTGTCCATTTTCTGTGGGTAATTGATTCCAAATTAATAACCGACGATTGCCAGTATCAGCTACCAATAACTTACCTTGATGATAGAAAATACCATAAGGCCAATGTAAAGTATTTGCCGCAGGTTGTTGATTTCCTCGGTTATGTAAATTATCAATAAAGTTAGATTGTCCTAATACTAAATCTGCGGGAATATGACTATCTGTAGGGATATTATACCAGATGAGAATGCGATGATTCCAAGCGTCTGCAACGGCTAAACCATGACCACATTTGCAAATACCTGTAGGGACACTAAATGTAGATTTTCCTGGTGTTCTTTTAGCGTTTTGTCCTTCATGAAAAAAGTCAGGTTGTCCTATTATCCAGTCAGCAGGTTGATGATCTTTTGTGGGTAAATTTCGCCACCCTAATAAACGATGATGTCCTGTATCTGCTACCCATAATGGTCCCGTTGGTGACAATAAACAAGCTGCACGGGGTCCAAACATTGTTGTGGGAGTAGGTGCAATAGGTATTGCTATTTGTTCTGGTGTAATATTGTTTCCTAATATTATTTTTGCACCATGAGGGGAGAGGGGTAAATGGGGGATATTTTGGGTTTGCAATGTAGACAGGGAATTAATATTTACGCTATTTACTCCAATACGGTTTAGTTAATAAAATTGTAGGTTGGTTTAAGCGATAGCGCAACCCAACAAAGTTTGGAAAATGTTGGGTTTCCTTGCGTGAAACTCATCTACTTAGATTATTGGAAAACCTGGAATAATTCTATCAATTTCCTGCATTTTTCGTAAAGTTTCTGTTAAAGCAATAACAATTATTTGATACTGGTTATAGAAAAGCTTGCCTCAGCATGAATTATGATATAATTGTATTACTTGATAGAGTTGAGATTACTTTGTTAAATTATGTTGATAAAATAAATACTATGCCAGCTAAAGACATCTATCACAATACTGTAAAAAATGCACTTATCAAAGATGGTTGGAAAATTATCCATGACCCTTTACGAATTCGTTTAGCAAGAGGTAAAAATCTATTTGTTGATTTAGGTGCTGAAAGATTATTAGCAGCAGAACGAGAAACAGAAAAAATAGCTGTTGAGGTGAAAAGTTTTACTCGTCCTTAGGATATGAAAGACCTGGAAGACGCTGTTGGTCAATTTGTTTTGTATGATCATTTATTAGCACGTTATTATCCTGAATATAAGTTATTTCTGGCTGTGAGTGAAAGCACTTGTAAAACAGTTTTTGAAGAAGAAGCTGGTCAAACTTTAATTGAAGATGGTGTAATTCGTTTATTTAGTTTTGATGCTGAACAGGAGGTAATTGTCAAATGGATTCCTTAACTAATCAATATCGTCAAATAATTAAAAAAATTCTTGAAGAATATGGTGATTTTCTTGGCAATGATGAACAAGTTAAAGTTGAATTGGTGTTAGATGAAAAAAATGATCGTTATTTATTAGTAGAAACTGGTTGGAAAAATGGTTATCGTATTTATGGAAGTTTATTACATCTTGATTTAATTGATGGTAAGGTTTGGATTCAACATGATGGTACTGAGGAGGGAATTGCTAATGATTTGGTTGCTGCGGGAATACCAAAAGGACATATTATTTTAGGGTTTAAAGCGCCTGACGTTAGGAAATATACGGAGTTTGCGGTTTTTTAGGTAAAAATTTGTTAATTACCGCATTATATTGGTATAATCAGTTTAAGTTAATACTATAACCAAGTAAGTGCATAAAAAATATGCCTAAAAAAAAATCGCAAAATCCAGATCAGCAACCCCTCTTTCATATTTTAGATGACGGTTCTATTATATACAATATATCAGATAGCATTACACAATCTAATGATAGTCCAAGCAATAATGGCGAAATATCATCCAATAATAAACAAAATTTAGATTTTGATAAAAACAATAATTCATCAAAATCTAAAATAATAGACTTAAATAGCAATTGCATAGAGAATCCCAAATTACAAAATGTGTTAAATAGAAGTCAAGATGCTGAAGAAACTAAAAAATTAGTTATACCTATAAAATTTGAAGATATAGTTAAATTAATTGGTACAAACATGGCCAGAATGGCAAAGTTGATTGTTCCCGTTACAGAGTTTGAAGAAAAAATTATACAAGTTGTCAGTGATATAGATTTATCTGGATATCTTTTATTCTTGTATGGATCTTCTGGTGTGGGTAAATCAACTTTTATAAGTTCATTAGAATTTAGAAAGCACATACCAATTCAAAAAATAGAATCTATAGATACACGTAAATTAGAAATTGATGATAATCAATCTCTTCCCAAATTAAAAAAGTTATTTAAGCGTATAGATAGCATCTCAAGTAATTTCTTTATGGAAAATAAAGATAATGATACAAATAAACTGTGTATTGTTATTGATTATTTGGAAAGTTTAGATGATGAAGATGGTCATCAAGTAAAAGGTTTCTTTAGAGATTTAAACGGATTGCTGCGTCAATATCCAATTATTATTATTTGGCCTGTTACAGAAAGGAATGATTTAGAAACTATGCAAGGTTTCGCAAAAAGTTTTTCTAGCACAATGTTTCATAGAAGAATTCCATATATAGATTTTACTGGTCCACTAATTAAAGAATACCCAAATATTGCAAAAAGAACTATTCAAATTTTTAATAATGGTAAAAATTGCTATAATTTTCAATTAAATGATAATGACTTTGAAGATTTAAAAAATAAATACGAAAACAAACCCAAAGACAAACATTTAATCAGAGATTATTTAAATGATGTAATAAGTATTTGGGAACAAAAAACCGATTATCGTAGTAAGATAGTTAGAAGTGTTCCTAGACCTACAGAAGTTTGGTTTATATTTTGTTATCCAGATGCCGAAAATACTGTTGGTCAATTTGCTAAACAGTCTCACGATTTTATAGATGAAATGTGGAATGCCGAGTTTAAAGCACTCTATACATATATAAGTGGACATACTCAAAGAAAGGCTGATTGGTCTTCTGATCGTCTTAATCTTGCATTAAATGGTATATTGACAACTAAAATTATGTATTTACCAACAAATGCTTTGGTTGGTTGTATAGCAGCTTATTCTAAAGAAGCAGGGTTAAATATATCAAAAGAAGAATTTATCAATGATTATAAAGTTCCTGAATCTTGGATTAGCAAACAACACGCTAAAGATAGATTAGCTGTAACTCCTCTATATTTTCAGTTATCAGGTCGTTCAATGACTGTAGGAAAACGGAAAAGTGGTCCAGTAAAACAAGCATTGAAAACAGCAACCAAACCATTTGATAAATTGAATGAAAATCTATACAAAAAAATAATAAGTGATCAACGTTTTAATAAGACTTTATATTATGCTCTCGAGGAGATATTTATTAAAGATCAATCTAATTTAGAATTGAGTTGTGAAAAGGCACATCCATTTTTACCAACAATTAGACCAGACATATTAATTAATGTTCACAATAATAAATATATTTGTTTAGAGTTTTGTTATACAAATGATAATACTCCCGGTAATATGGCTGACTATGTTTTGAGGAAATTAAATACATATATGAAACAATTATGGATGGAACTAGGTTTACCACCTTTACAATCTTAAAGCGATCGCATTTCTGATATAGAGTTAGGAGCGATACCTTCGGTGCGCTTCGCTAACGCATTTCTGATGTAGAGTAAGTGCGATACCTTCGGTAATCTTCACTAACGCCTTGAGAATAATTAAATTTTTGGAATTATATGACAATAGTTATTATGTATAGCCAAGTTAATCAAAATTTACTATGAGCATTAGTCTCACACCTAAGGAAGAAAGCTTTATTGAAACAAAGCTGCAAACTGGAAAATACCATTCTGTAGAAGAAGTTCTAGAAATCGCTCTCAAGTTGCTAGATGAGTATGATCGTTCTGAGACAGAATGGGTTGAGGAAGTGTGTGAAAAAATTGATGCTGCTATTGAAATTCTAGAACACACAGCACCTATGGACGGTGAAACATTTGTAAATCAAATTTTAGATCATTTTCAGCAACAGCGACAGGTACAAAAATGAATCGTTACGTTATTCTCTCTTATTTTACCCAAAGTGATAAAATAATTAAATTTATCTAACTAACTACAATTTTAATTGTTAAATAGTAGATATGGATAATCCTAAATATTCCCAATCAAATGGGATTAATTACCTATTATGCAAATTGATACAAATAGCTTTTCATGGTTTGATGTAGCAGATGATGTGAAAGAACTATTGATATTAGCTGCACAGACTTGGGAAAATACAGAAGAATCTACAAAATATATGCAGCAAGCGTTAGCTAAAACAGGAGATAACACAGATGTTTTAGTTGCAGCTTATAGATATTTTTACTACAAAAATAATTATGTCTTAGCACTGACAACAGCAGAGAAAATAACCGCTAAAATAAAAAAAGCGGAAAGTCTACCTGATAATTGGCAAGAACTTAAACCTATCCTAGTTAAACGTCACGAAGAATCTCAAATCAGATTGTACTTAACTGCTTATGCTGCTTCTGGTTTGGTATTAGCTAAACTAGGAAACATAGAAAAAGCAAAGGAAATCAGTATCAGAATAAAAGGTATTGATGACAAAAATGATTTTGGTGCTGGTATTCTTCTAGATATTTTAACTCGTCCACCAGAAGTAGATGATTAAATCTGGAAATAGGGAAAAACCCCTACAAATGACAACCACAAGCAATCAGCAAATTACGAATCATGAATAATTGGTTATCTTTCAACTCAAATTCCCAGCTAATATCCTCATCTTCTAACCAGAATACTGTGATTCTACCGGGAATGCCTACATCTCCAATAACTCCTATAACTAAAATGCCTCAAACCTCTCCTCCTATCATTTTTTTACCTAATTCTGCACAGTCAATATTTTAAAATTTATGCAAGGTCAGGATTTATTTGTTGCTGAAAATGGACAATATCAAGTTTGTAAATCAGCAAGATCATGGGATTTATTGCGTGATAATTATCGTCTGTATCGCTTTTTAACTGAAGTCGAAGATATCCTCAAAAATGTTGAAGATGAATCAACACGACTACCAGAAATTAGAATGTTGGTAAGACGATTAATTATTAATTCCTATTGGGTACAAAGTCAATCTTTACAACCTGATCTAAAAACGGGAATCTCGGTTCTACTATTATATGATGAATTAGGATTTCCCCTAACTGTACAAACAGTAACATTTGCACCAGGAACAACTTCTAATATTCATAATCATGGAACATGGGGAGTAGTCGCAATCTTAAAAGGTCAGGAAAAAAACACATTTTGGCGACGGAGTTCTCACCCAGAATTTCCTGATAAAATTGAAAAAACAGGCGAAGTAAATTTATCCCCCGGTGATATTATCAGTTTTACACCTGAGACAATACATCAAGTTCAAGCCATTGGTAAAGAACCAACAGTAACATTTAATATTTATGGAGAAACAAACCCAAAACAGAGATTTGAATTTGACGTAACTAATCACATTGCTAAAAAATTTTAAAGGTAGTGGCAAAAAAAGAAATAACAGATTATGCTGATAAATATTATAGAAAATAAGATCCCCGACTTCTTTTTAGATATTGTCAATAAATGAATAATTAATCTTAGAAGTCGGGGATCTAAGTGTTAGCTATCAATCAAAATAATCATCTTCCCTCTGCGTTTATCTGCGTTCATCTGCGGTTAATTATTTCCTATCCAAACATCCAACTATAACCTTATAGGAGAAACAGCAATGGCCAGAGTAATTTTCTATGAAAAACCAGGTTGTAAAGGTGGTACAAAGCAAAAAGTTTTGCTAACAGCAGCAGGTCATGAAGTAGTAGCATATAACCTATTAACAGAACCTTGGACAGTGGAAAAATTGCGGTCATTTTTTGGCGATCGCCCCGTCAGAGAATGGTTCAATAAAGCTGCGCCTAGTGTAAAATCAGGAGAGGTGAATCCCGAAAACATCACCGCTGAAAATGCCTTGGTCATGATGCTGAGAGATCCCTTATTAATCCGTCGTCCCTTGATCCAAGTAGGGGATAAAAGAGAAGTAGGTTTTGATGTCGAGAAAATTGACGCATGGATAGGCTTAAAAGCCGTAGATGACTCTTTAAAACCAATGAGTGAACACCTCATGCAGCAGAACCTCCAAGGCTGCACTCATGGACATAATCACGACCACCATCATGGTAAAGGTGGTTGTAAAAATCACTGATAAGGACATCAACATTAGATATTAACAAGCCTCTACCCGCCTCTTTCTTGGTCATCAAATATATTAAGAGAAAAAGCGGGTAGTGAGGGTAATTTATCTATAATCCTGTCTTTGAATATCCCGTAATCTCGCTGCATCACGCATACCATAATCAGTGCGAGTAAAGCGATTTAGCTGCATTTCAAAAAATTCCCTATTTGCTTGTAAATGCTGAGGATTTTCATCATCTAAAGGATACAAAAGGGCAGTTCTTAAAGCTTGAATTACCGCCGATGTGACATTATACATCGAACGTTGAAAAGTAATCCCCAATTGAATCAAAATATCCTCTTCTCCTCGACAATGTTCTTGGTAATAATCAACAAGATATTGAGGCAAAAAGTGCAACATATCTTGCATTAATAATGTGGGAGGAATACCCGCTGTACCCACAGGAAAAACATCAGCGTAAAGAATCCCATAATGAAAGTCTTTTTGATCTTCTGGAACTTGTCCCGCTTGGGCATTATAAGACTTTGTGCCTCTAAATGGTGCTGTGCGATAAAAAACAGCTTCTACATAGGGTAATGCGGCTTCATATAGCCAAGTAAAACCTTTAGATTTGGGGATGATTTCATAACATTCACCATCAATATAAACATGATGATAAATCGGACGACCTGCAATAGCAAATATACCATTTATGAGAAAATTCATGGCATCAGGTACACTTTTGAAACCACCTTCATCATAAATATCTGACATTTCAAAAAATACTGGTGCCATGACTTCCCAAAAAAGTCCTAAATTAGAATAATAGGACATCATCCGGCACTGTTCCAAAAACATATCAGGAAACAGTTTATAAAGTCCCGACATGAGGGGGTTTTTCCGAAAATAAGCTTTAATGGCTTTATCAGCATTAGCTTTATATTCTTCGGAATCTAAATAGGCATCAAATTGATTAACAGGTGCATACATTTTGCGATGCCAAAACATAGCCTGCATACAGGCTTCCGCAAATTCCATATTGATTCTATCATGGAATAAATGATGGAAAATTTTCGGCATTTTGGTAGTTTCACCCTTTTCCATAAATGCCAAAAGTTCTGGGTGTGCAGTGGCTATACCTCGCCAAATTCTTAAATCAGCATCATCCCCGGCATAGTGATTATGTAAGTCTAAATATTCTTGGGGTAAGAAATATTTAAAAGCTGGCAAAGGATCTAAAAATACTCTTTCGGCAATATAAAGTAAGTCTCGCCAATAGAAATCCATTGGTACAGCATAAGCTTTATAAATACCGATAATTTGCATGAGGTTTTCTGGAGTATCTGGCAACATTGAACCGCCAGCTTCTAAGCGATGAATAATTTCTGCAAATTCGTGTTTTGAAGGTGGGATTTTTGTATTTGGTTTAGCTGGAGTTTGTACCATAATATTTTTGTTTTGGGTTTATTTGTTGGCTTCCACACCCGCCTGGAACTTAAGTTCCAGGCTAATAGCTAAAGTTTACTAAAGTAAACTAGGGAATTTCTCGTTCCCATACTCTGTGTGGGAATGAATTCTAGAAGGCTCTGCCTTCAATAATATTAGAATTAGAGGCAGAGCCTCTGTGATAGCATTCCCAGTCGGAGACTGGGAACGAGATAACTACTTCAAGGCAATTACGTTTTTTTCGATAGTGGGAACTGCCGCTACCATAGCGGTAGTTGTGGTTTCACTCCAACGCACTAACCAGGTGGGTTGTACTCCCAAAAAGATAATTAAGAATGCCAAAATTAGCGCGGGAACTTTTTCATTCCATAATACTCTGGGATAGTAGGCTAGGTTATTTTGCAGTTTGCCAAAACAGGTACGGTTGAGAAGAATAAGAAAATAAACTGCGGTTAAACCAGATGCTACTACACATAAAATTGTGGGAATGGGAAAGCTGGAAAAACTGCCTTGAAAGGAAATAAATTCCGCAATGAAACCTGTTAAACCGGGAATACCAGCACTAGCCATGCCACTTAAAACCAGCAAGGCACTAATTAATGGTAAACCGCGAATAGGACTCATTAAACCACTAAGTTTATCTAATTCTCTTGTCCCAACTTTGGTTTCAATAACTCCGACTAAATGGAAGAGAATAGCGAGAATAATTCCATGACTAAACATTTGGGCGACTGCACCAACTAATGCTAAAGGCGTGGCGGCTGCTGCTGCTAGTAAAATATAGCCCATGTGGCCGATAGAACTATATGCTACCATGCGTTTGATGTCTGTTTGGGCGATCGCTACAACTGCCCCATAAATCGCGCTAATTGCCCCCCAAATTGCTAAAGTTGGGGCGATAATCTGCCAAGTTTGCGGAAACATTCCCAACCCAAATCGCAATAATCCATAAGTTCCCAGTTTTGCTAATATTCCCCCTAGCAAAATAGCAATAGGTGTGGAAGCTTCAACATAAGCATCTGGTAGCCAAGTATGGAAAGGAATTAAAGGAATCTTAATGCCAAAACCTAAAACTATTCCTGCTAATAATACTAATTGCATTCCCGCAGAAATGTTTTGAGTCGCCACAGCATCAAAGGCAAAACTATGAGAACCTGTTAACCATACCATGCCTAAAAATGTGGCCAAAATTAAAGCCCCAGAAATGGCTGTATAAATCAGGAATTTCATGCCCGCATAGGCTCGTTTTTCTCCTCCCCAAATGGAGATTAGTAAATAAAATGGAATTAATTCCAATTCATAAAATAGGAAGAACAAAAGCAAATTTTCTGATAAGAAAGCACCAGCAACGCCACCACTAACAAACAAAATCAGGGAATAAAATAACCGAGGACGTTCTGTATCTTTACTGCTGCTGTAAATAGCAATCCAAGTGAGGAAGCTATTTAATACCAACATTAATATTGATAATCCATCAACTCCTAATTGATAATTTAAACCTAATGTTTCATTCCAAGGTAGATATTCT
Organism: Dolichospermum sp. UHCC 0315A; assembly: GCF_008121535.1. Classification (GTDB taxonomy): domain Bacteria; phylum Cyanobacteriota; class Cyanobacteriia; order Cyanobacteriales; family Nostocaceae; genus Dolichospermum; species Dolichospermum lemmermannii. The sequence goes on from NZ_CP043056.1 coordinate 1,689,759, forward strand.
GTAAATTGCATCCCTGGATTGCTGATATCAAATTTTAACAAAATGAAAATATTCCACAGCAAAACTAAACCTGTGACGATTGAAGATACTAACCGAATCTGACTCGCAGGAACATTTTTTGCTGGATAAAAACCGATGATTATAGCGGCTATAATTGGTAGCCAAATTAAAACACTCAACATATTTATTAATTGGTAATTGGTAATTGGTAATTGGTAATTGGTAATTGGTAATTGGTAATTGGTAATTGGTAATTGGTAATTGGTAATTGGTAATTGGTAATTGGTAATTGGTAATATAGCGGTTCTCGATTGAGTGAGATACAAGAACCCCATCCCCAACCCCCTCCAATATCAAAAGTTTATCCTTTTCTTCCCCCCGCTGTGGGGTAGATTATTATCAGCAGTCTAAATCATAGATATTTAGAAAATTAAATTCATGAACTGAATTCCCCAGAAAGGCCATGTCACCCAAGCACCTAAAAAACCGACTCCTAACAGAACTGTTAAGGCATAAAATTGAGTTTGTCCATTGTTACTATATTTCAAGCCTTCACCACCCAATAGAGAGAATAAACCCACAGAGTTGACAATACCATCTATTACAAATCTGTCCAGCATATCGGCAAATTTAGAAAGTTGGGCAACGCCGAAAATAATGGTAACTTTGTAAATTTGAGGGGTGTAAAAATCGTAAGCAAATAAATTTTGTAAACCTTGCCAGGGTAAACGAATTGGTTTGGGAATGTTGCCTAAATAGATGATGCTACTAATACTACAACCGAAGATACTAGACCAAATTAATAGGAGGGCAACATCTTTATTTAATGTTGCCCAGTCTGGAAGTAATGATAAACTTTGCAACACTAAAGGCAGGTGTAAAACAAAGCCAGATAAAACCATCATTGGTAACACCATTAACCAAATAGCTTCGGGAGAACGTTCACTCATTTGTTTGGGTTTACCACCAAAGATTAAAGCAAATTCTCTAGTTAAACTAAATGTAGTTAAGGCATTAACAAAAATTACTATTCCTACTAAAGTCGGATGTGTTTCCCATAACCCATCAGCTAATTTAAATAATGCCCAAAAACTACCTAAAGGGGGAAAACCAATTAAACCCAATGTACCGACAATAAATGCTATCCCGGACATGGGACGACGTGACCACAATCCACCTAATTGGGTAACATCTTGGGTGACACTATTCCAAACAATGCCCCCGGTACTCATAACTAATAATGCAGCGGATACGGCATGGGTGAGAACTAATAATAATGCGGTTTCATCCTGCTGTGTGCCTACAGCAATAAATATCAAGCCCATGTAAACACTGACAGAATAGGATAAACAGCGTTTAATGTCAATTTGAGCGATCGCAATTAACGCCCCACCAATAGCCGTCACCGCCCCAATCGCCACTATCGCCGAAGATGCCACAGGTGATAAACTAAACACAGGTTGCAATTTAATTAATACCCATGCCCCACTGGCCACTACCACCGAACTCCGCAAAATTGTACTGGGAACAGGTCCCTCCATGGCCTCATCTAACCATAGGTGCAAAGGAAACTGGGCGCATTTACCCATTGGCCCAGCAATTAATCCGAAACAGACTAAAGTGATAATTGTGGGGTCAACATTCGCGGTGGCCGCCCATGCAGTTAACTCTGTATAATTCCAAGTTCCTGAGAGTGTCCAAAGTCCCAAGACACCCATTAATAAAAACAAGTCTCCCACCCGTTTAGTCAAAAAAGCATCACGCGCCCCAGTCACTACCAAGGGTTGACTAAACCACAAACCTACTAATAGGTAAGTTCCCAATGTGAGGACTTCCAGAATTACATAAGTGGAAAATAAATCGTTACACAAAACCAAAGCACAAAGACCAGCTTCAAATAATCCTAATAAGGAAAAGAAGCGTCCCCAACCCCAGTCCATTTCCATGTAACCAATAGCGTATATCTGCGCTAACAAGTTCAAGCCAGTAATAATAATTACTGCCCCGATGCTGACAGCAGAAAGTTCTAAATTAATAGTCAGGTTTAAACCTGCTGTTGATAGCCAAGGAATAAATACTTCTTTAGCTGGATGATTCCAAATAGCAAAGAAAGCAAAGACGGCATGGAAAAAGGAGATAAAGGTCATCACCACGTTGACATATCCCGCCGGTCGAGGACCAGTTTTGCGAATGATCCCCGGCGACCAAGGTATAGCTAAAAGCCCACCTATCAAAGCATAAACCGGAATTAGCCAAACAGTGTCTACTAAATACTGATCCATTAAATTACCTCTATAGTTTGCAGCAAAAATTAAAGAAAACACACCAAGTAGCGTTGATCCCTATCAACTTAGTGATGACAGACAATGAAAATTTATCTTTATTTAATATTGTTAGCAATAGCTTACCTTTATCTGTGCCAAAAAAGAATTACCTAATTAAACAAATTCACGATTTCTTTTGTAAAGAATTCTTATATTTCAATCAATTGAATTATCAAATAGCAACTATTACATTTAGTCTATGGATTGTATTTGTCTATAGTATCTATAGTATAGGGGCGGTATTTTCCACCCCGATCAAATTCACACTTTAGCAATTATGTCAAGTTGCAAATTGGGTAAATTACTTGACGCAATGATTACGACTGGGCTGAGTTGACTAACGGGCGCTGGCTTCATATCCCGATAATCAATAATTTGGACAACGATTAGGTATGCAATAGCCAGAAGTATAGAAATTGCACCTGTAATAATCGCAACTATCTGAGAACGGTTCATAAGTGTTTCCTACAAATTAAGTTATTGAGAGACTTAGAGGATGTTTGAAAAGTTTTGAATGTATAAATTGACCCCTCTCCAAACCTCTCCCCGACGCGGGGAGAGGCTTTGAAAACCCCATTCCCTGGTAGGGAAGGGGGGCAGGGGGTTAGGTTTTTGGAGATTATGGGTTTCATCTGATACTTTTCAAACAACCTCTTATATATCTAGATTGCCATAAATTCTGAAATCAGTTTCATTTGCCAAAATATATCTGAAGCTGATAGGATAATGAAAAAGTTAGATATCAAGAACTCTCAGTAATTCTTTAGCTACATACTCAACCACAGGAACAGGAACAGCATTACCAAACTGTTTTTTAGCAACCTCATCTTTTTTATGGTATTCAAAATTCAGAGGAAATCCTTGTAATTTACAAGCGTGTTTTGCAGTAATGGGTATATATTTCTGCGGTTGATAAATTTTTTCTAAGAAAAGATTTTTATATTCCTGTGGATGACTAGCATGAATAGATACAGTTGCGATATGGTCTTTAGAACCAGTAGCAGTTAAAGTTGGGAAAATTTCAGCAGTCGGTAAAATAATTCTATAAATATTATTAATACCTGTCATATTTTTAGAATTTACAAATTCATATTTATGATCAGATGTTAACCGGAATATTCCTTTTTCCAGCAATTTATTTAATTCATTGATCTCTATATCGGTGATTATTTCTCGGAAATCTTCAAAAGATAAAGGATTACCATCTTTATCTCCATATTTTTTACTTCTTCTATATTTAAGAAGTGTTAAGCAAATCATTTTTTCTCTATCACTCGTATTGATAATATCCCAAGAGTGAATTGTTGTATGTCCATTCCTTAAATCAGAAAAAATGAAAAAATCATTTAACTCATCATCTTTTTGAAATCTCGTTCTTGATGGTGGAATTACACCTTTAAATAAAGTATTTGCATCTAGTTTAACTTTTTCAACAAAATTAATATTTTTTAATTCATCCAAAATATCTAGAACTTTTGGGTGAATATTCAAAGGTTTAGGAAATTTATACTCCTGACATCTTTCTATATCCCTTCTAATCCCAACAATAAAAACTCTATCTCTATTTTGAGGTAAACCAAAATCGTAAGCATGAAGAACTTTCCATTTCACGCAATATCCTGTATTTGCTAATTCGTTAAGAATCAGTTCCAAATTATCCCGATTTTTAGGACTTGCTAATCCACTAACATTTTCAAAAATGAATCCTTTCGGTTGATTTTTATTCACTAGTCGAATTACACAGGGCAAACGCACCTAAATTCTGTAATCCATGCCCAGCAAGGGTTTTAACTTTTAGTTACAAAACTTAACAATCGTCAAAACCTTTGTCCAGTAAGCATTCTAAAAATAAGATGCGCTTGCCCTGTCGAATTACATCAAACCATAATTTTCCTCGCTTGTCTTCAAATCCCCTTAAACAACCAGCAACAGACCAAGGTTGACAGGGAACACCACCAACAATTACGTCAATATTCGGTGGAAGGTCACTAATATTGGTAATATCTCCTAATTCAATTTCATGTTTATTAAAGTAACTAATAAAATTTTGCTGATAAACTTTAATTGCTTGTTTGTCTATTTCAGAATAGCCTAAACATTGACCAACTAATTTATCTAAAGCAATTCTAAATCCACCAATACCAGCAAAAAGATCAATAAAAGTGAATTGTTTTTGATGAGTTACTAATTTTAGAGGTAATTCTACTTGTTTTGATATTGGTGAAAATATAGATTTCATATTTGTTAGCTATTGTATCAACTAACTATCACATAGTTATAAACTTAGTATATCATCAAATACACAGATGGAATTAAATTTTATGTCCCTAACCGAAGAAATTCTTTCCCAACTCCCAGGCGATGTTTTAGGCGGCTTGCGTCGGACTGACAGCATATTAGCATTGTTGCGAACAGGTAACGCACCCATACCCAACGTAGTTACAGAAAATCCCAAAAATTTAGAATCTGTAGAATTTGATGTCATTATCTGCGGTGGAACTTTAGGAATTTTGATTGGTTGCGCTTTAGCTGTACGTGGTGTGGGCGTAGCCTTACTAGAAAGGGGAATTTTGCGCGGAAGAGAACAGGAATGGAATATTTCTCGCAAAGAGTTAGAAGTAGTTCGGGAATTGGAATTGTTGACAGCAGACGAATTAGCACAAGCTATCGTCACTGAATATAACCCCGCAAGAGTTAGCTTTCAAGGAGGTACAGAAGTTTGGGTAGAAGATGTTCTTAACATTGGTGTCAATCCTATTTATCTCCTCGAAACCTTAAAAACCCGCTTTCTTAAGCTTGGAGGAAAGTTATTTGAAAATACACCATTTAATGATGCAGTAGTTCACCCAAATGGAGTCATAGTCAATAATCAATTTACTGCAAAATTGTTACTAGATGCTATGGGAAATCTTTCTCCAATTAGCCAACAAGCGCGTCAAGGAAAAAAACCAGATGCGCTTTGTTTAGTTGTGGGAACTTGTGCTAAAGGATATCCAGAAAATAACTCAGGAGACTTGTTGTTATCTTTCACAGCTTTGGAAAATCAATGTCAATATTTTTGGGAAGCATTTCCCGCAAAAGACGGAAGAACAACCTATCTATTCACTTATTTAGATTCAGCACCAGAAAGATTAAGTTTAGAAACTTTATTTGCTGAATATTTACGCTTGTTACCAGAATATCAAGGTGTGGAAATTAGGGAATTAAATTTTCAACGGGCTTTGTTTGGTTTCTTTCCTAGTTATCGTCAAAGTCCTCTGCAAACCCCTTGGAATCGGATTCTCCCAGTGGGAGATAGTAGCGGTAATCAATCACCTTTAAGTTTTGGTGGTTTTGGGGCTATGGTACGTCATTTACAAAGGCTAACTTTAGGAATTGCAGAAGCATTAAAAACTGATCAATTATCTGCCCAATCTTTGGCAATATTGCAACCCTATCAACCGAGTTTAAGTGTAACTTGGTTATTCCAAAAAGCCATGAGTGTAGGTGTAAATCAGAAAATTAATTCCAATCAAATTAACCAATTACTCTCCGCTGTATTTGCCCAAATGCAGCAGTTAGGAACACCTATTTTAAAACCTTTTTTACAAGATATTGTTCAGTTTTGGGCGTTAACAAAAACTTTGTTAAAAACTGGTTTATCTCATCCTTTATTAGTTGCGAAAATCATTCCCCAAGTTGGTTTATTGAGTTTGTTGGATTGGATGTTACATTATGTGAATTTAATTGTGTATACTAGTTTGTTCTCTCTAAGTCCAAGATTAGAACCATTAGTTAATAATCTATCACCAGAAAACCGATATTATTGGCATCGGTTAATAGATAAATGGAAGTTTGGTTCTGGTAGTGATTATTAGTCCTATATATTTTTCAGCTATGAAGACAATGGCGGATTTTTTGCATCTCCGTTGTCGCTAAACCTAAATACATTTGCTGTAATTCTGTGGATAAATCAGGGTTTTTGATCAAATGTTCTATCCGGCTTTGCACAGTAGCAATCAAGTTATCTAAGTTTTCGTCAGCAACTATATGTTGTTTCTGTATCTGCTTTAAGTCTGGCTGTAGTGGTAGTTCGGTGGAGTTACTTTGGTTATGGAAAGATTTAGCTTTTTCGGTTTCTAATTGAGCTACAGTTATTTGTAATGTTTCTATGACTCCATACATCTCCAGTGGATCAAATATCCGTAACAAACTGGTTTGAGTGACGATCGCTAACTTTGCTCCCCAATCCCAGGATACAACTAATCGCTGCACTCGTCGCTGCTGCATTTCTTGATGGGCAGACCAGAGAGAATCTTCTGGACTTAGCAAAAATAAGGGTGTACTCATCACTGTTTTTGCCTCAATTTGAGCCAAATTTAATCCCAATGCTTGAAATTGTACGATGTCTCTTTCTGTCACAATTCCTACTGGTTTAAAAGCTGATAAGACATCGTTCCAGGAATCTGTTTTGACTATCACCACGCAACTAACTTGATTTTCCGCCATCATCTGCGCCAAACTGAGTACGGAGGCTGTAGGTGGTGCATGAATTACCTGAGTGGTCATTACTTCTGACACCCGCCGCATTTTCAGCAAGTTGGTGGGGCGCAAAACTTGCCTAATACTTTCTGGGGAGACAATCCCCACGAGTTGTTCCTCTGCATTGACTATCACTAAGTGGCGAATGCGATATCGTCGAAACAAAAACAGTGCGGCAAAGATATCTCGAAATGCAGTTTCCGCCAAGGTTATGACTGGATGCACCATGACATCAGCTATTTTCACATCAGCAAAATTTCTACCCGCCGCTGTAAGTTTGACAATATCTCGCTCCGTGAAAATACCCAGTATTTCTGTTTCTTCCATGACTAAAATACAACTTGAACGCGTACCTCCCATGGAACTAAAGCCAATTGCTGAATCAAAATCAGGTAATAAACAACTATTACCTCGCGTCTGATTCATTAAATTCACAACATCAATTAGGGAAGTATGGGGCGCAACAACCAGTGGATGCCTATCTATCGCCTCTTCTAAGCAGGGAACGCCAATGAGTGGGTCATCAATTTGCATGGTTGACAATAGCTGATGAAGTTAATTTATGAAGTTTTGTAAAGTTTTTTGTCATATACATATTATTTCTACAAATTTCAGTTATGATACGGGGGATGTAAAGGATAAAACGGGGTAAACAGTTTATATATAAAGGATTGAACGCTCAAAAGGTAAATATGGGATAAAATTTAAAGTTGTCTATCCAAATAGGGCAAAGAAGACATTTTTACGTTGTGGTTCTAAATCAGAGCCAATGTGGGCATCAGTCTTCGTCCATGCCAGAAATCCTCTGTATTTTACCATATAGCCTGTCTAGGACTCTTTTAACTGATACAGGTTGCCACTGACTGCCTCGCTTGGTTGTATATCCTTGCTGGTTAAGCCACGCGGCAATTTGTGGAAGTGATTTTCCTGACTTGTGGTGACGGCGAATTAATTCAATGATCTGTTGTTCAGATGGATTCTCTACTAGTTCACCATTAACTGACTGTTGACCAAAAGCAGGTGAACCATAGCCGGCATAGCCGCCACTGGCAGCTTTCGCTTTCCTGGCTTGGTCTAGCTTTTCCCACAGGTAAGAGTCTTTTGATTTTTCAGTTGCCATAGTTTTGAGAATTCAATCACCTCTGTAGATATGATATCTCAAATATTGGCTATTCCTAGAGGAATCCTATATTTGGCGATTGTATTGGTTGTTGATTTCATCTCATCTTAGGTTGGAAATAGGGGGTGTTTGAATGCGATTGATTTTCTTGGGAGTACCGGGTGCTGGCAAGAGTACCCAGGGGGCAGCACTGTCAAGCCAATGGCAAATTCCGCATATTTCCATGGATGATATATGCCGTCAGGCGATCGCTAAAGAGACTTCTTTCGGCTTAAAAGTCAAGCCGTATATAGAAAGAGGTGATTTAGTTCCAGATGATTTCATTCTTGATATCATCCGCCAACACTTCAGTCATTCCTCTGCCCAACGGGGTTGGATTCTGGATGGATTTCCTAGTAATTTATCCCAGGTGAAACTTCTTGATCAATTACTATTAGAAATCCGGGCTAAAGGCAACACTGCATTATCAGAACAGCCTTACGACCAAGTTTTTAGCTTTTATGTCCCAATTGATGTTTTGGTACAAAGGTTACTGCAACGAGGTCGCTCAGACGATAATCATGAGGTTATTTATAGGCGAATAGAAGTCTATCAGGAGCATTCTACTCCCTTAATTCAGCATTATCGCCAACAAGGTTGTTTAACTGTGATTAATGGCGATCGCCCAGTCGAAATAGTAACTCAGTTTTTACAAGATTCTTTTTCTAAATCTCGTTTAATAGGAAACAAAAAAACTTTAAATGCTAGAAAAAGATTAATCAAAGCAGGAAAACAGATTTTATCTGCATGACACAAAAATAAAGTAAAAGTCCTGAGTATTTTATGCGAAATAAAAGAAAAATCAAAAGATTGAAATTTCTATGGCATCAGGGTTATAGCACTTCTGAGATTGGCTTTACCTCAACAAACAACTTAACTCATGGACATTCCATCTTATCCTTGACAATTTCCCATTTCCCAACCACATAATCACCAATTTTAATTTTTACTGGAGAAACCTATGGCTACTTCTGAAAGTCCGAATGAAACTCTTGTTCAATATATCCAAAAATCAGACTTTGAATCGCTCTTAGAGGCGAAAGAGTTGTTTGTCATGGACTGCACCGCAACTTGGTGCGGACCTTGTAGAATGGTTGCTCCTTTAATGGATCAACTGGCCCAAGAATACAAAGATCAGGCAAAAGTAGTCAAGTTAGATGTTGGTGATGGCGAAAATCAAAGCATTGCTAAAAAGTACGGTATTCGCAGTATTCCCGCAGTTATGTTTTTCAATCATGGCGAATTATCAGAAATAGTTGTTGGGGTAGTTCCCTATGAGAAATTCACCACAGCTTTAAACAAAATACTTTCACCTTCTTGAGGGGGTTTCTCCATGCAGAGAGCGTATATATTTCCATGTCCTAATTGCGGTAGTGAAGCAAAACGTCAGTTTTTAACTGATGGAAAACTAGCTCACAAGCATTCTTTGATGAATCAAATTATCCGTACAGAGTGTCCAGTTTGTGACTACCTGATGGTAATGCGCTCTCTGGATGGAAGTGTCATTGAAGCTTACGCACCCGGAATACCAAGTAATTTTCAACCATTAACTACATCTAATCTTTCTCCAAAAGTGTCTGAGCAGCAAATATTAGAAATAAGTGAATCTATTTCCATCTGCTCCATATTTAGACATTTACCCAATCAAAGTCCCACAGACTCATACCCATTACTTTCAGGATTTTAACCATGATCAAAGCTGAAGACATAATGACCACAGAAGTTGTCACAATCCGTGGTTCAGCAACCGTAGCCGAAGCCGTAGCACTGATGAAAGAACGCCATTTGCGATCTTTAATTGTCGAACCTCGCACAGAAAATGACCCCTATGGCATGATCACTGAAACTGATATTGTTTATAAAGTTGGTGCTTATGGTAAAGACTCCAAACAAGTGCGAGTTTATGAAATTATGACCAAGCCTTGTATTGTCGTCAATCCTGAACTTGGTGTGGAGTATGTAGCCCGCTTATTTGCCAATACAGGCATCCGTCGCGCCCCTGTAATTAAAGGTAAGCTATTAGGAATCATCTCAATTACCGATATCCTCAGAAAAAGTGACTTTGTGGAAAACCCAAAAAGCTATTTTGAAATGTATTGTCAAGAATTTCCCAATGCCTTAGAAGCCAGAATTTACGAAGATTAAATCCAAGAATTCATGGTTTTTTGCTCAGTCAAGCATACTCATTTACATAAGAATAATCAGCAATCTAGAGAAAGCTGAAACTGGCTTTTTGCAAACTCAATACAATTCACAAGTTACCCACAAGTTTCAATCCAACTATTAACAGGAATTTATAAACCGATGATGAAAGCTGAAGACATAATGACCACAGAAGTGATTACAATTCGTGGTTCAGCAACCGTAGCGGAAGCTGTGGATTTGATGAAATATAAAGGTTTGCGATCTTTAATTGTGGAACCTCGTACAGAAAATGACCCCTATGGCATGGTCAGTGAAACTGATATTGTCTATAAAGTTGCTGCTCACGGTAAAGACTCCAAACAAGTGCGAGTTTATGAAATTATGACCAAGCCTTGTATTGTCGTCAATCCTGAGCTTGGTGTGGAGTATGTAGCTCGCTTGTTTGCCAATACCCGTATTCGTCGCGCTCCCGTAATTAAAGGTAAGCTGTTAGGAATCATCTCAATTACCGATATCCTCAGAAAAAGTGATTTGTTTGAAAATCCAAAACGTATCTTTATTGAGGACGAAATAGAAGTTGCACGGGAAGAAGCGAGAACAATTTGTGCAACTAAGGGCGATTCTTCTCGTGAATGTGCAGCAGCTTGGGATATTGTGGAAGAACTTCTGGCAGTAGCATCTGACCAAAGATTAGTGAAGGAGAATGTTGTCGAATAAATACTATTTGCCTTGCCTGATTTGCCGAAAATTCTCATAGGGGTAAAGGTTTTCTCTTTGCTTTTTCCCCTTAAATAACAACTATGGGGATAGTTTATTTGTCCCTTTTTTCGGATGGAATGAGTCAGGATTTAGATTTAACTTCTATTTCTCATATCCAAAAACTTCAATTGTTGATATAAACAACGAATTTGCTGCAAATTTACACCTGCTAATTCTGCTTTTCTTAATGGATTACCAAAAATTGCTTCTAATTCTAAAGGACGTTTTTCATCAAAATCAATTTTCATGCTGGTGCGGTAAGGTTTCATTTTCACGGTGTAATCTAACATGGTTTGAACGAAACTTTCAGGAATAATTCTGCCCGTACTTTTTGCCCCTATAACTACTTCCCACATCAAACTTTCTACTAACTGACGAGTATATATATCTGTCATTAATTCATCGGTTCTCCCATCAAGAATCACAGATAAGCCATTATAGGGAATATTCCAAACTAACTTTTTCCAACGTCCTAATAGTAAATCTTCTAATAGTTCTATTGATATACCGGCATTTTCAAAATCTGCGGCAATTTCTCGCATTTTTTTAGTAATGCCAATTGATTGATAATTAGATGTATATTCACCTAATGTAATTTGTCCATAATCTAAATGATGAATATGTCCTGGTGCAACTTTATTAGAACAGAGAAAACATAAACCCCCAATAACGTGGACATTATTCACAATTTCCGCAACTTCTGCTTCTATACCCAATCCATTTTGTAATACCAATACTACCCCGTCATCTTTAACTATTGGCGGTAATAAATCTGGTAAAAGTTGATTTTGGGTAGTTTTTAGTGATACTATAACCACATCACACTGTGGCATCTTGTCTACATTGTTATAGGCATTAACTTGAGAAAGGGTAAAGTCACCGTCTTTAGACTCAATAATTAAACCTTGTTCGCTTACCTGTTGATAATCACTTTTGAGTAGATAATGAACTTCTAAACCGGATTTTTGCAGTTTTGCACCATAAAATCCACCTAATGCACCAGTCCCCAATATTGCATAAGTGCGTTTATCCATTTTATGTATAAAAAAATATTCAGAAAATCATCAGAATATATTTTATCAGAATTGTCATTAATAAAACTTAAACATGATTTACTATTTTTTAGAACCTTTGGTAGATGAGAGGTAAAGTCAATGCCTGATATTGTTGATATTGCAGTTAGTAATGATGCGTTTAAAACTTTAGTGGCGGCTGTCCAAGCTGCTGGGTTAGTGGAAACATTAAAAAGTCCTGGTCCATTCACCGTATTTGCACCAACTGACGACGCTTTTGCTAAGTTACCCCCAGGCACGATTACAACTTTATTACAAAATATTCCTCAGTTAGCAAGGATTTTAACCTATCACGTCGTGCCTGGTAAGTTAACAAAGGCTGATTTAGCAAAACTTGGTACTGTAACTTCTGTGGAAGGTTCTCCTATTAAAATTAATTGTGATGATGGTTTTGAGGTAAAAAATGCCACAGTTTTAGCAGCAGATATTGATGCTGATAATGGCGTGATTCACGTTATTGATACTGTGATTTTGATGGGTTAATCGGAGAGAGTTTTTCATCTGGGAGACATTGTAGAGACGTTTCTGACAGCGTCTCTATCATTAATAAATTTAGTTGCCAAGGCTAATTCTTTAAAAATTGTTACATAAATGGCGTAATTACTCACTTTTAAGGTACTATGATTTTATTAATGATATTATTGATAATAAAACTTAATAATAAGAACCTACAATTATCCCCAAAAATTAATGTTAGATTTCAACACCTTAATCGAATTTTCCCGCAACAACTGTATAGGCATTTGTGCCTTTCTTGTTCCAGCTAATATCCTGACAACCTTATTCACAATTGTCCTCACCTTCCTAAATCGTCCCATGCTTCAGGTGTGGATATCTGTTGGATTTGCTTGTCTGTTTGCTAGTATCATGCTTCTGCACGTTTACACTTGGTTCATGATTGGTGTAGTTATGCCACCAACTTATATTTTGTTATCCCTAGCAATTACCTGTTTATTAACTAATCTTTTGGTAATTATGTGGCGAAAAAATTCTCCACAATTGTTTTCTTTTGGTAAGTAATTACAACAGAAGTCAGAATTTCACGATTGCTATAAACCTGATATTTGACTTTTTTATAACCTGTCAGAATAGTAGTAAAAAATAAAAATTACTATTCTGACTATTAGTAATAGCTGTTAGTTAACTAACAGCTATTTTCTAATTTTAATGACCCCAATATTTTCCGTTATAACCACTCTTGGAATTGTTGTGAGAGTAATTGTTTTTATGAGACCAACAACTATGATAACCTCCACCAATAACATTTTGTACTTCCTCATTAGCTAGTTCATTGAGAAAACTAGCGGGATCATTAAATAAATCATAACCGATAGGAAGTAGTGCAGATATTTGGATATTAGCCATGATAATTCCTCCTTATTATATATTGTCTTGATATCAAACAAATGAGATTAGACTTGATATTGACTAACCTTACTTTTGATTCTTCCAAAAATAATCCATAAATTCAAGGCTTTGATCTCAATGGATAAGACTTTATTGAAATATTTTTGTCTAGCTATTGATAACAATTAATGGTTTATTTTCATTCGTTAAACGACTTTTTAGATTGTTTTTTGCTATATGGTAGAGATGTTTTATGCAACATCTCTACAAAAGATGTAATTTTCTTGTGGATGATATTTCTGAGAAAATACCGACTTAATTAAGTTTGTTTTGTCTAAACTATAGCAAATAGACAACATATTGAAAATACAATTTTCAACTCTTTTTAATTGGTGAATTCTGCCCGTAATTGGTTGACAACTCGATCTAATCCCACAGAATGGGCTGCTTTGAATAATAAGCGATCGCCTGTTTGCATAAATGTTTTTAATCTTGTTACCAAATCGGTATGATTAGTGAAACATTCACAAGATATATTATCGGCACTATTAGCCATAATTTCCGCATCTTTACCATCAACTAATACTAATAATCCATCAAGATGCAAACTTTTGACCATTTCCCCGACTTTTTGATGAAGTTCTGGGGATCTTTCTCCTAATTCCTTCATTGCCCCTAAAACCGCAATTTTCCGCTTTCCGGGTGTGTCTGCTAACAACTGCAAAGCCGCTAACATGGCTTCTGGGGCGGCATTATAGGTTTCATCTAAAATCACCACATCATTAGCTAAAGTGAAGCGTTGACTTCTACCTGTGGGCATATTTACCATGACCCCAGATTGTAATAATTGCCAATCAATTTCTAATACCTTAGCTACTGCTAAAGCTGCTAAAAAATTGGTAGCATTATGACGACCAGGTAAAGGTAAAGGTAAACGGATGCCAGCAACTTCTACAGTTTCACTATCAATTAATTTTCCTTGGATATCACCACCAGAAAAGCCATAACTGATAACTTTCCCTTGCCAAAATTTCGCTGCTGTTGTCATTAATAAGGGGTTATCATGATTAAGAATGGCGATACCATCATTTGGCATTGTTGCTAATAATTCACACTTAGCTTCAGCAATGGCTTCTTCTGAACCAAGTAACTCAATATGTGCTGTGCCTACATTGGTGATTACCCCAATTGTCGGTTTAGCAATTTCTGTCAGTTCGGCAATTTGTCCCCTGCCTCGCATTGCCATTTCAATCACAGCAAAGTCATTTTCTCGACCCATTTCTAACAGGGTTTTGGAGACTCCTATTTCATTATTAAAATTCCCGTAGGTTTTATGAACTTTTCCTTTTGTGGCTAAAACTGCGGCAATTAGTTCTTTAGTTGTAGTTTTCCCTACTGAACCTGTGATGCCAATTACAGGAATAGTAAAGCTTTCACGCCACCATTTAGCAATTTGTTGATATGCCTTTAAAGTATCTTTAACCCGCAAAACCGGAAAACCGGGATTTTTGTAAGCATGATCAACTATGGCAACTATAGCCCCTTTGGCGATCGCTGTCGCGACAAAATCATGTCCATCAAACTTTTCTCCTCGCAAAGCCAAAAAGACTTCACCCGGTTGCAAAATGCGAGTATCTGTTTGTATCCCCATCCCCAACTGAGTTAAGGTAGACGCAGATACATTCACCGATTCAGCTTGAAGTTCTTCAAGCAGTTGAGAGATAGTGATAGAGACTGACATATTGATAAATGACAGGGTATTTTAAAGCTATTTACATTAACATTTTTTGTGTCATTTTCAATAAAATTTAAAATCTCCACCTTGGCGGCATTTTCCTTATAAACCTATATTAGGGTTATTAGGGTTATTAGATTTTGGTGCATCGAAAAGCTCTAATTGATTAGTAGTCGAATTATATCGGTATTTTAGACCAGTTAAAGGAGGTCTAGGCTCAACACAGTATTCTTTATTGCCAAACATAATTGATACTACTTGTCTACCAGGTTCACAAGCTGTAGGATTGTATCCGAAATTTTGAATAATCTGCAAATTTCGGTCATTGGAGGAGATTTTTGCTGGCTCAGATTGGGGGATTGTCTCCGTGTCACTTGAGATAACTTTCCCTTTGGTTAACTGCAAATAAGTTTTAATAGGAATGCCGGCATTAAATCCCGATTTAGTAGCATCTGCAAGTCCGTGAATGGCTACAAGATTGCCATTAATATCAAATACACCTCCTCCACTATTACCAGTCAAAGTATTGGCATCATAAACCAAACTATAACCATTTCGGAGATTCTGATTAAAAACAATTCTCCCTCCTGTAAAAGCAAATTCTCTATCTGCACCTTTTCTGCCAAATACGGCTGGAAAACCAGCAACAAAAATGTCTGTACCAATTTCCAATGGCTTATCTTCAATAACAACAGGACGATAATATTCTGAGTCTGGAGCTTGAAATGTAATAATTGCTAAATCAACTCCATTTTGATCTGTCTGTAAAACTTGACGATTTTTCATAACATACTCTTTCCCTGTGTAGGTACGAATTGAGTAATTGATATCTTGAGAGCAATTAATCTTCCCTGGTCGTTTTATGGCACTACAAACAACATGATTGGCAGTTAATACAGTGTAAATATTATTTTCTTCGTCAATAATCACTCCTGAACCTCCAGGAGAACCATTATCTTTGCTATTGATTTGGACTATAGATTCTCTGACATTTTCGGCGATTCCTTGAGGTACACTGTTAGCTAATGCTGGAATAGTCATAGCCATTGCTGTTATTGCCAAAAACACCCTAGTTAATTGATTAGTTATTAAAAGCATATTCAATATTTTTGATTTTTTTTCAGTAATTATGTAAATTTTGCTCAACTAGATTTTGTGTCTCCATAAAATCAATGACTTTAGTAATAGGAATAGCCCAACTTAAAGAGTCTATTTTTGCATAAATTTGTTGATTAGGTACAGAACCATCAGTAAAAGCCTTAATCCCCTGGAAGGGATACTTTAATAAGCCATTAATTGCTATTAATTCTCCTTTTTGATTTAAAAGTGGTCCACCGCTCATCCCTTGCCTAACATCATTAGTATAACCAACTTGGTAACCTCCAGGAAGTGTTTTCGCAAGTTGCATTTCGATCTTTCCCGTTGTTAAATGAAAAGCTCTAATTCCCCAATTACGAGTTTCTTCAAATCTGGTAATTTTGTTTCCTTCTCGGATAAAATTCCAGGCCGGAAACCCTGCTGCATATACTTTTTCTCCCTCTAGTATTTTTGGTAATTTCTGCAATTCTACTACTTGATAGTTTTGTTTGCTAGTAAATTCTACCAATGCCAAGTCCAAGGTCGCAATTTTAACTTGAGTCCTATCCCGTGCTGAATACAGCTTACCATCAACCGTCATGACTTGATAGCCATTTTTAGGGTTATCTGCCACTACATGATGATTTGTTAGTGCTAGATAAGTTTGCCCATAACGCTTAATAATTACTCCTGATCCAGAACCAAACTTAGTGATAATTCTGACAGTTACTTGTTTGGCAATTTCTGAGGCATTGACATTGATTGTCTGGACTGAATTTCTCAAATCTTGCTCAGATAAAGTTACAGCTTGAGCATTTGAGTCCAGAAAAAACTTACTCATAAATATAGTCAGGAGTAATAATAAAAAAGATTTTTTATATAAGAAAAAAATATGATTGATCATGCAATAATTTTCCGAAAATTGATAAAAAATGACAAAAAAATAAGTAGGAATCAGGGTTCAGTATTTTTCGCTAAACCCTGACAAAATAATCAACTAAAATTTTGGAGTTGCAGATTTACGATTTGCATTACCCATAGTTGCTTTTTCCCAATCTCCTAAATTTACTTGAACACGATTATCAGTTGTTTCTAAAATTGCAGTCGCGCTCGAACCTTCACGGCTAATTTTCACGATTTGAGACAGAATTTCTTCTGCTTTTTCAGCATTTTCCGGTTTCAGCGTCAGAAGAACATTGTTTTTATTACAACCACTATCTGTCATCGAGACTACACAAATTACGGTACTACCACTAACCTTGCCAGTCATTAAAACGACATCTTTCAAACTACCACCACTGTCAGCTACAGCTTTATTCAATTTTGGTGTGACGATACCGCAACGTTTTTGTGGACTATACTTTCCACCAAAAGCATCAGCACCCTTTTTAGTCCAAATAATTAAAGGAATTGGCTGTCCACCGGGACGTTGACCAATTGTAGCCACGTTACCATTATTTTCCGCAACGCAACTAAATTTAGTACCATTGACCGCTGAATCACTAACCCCTGCATTATCAACGGGTACATTATTGACTGAATTATCAACAGGAGGCTTGGCTTGGACTGTGGACGTTAATCCTAAACCACTAGATAGAGCTAAAGTTGCAATTAATACGGGAGCAGCTAATGGAAATTTCATAGTTTAATCCTAAATCTTACAAATGTAGAAACGAAGTTTTTGGGTACAACTTTTCCAGAGAAAATACTGCATCAATATTTTAATACACAGAGGCAACAGATTGACTTATGACTTAGATAATTACTAGCCTCTTTTTCGCGGAGGATGGCATTGCAGCGAAGTTAAGAGTCTGAGTTTACCATAAGTCCGATTATATTGGTAGCTTCCCGCAGTTAAACCAGGATGGGGGTTAACACAGTATTGTTTGCTATCAATAATAATTGTAATTATACCATGTCTATGTTGAAAACCATAGTTATTGAAAGTATTGAAATTTCTGCGTAAAGCTTTGTTAAGATTGCAGCACCTATTCACGTTCAAAATTTCCCCATTGGTTACAAACCATTTATGGGTTATGAAGGTACAAATCAAATCACTGATTTAATCTACAATTCCTTCACTTTGGGAATGGAAGATAACTTATTAGAAATCTTTGGTGGACACGATATAAAAGAAGTGATTACCAAAGGAATTTCTGCGGAATCTGGTTTGAATTGGACAAAAGACGGCCAAGCAGAATTGAATAAAATTCCTGGTTTTGTGCGCGGGAAAGTGAAGCGAAATACTGAAAAGTTTGCCCGTGAGCGTGGGTTTAAGGATATTTCGGCTGAGGTTTTGTATGCAGCTAAGGAGTCTGTAGGGGCGTAGGTTTGGGGGTTAGTTAAGAAGATTAAGCGGTAAGGATTCATTGATGATCTTTACCTCTCAATCTCCTTTGCAAAATAGTTGACAAATTACTATTTATAAAGCACAATAAAGATTATTATTAAAAATTATTAAAAATACTTATAATGACAGAATTAAATAAACAGCAGGATAAGGTCTCACTCTTAGCAGCACTCCGTAAAAATGGGATTAAGCACACACCAGAGGAGGTAAAGAGTATAGCTCAAACTCCTGATGGTAAAATTGTCTTTTTAGAAAAAGGAACATCTGAAGCAGGGCTTCAACATATATTAGAAGAACATTCTTCACAATTTGCGGGTCAAGGAATAGAAGCAGACCAAATACCAGATGCAATTATTACAGCAGTAATAGAAGGTAAAATAGTTGGTTATCAAGGAAGAAAAAAACGCCCTATTTATGAAGTTAACTTTAATGGTAAAACCCATTACATCTCTGTGACTGTAAGCGATAATGGATATATAGTTGGGGCTAACCCCAGGACTTCCCTATAACTCAATACGGTTCAGTTAACTAAATCACAAGGGGTTGAAACCATTGAAATTTCGTTACCTAATAGTATCTGAAAAACCCTTAACTGAACCCTATTCTCCTATAACTTGGTAAACTCACTATGGCAGACAAAATCAAACTCATGGCCGATTATGGATGCTACCCACTATGGTGGGCTAGTTATGATAAAGCTGGAGATATTGACCCTCAAACACTGCTACTAAGCAAAGAAACAATTAGCCGCTTAGAAAAATGGGCAGATATTTATGATGCGAAATTAAACTGGGAAGATCCTAATTCATCAGGTTTTCCCAGTTTAGAGGCTAAAGCGGCTTTTGAAGCAGAAGGTATTAGTTTATGGAAGCAACTACAAAAAGAACTTGCACCTAATTATGAAGTTTTCTATTTCAGTGAAACTTTACGTAAAGTTGTTACTGACATGAAGGAATTAGACTCTTTGCGTGTTATCTATGCTTAAAATACTTCAAATACGTCAGTGTGAGCATAATGTTTAGAATTTATCTAGAACGTTCTTGCTTACACTTTGGACAAAGACTACTATTCATCGTTATTTTAACATGGGATGAAAACACTCTCTTGCACTCAGGATTATTGCATGAAGCTACATAATTACCTTGCATAATATGTACGACTTCTCGCTCTAAGAGAATTGGGTCATGGTCAAACTTAAAATTACTCAATTCAAAAGATGAAGCTTAAGTTGATTCATCATATTGTTCAGGAGTAATCGTTACCAAAATCAATTTTTTTGTATAGTCTGGAATAATTGTTTTTATTCCTGGTAAAATATCTAAATCCCCTGCAATAACAACTTGAATATCTGTTTCTGTTAGACCTATCAGGGTATGCTCAACTAGCCTAGCAACCAGGGATGTATCAGCCATTTTTTCCTGATACCTGAATTCGTTTAAAGCTTTACACATCCAAGGTTTCAAGGTAACGTGGTGTACACCTGAAATATCAAAGCCAGCATTTTCTGATGATTTTATAAATGTTTCTCTTGCATTTACATTTCTTTTAAATTTTTCTATAAAAGCATCAATATCTTTAATATTTTTTAGATGCTCATTATTCTCAGTATGCCATTTACGAATTTGATTTTCTTCATAATCAAATATTGCTGAAAATAGATAAAAATCACCTTTCTCAATTGAAAAAATTTCAAAACTTTTTATAAGCTTATCTTGTATTAATTTAATTAACTTATTGAAATCCAAGTTGAAATTCCTGTCTTTTTGATACGTTCTTTGAGACAAAGCTTTGTTAGCCCCACAGATTTTAAATAACCAGCTACCATCAACAAAAACATTAAACTTCATAGTAAACACCCGTTAAATTAAATGAACTTTTCTATTTTTCCGCTTTTGAGAAAACATACTGTACAGTATGTCATTGTATCAACATTATTATAAAGCTGCGTGTGCCATTTATTATTAATTTTTTATTAATTTTTTTCTTCTGGCAAAAGTCGTCTCAAGACGACTAGAATAATCTTTGAGTCCGTTTTAACGGACTTCGGCTATGAGACTGGGAATTAATTCCCAGACGGGTGAGAAAGCTTAACAGATGCTCGTAATAACCTAGCTGACATCTGCGCTCAAGTAGTTGCAGATAGATAAGTAATGATGATTACCCAACCTGATGGTGCAAACCTCCCCCCTATTGCTGCTGACGAATTAGAAAGTTGATTAGAAACAACTCATTTACTGCGCTCATCTCAAAATGCAGCGCGTCTTCTAACTGCTTTAGAAAGAGCAGAAACCAGAACTTTAAAACCGCAAAGTATCAACGAAATGTAAATATTGCATAATAAAATGAACCTTAGTGCAAATTTTAAGTTAGATAAAAGATCAGATTTTTGCGAAAATTACTGAAAAATTAAACATTAAGTAACTTTAAAGACAGAAAAAAGTAGCAAATAATACGAATTATATTTAATTAAGACTAATATTGTAGACACAGAGGAGCGAAAATAAATGTTCAAAAAAGTAGTCATTATTGGGTGTTTAACCCTATTTCTGTTGGTAGGGTTATTAACAGGAAATGCCCTTGCAGAAGCCGCTGCTGCACCCCCTCCTAATTCAGGCGATACAGCATTTATGCTGATTTCATCAGCCTTAGTATTGCTAATGACACCGGGATTAGCCTTCTTTTATGGTGGGTTTGTGCGATCGCGCAATATCCTCAACACATTGATGATGAGTTTTGTGTTGATGGCCATTGTCGGAGTCACCTGGATTCTCTGGGGTTATAGCCTTTCATTTGCACCAGGTAACTCCATCATCGGTGGTTGGAATTGGATACTTGGAAATGTGGGTTTAGAAACTCAAGGCTATTTACCCCACATGGGCTATGAAGATGCCCTCAAAGCCGCAGATCCAGCCTACGCTGATATGAATTCCTATGCTGGAACAATTCCCCATCAAGCATTCATGATCTATCAAGCCATGTTTGCAATTATTACCCCAGCCTTAATTTCAGGAGCGATCGCCGAACGGATGAGTTTCCGCGCCTATTGCCTATTTGTCCTGCTCTGGTCAACTTTCATCTACACACCCCTGGCACACATGGTTTGGGCAAAAGGAGGATTTTTAAGTTTATATGGCGGCATCGGCGCTCTAGACTTTGCTGGTGGGACAGTAGTGCATATTAGTTCCGGTGTGTCAGCATTGGTAGCAGCAATTGTTCTCGGCCCCAGAAAAAACTATCCAGATCGTCTTAGCCCTCCCCATAACGTCCCCTTTATTTTGTTAGGTGCTGGCTTACTTTGGTTTGGCTGGTTCGGTTTTAATGCTGGTAGCGCCTTATCCGCAGGAACAGTAGCTACAGTTGCCTTTGTTGCTACCAATACATCAGCCGCCGCTGGGGGATTAATGTGGTTAATTTTAGAAGCCACATTACGGGGAAAACCCACCGCAGTAGGCGCGGCCACAGGTGCGGTAGCTGGTTTAGTTGGGATCACCCCAGCCGCCGGATTTGTCACACCTCTAGGAGCAATTCTCATCGGTTTTATTACCGCCTTCTTCTGCTTCTATGCTGTCAGTTTCAAGCACAAATTGCGGATTGATGATGCCTTAGATACCTATTTCGTTCATGGCGTTGGTGGGACGATTGGCGCAATTTTAACAGCTATTTTGGCGACAACCGAAGTTAATAGCGGCGGTAAAGATGGGGTATTGCGTGGTAACTTCGGTGAATTATTTGTAGAATTAGGAGCGATCGCCCTAGCCTATATCATTGCGGCTGTCGGGACTTGGATCATTCTCAAAATTATTGCGGCTACAATTGGTTTACGAGTTCCGGATCAAACTGAAGATCAAGGTTTGGATATTAACGAACACGGAGAAGAAGGTTATAACTCCGAGTTTGCAGATCGAATTTCTAACAAATAGATATAGATAATGTAGAGACGTTACCTATAACGTCTCTACATTCAGAAATAAACCGCATTTTCTCAAAGAAACTAGATTCTGAGCCGTTAATCCTATAATCTTGATCTCAATTACCAATTAGAAAACTCCACCAGAAATTTTGGCAGATTTTTTATTTGTGTATCTCTCTTACCAGATTTACAATGAAGTTTAATATTGGTCATTTTTATCAGTCGTGTTTAACCGTGTAAAAACCTTTCCTGCTTGGGGATTCTTGTCACTGTTAACTAACCTTATCCTAATGTTAGCGGTCATTTTATTGATTTGGCGACAGCAAAAAATAACCCCTATGGTAGCAACGACAGCTATCCCAAATCCCCCAGAACCAGTTAACCTTAACTGGAAAAATCAATATGTACCACCAGAGTTAGGCCCCCGTCATCAACTCAGTTATCCCCAATGGTTGGATATGCTCAAGCAAGAAGCTAAAATAACCGCTGACAAAAATCCCCAACGGTTAACCATACTAGCGGGAGATTCTCTGAGTTTATGGTTTCCACCAGAATTATTACCGGAAGATAGAAATTGGCTAAATCAAGGAATTTCCGGCGAAGTTAGCAATGGACTGTTACAAAGATTAGATTTCTTTGACCGCACCCAACCAGATATGATTTTGGTGATGGTAGGTATTAATGATCTAATTCGCGGGCTAGACGATCAGGAAATTATCACTAATTATCGCCAAATTATCAGCTATCTACGCAGAAAACACCCCCAAGCAGAAATTGTCATTCAGTCAATTTTGCCACATGGTGCGGGGGGGACAACTTGGGAAGGAAAAGAAAAACTCCTAGCTATTCCCAATTCTCGAATTCGCAAATTAAATCAGGAACTGAATAACATCGCTACTAAAAAAGGCGCGAGATATCTCAATTTACATCCCCTATTCACCGATCAACAAGGTAATCTTCGTTCAAATTTTACCACCGACGGTTTACATCTGAGTCCCCCTGGTTATCTAGTTTGGCGGACTGCTTTGCAAATGTATACTAACCAACAACTAACACCCCAACTTCCTCAACCACAAAAGGTAAAGTCAACAAATAGGATATAAATCCAAAATTTCTATCTAAATCGGCTCCAAGCGCGAGAAAATCAAAAATAGTAATTATTAGTGGTCAATCTCAAATGGATACAAAAGCTTTTAAACGCAGCCTCCAACATTCAGCCAATTATAATCGTAAGGGCTTTGGTCATCAGGCGGAAGTAGCCACTCAGTTACAGTCTGAGTTTCAAAGTAACTTAATTCAGGAAATCCGCAATTCTAACTACACTCTCAACCGTGGTGATGTCACAATCCAACTAGCCCAAGCATTTGGCTTTTGTTGGGGTGTAGAAAGGGCTGTAGCCATGGCCTATGAAACCCGTCAGCATTTCCCGACAGAACACATTTGGATTACTAACGAAATTATTCACAATCCATCTGTGAATAAACGAATGCAGGAAATGCAGGTAGAATTTATTCCCGTTATTGATCAAGTAAAAGACTTTTCTGTTGTTGGTAGCGGTGATGTGGTGATTTTACCAGCTTTTGGTGCCAGTGTTCAAGAAATGCAAATTCTCAATGATAAAGGTTGTCAAATTGTTGATACTACCTGTCCTTGGGTTTCTAAAGTTTGGAACACTGTCGAAAAGCACAAAAAAGGTGATTACACTTCAATTATTCACGGAAAATACAAGCACGAAGAAACCGTTGCGACCAGTTCTTTTGCTGGGAAATATTTGATTGTTTTAAATTTACAAGAAGCAGAATATGTCATTAACTATATTCTCTATGGTGGCAATCGTCAGGAATTTTTAGCTAAGTTTGCTAAAGCTTGTTCTGCGGGATTTGATCCTGATCAAGATTTAGAACGGGTAGGTATTGCTAACCAAACAACCATGCTCAAAGATGAAACCGAAAAAATCGGGAAAATGCTAGAGCGAACCATGATGCAGAAATATGGACCAGCAGAGTTAAATCAGCATTTCCAAAATTTCAACACTATCTGTGATGCTACTCAAGAACGTCAAGATGCTATGCTGGAATTAGTGGAAGAAAAGGTAGATTTAATGATAGTTATTGGGGGGTTTAATTCATCAAATACTACCCAATTACAACAAATTGCTTTTGATCGGGATATTCCTTCCTATCACATTGATTGTGTGGAACGGATTCAATCAATTAATAACATTGAACATCGGCAATTAACAGGAGAATTGGCAATTACAGAAAACTGGCTTCCAGTAGGGAAAATTAAAGTTGGGGTTACTTCTGGCGCTTCGACACCGGATCAGGTAGTTGAAGATATAATTGAGAAAATTTTTGCCCTCAAAGCCACAGCCACTTTAGTTTGACAATACTTTAAGTAGAACGGCTTGAATAATTCAAAGTTTGTAGTGAGGAACTTATTCCTCATTTGAGGGCTGAAGCCCTTACTACGAAATCATCTCCAGATTTTTTACATTACTTAATCTACTTTGATTTATTTTCGTCTACTTACTTAGCTAAAGTAAAAAAAGTCTGAATTCGGAGGTTGGGTTTGGCTTGGCTTAACCCAAACTCCCAAAAAATGGCGAATAATTGAAGGAATCTACAAAAATGTCTGGTAATACGTCTTTTGATCAACTCCAACCTGCAAATCAACAACAAGCTACCGTCTATTTACCTTATATTCAGGGTAGTAAGCGAAATTTATTACCCTATGCCATCAGTCTTTATAAAACACGTCAGTTGGAGGGACAGCGTAAAATTGAGGGTGGTAAGAATATTTCTTTTGTTGCGACTTGGAATGATGCCACTTTACCCTCAGATTTAACCATTTGCCGGATTCAGTTTGAGACTAACTCTGAACTAACTTATGAAGTAATGATGCCAAGTTTTGAATTTATTAGTTTTTTAATTGAACTAATGGAAAACTATAAGCGAAATAGCATCAGCGATTTTCCTAAATCTTTTTACCGCAAACTTTTACACTTAGACGATTAAAGCAGAAATAGATATAGTCACGGGGATACCTACGCATACCCCCATTTTCAAAATTCAAAACTAACTAAGAAATATCTTTCAACTCAGCGGTACGAACCGAAAGCATCTGTGTCTGATTACCTCTTTGCACTTTCACTTGCAACGCTTGACCAAGGGTACTGTCTTCTACCACACCTTGCAACTGTTCAGCACTAGTAATAGGGTTATTGTTAATTTGCAAAATCACATCTCCGCGACGGATACCCGCAGTTGCAGCCGGAGAATTAGGAACAACCCGCATGACTAAAACACCCGCGACTTCAGGAATTGCAAACATGGAATTAGGATCATTGTTATTTTGTTTTGCTAATTCCGGTGTTAGTGTCACCATTTGCACACCTAAGTAGGGATGAGCAACTTTGCCATCACGTTGCAATTGAGCAGCGATTACTTTAGCTTTATCAATAGGAATTGCAAAGCCAATCCCCATCGCATCGGCGCGAATTGCAGTATTAATGCCAATCACTTCTCCCAAACCATTTAATAATGGTCCACCGGAGTTACCGGGGTTAATAGCTGCGTCAGTTTGAATGAAGTCTAACCGTTTATCACTGATTCCTACTTGAGCGCTGGAACGTTTGAGGGTGCTGACAATCCCCAAGGTGACGGTATTATCAAATCCTAGCGGATTACCCACAGCGATCGCCCAATCTCCTACCTGAACATGATCAGAATTACCTAAATCTGCAACAGGTAAATCCTTACCAGCATTAATCTTAACTACAGCCAAATCTGTAACTTCATCAATGCCTTGAACTTTACCTTTAAAGGTGCGACCATCTTTCAGACGGACTGTGACTTTATCAGCCTTATCAACTACGTGAGCATTAGTGAGAATTATGCCACTTTTATCAATAATAAAACCAGAACCTAAACCCCGTAACTGTTCAGTCGGTGATTGTTGGGGAAAGCTATCACCAAAAAACCGCCGAAAAAACGGATCTTCCATCATCGGATCATTTCGGCGCGTAATCGTTCTTTCTGTATCAATTCTCACCACTGCTGAACCTACCCGATTGACCGCTGCTGTCACAAAACTATGACTACCAATCACAGCCGTAGCGGGAGAAGGCTTTTGAGCAATTTTCGTCAATGACTCAGTGACAGGATTCGGACCCGGTTCTGCGGCTGAAGGTAATACCCGCAGGGAGGTGAAAGTCAACATCACTCCTATAAAAATCGCTAAAATATGGGTACTGAGTTTTCGGATAGACCGGGACATTTGGGACAATCGCATAATCACAACCTAATCTACAAGCCTAATTTTTGCTGTTTCTTGATAAATCTATCTACACCTATTTTTACAGATCCAGATCAGAATTCTGGTTTATTGACATTTTCGCTCATTTAAAGTTTCTTTGATTTCACGGAATCTTGGCTCAAAGTGCAGGATATTTTTTCATCTTCCCCTGCGCTCTCTGGGCTAAAATATTAATTAAAGCCAAAATGGCTAAAAAATATGCAGAGAATACCCATGAATGGAGCAAACCCAGTAACTAACGAATCTTTACCTACATCAGATCACAACCATCCAGATTATACACACAATCAGGCTGATTCTGTTCATCCTCATGTCCACAGTGAAGAGTCATTACGGCGGATTGTTAACCGACTATCGCGCATAGAAGGTCACGTTCGCGGAATTAAAACAATGGTACAGCAAAATACCCCTTGTCCTGATGTATTATTACAAATTGCTGCTGTGCGTGGGGCATTAGATAAAGTAGCCAGAATTGTCCTAGATGAACATTTAACTGAGTGTATCGGTAGAGCCGCCCAAAAGGGGAATATAGAATTAGAGATTGAACAATTAAAAGCTGCTTTAGATAGATTTTTACCTTGATTATCCATAAATATCAATTTCACTATTATTTAAATCATCAACCAAACAAACCAATAATTCTGCTTTTACATGGTTTTATGGGTAATATTCATGAATTTGATGAAGTTATAAAATTACTATTTGCTGATTTTTCCTATCTGACCATTGATTTACCTGGGCATGGCAAAACTCAGGTTTTAGACGATGAATGCTATCCTATGGCATCTACAGCCGCAGCTATTATTCAATTATTAGATGAATTAAAAATTGACCAATGTTATTTAATTGGTTACTCAATGGGAGGAAGATTGGCTTTATATTTGACTTTGCATTTTCCCCATAGGTTTATTAAAGTCATTTTAGAATCTGCTTCTCCAGGTTTAGCAACAGAAACCGCAAGATTAGCCAGAATTAAAGGTGATACTCAAATAGCCAGAAAACTATCTAGAATCATCAATCAAGATGATTTTTATGACTTTCTCAATAATTGGTATCAACAGCCAATTTTTGGTGATATCAAAAATCATCCTCAATACCAATCTATGATATCCAGTAGATTAACAAATCATCCTTTAAACCTAGTCAAGTCATTACAGTTTATGGGAACAGGTTCTCAAGCTAGTTTATGGGAATTGCTAACTAAAAATACTATTCCTCTATTATTATTAGTTGGTGAGAAAGACGAAAAATTTGTTGATATTAATATCGCTATGACTGAAAAATGCAACTTGGCTAAATTACAAATAATTCCTCAAGTCGGGCATAATATTCATCTAGAAAACACTTTAGAATTTGTGCAAAATATACAAAAATTTTTAGATCCCCAACTTCTTTAAGAAGTCGGGGATCTTGTTGTTGATTACAAAAGAAGGGAATAGGGAACAAATCAGAAACACTCATTTGCACCAGTTTAGAGGGTGTTTGAAAAGTCCCTCATGGTGTATCAAATATTTTTAGATCCCCCTAAATCCCCCTTAAAAAGCGGGACTTTGACTCTAGTTCCCCCCTTAACAAGGGGGGTTAGGGGGGATCTGTAAGTGCCTAAAATCACAACCTAAAACTTTTCAAACATCCTCTTAGAGGTTGTTTGAAAAGTATTAGATGAAACCAACAATCTCCGAAACCTAACCCCCCTTCCCTACAAGGGAATGGGGGTTTCAAAGCCTCTCCCCGCGTCGGGGAGAGGTTTGGAGAGGGGTTTATTGATACATTAAAAACTTTTCAAACATCCTCTTAGAGCTTCGATTGTTATTGTGTTTTGTCTATGAAATCAAACTAGGCTTCAACCGATACCATACGTTTTTTAGCAAGATGGTTTCTGCGGAGTTTAGCAGCGCCAAAACAAACAGCTAATGATGCTGGTAGCGCAATAGGACTAGACTCAAAGGGAACAGATGTTGCAGCAGTGAATTGTGTTGTCGCGTTACTAAGATCTCTATAACCGACATTATTGCCGGTTAACTCGTTATAATGACCGTTATTCCCAGATGTTCCCAAGAATAAATAGGTGTTGTTAGCAGAATTGACAAACAAAGCATCAGCAAAAGTTATATTACCACTGGTAACTTTAAAAGCATTAACGTTAAAAGTTTGAGAAAAATTATAACCAGAACCGACTCCTTCACCACCAGGACTAGATATAACCGTTGCTGTAATCCCTGGACCAGCGTTATTACCTTCCACTAAACCGCTTAATGTTCCCTTAACTAACCCGTTAGTACCTCCATCTATATCCTGAAACTGAAAATTGAAACTAATAGCATGAGCCGGGGCTGCACTTAGGAAAACAGAAGCCGCAAATCCGCTTACAGCAAGGGTTTTAGCGATTATGGGGGGGGGTAGAGATATTGATCTTGACCATGACTATCAAAAAAATATTTACACAACTTGGCACACAGTATCATTCTACGTGCTTAGTGTCAACTACTTTGAAGATTTATTATCTAGAGAAAAATACTGAAAAACACAGATTCTCGACTTCTTGAAGAAGTCGAGAATCTTCAAATTAAAAATTCAATTCTTTAGTTTATATAAAATCACATTTAAGTTATCAAATTCCCTTTCTAAGATAGAAGCAGGAACATGACCCCATAGCAGCGAACAACATGACACAAATATCAGAATCTTTAGATTTGTCCACAGATAAAGCTTTAGATCGTGATTGTACAACATTATCCCGTCACGTCCTCCAACAACTACAAAGCTTTGGACCAAATGCCCAGGATTTAAGTGCGCTGATGAATCGTATCGCTTTAGCGGGTAAATTAGTTGCCCGTCGGTTGAGTCGCGCTGGTTTAATGGAAGGGGTGCTGGGATTTACTGGAGAAGTCAACGTCCAGGGAGAATCCGTCAAAAAGATGGATGTTTACGCCAATGAAGTATTTATTTCCGTGTTCAAGCAAAGCGGCTTAGTCTGTCGTCTCGCTTCCGAAGAAATGGAAAAACCCTACTACATCCCCGAAAACTGCCCCATTGGTCGTTATACGCTTCTTTATGACCCCATTGACGGCTCATCTAACACAGATAACAATCTCAGTTTAGGTTCTATCTTTGCCATTCGTCAGCAAGAAGGAGAAGATGCTGATGGTGAAGCCAAGGATCTACTTACAAATGGACGCAAGCAATTAGCAGCCGGATATATTCTCTATGGACCAAGCACTATGCTAGTTTACAGCATAGGTACAGGTGTACATTCATTCATTCTTGATCCTAGTTTGGGTGAGTTTATTCTCTGTCAAGAAAATATCAAAATGCCAGATCATGCCGCCACCTATAGCGTTAATGATGGTAACTTCTGGCAATGGGATGAATCTTTTAGAGAATATATCCGTTATGTTCATCGCACAGAAGGTTATAGTTCCCGTTACAGTGGGGCAATGGTGAGCGATATTCACAGAATTTTATTACAGGGTGGGGTATTTCTCTATCCCGGCACACTACAAAAACCAGAAGGTAAATTACGTTTGCTGTATGAAACTGCTCCCCTAGCATTTTTAATTGAACAAGCTGGAGGTGTAGCGACTACAGGAACAATGGATATTTTAGATGTAATTCCCACAAAACTGCACCAGCGGACACCATTAATTATTGGTAGTAAAGAAAATGTAGCCAAGGTCATGTCTTTTATCAAAACAGGTAATTAGATAAAACTCTAATTAATTAAAAAATCAAAGCTCATGTTCCAAATAGAACAAATAACAGAAAAACAGTCGGTTTTAACCGACTTTAGCTATACAGCACTTCCCGGTGTTATGAGGTACATATCTAGCGGGCAAGACTTGTACTGAGCTTGTCGAAGTATGCCCGCACTACAAGAGGATTCTAAATTCTGGATTCTAAATTCTGATTCTGTACTCTATATACCTGCAATAATCATTCCGTGTCCTTCCTGTGTCATTCATGAACTCTTTAAAAGGTAAAGTCAAGCTATTCTCACCTGTAGAGGGAATTGGGGTAATTGGCAAGGATAAGTACCTAAACCCCAATCCTAAATCCCAAATCTAAAATCTAAAATCCTATGGTCAGTTTATTAGAAAATCCATTGCGTGCGGGTTTACAGCAGCAAGGGATGCCCGAACCACAAATAATTGTCATCTTTGGCGCGTCTGGAGACTTAACTTGGCGGAAGTTAGTCCCAGCATTATACAAATTGCGGAGAGAAAGACGGATTCCCGCAGAAACCACCATTGTCGGCGTAGCCCGTCGAGAATGGAGTCATGAATACTTCCGTGAGCAGATGCAAAAAGGCATGGAAGAAGCCCACGCTAGTGTAGAACTAGGCGAACTTTGGCAAGACTTTTCCCAAGGTTTATTTTACTGTCCTGGGAATATAGATGACCCCGCAGGATACCAAAAACTCAAAACCCTATTGGCTGAACTGGACGAGAAACGGGGAACACGGGGAAACCGGATGTTCTACCTTTCTGTCGCGCCTAACTTCTTCCCCGAAGCTATTAAGCAGCTAGGTTTAGGAGGAATGCTAGATGATCCAGAAAAACATCGTTTAGTGATTGAAAAACCCTTTGGTCGTGACTTAGCCTCCGCCCAAAACCTCAACCAAGTAGTTCAAAAGTTTTGCAAAGAAAACCAAGTCTATCGCATTGACCACTACTTAGGTAAAGAAACAGTCCAAAACTTACTGGTTTTCCGCTTTGCCAATGCCATTTTTGAACCTTTGTGGAATCGCCAATTTGTTGACCACGTACAAATCACCGTGGCTGAAACTGTAGGCGTTGAAGACCGGGCTGGCTATTATGAAAGCGCCGGCGCACTCCGGGATATGTTACAAAACCACCTGATGCAGCTTTACTGTTTAACGGCAATGGAAGCGCCCAACGCTATGGATGCTGATAGTATCCGTACAGAAAAAGTCAAGGTGCTACGAGCTACCCGGTTAGCAGATGTTCATGATTTGTCAAAATCAGCAATTCGTGGCCAGTATAGTGCTGGCTGGATGAAAGGTCAACAGGTAGAAGGGTATCGAAATGAACCAGGAGTTAATCCTGAATCCACCACCCCCACCTATGTGGCTATGAAATTTATGGTAGATAACTGGCGTTGGAAAGGTGTTCCTTTCTACCTACGAACTGGGAAGCGGATGCCAAAAAAAGTCAGTGAAATTGCCATTCACTTCCGCGAAGTTCCTGCCAGAATGTTCCCCTCCGCTTCTCAACAAGCAAGCCCCAACGTTTTGACCATGCGGATACAACCCAATGAAGGGATTTCCCTGCGGTTTGATGTGAAAATGCCCGGTGGCGATTTCCGCACCCGTTCCGTAGATATGGATTTTAGCTACGGTTCTTTTGGGATTACAGCTACTTCTGATGCCTATGACCGCCTCTTCCTTGATTGTATGATGGGCGACCAAACTCTATTTACACGGGCAGACGAAGTAGAAGCAGCTTGGCAAGTAGTTACACCAGCTTTGTCTGTATGGGATTTACCCGCAGATCCAGCAACCGTTCCTCAGTATGAAGCTGGCACTTGGGAACCAGAAGAAGCAGAATTACTAATCAACCAAGACGGTCGCCGCTGGCGCAGACTTTAATTAGTCCTTGGTCATTGGTCAGTACCAAAACAACAAACAACTGACAACGAACAACTGTACGGGCGAAGCATTTGGAGAACTATTTTTGGCAATGACCGATAATTTATCTTCCAAATGCTTCGCCCCTACTGACAACTGACAACTGACAACTAACAACTGACAACTGACAACTGACAAATATGATTTCCCAAGCACCGACAATTTTTTCTTTGCAAGCGCCCAAGGATGTTTCTCTCAGCGAAATTGAGGTGGAACTCACTAAAGTTTGGCAAAGTTACGGTATTCAGGGGGACGACGGTGGTTTACCTGCCGCTACCCGCGCTACAACATTTACTTTGGTGGTTTACGAACCTGAAGAAACCCAGTATTTGTTAACTGCAACAGGCTTTTATAAGGGTCCGGTTGATGGTATTCTCGGACCACAAACTAAAACAGCATTGCAGGAATTACAAAAAAAGCATCATCTTCCAGAAACTGGTAGTGCGACAGCAGAAACTCTCACTGCTTTACGGGCTGAATATTTCCAAAAGCAGCACACCGGACCGAATGGAGATAGTCATGGTGCAGCAAAAGGCTATACTTTCAGTCCTACCAGTCCCACGATTGCTGACGAAATTGCCATTCGCAACCCTTGCCGGATCATTGCTTTATGTCCCATTGCTGGGGATGATGAAGGGGTAAAGGCACAAGTTTCTGCCTATTGCCCAATTCAAAAGCAATCTTCTAGCACTCTTGTCTGTTGTGAATATATTACTCTCACTGGTACTGCTGCGGCTTTAGAACGGATTGGGGGCATGATTCCCGCTTTGTTAATTGGTGGTTTGCCTAAGTTCCTCTGGTGGAAAACTACACCAGATGCTGCCAACCTTTTGTTTAAGCGATTAGCGGCAGTTTGTAATAATGTCATTGTTGATTCTTGCAACTTTAATACACCAGAAGATGATTTACTCAGCTTGCAGAAGTTAGTAGAATCTGGTATACCTTTGGCTGATTTGAATTGGCGGCGGTTGTCAGCATGGCAGGAGTTAACAGCACAAGCTTATGATGCGCCTAATCGTCGCGCTGCTCTTAGAGAAATTGATCGTGTCAATATTGATTATGAAAAAGGCAATGCTGCTCAAGCCTTATTGTATTTGGGTTGGTTAGCTAATCGCTTAGAATGGCAGCCAGTTTCCTATAAACAGGAAAACGGTGATTATGATATCACCTCGATTCAGTTCCTGTCTCAAGACCAAAAACACATAGAAGCTGAGTTAGCAGGTGTTCCCATTGCTGATATGGGGGAAATTATCGGTGATTTAATTGGTTTGCGTTTGAGTTCTACTAATATTCAAGCTAATTGCGGAACTGTGATTTGTTCGGAAACTGGCGGTTGTATGCGAATGGAAACTCATGGAGGCGCTCAGTCGTCTGGGTTGTTCCAACAAGTAACTTCTCTTTCTGAACAAAAAGCCGAAGCGTTGTTAAGTCAACAAGTACAACGCTGGGGACGTGAGGCTTTATTTGAAGACAGTTTAACTGCAATTGGCAACACTATTAAGTTAGGCAAGTAGTTAATGGGTAATGGGTTAGTTGTCAGTTGTCAGTTGTCAGTTGTCAGTGGAAAATATTTTCCCCATGCCCTCTGCTTCTGCCCTCTGCTTCTGCCCTGTTCCCTGTTTTAAATATTAAAACCCACATTCCGCACCCCAAAATGTTACAGAGGGAAATTACGGAGATGAAAATCAAAGGGAGCATCAAAACAAACAGATAAAGTGAAAAAAGGCATTTGAGAAACAGTAAATCACCAAAAATGTCATCAAAATCTATTCTCAATAAGAAGCAATAAGAATGCACACCACCTGGAGAGGTCAATAGATCCCACATTCCGCACCCCAAACTGTCACAGATCAAAAAAGCCCTTAAAGTAGTACATAATAACTAAAGTCAATTCAAAAATTAAGATGCTTAATGAGAATAAGTAGCATTAAAAGGGACGTGGTGTGATAAAGTGAAACTTGGTAACAAAAGAAAAAAATGAATTGATAACCAAATAAGAAATAATTGATGACAACAGAAGTATTAGAGGAAACTGTTGTGAAATTAAAACCTCAAGAAATAGAAATTGAGAACATAGACCATCTAGGGATAGTAGCAGGAATCATAGATTCAATCGGAATAGTAGAAATAATAAATGAATTAATAGGAGTCGAAAAAGACGAAAAAGTAAATGCAGGTCAAGCCCACATTCCGCACCCCAAAATGTTACAGAGGGAAATTACGGAGATGAAAATCAAAGGGAGCATCAAAACAAACAGATAAAGTGAAAAAAGGCATTTGAGAAACAGTAAATCACCAAAAATGTCATCAAAATCTATTCTCAATAAGAAGCAATAAGAATGCACACCACCTGGAGAGGTCAATAGATAAGCGAAAGAAGATATTCAAGAAACAATTATAAGTTAGACTAATCAATTAAAGTAAAAAACGAAATTATAGACATAGTAAAATGGAGCTATAAATCAAAGAGATTAGCTCATCTTTACAAGAGAAATTAAATTGATAGAGATGATAATTAGCTGACTAATTGATAGTAACGTAAACAATCATCTGGTAAAAGACTCAAGATAAAATCTCTGTCCTTATTCCAATTAGAAATATGTTTCTCCTGATTGAGTGTAACCAAATGAATACACTGAAAGCATTGAAAAATCCAGCGTAAAGTAGGACGATTAGTTGCTTTGCCTAATTGATTTTTAATTGTTGATTTAGACTCCAAAAGAGCATTTCTAATATGACGTTGAGCCAAAGTATAAACCAGTAGACATAAACCCATAATCATTCCCAAAGACTCTATTCTCTCAGGACTTTTGAGGAAAATACTGTCGGCAAAAAATAATGGGTCTTTGAGAAAACCAAACCCCCTCTCACATGACTGCTGGGCTTTATATTCACTTAGCATAGAATCATTGCTTAGTTCCTGTGAATCTAAAACATTTGTCGCAATAATAAAACGTCCCGCACTCAGCAATTCTGTATTAATTTTACTTTCATCCTGGGAGACTGTAGCTGATATTTGATAGGATATTTCTCCTGAAGTATCTTTTTTATTAGATTTTACTTGAGTCACCGTACTTTCGTGAATTTGATGATATTTGAATTGTTTTGATAATTTTGATAATGCCTTGATAGCATCTGCAACACATGCAAATCTCTCTTGTGATAACTTTTTCAAATCTTGCACAGCTTTTGATTCTGCTTTGGTAATTTTTTGTGTGAGCTTATGCAGGTCTGATTCTTTTCTTTCTTGACTTTGCACTACTAACCATCTTTGTTCTATCCCTGCATAATTTTGGATTTTTGATGCTAATTTATATCCTGGTATTGTACTATCAATAAATTCTGATTCTGCTAATGTTGATATTAATGTTTTTGCTGCTTTTATGCTTAATGGTACTCGACATAACCAACGTAATTCTGACATCATTTTCAGGTTTGATTCTGTATATAAAGCAGCGTCAGCAACCATGAGACTATTAACTTCTAATTGTTTTTGATATTCTACTGCTATTTGACCAAAACATGATGAATCTGCTTGATTTCCCGATGCTAGTTTTAAAAATATTGGGATGTCTCCATCTCCTGAACATATCATTTCTATGATGAATTGTTTTAAATCTGGTCTATGGTCACGGGAATAACCGTAGGTGATGGTTATTTCTTTTGGTGATTTTACTGCTAATTCTTCTAATTCTTGGTTATTTCCTACTTTTTGACTCTCAAATATTACGAATGGTAAGCTAGTGTTATACTGCCCATGCACGTGCATTGATGATGAGTCTAGATGTGATGTTGATAGTGATACTCCAAATTTTTGAGCAGCTTTTAAGGCTATGATAAAAAAGATTGTATCTAAGCCTTTTATAAACAGTTTATCCATGACTCTCCCCAATTTATCGTCGTTAAGATATTCTGGTTTTACTCCTGTTCCTATTAGATGCTCACAGGCGATTGTTTCAAAATATTGGGGAAACATATATAACGGTTTGGAGACAAATCCTAACCCGTTTATTATCATGGCTTTTACCACTTGACCTGCATTTACTTTTTCGTCTTTTTCGACTCCTATTAATTCATTTATTATTTCTACTATTCCGATTGAATCTATGATTCCTGCTACTATCCCTAGATGGTCTATGTTCTCAATTTCTATTTCTTGAGGTTTTAATTTCACAACAGTTTCCTCTAATACTTCTGTTGTCATCAATTATTTCTTATTTGGTTATCAATTCATTTTTTTCTTTTGTTACCAAGTTTCACTTTATCACACCACGTCCCTTTTAATGCTACTTATTCTCATTAAGCATCTTAATTTTTGAATTGACTTTAGTTATTATGTACTACTTTAAGGGCTTTTTTGATCTGTGACAGTTTGGGGTGCGGAATGTGGGGTAAAATAGCAGTAGAATATCACAAACAATTAGAAGTTAATAGTCTCATAGTAGCTGACTGCGCCTTATATACAGAATCAAACCTGAAAATGATGTCAGATTTACAGTGGTTATGTCGAGTACCATTAAGCATAAAAACAGCAAAATCATTAATATCAACAATACCAGAATCAGAATTGATTGATAGTGCAATACCAGGATATAAATTAGCATCAAAAACCGAAAATTATGCCGGAATAGAACAGAGATGGAGAGAAGAGAATCAGACTTGCGTAAACTCACACACAAAGTTATCAAAGCAGAATCAAAAGCTGTGCAAGATTTGAAAAAATTATCACAAGAGAGATTTGCATGTGTTGCAGATGCTATCAAGGCATTATCAAAATTATCAAAACAATTCAAATATCACCAAATTAACGTAAGTATTGTTACTCAAATCGAATCTAATAAAAAAGATACTTCAGGAGAAATATCCTATCAAATATCAGCTACAGTCTCCCAGGATGAAAGTAAAATTAATACAGAATTGCTGAGTGCGGGACGTTTTATTATTGCGACAAATGTTTTAGATTCACAGGAACTAAGCAATGATTCTATGCTAAGTGAATATAAAGCCCAGCAGTCATGTGAGAGGGGGTTTGGTTTTCTCAAAGACCCATTATTTTTTGCCGACAGTATTTTCCTCAAAAGTCCTGAGAGAATAGAGTCTTTGGGAATGATTATGGGTTTATGTCTACTGGTTTATACTTTGGCTCAACGTCATATTAGAAATGCTCTTTTGGAGTCTAAATCAACAATTAAAAATCAATTAGGCAAAGCAACTAATCGTCCTACTTTACGCTGGATTTTTCAATGCTTTCAGTGTATTCATTTGGTTACACTCAATCAGGAGAAACATATTTCTAATTGGAATAAGGACAGAGATTTTATCTTGAGTCTTTTACCAGATGATTGTTTACGTTACTATCAATTAGTCAGCTAATTATCATCTCTATCAATTTAATTTCTCTTGTAAAGATGAGCTAATCTCTTTGATTTATAGCTCCATTTTACTATGTCTATAATTTCGTTTTTTACTTTAATTGATTAGTCTAACTTATAATTGTTTCTTGAATATCTTCTTTCACTTATCTATTGACCTCTCCAGGTGGTGTGCATTCTTATTGCTTCTTATTGAGAATAGATTTTGATGACATTTTTGGTGATTTACTGTTTCTCAAATGCCTTTTTTCACTTTATCTGTTTGTTTTGATGCTCCCTTTGATTTTCATCTCCGTAATTTCCCTCTGTAACATTTTGGGGTGCGGAATGTGGGATCGAATTAACAATTAACAATTAACAATTAGGAGTTTTGAATATGGAATGGCAAAGAACAAAACAAGCGGCTGAATCTCTGAGTTTAATTTCTTGTGACCAACTAAGAAAATTTGTTCGTGAAGGATTTTTCAAAGAAGGTATAAGTAAGTCGGCGCAAAGAAACCAAACTATGTAAAGATAAGTAAATACGGAAAATAAATCTAGTGAGGTGATTAAAATATGGGTGCTCGTTTAAGGGTATTTTTAACTCGTGAGCAAGATAAAACCCTGTTGAACCTAAGAACAAGGGATTTGCCGCAAAAAGTCAAAGATAAAGCCGAGGTAATTAGGTTAAATTCACATGGTTGGTATGTAGAAAAAATAGCTGCTCATTTTGACTGGACTCCTCAAACAATCAGAGAAATCTTACATAAATGGGAAAAACAGGGTATAGAAGGACTTTGGGAACTACCTGGTCGAGGGTGTAAACCAAAGTATGGTGAAGAAGACATAGTATTTTTGGAAGAATGCCTAAAAAAAGAACCACGAACATATAACAGTGTTCAATTAGCTCAAAAATTAGAAAGCGAACGCCAAATTCAATTGAGTCCCGACAGATTAAGACGGGTACTCAAAAAAAGGGGGTCATTTGGAAACGAGCTAGAAAGAGTCACAAAGGAAAACAAGACCCCAAAAACAGAGAAATTAAGCAAGCAGACTTAGAGATGTTGACACTATCTGCGGCGGCTGGAGAAATAGACTTGAAATATTTGGATGAATCAGGGTTCTGTATGTGGAGCGAACCAAGTTATACATATTATCAGCGAGGTGAGCAAAAACATTTAGAACAAACAAAGCGTCGTGGACGGAGATTAAGCATTATTGGGCTGATTCAACATGAGGTTAGCTTTGTTTACGGTTTAGTTATTGGTGGTGTTAATCGCAAATCTTATATCCAAATGATGGAACAAGAAGCGCAAGAAGCCGAAAAAAACGGACGAATAAGAGTGATAGTGCAGGATAACGGTCCAATACACCGATGTAAGGAAGTGCAACAGTTATGGTCAAAATGGGAGAGTCAGAACTTATATATCTTCTTTCTGCCCAAATATTGCTCGGAAATGAATCCAATTGAATTGGAATGGCAGCATCTCAAAAAAGATGAACTATCGGGACAAATGTTTGAGGACGAGTTAGACCTTGCTTATGCCGTAATGAATGGGGTTAAAGCCAGGGGAGAAAAAGGACAATACAGTACAGAACGTATTAAATTTAACGAACATACTTCTTCTTAACTTTTCGTTACATAGTTATAAACTTTTCCGCCGACCTACTTAGACTATCGAGATATTAGATTAAACGGGCGGGTCAAACCGAATTATCAATTTCATATCGAAAACTGTAAGAAAAAACTTGGTTTGAGTCCCAGTAAAAGAGTTGCTCACAAAAAAGTTCCTGGCAAAAAAGTGGTTTAGTCTGGTGTTTTAATACTTTCCTCAAACACCCGTCGTTTTTCAGATTCTCCAATCCATCTTTGATAAGTTTTTAGATACACTCCCGGTTCGTGACCCGCCCAACTAGCAGCGAACTGCTTGCAGCAGCGCTTCGCTATCGCCACCGGGATTTTGTATTCTGTGGATAATCTAATGCAGTAGGCGTGGCGCAAACAGTAAGCAGTGAAAGGGATGTTTGCGCG
This sequence comes from Dolichospermum sp. UHCC 0315A, assembly GCF_008121535.1. GTDB lineage: Bacteria > Cyanobacteriota > Cyanobacteriia > Cyanobacteriales > Nostocaceae > Dolichospermum > Dolichospermum lemmermannii. The sequence goes on from NZ_CP043056.1 coordinate 1,729,506, forward strand.
AGAAAATGCTTTAGTTACTCGCTGTCCATATTCTTTGAGCGTGGGTGCGGTGCATGGTAATTCTTGCTGTCGCCACAGTTCCCAGTTCTTTGCCCAATCCAGATGGTAGGGGTAAACCTCCCTGTAACCAGTTTTCCCCCGTAGGACTTTTAGCAGGTATGGATGTTCTGGGGAGATTTCACAGAAAAATACTTCGTGCGGTCTTAGCCCGTAGGTTGCCAAAATGCCATAAGCCCATTGCCAATGATTTTTTAAAAGTTCTCTATTGGCTTCTATTTCTTTCCTACTGGGGATATAGCGGGGTGTTGTCTCCCCTATCCCATAACTACCGATGTAGGGTTTAAGGTCTATGGGCTGTCCTGCAAATTTTGCCAGTGCTATTAACTTTTCGCACACCAGTTTTCTCTTTCTGGTATTAGCCGGTACTTGAGCCACGGCTGCTAACATTGCCTCTGGCGTAAGTTCATCTCCTAGTAGTCGCCAAGCTGGTAGGTAGTCTGATTTCCATGTGGTTTCCGTAGTGGGGCTTTTACCCCTACGACTGTAATAATCTACCTCAAATTTTTGTATCCAATTTTTGGCACTGCTGATCGGTGCCGATTGTAACCCCTGATCAAGATATTCTGACCATTCAAATCTTCCTTGTGCCAGTAGCCCCCCTACTTTTTTGGCTTCTGCTTCTGCAAATTGCAAACCAGCAGGGTTGGCATAACAGCCTAAAGCTAAATATTGTTGGTGAGGCTTGCCTGTTCCTGATTTGGGCGGGAATGTGGCGCGGAGGGAAAGTTTGTCGCCACGTTGGCAAACTGCAACCCCTATCTTACCCGCTTTTAGCCTTGCGTTGACTTCCTCGATAGTCCATTTGCTATCCATTTTGAACTAATTTTGAACTAAGTAGGTCGGCGTTAAAAAATCAATCTATGTAACGAAATATAAATTAACGAATACCTTATAAATAGGGTGTTTCACGGTTTTTACAAAACTAAACATATATCGATTTTATTGGGCCGACTTACTTAATTTAAATTTACGTTCCTATATATTCCAGCATATTCCAGCATATCTAAATATAGATTCCATAAAATAGAATTCATGGGTAGAAACGACAAAACCCCTGATTTCTCAAGGGTTTCGTTAGGGCCAGCAGTTGGATTTGAACCTACGACCTTCCGATTACAAGTCGGATGCACTACCACTGTGCTATGCTGGCGATTTTGGTAAGAAGGTTTTTGATTGCCTCACCGATTTCATATTATAACATGAGGACATGATTTGTCTAGGGGGTAAGCAAAATATTTTTCTGATTGCCAAAAATCGGCAAAACTAGCCGCTAGGTTGTAGATTGATGCAAAAATATTTGGTACAGTGCAATTGGAGTATTCCTGGTGACACGGTTATACAAAGGCGCAGAAACATTTGTTCTTTATAGATAATCAAGCATGGCAGCATTAATAGGCAGAGATTTATTAAGTCTAGCGGATCTGAGTTCTGGGGAACTGCAAGAACTTCTGGAATTGGCTACTCAACTAAAGTCGGAAAAACTCAAGTTGCATTGTAATAAAGTTTTGGGTTTGTTGTTCTCCAAAGCTTCAACACGCACTAGAGTGAGTTTTACAGTCGCAATGTATCAACTGGGGGGACAGGTAATTGATCTTCATCCTCATGTCACTCAGGTAAGTCGAGGAGAACCTATCCAGGATACTGCTAGGGTGTTAGATCGTTATTTGGATGTTTTAGCCATTCGCACCTTTGCTCAACAGGAGTTGGAAACTTTTGCGAAGTATGCGAAAATTCCTGTAATTAATGCCCTCACAGATTTAGAACACCCTTGTCAAATATTGGCTGATTTACTCACCATTCAAGAAAAATTTGGAACTTTGGCAGGTTTAACTTTAACCTATGTCGGTGATGGTAATAATGTCGCTAATTCCCTGATGTTGGGTTGTGCTTTGGTGGGAATGAATATCAGAATAGCTTTTCCGTCAGGATACTCCCCAGATGCAGAAATTGTGGAAAAATCTCGAGAAATAGCCAATAAAAAAACTGAAGTTCTCTTAACCCATGATCCCGAAGCAGCAGCTAAAGGTGCATCTGTACTTTACACTGATGTTTGGGCAAGTATGGGACAAGAAACACAGGCAAATAACCGGTTCCCTGTTTTTCAACCTTATCAAATTTCTGAACAATTATTAAGTCTTGCAGATCCAGAAGCAATTGTTTTACACTGCTTACCAGCCCACCGTGGTGAAGAAATTACTGAAGAAGTAATTGAAGGTTCACAATCACGGGTTTGGGACCAGGCAGAAAATCGTCTCCACGCTCAAAAAGCTTTACTTGCAAGTATTCTTGGGGCAAAATAACAATATTGGTAATTGGTAATGGGTAATTGGTAATTGGTAATGGGTAATTGGTTAAATTTTTATCTGTTCCCTGTTCCCTATTAGTTACCAATTACCATAAATATTTAATAAAAGCTTGTTAAGGGAAGATTTTTGTAGTACCAATGTTCTATGGGCATTTATTATTTACTTCCCGATAAAATTATGGAACGTCTCACAGATCCTCAAAAAGAACTATACGAATGGTTGGTTGAATATATCAGGTTGAATCAACATTCTCCCTCGATTCGCCAAATGATGGAAGGGATGAATTTGAAATCTCCAGCACCCATTCAAAGTCGGTTGGAACATTTACGCAATAAGGGTTACATTGGCTGGAATTTAGGTAGGGCGAGAACTTTGCGGATACTTCATCCTGTTAAACAAGGTGTACCAATTTTAGGAACTATTGCCGCAGGTGGTTTGATTGAACCGTTCACAGATGCCGTCGAACATTTGGATTTGGCTAATTTATCATTACCACCTCAAAGCTATGCTTTAAGAGTCGCTGGGGATAGTATGATTGAAGATTTGATTGCAGATGGTGATGTGGTATTTTTGCGTCCTGTTGCTGAACCTAACCAGTTGAAAAATGGGACTATCGTGGCTGCGAGAGTGGAAGGACACGGTACAACTTTAAAACGTTTTTACCGCCATGATGATCTTGTTACTCTCAAACCTGCAAATCCTAATTACAATCCCATAGAAGTATCGGCTATGCAAGTAGAAGTGCAAGGTTCTTTGGTGGGTATTTGGCGTAATTATAACTAAAGGATGTCAGTTGTCAGTTGTCGGTAGGGGCGAAGCATTTGGAAGATAAATTATCGATCATTGCCAAAAATAGTTCTCCAAATGCTTCGCCCGTACGGTTGTCGGTTGTCGGTAGGGGCGAAGCATTTGGAAGATAAATTATCGATCATTGCCAAAAATAGTTCTCCAAATGCTTCGCCCGTACGGTTGTCAGTTGTCGGTAGGGGCGAAGCATTTGGAAGATAAATTATCGATCATTGCCAAAAATAGTTCTCCAAATGCTTCGCCCGTACGGTTGTCAGTTGTCGGTTGTTAGTTGCAAATAAAAAACAAGTAACTACTGATTCTTACCAATTACCAATTTATGTACCTAACGCGAAATGCAGTACCGAAATTGCCTACTTTTAAACTCAAGTTACCTTATGCGGGGGAGAAAAAGGGCAATTATCAAATCAAGAAATCATTACCGGGATGTCCAAAAATGCCTTTATCTCTGCAATTGCGGGGATATCAACGCCAAGCTGTGACTAGCTGGTTTGCTAATCATGGTAGGGGGACATTAAAAATGGCTACTGGTAGTGGTAAGACTATTACTGCATTAGCGATCGCTTGCGAATTGTACCAGCAAATTGGTTTACAAGTCTTGTTGGTGGTGTGTCCCTATCGTCATCTTGTTACCCAGTGGGGCAGAGAATGTGAGAAATTTAACTTACAGCCGATTTTAGCCTTTGATAATTTACGCAGTTGGCAAAGTCAACTTTCTACACAAATCTATAATCTGTGTTCTGGTTCTCAAGATTTCGTGACGATAATTACCACTAACTCGACTTTAATTGGTGATGGTTTTCAGACGCAACTTAAATATTTTCCGCCGAAAACGTTGATTATTGGTGATGAAGCGCATAATTTAGGCGCACCGAAACTAGAGGAAAGTTTACCCCGAAATGTGGGTTTACGTCTAGGTTTATCAGCCACACCAGAAAGATATTTTGATGATGATGGTACAGAATCTTTATTAGATTATTTTGGTCATATTCTCCAACCTGAATTTAGTTTACAGGATGCGATTTCTCAAGGTGCATTAGTTCATTATATCTATAATCCGGTATTGGTAGAATTGACAGAAACGGAGAGTATCGCTTATTTAAAATTAACCAAAAAAATTGGGCGCTCTCTCCTTTATCGAGATCGAGATATGGGGGAAATGGGAGATTTTGAAGACAACGAAGATATCAAATCATTGTTAATGCAAAGGGCGCGGTTAGTTGGCACTGCGGAAAATAAATTAACAGCCTTACAAGAGTTAATGGCAACTCGTCGAGAAACTACCCATACATTGTTTTATTGTAGTGATGGTTCTCAAGAAATTGGACAACGTTATTCTCTGCGTCAACTCAAAGCTGTTGCTCAAATTTTGGGAGGAGAATTAGGCTATAAAGTCAGTACCTACACAGCAAATACTTCTTTGCAAGAAAGAGAAATTTTACGTCGTCAATTTGAAAGTGGAGAATTACAGGGTTTAGTCGCAATTCGGTGTTTAGATGAAGGTGTGGATATTCCCGCTATTCAAACCGCAGTAATTTTATCAAGTTCGGGAAATCCCCGGCAATTTATCCAACGTCGGGGACGGGTTTTGCGTCCTCACCCTGGGAAGGAACGGGCAACAATTTTTGATATGATTGTTTTACCGCCAGATTTAGATAGAGAAACTATTGAAGTAGAACGGAATTTATTAAAGAAGGAATTAAAGAGGTTTGTGGAATTTGCTGATTTAGCGGATAATGCTGGGGAAGCAAGAATGAAGTTATTAGCATTGCAAAAAAGATATGGGTTATTAGATATTTAACAAAGTTAAAAAACTCCCCAAAAAAAACCTCAACAATTCGCAATATTTAGTGGAAGCTTGAGGTAAGTGAGGTTAAAATTACAAGCAATGTCTAAATCTGAAGTAGAACTATGAAGACGGCTGAAAAACTGGCTGCTGGTTGGTTACTCACACTCGGATTCATGTTTTTGGCGATATCAGTATCAGAAATAATAGATAAATCGGCGCAGTCAGGAGTAACAGTATATCCTGTGGAGGGAGAACAGGTATTTTCACCTCCCAATGCGGCTCAGGAGAGTAAAGATACTATCGTGGGAGGGATAATTTTTGGTGTTCCTAGTGCGATATTGGGGAGTTGGTTAGCATTAGGATTGTATAAACAAAGTCAACAAGAGAAAAAAGCCTTAAAGCAGCAAAACAGTGAACAATTACAAGCGCAGTTTTATCAAATGTTACTAGAAAATCAAGGACGAGTAACTTTGTTAAGTTTTGCTATGCAGTCTCAATTACCAGCAGCGGAAGCTAAACAATATTTAGATAAGAAAGCTAAAGAATTCAATGCGAATTTTCAAGTCACCGAAGAAGGGGCTTTATCATATCATTTTGATGTTTAATAGGTCAGATGACACAATTTTTCTTAACTATAGCCGCCATTTTTGGCGGTTTGTCTGTTGCTGGTGGTGCTTTTGGCGCTCATGCTTTGCGGGAAAAAATTAGCGAGCGCTCTTTAGAAATATTTGACACTGGCGCTCGTTATCAAATGTACCACGCTCTGGCACTTTTGTTAGTCGCCATGCTCATGAGTCGTTTAGAAAATCCCCCAACGACGCTTTTAGTGAGTGGTTGGTTATTTATTATTGGTGTGGTGATTTTTTCCGGTAGCTTATATGCTATCAGTTTAACAGGTATCAAGTCTTTAGGGGCAGTTGCCCCATTGGGAGGATTGGCATTAATGCTGGGTTGGGCTGCTTTAGCTGTAGCTGGTGCAACCATCAAGTTTTAATCAGTAGCAAATGGGAAATGGAGTCTAAATTATCACTTAAAATTCCCCGTTTCCTCTGACCTATTACCTTTTCTCTCTTATCTATTGGAAAATAGTATCATCAGTTGGTGACATCAAGTAGGTAGAATATTACCACAGTCTTATGAAATAGGTGTAGCCAGCACGTGAAGATATTTATATATCACACTCCCGAATTGACCCCAAATGATACAGTTCCAGAATGTGCGATCGCTGTTGATGTTCTGCGAGCAACTAGTACAATGGCCACAGTATTAGCCGCTGGAGGTGAAGCTGTACAGGTTTTCAGCGATTTAGATCAACTGATGACAGTGAGTGAACAATGGCCTTCAGACAAGCGACTTAGGGCTGGAGAAAGGGGTGGTGCTAAAGTAGCTGGTTTTGAGTTGGGTAACTCACCCTTAGATTGCACAGCCGAATTAGTTGCTGGAAAAAGGTTATTTATTAGTACCACCAATGGGACAAGGGCTTTACAGCGGATACAAAACGCCCCCATTGTTCTCGCAGCAGCTTTGATTAATCGGGCAGCAGTAGTTAAATTTCTTTTAGAAAAGCAACCGAAAACAGTCTGGATTGTTGGTTCTGGCTGGGAAGGAAGTTATTCTTTAGAGGATACAGTATGTGCGGGGGCGATCGCTCATAGTATTTGGCAACAAACTAATTGTCCCCTAGAAGAAATTAGTGGTAATGATGAAGTGGTTAGTGCGATCGCTCTTTATTCCCAATGGCAAAATGACCTATTAGGATTATTACACAAAGCTAGTCATGGTCAACGATTATTACGCTTAGAATGTTTAGAAGACCTGAAATATTGTTCCCAAACTGATACTTTAGATATTTTAGCGATTCAAACAGAACTAGGAGTATTAAAAAGTCAAAATAACTAATAGGAGTCAGGAGTCAGGAGTCAGGAGTCAGGAGTCAGGAGTCAGGAGTCAGGAGTCAGGAGAAAGAAGAAAGAAGAAAGAAGAAAGAAGAAAGAAAGAAAGAAAGAAAGAAGAAAGAAAGAAAATTTCTTCACCTCTCTCTTCTCTGTTAGATCAAACATAATAATCTGGAATATTTCATCCTGTTAATCCTTAAATCCTGGACATCCTGATTCAGACAATTAATCCTGAAATCCTGGACATCCTGATTCAGACAATTAATATTACTGAATACTCGACAAAGGTACACCTAACCACCCGGCAAAATTCTCCATTTCTGTGAAAGAAGGATTTTCGACAACTTTAAGTTGATACTTACTAGGAATTGATGCAGCTAGAGTCACGGAATAAGTCCGCAATTCATCTTGATGAAAAACAGTAACTTGAATAGAATCATTTTCCTGATAATCCTTCAAGCGTTCATTTAATTGATTTCCCACCCTAATCCCATCAATCGCTAACAATTCATCCCCAGCATCAATTCCCGCAAATTGTGCCGGTGAACCCGCTTCCACAAACTTAATTATCTCCCGTCCATTTTCAGTATTTATCCTCACACCCAAATAAGGTTCTTCATTCTTTTCCTCGACTAATTGCAAACCAAAAGGTTGTAAATATTGATTAAAAGGTAAATCTTCCAAACCATGAAGATAGCGTTTAAAGAAATCTCTTAAATCCATACCCGCTACAGACTCAATCACACCCTCTAATTGTTCGGGAGTATAACCAACTTCGTCCTTTCCAAACTTCTCCCACATTTGCCGCATTACATCATCTAAAGAAAGCTGATTCCCGTGATGAACGCGAATTAATAAATCTAATAAAAGTGACACCATTTCCCCTTTGATATAATAGGAGATTTGAGAATTACCACTATTAGCATCTGGACGATAAAGTTTAATCCAAGCATCAAAACTTGACTCCGACAAAGGTTGAACTTTTCGTCCTGGAGTCATCAAATATCTGGTAATTTCCTTACTCAAATAGTTTAAATATGCCTTGGTTTTATAAATACCTGCCCGTAAAGGAATGATTAAATCATAATAACTGGTTGTTCCCTCGCAAAACCACAAAGATGGTGTATAATTTTCCTGATCATAATCAAACACTTCTAACCCCAAAGGACGAATTCTTTTAACATTCCATAAATGAAAGAATTCATGGGCCACCAATTGCAAAAATGGCTCATATTTATCCACAGTCCGAAATCCAAACTTTTGATAAATTAAAGAACAAGAATTTTTATGTTCTAAACCACCAAAACCCTGCTGAAGAAAATGCAGAAAAAATACATATCTGTCATAAGGTAAACCACCAAACATTTGTGATTCTACCTCAATAATTTTTTGGCAATCAGCAATCATTTGTTCTGGTTGAAAATTTCCTTTTCCCCAAACTGCTAATTCATGGGGTTTACCCAAGACTTCAAAATTATATAATTGATGACAACCAACTTCAAAAGGACTATCAACTAAAGTATCAAAATCTGCCGCTAAAAAAGTATTTACTGTTTCTGCGAATGTTGGTAAACTAGTAGTTACTTGCCATTGATCCTTAGCAGGAATTACCCTTATCTGCATGGGGAAATTTTCCCAACCAGGGATTCTAAAAAACAAAGCTGCCCCATTAAAGTAACCGTGAGTAGCATCTAAATGATTTGTTCTTACTGTTAATTCATTAGCAAATACACGGTAATGAATAGTTACTTCTGAAGTATTGCCTTTTTCTACTTGCCAATGATTTTTACTAACTTTATGCCAAGATAAGGGTTGATTATTCGCAAAAGCCGCAAAATCCTGTAAATGTCTGCCATATTCCCGCACCAAATATGAACCAGGAGTCCACACTGGCATTTTTAAATCGAGAACTGCTGACGGATAGTTAACAATGTGTAAAGTCACCTCAAATAAATGGGTTTCTGGTTGAGACATTCCCACCAAGTAATGAATTTGTGGAGAGAGTTCTAAAATCATTTTGTGTGTTGAGTTTTGATTTACTTATCCATAATCAACAGTCTATCGTTAATCGTCAAGTATAGGCATATAAAATTAATGATATGATGTGTTTATGATGATTTTATGTAAACCAAGATTATTGACTGATTTGTAAACCTACAATACTCTTAGAGTGGAGGTCTTTGCTGATTGTATCTAATCACAAAAGGATATTTTTTGTATAAGTTGTTAAAACAGTACCATCTTTTATGCAAGATTTGGAAAAAAAACAAGCCAAGGAGTTATTAATTATGACAGTACCTTATGACGAACTGGTTTTTCAATCACCATATTTAGCTGTAGTAAAAGCAAAACAACTGCTAGAGGAGGGGAAAATGAAAGAAGTTGATGATATTTTAGAGAGTTTAGCCGAGTCTATGGGGCGATCAGAAAAAAGAGCAGTAATTAGTCAATTAACTCGATTGATACTGCATATAATTAAGTGGAAATGTCAACCGGAAAAACGTAGTGCTAGTTGGGTAATTTCTATTCGTTCAGCTAGGGCAGAAATTACTGCCAGTCAAGAAGAAATGCCAAGTCTCAATCGAGATTTTTTGGAATCAATTTGGAACAAGTGTTTTCTGACTGCAAAACAGGATGCTAGAGATGAAATGGGCAAGAAACCAGATATTATTGCTTTAAGTTGGGATGAGGTTTTTAACGAAACTTATACACTTTGGGAGGATTAGAAAATTTCTATTTGGGAAAAAATCAGGTTATTTATCTTGATTTTTGGCTGTTCCCTCCTTCCCAATCATTACACTTCATTGCGAAATTAGGCAGTTAAGTAAAAAAAATGATAACTTCTGATCTAGTCTAGTAAAGCAATTACACCAAATTTATCAAGGAGAACCCAGTGGCAATGGAATCAAATGTACTAACGGGCGCAACTGTAGACAACCAAGATATAAGTGAATACGTTGCTCATCTACAAATGCACATGGCACTACAAGCTCGAAATCTGGTTCCCAACTTGGTTCCCAACTGCAAACAAGTAATTTCAGATAGTCGTCAACAATTACTTCATCAAACCCAAGCCGACTTTGAAAAATTCGCTTCTCGCCAAGGTCTATAGATTTAAAAGTATTTTGAGTAGAATTATCCTAGAATAGAAGCAGGTATTGTGGTTTTCACCCCAAAGGTATAATCACGGTTTCTGCTTTTTATATTTTTTTTACGTGGTCACTTAAAAAAATCACTCTTTGGGAGCAAGACCTAAGAGAAAAAAAGCCGTTAAAATGATTGCAGCATCACATCACCAATCCTATTTTTTAAAGGTTAAATGGCGGCTTGAATCAACATGACTTCACTACTCCCTCGAAACCTCAGCGTTGTTATCCGACCAGTCCAACATAGGGATTTGGACGGAATTGATTGCTTAACTCAAGAATCATTGTCCCATCTTTCTCCCCAAGAGGCTGGTGCGGCCATGCGGCAAATGCAATGGCTACGACGCTGGTATGGGTTACTCAAATTCTTAAGTTGGTTTCCCAACCCATTACAATATCGCTTCTGGGGCTATGTTGCCGAACAGGGACGGATACTACTGGGAATGATTCAAGTATCACCATTTAACCGAACCCGCAGCACTTGGCGAATTAATCGGGTGATGTTAGCAGGGACTGGCGACAGAATGGGAGTAGGTTCACAACTACTGCGCCATTGCTTTGAATCAATTTTAGAAGCGCGAACATGGATACTAGAAGTTAATATCAATGACGTTGATGCCTTAGCACTGTATCGCCACAATGGATTTCAACGGTTAGCAGAAATGACATACTGGGAAATTAGTCCCCAGTTATTAGCGGAATTAATTCAAACTGAACCAGATTTACCCAACCTCTTACCGGTGAGTAATGCTGATGCTCCGTTGCTATATCAACTGGATACAGCATCAATGCCACCTTTGGTAAGGCAAGTATTTGATCGACACACCCACGACTTTAAAACGACTTTGTTTGGGGCTATTATTGATGCTCTCAAGCAGTGGATGACAAAAACTGAAGTTGTGAGTGGTTATGTCTTTGAACCCCAGCGGAAAGCAGCCATTGGTTATTTTCAGGTGCAACTTGATCGCACAGGTGAAAATCCTCATGTAGCAACTCTTACAGTTCATCCGGCTTATACTTGGTTGTATCCTGAATTATTGTCTCAATTAGCCCGCATTGCTCAAGATTTTCCTCAACAAGGATTACAATTAGCTTCTTCAGACTATCAACCAGAAAGAGAAGAATATTTAGAGCGGATTGGGGCTAAACGCAAAGAACATACCCTGATCATGTCTCGCTCAGTTTGGCATAAACTGCGAGAATCGAAATTTGTCTCCTTAGAGGGGATTCAGTGGCAGGAAATGTTACAAGGACTACAACCAACCCGGAAACCTATCCCTGGGGGGATGTCATGGATGCCGCAAACTCAGCAGGTGCATCCAGAAAGGGCTATACCAATGCAGTCAGAAATTGTGGCTTCTACTCATCAAAATCCTAACATGGATATACCCTGTCCATCAGATTCAGCCGCAGATGAATCCCAGGAGCAACAATAGCGTGATCTCTCAACAGCAATCAAAATCATTTATTTCCGCTTTGGGTGTGGATGTTGGTAGTAAACGCATCGGTTTAGCTGGATGTGATGGGACTGGGTTAATTGCCACGGGTATAACGACAATTGAGCGCAAGTCTTTTATCGAAGATGTAGAGAAAATTCAGCAAATAGTCAATGAGCGACAGGTACAAATTCTCGTTGTTGGTTTACCTTATTCAATGGATGGTACTATCGGGTTTCAAGCCCGTCATGTCCAGAAATTTGCGGCTAGATTGGCGGATGCGCTGAAACTTCCTTTAGAATATATGGATGAACGATTAACTTCTTATCAAGCGGAACAACTGATAATAGCTGAGAATCGCTCCCCATCAAGGAATAAGGGTTTAATTGATCGCAAGGCTGCTGCATTGATTTTACAACAATGGCTAGATGCTAGACGGAGTTCGGTACAGAGATCGGTAGCATTTACCGATGAGTGATCCCTTTTAAATGGTATTCTAAAAACTATTACAGATCATTTATTTGATCTTAATGATTTCAGTGTCTTTAGACCTGAGAGCGTCAGTTGGATCTCTCAATTTATGGTTGACATCGGCTGTCATTTAGCGGTTCAATGATTTCCATATATAAGAGTATTGTTACAGTTACATAATTCAGCTATGTATTCATCTCCACTTCCTGAAGACAATGATCACGATTCCGAAAGTTCTCTGATTTTAACAGATGAGCTAAAACGGACACTAGAATGTTACATTGAGCATACGCTCGATGTAGAGGGGGAAAAATATGTTCTCCTTCTGCCTATAGATGCACCAATAGAAATTTTTGCTTGGCAAGTTGATGGCGACGAAGAAGAAGCCGTCTTGGTGGAAGATGATGAGATCATTGACGAAATTTTCGGCACTGCTCAAGCGGTTCTTTCTGAGCAAAACTTGATTCTCAAGAATACTGCTTATGCCTTAACTGTAGCAGGTGAGTTGCCTCCTGAAGATGAATCAAAATTCTTTACTTTAGAACTTGAAGATGAAGAAAACGGTTTAGAACCAGAGCAATTAATGGAAATTGCCACTTTTTATCATGATGAACAGGAGTATGCAATTTATACTCCCCTTGATCCCCTGCTCTTTTTTGCGAGAATGACTAAAACGGGTGAACCAGAATTACTTTCCCCCGAAGAGTTTCGTAAATTTCAACCCCTCTTAGAAGAACATCTGTTTAATGAGCTGGATTAATTGGTAATTGGTAATTGGTAATTGGTGATTGGTAATTTAATTAATTACTGTTGCCTTTTACCTTTTGCCTTATTCAAAAATCTAAATTTAGTTAGAGTTTGCTTAATAAATCTAAACTTCAAATTTTTCTTTCTGACTCCTGACTCCTGAATGGGCTTAGTCCCTGCGCCCCTACCTCCTAGCCTTCACAAAAAATTATGACTCGCAACCATCTATTAGAGCCTAACTTGATTTTATCAGGTTCAGTATTAACGCTGACACCAGGTGTCATCCAACAATATGGGCTGAAAGGGCTAGTATTAGATGTGGATGAAACTTTAGTACCCATGACAACGAGTTCTACTTTCCCAGAATTGCAAGCATGGGTGGCAGAAATTCGGATTTGTACAGCACTATGGTTAGTTAGTAATAATTTAAGTGAAGCGCGAATTGGTGGTATTGCCCGTTCTCTAAATTTACCTTATTACTTGGGTGCGGCCAAACCCTCCCGGCGGAAAATTCGGGCGGCGTTGCAAGAAATGAATTTACCTGCACATCAAGTAGGTATGGTAGGCGATCGCTTGTTTACTGATGTTTTAGCCGGTAATCGCTTGGGAATGTTTACAATTTTAGTCGAACCAATCATCCATCCCGATTTTACAGCCCTCCGTTCCCATCCTATCCGCAATATTGAAGTTTGGATATCTGAGATATTAGGCGCATCTATTACAATTAAAAATTAAAAATTGTCAGCGAAAATTAAAAAATCTCGGCACGTCTGGGGTGTTTCTAAATTCGAGATTGATAAACAATTACGTAAATCTAAGGATAAGTATCAATTACCTGCTAAGTTATGGGATTCAACCCTCTACGATGTAATTGATGATATCCACTTGGTTCAGGCTGCTTGTGTCGAAAAGGTGATGAAATCTTTGGGTCAATCGTTCCAATCATTCCCATCTAAAAAAGGGGTTTTACAACTTACATTAGAAAGTCGTGAATGGTTGGAACACCCCAAACTTTGCACATTGATGAGAAAGTTTTGGTATCGAGGTCACACAAAAGTTTGTAACCAAATTATTCTTAGGGCTTTTGATACTAAATTAGATAGCAAAGGCGTGGTGTGGTTGCGTTTTGGAGGGTTAACTCCATGTAAAACCCTCAAGCTACCAACGACTTTACCGACGGAAGTAAAATGTCAGTTAAGGCTAATCAAGCGTAATTGCAGATGGGAAATACATTACACGACTGACATTGAAAAAGCTGAAAAAAAGACTCAAGGTAAAATAATTGGATGTGACAGAGGCTACACAGAAGTGTATGCCACATCTTCTAACGATGGTGCTAGATTTTTAGGCAATAATTTCGGTAAAATCCAAACAGAAGAGACTGATTATAGAACAGCGAAACAAGTTAAACGCAACAAAATTAGGTCAGTTTTTAATAAATCTATCGCCGGGGGAAACAGTGCTAAAGCTGATAGGATTAAACGGAATAACCTTGGTAAAATCAAGTGGAATAATCGGGAAACATCCTTTAAAGGTAGGATTAAAACAATCGTTTTTACAGCCACCCATGACTTGATGTTAAATGCAATCAAGGTAGCTTTTGAAGATTTGACGGAAGCAATAAAAAGCAAAAAACCCCTGAAAAAACGCATGAAGAGAAATGTTTCTTCATGGTGCAAGGGGATAATTGCGGATGCTCTCAAACAAGTTTCAACCCGTGTAGGTTGCACGGTTGTTAGTGTGAATTGTGCATATACGTCACAACTTGACTCCAGATTTGCTACCTTAACGGGTAGTAGAAATGGTGACAAGTTTACCGGACATGATGGGGTCGTGATGCACTCAGATACTAACGCTGCTGACAACATTCTAGCAAGAATGAGTGATGTTGAAATCACTCGATACATGAAACATTCCGATGTAAAAGTAATCTTGCTAGAACGGACGCAGAAGTTTCGGGACTCCATAGTAATGGAACCTGAGGCGATAACGGGCAAGGATAAGCCCCAGACTCTAGAACCTAAAAGCTCTCCTTACGAGTAAGGTCAATCAGAGAGCGAATTATCAGCAATTAACGCTGTTTGACCAAGGTTAAACTACGTTATTTGTGTATCTCGAGGATCTCAATTACTTACTTAGGGCTAACTTTATCAATCACCTTGATTTTACCATCATCACCCACAGTCCAGACATCATAAGTACCAATGACATCACCATTAGCGTCAACATCTACATCACCGCTTGCGCCTTGATAATTAATCTGTTTGCCTGCTTTAAGTAGCTTCAATCCTTCACAAACATCACTAACTGGTGTACCCTTACCAGCAGAGACTTCCCGAATTTTACCAGCAATAGCAACCCCTGTATTTTCCTTCGCAGCTTGAGCGGCTAATACCAACAAAGCCGCAGCGTCCCAGGTTTGAGGTGCGTATTCTCCAGGAGAACCGCCTTTTTTCTCTTTCCAAAGTTTATTAAAGTTTTCCAAACCTGGACCACTAGAACCAGGAACTGTCCCAATTGCCCCGGATAAAATATACTTACCATCACTAGCTTTGCCTACTTGATCAGGGAAAGTAGGGGATTTTACGCCGTCTGTAAGTAAAATTTGTACGCCTTTAGTGACACCTTGCTGATAAGCAGCTTTGAGGAATAAACTCCCAGTTTCCGCATATAACACCCCTAAAACCGCATCTGGTTTGCCAGCAAAAGCCGCAGTTGCTTCTGTATCAAAAGTTTGAGCTTTGGGATCATAGCGAATAGGTTTATCTTTATTAATTACTGTTCCCCCTAATTTTTCAAAAGTTTCCACAAATGCTTTTTCAAAACCTACACCATAGTCATTGTTAATAACTACTGTGGAAACTCGTTTAAAACCTTTTTTCTTAGCAAGTTGGGCTAAAGCCAATGCTTGGTAGGTATCTGGGGGAGCAGTCCGCGCCCAAAAGCCCTTAAAGTCGCCTTTTTTAGCTTTGTCGGTAAATACAGGACTGGTGCTACCAGGAGAAATCAGCATGACTTTATTGGGTACAGCCACAGAAACCGCCGCAGTGGAAACGCTACTAGCAAAAGAACCGACTACACCACCGACTTTATCTAAAGTCGCTAATTTGGTCATTCCCGCAGCACCGGCTTTAGGGTCTGTTTGGTCGTCTACTTGTACTAAACTGACTTTTTCACCATTCACACCCCCACAAGCGTTAACTGTGTCTACCAGTAAGGGAACTGAACCAACCATTTGTTGTCCAATAGAAGCCAAGTCACCAGTTGTTGGTAATAAACTCCCGATTTTCAGTCCTTTAGTATCACTGGTTGTAGTGGTAGCTGTTGGGGAGGTGGTACTATTTCCGGTAGATGATGAAGGATTAGGATTTTCACAAGCGGCTAACAAGAAACCACTGGCTAGGGTAGCTAGACTCAAGGCTAGGGAAATACGAATTTTTGCCATAGTTAATCACACAGATATTTAGAAAACTTGATGTAGATATATTTACATCAAGCCTTTAAATCGCAGATTATAACATCCTCACACTATTATTGGTTTTAAATTATAAGGAAGAACGCCGAAAACCCTTGAAAATGTGGCTGACTGAGTCAGCCACATTTGGGCTTTAGACAAGGGATGAAGGCTAGTACCGCAGGGCGGAAGTCAAAAGTCAAAAGTCAAAACTAATATACAGTAGGCTTTTTGGCGATTGAATATGGTTGCTTTATTTACGCCGTGATGTACTAGTTGCTTTCCTTTATCCTGCATTGACGTTAATTTGAAAATTTGAAATAATTTTAAATTTTAATCCATATTCGTGATAGAATTAAATTGTCACTAAAGACATAAAAAGCTACCGAAGAACTCTCGGAAGGTTACGCTTGTCAGATATGATTTCGCCCGCCAAGGCAAACGAAATCAGGGCAAGAACCCAAATATTTAAGGAACCCTGCCTGAAACTGGGATAACTGAGGGATATAGACTGAAACTCTCTATAGAATCTCCGCGTCTAAAGACGCGGAGAGTGTCAATCAAACCATAACTTTTTCACCAGATTGAGGAGCAATTACCTGGGTTGTTAAATTGTTTTTTTCCAGTAATGTGCGAAATTCTTCTACAGTTCCCTTAGCTTGCAGGAATTTTACCAGTAGTCCTGCAAACAAAATATCCCCTCCGGCTGCGGTAGGGAGCATAAATCGAGGTTTTACCGATTTTGCTACTTCTAGGGCGCTATTCATGCCTTTGATAATCGGACCGAGTAGGGGTAAACTCAAATCAATGATTGGTGTAATGACTACGTCAATGGGTGCTATTTCTTGGAGTTGGGGGGAATGATAACCATGAGGTTCATAATACAGTGTGGAATTATTTGCTAAATCTTTAAGCAGATAGCCGTTTTCTAATAAGGTTGGTCCAATGGGAGAACCGGGAACAGCTTTGATTTCTATTTGATGATTTAAGGTGAAGGTTTCACCATGATTGAGACTGATGATTTGTTGATAACCCAGTTGTTTGACAACTTTAGCCGCATTGGGGGAAGCGACAACGGGGATATTTTTGTTAAGCTGTTTTAAGGTGGGTGGGTGTGCGTGATCTTCTAATCCTTGAGAAAGCAAAATTAAGTTTATATTATCTGGTATTGACCGATCTTGAGTCCGAGAACCTTTAAATAACCAATCTAAGTTATTAAAGGTTAAATCACCAATTAACCAGGGGTCAATTAGTATCCGCTGTTCACCAATTTCAATCAACCAACTATTACTATCTAACCAAGTAAGGTTCATAATTACAGAAAACGCCATATCCATAATCTAATTATACACAAGACGTAGGGGTTTAGCATTGCTAAACCCCTACAATCATTGACGTTTTACGAGCGATAAATCTATATGATTTAAGCTCTTCAAGAGATAGTTTTGTCTAAGAATAAGTACCATTGCTAAACAACTTGCCTTCATCTTTACGTCTGTTAACTAACCCTTGATATACTATACCATTGCTACCATATATCCAGCGATTTAACTCATCGGGGACTTGATCGTATTGTTTAGCATTTAGTTTCGTAAGAAGGTCTGATGTTTGAAAATTTCCAACTCCAACATTGAAAGACAGTTGTCTATTGTCCCGCTAACATTTGTAGAAGTTTGTCCGCATTATGTAAATTACCAACCATGCGCCGAATTGGATGAGGCCAAACCTTAACTAAAGTAGGAGTAGCAGAAACTTGATCAATTTCTGCCTGTTCTGGATTGGTGAGGACATCAATGACTTTGAGAGTATAAGGATATCCTAGCGATCGCTCTAATGATTCGTGCAGGTTTTGTAAAATTTTTTCTGTAGTCGCACTATGACCAGCCACAAACAAGCGCAAAACAAAGCCTGGGGGACCTGGGATCTTTTGTAGCACTGGTTGTGTATTAATGACTGGTTGCTGGTACTGTGAGGGAGAATCAGCCAAATCCAAACGCACAATTAAATCATGATCTTGCCAAAGTTGAGGAAATGTAGAGCGATAAGTTGATAATACCAAGCGATCGCACAAACCATCTTGCCAAGGTGCTGATTGCCACACCAAATCCCCCGTCTCAAAAATCGCATTCAACACAGCTTGATGACGCATTACTGCTGGATAAGCCTCCGCAAAGATTTGTACTTGTTGAGTTCGAGGATTTAACCAGTGATCAATAGTTGCAGTATAACAAGGAACTAAAAAATGTGGCGGCTCTGGTAAGTCGAGGATTTCCTGCAAAGCCGCACATAAATGTAAATGCCATCGTCCTTGTTTACTAGGGTCAATACAATAAATTAAATCCCCTCCAGGCGTAAACAAAGCAATACCCTTAAACAACTGGGGTTTAGATAATTTGTCTAAATTCAACTTAGTCATTGGTCAGTTGTCAGTTGTTAATTAAACACGACCTCGGAGGAATTGCGCCATTTCGTTAGGAGTTGGCGACATTTCTAACGCCGTTTCCTCAGTAATCCGGCCTTCTTGGTAAAGATTGAGCAATGACTGATTCATTGTCACCATGCCATCAAAACCAGCTTGTTTCATTAACTCCGCAATCTCATCATACTTGCCATCCTTCACCCATTCCTTAACAGCCTCAGTATTAATGAGAATATCGTGGAAAGCCGCCCGTTTACCATCTGTAGTGCGGCATAAACCTTGAGCAATTACAGCTACTAAAGATTCTGCAAGCGCTATCCGCATAGCTTCCTGTTCTTCACCTGAATACAAATTGAGAATCCGTTCAACAGTTTTGACCGCACTATTCGTGTGCAGAGTTCCCATCACCAAGTGACCCGTTTGTGCCGCCTTCAGTGCCGTATTCACCGTTTCCTTATCCCGCATTTCCCCCACCAGAATTAAATCTGGATCTTCCCGCAAAGCTGCTTTTAAAGCATTATCAAATTTGCGGGGGTGCATTCCCACTTCCCGCTGTTTAACTAAAGACTTACGACTTTGGTGGACAAATTCTACCGGATCCTCAATCGTAATAATATGTTTAGCCATCTCCCGATTAATATAATCAACCATTGCTGCCATTGTCGTCGATTTACCTGAACCAGTTGGACCTGTTACTAAAACCAAGCCTTTGTGACTATGACAAATATCTCGAAAAACTGGTGGTAAACGCAATTGCTCCATAGACAGAATTTTGAGAGGAATTAACCGCAGTACCATGGCATAACCGCGCAGGGAATCAAACACATTAATCCGCACACGGGCAAAATCGTACTGAGTTGCACCATCAAATTCTAAATGTTCTTGAAACCTTTGAATTTCAGAATCAGAGAGAATCTCCCGCAACCATCCCATAAAAGTCGGTTTATCAGCTTCGGGATAACCTGTAGTGAGAATTTCCCCCCGGTTGCGGAAGCGGGGTATTTCACCCACTCCCAAGTGAACATCAGAGTAACCCTCATCAAATGCTTCCTGGATAAGCTGTACCAATGTCCGTTCTAAAGGTTCATCTGTGGGCGCATTTAAATTAGGAAATATTGGTGGTGGTGTAGTAATTATTGGCGGTGCTGGTGCGTTCATTTCTAAATTTGCCGACTGATGCTGTATTTTTACTTTTGGCAAGGGTGGCGGCATTCTGAATGTTTGTGATTCTGTCATATATCTTCACTTTTGTTAATTGGTCAGTTGTCAGTTGTTAGTTGTTAGTTGTCAGTGGAAAATATTTTCCTTCTGTTCCCTGTCCCCTGCTTCCTGCTTCCTACTCCTCCTGCCTCTGTTATGCAGTCTTCTTAGTGGGTTATTCACCAATATACATATTTTTTAACACATACTGATTATCCTTGGTCTTTCATAGGATTTACGTAATATATTAGCAACTAATAATACAGGATAATTAAGGATAAAGAGGCGGGGCAAAGTGAAAGAAATTAAGAATTACCCATCATCTACAATCTGTTTTGATCACTTTTTGATAAATTATGAGAAATAATATCGTTTTTTATAAGAAATGTTAAGCATCTGGGTAATCAGATTGCGGGGATCAATATCTGCTTCTCATCTATCCTTAGTCTATATTTCTCAAGGCATAGACCAAAACTCGTTTCCCTACCTGTGGGTATATGTGAATTCTTATTCATAAGTAGAAAAAATCAACTGTAAACTTTAGTAAAGAAATGCTCATTTTGGAGCTAAGGTTTTATATACTAAATTTCACTGAAACAAAATCAGTTAATTCGCTTTCGAGTGATAAACAACTGAAATTTAAACTTGCTGTGTATTAGGAGGAAAAGTCATGGTTTCTGCTCAAAGCTCTAATCTAGTTCAGACCGACTCCTTATTAATGATGAAAAGCTTTTTAATCTGGACATTTACATTGGCAGTGTGCTTGTTAGTCATCGGCTTTCCATTGGTTGTATTGATGGCTACAGTTGGCTGTCTATTGTCCATTGTTTTACAATCTGTGATGCCGGCTAGTGCCGTGTTAATTGTGGCAGGTGGTTTAGTAATGTTTAATGTTATGGCAGTATTAATTGCTGCTGGAGTGCTAACAGCTAAAGGTATTCATCCTACGCAAATAAAATGGTTAAGTTGGTTGCATGGTAAAGCTGAAAAAGCCCAAACCACTGTTTATGCAGCTTGTCCTTTAACTTGTGAAATTAACCAATAATTATCATTAGCTAACACCCGACAAAAAGTACATCTGCCCGGTTTATCCGGGTTTTTTAACTTACCTTTGGGGGTTAAAGTCCCCTGCTTCTACAAGCAGCGGGTTTTGCGTCGGGGTAAAATCCCCGTTGCAAAACGTAATTCTAAATTCTGCATTCTTTTAACCCACATTCCGCACCCCAAACTGTCACAGATCAAAAAAGCCCTTAAAGTAGTACATAATAACTAAAGTCAATTCAAAAATTAAGATGCTTAATGAGAATAAGTAGCATTAAAAGGGACGTGGTGTGATAAAGTGAAACTTGGTAACAAAAGAAAAAAATGAATTGATAACCAAATAAGAAATAATTGATGACAACAGAAGTATTAGAGGAAACTGTTGTGAAATTAAAATCTCAAGAAATAGAAATTGAGAACATAGACCATCTAGGGATAGTAGCAGGAATCATAGATTCAATCGGAATAGTAGAAATAATAAATGAATTAATAGGAGTCGAAAAAGACGAAAAAGTAAATGCAGGTCAAGTAGTAAAAGCCATGATAATAAACGGATTAGGATTTGTGTCGAAACCCTTATATATGTTTCCCCAATATTTTGAAACAATCGCCTGTGAGCATCTAATAGGAACAGGAGTAAAACCAGAATATCTTAACGACGATAAATTGGGGAGAGTCATGGATAAACTGTTTATAAAAGGCTTAGATACAATCTTTTTTATCATAGCCTTAAAAGCTGCTCAAAAATTTGGAGTATCACTATCAACATCACATCTAGACTCATCATCAATGCACGTGCATGGGCAGTATAACACTAGCTTACCATTCGTAATATTTGAGAGTCAAAAAGTAGGAAATAACCAAGAATTAGAAGAATTAGCAGTAAAATCACCAAAAGAAATAACCATCACCTACGGTTATTCTCGTGACCATCGTCCAGACTTAAAACAGTTTATCATAGAAATGATATGTTCAGGAGATGGAGACATCCCAATATTTTTAAAACTAGCATCGGGAAACCAAGCTGACTCATCATGTTTTGGTAAAATAGCAGTAGAATATCACAAACAATTAGAAGTTAATAGTCTCATAGTAGCTGACTGCGCCTTATATACAGAATCAAACCTGAAAATGATGTCAGATTTACAGTGGTTATGTCGAGTACCATTAAGCATAAAAACAGCAAAATCATTAATATCAACAATACCAGAATCAGAATTGATTGATAGTGCAATACCAGGATATAAATTAGCATCAAAAACCGAAAATTATGCCGGAATAGAACAGAGATGGCTAGTATGACATTTTTGGTGATTTACTGTTTCTCAAATGCCTTTTTTCACTTTATCTGTTTGTTTTGATGCTCCCTTTGATTTTCATCTCCGTAATTTCCCTCTGTAACATTTTGGGGTGCGGAATATGGGATCTAGGTTTCCACTTAGCAGAAATTGTTATGTTCTCACCAGTTTTAGGGTTACGTCCTTCTCTTTCATCAAGAAATCGGACTGAAAAAGTCCCAAACTTTAATAAGTTGACAGAAAATTTCTGAGTTAGACTTATTTGAATGTATTTGACAAAAGCACTGAGAACAGATTCAACTGTATTTTTTTGCAGTCCAGTTGATGTTTGAATATATTCAATTAATTGAGCGTTCATCGGCGTATTCTTAGGGTAAATTGTTAAGCTTTACCAGATTGTAACTTATTATTTAGTTGTGGCACTAAGGTCAAAAATTAAGCATTTATCAATTTCTTCTTGACTCATATCTTTGTTGAATAATGCGGCTCGTTTTGTCTTACCTTGTGCGTTCGTAGAAATTGAGTAAATCTTCATTCTCTTTGATTGTCCTGGCAAAAAATAAGGCTGATATTTATCAGAAATATTGCCTAAATTAATCCACTCAAGAGTTTTTTGATTATAAGCCTGTAGCTTAAAATAAGTTTTGCCATTGTACTCATCAATAATCCCCCTGACTTGAATTTCTTGCCCCGTCCATTTTTTCTGAACTTGGGGAATACCAATTTTATCTACCCCATAAACTACTAATGTTTGGGTTTCTTTTTCTGGGATGTTTTTAAGTTCAGTCACAATCTCATCTCCAAATATCATAAAAGCTAAACCGGCATCTCCAGTTTCCGCTTGATGTGCTATTCTCCAATAAGCCGCAGCCCAAGAACGTGGATCATAAGTTTTTCCGTCTGGACTGGTTTTTGCAAATATTTTCTCTTTACTATTTTTAGTTGCCTGTGCAATCTGCCTAATCATTATTGTACTGCCATCGTTTTGCACTTTCCATTTGATAGCTCTACCAATAGCTTCTCTGTAAGCTGCACGATGAGCAAGAGCATAATCCAATTGTTCCTGAGAAGGTTCAATATCACTGAAAAGAACTTTTTCGTAAGCTCTCAAATCACCATCAAAAAATTTAGGTTCTCCCCAATAGCCATTAACTAATTTTACCAGTCTAGAAATTGTATCTTGTGAATCTTGATTAACTGCACAAGGTCTTTTTGCGTAGCAATCATCATCTTTAAAATCCTTTAACCAGGGGGCTTCAGCTTCTATTTCGTCTAAGAATCTCTTAACCGCATCCAATCCATTTTTATTATTGGGATATGCAGACTTTAAACTATCAACAGCAATTTGTACTTGTTGAGATAGAAAATCAATAACGGTCATTTCCTCGTTTTCTTTTTGTTCACCACCGGCAGGAATTAATAAAACTTTATCCTCCGCATTGGCAGCTTTTGCTCTAGCCAATAAACTGGCCACAATCCCAGTCATGTCATTCATGGAGTTAAGGGCTATTTGTTGAAGATTCCCCTGTAATGCCATTTTGGGAAATTTCTTCGTGGCTGTACAAAATCACCAGAAATCATAAAGGAAGAAAGTAAATTTGTTCCTTTATGACTTGGCTATCCTACTAAATTCTTCCCCATTTGTGACTAAAGCAACTAATAGGAGATTCTCCGATCACTTCCAAGAACCTTTTTATGTTATTGTTAGTGCTGCTAACTCCAGACCCAGTTCCTCTTACGGGAATAAAAAGTCTGTAAAGATCGCCACTGTGCTTTTGAATTGTTACTTTCAGTCCTAAGAATTGTGAAAGTTGAGAACGTAAAAACTCCGTACTTTTGGGGTCAAATCCTTGAGTGTTAAAGTAAATTCCCTTCTCATGCCAATTTCCATCATCCATGTACCATCTCAAAATTAAATCTTTTGTCAAAACTAAATTTTGCGGGACAATCTTTTTTCCTTCTGGATACCATTTAGCTCTTAACTCTGTAAAAAGCTTGTTAGATGGAGTTCTAAATGAGACACGGTGATATGATTTCTGTGTTCTTTTATCATAATCATAAATGTCATATACCCTTAACTTGCAAGCAGCAAATGACTCTGTACTTTGTACAAGCCATTGACCGTACTCTTCATGTTTGGTAGCAAAGTTAAAAGTAGCGTCTCGATTACAGTCTTTTCCTGTTATAAAAATACTTCCATCACCAAGTAAATGACCTTGAATTAAGTCCATTTCTGTTTTGATGGATTCTATTAACAGTAAGTCACTTTGAGGATATTTCCGACGCTGATGACCAAACTTTTTTACAAATTCGCGGTATCCGCAGTTTTCCCGATTGATTTCACTGTAGTTTTGACTGTATTGAGTATAGTCAAGTAAACTCAGTTGCTCATATTGTGCTATTTGTGCCATAATAATCTTGCTCCCATGTTGGGCAAACAACTAACGGAGTAGCCGTCTTGATTGAGTGTTACCGCACTCTTTCAAGGCGCATTTATTATTCATATTGTACACTATTTTATTCAAATTATGTAACTTTAATAAATTAATCTTACAATTTAGTTAACTTATATGGATTAAATGACGTTGGATCTTTTTCTATAGTTGGAACTTCCCCAACACAAAAAAAGAAACTACAGTATTTTTAATAGCATCAAAAAATGCTCTTGGTAATGAAATGCCTTTTAATATAAATGTTGATAGTAAACTTTCGGCTATTTTACCAAGCACATTGACAACATCTAAATTAGTTGGTGTTGGTACTGGTGTGATTGCACCATAATTACTCACAACACTTCTAAACTGTGATTTTAGATTATCTTGAGCATAGTTAGCTTGGTCTTTGAATTCAACCAACTTTTTACCCTGTGTAAATAGCCTTCTTATACCTACCATAGTAGGACGAATGGCTTTACTTTTTAGGAATTTGATTATATCTAGTTTGCCTTTATTTTCTTGTCTGGCCTCTGCCTTGGCTGCTTTAGATTCATCCTTACCAAATATCGTTTCTTTAATTTGCTGAAGTATATTATTCAATTCTTCTTTGAGTTTGTTAAATAATCCTAGAAATACATTTACTAAATTGTCGTTGTCTTGTGGAAAGTCAGTTATGGCTTCAGAAAAGTTCTGTTCAGTTTTTTCTCTAACTGCAATAAAATGATTCCTGACTTCTTGGGGTACAGGATCTTCTTGTTCATCAAATTGGGACATTAAATTGTCATAAGCAGCTAATACTTGTGCCTTCAAATCATCAACTTTATCTTGAAACCAATTTTTATTAGTCTCTTCGATGCTTTTGATTCTTAGAAAAATATCATCACTGTTATTTGTATAATTACTTTTGACAATATTTCCCCAATTCATAAATAAATTATTTACTTCTACTGCTGCTGTGTAATCGTCCGGTTTAGTAGCTTGACCAGCAAGTAAATCTAATTTATTCTCTCCTGATGCTTGGGGATTATCGTGAACTTTTGAATTAACTACTTTATTCACACCATAACAAGATTGCAAAATCTCAGTTGCAGCGAAACCAACCTCTTGATCTAATTCCTGTTCGGAGAAAAAATTTAAAATTCCTTTTATATCAGGAAGATTGTCTTTTGAATAAACAATAGGGTTTAATCCATCAAACCAATCCTCTTTTTGTTGCAAAGCCTGAACGACATCATCGGGAACTTTCAACCCACCTTTATTAATCCAAATGCCGTCTGATATTTGATTTAATAATTCTTCTGGTGTCATAGTTTTATAGAATAACTATTTATGTATTATAACATAATGCTGAAAATTATTAACACTATAACAGTGGAATTTACCGATAATTAAATAATGTTAGTTAACAATGCCTTCACCAAAGTCCTGAAACCCTATTGATATCGTCACGATTTTATTGGCTTTCCGTTAGATCATTATTAAGATTATTTCCTAATAAGCGGAAGTATTATCAACAGAGTGAGAGAGCTATGCGCCTTATTCTATGGGTATCTTAACTATTTTTGTCATCCTGTCAGGTATTGTTACATAAGACTATAATATGCGATTGGCATAGCTTTTATCTCTTTCACTACTTTCGGATCACTACCTAAATTTGCATAACGGACGATAAACCTGTTGATAGAACTCTAGGAATCACTCAGAGCAGTAGCAATAATGCCAATACGCTCTTCTGATTCAGAAATGTAGTTATAACAGGTGTCACTGTGAACAAAAAGTTATTACAATTTATTCATCAAAGTCCTAGTCAGCTAGAATTTGGTTCTGTAAAATATCGGCTCATGAAGCCTGAATCTGGGTGCGGTTTGACTGATGAACAGGCTGATTGGGCGATCGCTCAATATATATGTTTTTTGATGTTGTTCTGGCTCTATCCTAATACCAATTATTTTGTTCCTAGCCAACTTATAGATCGCGTTTGGCATTGCCACCTGCTAGATACTCAAAAATACATGAAAGATTGTCAATTATTATTTGGCTCTTATATACATCATTTTCCCTCCTACTTTGTTAAAACGAACCACAGAGGCACAGAGGACACAGAGAGAAGAAAATAATTGAGTATGATTTTTAAAATATACTCTGTCTTGCTCTCTGCGCCTCTGCGAGAGAAAACAATTACTTCAAATTCAAAGTAACTTTCTGTAAATTACCTGTGAACGCAAACGGTACTTGATAAGTTTCCACAATCGGAGTACCTGTATCTCGACCGACATCAAAAGTTTCATTTAAAGCCAAACGGTAGGGTAAAGTTTTTTCAATTCGACCCTCAGCCACCTGTTGATCATTAATGAATAACTTCCCATTTCCACCAGCACCAACTCCACCACCGTCATAATCAAAATTAAATTTGATTGTTGATTTACCTGGAGCTAATTTTTCAGAAGATTGAATAATGTAGCGTTCTGAATTAGCAAAGTTGTAAACGTAAGTTGGTTTACTATCTTCGAGGAAAAATCCCCAACCAGCAAAACGTCCTCCTTGGGTTAATAGAACACCTTCTGCACCACTTTCTGGAATTTCCACATCAGCCGTAATGCTAAAAGATTTATTTTTCAGACTTGGGGCGCTACCTTCGGGAATACTAACTGCACCAGAATAATAAGTAAAAGTTGTGTGTCCTGCGGCTGGGGAAGGACGACTTTGGACATCAAAACGTTCAGAAAGGCGATCATCTAATGGTAAAACTTTGTGTTTACGCGCTTCTGATAAAAATAACTTTTGCAGTTTTTCCAGTTTTTCTGGATTTTCAGATGCTAGGTTATTTGCTTCGCTGAAATCTTCCTCAATGTTGTATAGTTCCCAATGATCTTTCTCAAAGTCAGCATTAATTGTACCTTGCCAAGGTAATCGAGGATGACGAGCCGCAGCTACCCATCCATTATTATAAATAGCCCGGTTTCCGAACATCTCAAAATACTGAGTTTTACGCTCAGAAGCAGCTTCAGGATCATCAAATGTGTAAACTAGGCTAGTACCTTCAATCTTCTGTTGTTTCACTCCATTAACTTTTGTAGGTGCAGTAATTCCCGCAGCTTCAAAAATAGTTGGCGTAATATCAATGACATGATGGAATTGGCTGCGAAGTCCGCCTTGATCTTTAATGCGATCGCCCCATGCAATAATTAAGGGGTTACGAGTGCCACCAAAATGAGAAGCTATTTGCTTTGTCCATTGGAAGGGAGTTGTACCAGCCCAAGCCCAAGCTGCATGATAATGATTAAAGGTTTTGGGACTACCTAAATCATTTAAAGAAGCTAACAGTTGTTCTCGACTTTCGGGTACTTTATTGAAAACTTTTAATTCATTGACGCTACCTGCTAAACCACCTTCTGCACTAGCACCGTTATCACCAACAATGTAGAAAACTAGGGTATTGTCTAATTCCCCGATTTGGTCAATGGCATTAATTAATCTTCCTACTTCATGGTCTGTATATGCTAAAAATCCCGCAAATACTTCCATTTCATGGGCATAGATTTTTTGATCATCTGGAGATAAGGAATCCCACGCTGGTAATTCTTTCGGACGGGGAGTAAGTTGGGCATTAGCAGGAATTACACCCAATTGTTTTTGCCGGGTAAAGGTTTCTTCTCGTAATTTATCCCAGCCTTGATTAAACTTGCCTTGATACTTGTCTATCCAGACTTTAGGAGCGTGATGAGGTGCATGGGTAGCACCGGTAGCCAAATAGGTAAAGAAAGGCTTATCGGGGGCTATAGACTGTTGAGAATGAATCCAGCTAATGGCATGATCTACTAAATCTGGAGTCAAATGGTAATCAGGATTATTAGTTGGTGGTGCAATCCGCTTGGTATTTTCGACTAAAGCCGGACTCCATTGGTTAGTATCACCACCCAAAAAGCCGTAAAAATACTCAAATCCTAACCCTGTCGGCCAGCGGTCAAAGGGTCCAACCGCACTAGTTTCATAATCTGGTGTATTGTGCCATTTACCAAAAGCTGCGGTGTTGTAACCGTTTTGCTGTAATACTTCCGCTACAGTAGCTGCACTCTTAGGTAAAATAGTTGTGTAACCAGGAAAACCAGATGCTAACTCTGCAACTACACCTGTACCCACTGAATGATGATTGCGTCCAGTTAATAAAGCTGCTCTGGTAGGTGAACAAAGGGCTGTAGTGTGGAATTGGTTGTAACGTAAGCCTTTTTCAGCTAAATGAGTCAAATTCGGAGTTTCTATAGCACCACCAAAGGTACTTGCTTGACCAAAACCCACATCATCCAATAATACTAATAGTACATTGGGGGCTTTTTCAGGGGCTTTAATTGGTGCGGGAAAATCCGGTGTTGATTCTTGATAAGTTATACCGATTTTACCTTGGAAAGATGGTGGATTAATCGGTAATACTTTTCCTGTATCTGCTAGTGCGGGGCTAGTAGTGATGAGGAAAATGATGGAAAGAGATAATGTGAGCGCTCGCAAAATTAAATTTAACATATTTTTTCTCACGCAGAGACGCGGAGGCACAGAGAGGAATTAAGAGAGTGTTCTTTAATTCAGGTTTTTTACTAATCGAAAGCCGATATGAGTTGTTCCGGTATCGGGAGATTCTGATTCTCGTGCTGCTGGACGGTAGCTGCTACAATAGTTTGGCGCACATAGGTAAGAGCCTCCTTTGATGACATGAAGGGCAGTTTCTGTTGGTTTTTTGGGGTCAAAACTTTTATTTGGTCCAGTGGGGTTGACGCTGTGGGCTTTGTTGTCATGTCCTAAACTAAACCAGTCGGAAGTCCATTCCCAAACGTTGCCCGTCATGTCGTAAAGTCCATAACCATTGGCTGGAAAAGAGCCTACTTTTGCTGTTCCTACATAACCATCGGCTTTGGTATTAAAAAAGGGAAAGATTCCCTGCCAAGTATTGGCTTTTTTGGCAGAATATTGATTACCCCAGGTATAAGTTGCGCTGTCTAATCCACCACGAGCGGCGTATTCCCACTGTGCTTCTGTTGGTAGTAATTTTTCTGCCCATTGGGCGTAGGCTAGAGCATCTTCGTAGGCAATATGCACAACTGGATAGTTTTCTTTCTCTGTAATGCTGCTATCAGTCCCAAAAGGATGCTGCCAATTAGCACCGGGTGTCCAATGCCACCAACTGAGAAGTTGAACTTGCTTAATGCCTTGTTTTGGCATTTGAAATACCAGAGAACCTGGTAATCTCTGCTCATCTGGTAAGTCGGGAAATTGTTCTTTTGATAACGGGCGTTCTGCAACTGTTACATAGTTTGTAGCATTGACAAATTCAGTAAATTGGGCGTTTGTTACCTCATATTTGTCAATGCAGAAGGAGCTAACTGTGACGTTTTCTCCTGTTCGCTCTTCCTCAAAACCAGAATTATCCGCTCCCATTTTGAATGTACCTCCAGAAATCATTACCATTCCTGGAGAGCAAGTATTAACAGTAGCGGCTAATGCTGGTAGATTGGTGAATAGTGATATGAGTACAACTACTTGAATTAGTAGCAATATTAAAAACCGCATTTTTCGTTGTATTAAGCTCCTGAGCGATCGCTTGTAGAATCACTGGGAGGTTCATCTTTACTACTTCTACAACTGATCAAGTTATCTTGATCAAGATTATTAGCAGCAAATACATATACTGGACTAAAGATGAAAATTGAAGCAGTGATTAGTAAAATTACTTGCATACCTCATGGATTTATTTTTCAAAAATTTGTTCGCGTAGCATACTGGAAAAAACTTTTAACTTGTGTTCTTCTAAGTTAGTTTTTCCTCTCCTGTAGCCACTGGTAAATCTTTTTGAGTGCTATATTCTGTCCAAGAACCTTCATAAATTCTGACTTTGGGATAATTAAGCAAATGTTTTAAAACCACATATTGTAATGTAGCTTCTCGTCCTGTACTACAAGAAACAATAATGTCGTTTCCAGGAGTAATCTTTTTATCTGCCAGAATTTTCTTAATCTCATCTAATGACTTTAATTTGTGAGGATTTTTAGCATCTGTAAATGTTACCCAAGGAATATTCCGCGCACCAGGAATATGTCCATTGCGTATCCAAATATTTTCTTCACCCCGGAACAATTTTTCTGGTCTAGGATCAATAAAAGTAATTCCTGGCTTACCAATAAATTTTCTCACATCATTTAAACTCACACGCACTGAAGGGTTATCCCGAACTGTGAATTTACTGACTGAGTATTTAGGAAATTCTTTTGTGACAACTTGATCAGTTTTATAACCAGTATAACCACCATCTAATACGGCAATATCTTTCAATCCAGAACGTTCTAGTAAATAAGCAACCATTGTCGCACCTAAAACATCTCTACCATCTGAATATACGAGTACACGACTATTGTTTCTTACTCCTGAGTTGGCAAATATTTCGCCTAGTTTTTGATTGTCCCAATATTGTACTGGTAATCCTTCTTTTGGACCTCTAAAAGCCATATCAGCAATGTTTACAGCATTGGGAAGATGTCCTTCTATATAGTCGAGAGGAAAATTACGTACATCTAAAATTCTGAGGTTGGGATCTTTGGCGTTTTCAGCTACCCAATTTGATGAAACAAACTGAATGTTAGCGCGAGAATCAGCTGATAATACTGGTAAAGGTAATAAGGGGATACTTACTACAAAGGCAAAAAACATTGTCACCAAAGCAAATAACTTAGGTTTTTTTAAACTTTTGAAAGAGAAACTTTTAAACATCATTTTTACCATTCTTTGTATTTAATCAAACCATTAATTATTGGTGAAATTACCTTAATTAGCACTAATATTAAAGTAATTTCAAAAACTGCATTTTACGCCGTTGGGACTGTTAAACCGAGAATTTTAGCAAATCTCTCTACATAAAATTCTGTAGGATTAGCAACTTGTTGAATGGATTCCCGTTGACGCAGATTTTCCCACCATTGCTGCAATTTAGGTGTTTCTGTTGGCAGTGTAAAATTACGGAATTTCTCCAAAACTGGTAATCTTTCAAACCAAGGATAGAAGCTAATATCAACTAAACTTAAATTTTCCCCCAACCAGTAAGCACCATTACTAGAAAGTTTACCTAATCCTTCTTCTTCAATATACAAAAGAGACTCTAAAAACTCTCTCCGTCCCTGTTCTTGTTCTTGTGTATCTTTACCACGCAGCAATTTACCGAAGGCTGGAGCTAAACGAGTATTAGCGTAGTCAATCCAAATCCTAGCAACTGCTTTTTTAGCAGGATCATGAGGTAAAAAAGCGGGTTCCGGGAATACTTCTTCTAAATATTCATTGATAATTGTAGACTCGTATAGTTCTACATCTCCGTGCTTAAGTGCAGGAACTTTACCGTAACGAGAAATATCGGTAAAACCTTCTGGTTTGTGCTGTAAATCAATTTCAATGGGTGTAAAATCAATTCCTTTTTCCAGTAAAACCACACGAGTTCTTTGGGAGAAAGTAGAACCTTTAGTGTAATAAAGTTGAATGTTACTCATAAAATACTTTCCTTTCCTTGATTAGGATTTGTTTGAATTTTTGGTTAATTGCAAAAATCGCAAGTTGAATGACAGCCAAAGATAGAAGTGAATCAATTTCACTCCTACGATTTAAATTTTTTAACTGGCAAACTACCAGGGTTTTAAATTAACTACGGTTTATTGGTCGGATTAGCGTATTATATTAGAAGTATTTCATAGTTTTTACTAAAAAACAAGTCTTTTAGCAAACATTCTTCTCCAAACGTAGAGCCAAAATGCCCAACAATTTAACACTTGTCCATAGCTTGCTTCTCTTCAGTACCGCGTTCATTGCCGGGTCACTTAATGCTGTAGCGGGAGGTGGTAGTTTTATTACATTTCCCACTTTGATATTTACTGGTGTATCGCCAATTATTGCCAATGCTACAAATAATACTGCTTTATGGATTGCAGCTATGGCCAGTGCAGGAGCATATCGTCACAATTTACATATTCCGCGACGACAGCTTTTGATACTATGTATTACCAGTTTAATTGGTGGGGGAATTGGTTCTATTATTTTGTTATATACATCAGCGGATGTGTTTAAACAGCTACTTCCTTATCTGTTACTTTCAGCCACGCTGATATTTACATTTAGCGAACCCTTGAAAATGTGGTTACAATTTCAAAGCAAGAAATCATCAGAATCTCAATCTCCACCTTTATTAATTCTCGTTATTGCTCAATTAGCAATATCTATCTATGGTGGTTTCTTTGGTGCAGGTTTAGGAATTTTAATGTTAGCAACTTTAAGCTTTTTAGGTATTAAAAATATTCACACTATGAATGCTTTTAAGTCTTTTCTTGGTAGTTGTATTAACGGTATCGCTATTTTTCCTTTTATGTTTGCTGGTTTAATTGCTTGGCATCAAGCTATTTTAATGGCTGTGGGTGGTTCTCTTGGTGGTTATTTGTGCGCTCATTATGCTCGGAGATTAGACCCTCGCTTTGTGCGGATATTTGTAATTGTTGTTGGTTTTAGTATGACTACTTACTTTTTTATTCGGGGCTAAAACTTATATAGCAGCTTGCAGGTAAATGAAGTACATATCTGAATAGTAAAACCATTTTAGGGTAGTCATCTTGCCTACCATGAGTGTACCTCATAACATCGAAAAATGCTGTAAGATGATATCCCCACCCAATTTATCAGTAAGATAAATTTAACTCTAGTTGCTTCTCTGGAAGCTTTTGTAATGCTTGAGAATTTAACTTGTTAACATCTTCAGTCTTTTTCGTAGCATCACGAATAATTTTTTTTATAGTATCAACTGATAATTTACTTCCATTATTACTATTATAAAATACATGAGAGTCTAAATGTGAATTATTCTTCATTAATTGTATTTCTTGCCATATTGATGATGAAATAGCCTTACCAAATACAGCTATTTGTCCACTAACTTCATTAGTTATGAAATCACACCATTTGAGTTTCTGTAATTCATTAAAATCTAAACCTACTGAATTTTTGAGTTGGTATATTAGATAATTACGCCGTTTTGTATCTAATTTATAAATACTGTTAGATTTAATAATGATAGGTTCATTAGTGGTATTTTTATCTTCTGTTTGGGTGAGTGCAATATTACCTATTTCTGTTACTTCTCCTGGAGCATTAATAGGAAATATTAGATGACTCACATTTGCTATCTCATGGTCTTGACTGGAGATAGAATCTTCTTGAACTGCAACTGAATATAAAAATTTAAATATGTCTCTGTAGGTTTGCTTACCAACTCCTTCAATTTTACTTAAATCTCTAAATCTTTTTATTGGTAAAGATTCTGATATTTTTCTTGATATATCATTTTTTATACCTAATTTATAAGCCCATAAAGTATTTTGTTTATTATTCAATAGTTCGGTCATCACACCTTCAATTCCAGTTGCTTCTGATTCACGATCAAGACATATATATATATCTATGTTAAGGTTTTGAAGATAATTTTCCATTATGGTTTGAACATCTCTCCAATTCAATCCTCCTTTATCGCAACCCAGTTTTGGAAAAGCAATTGACTGAATACATCCTCGTTCATAATTTTTGGCAAAATAATCTAAACCTTGTTCTATCCATTCAATTTTTGAAGGATATTTCCAATGATTTTTTGTGGGAAAATTCATTATCCAAGGACTACCATAAGACCGATATAAATATGGCTTACCAATTTTGACAGACTTGCTTTTGCATCTTTCTACATAATCTTGGAACATTTCTGGAAAACGCAATTGACATTCTAGTGCTAATCCTGCTCCCATAACACCTACGCAATTGACTGTATTTACTATAGTTTGTGCGCCAACATTAAACACGGTAGTGTCAGTGTATTTTAACATACATATCCTTAGAAAAAATATAGATTTCGATTTATCTCCACTACAATATTAACATCTATTGAAAGTGAGTCAATAATAGCTCTAACTTGTTCGACTTGACTTGGTAAACAACAAAATATCTTCAAAATCTTGTTAATATAAATTTTAGGATATACCAGAATTTCAGCACATTTTATTCTTTTACCATCAGGAATATCATTCCAATACCCTGCATTAATTATATCCCAAGGTAGATTATCTAATAAAGATACACCTCGATAAAATTTAGTGTCAAGAGCAGCAGCATTACCATCAGAAAATATTGTTGTTGACTCAAAAAGTAAACAAGGATCTACACCAAGAAAAACTATTTGGTTTTGTATTTCTCTTCTCACATAAAGCATGGGATTTCTTGGAGAAAAATAAAAAGGTACATAATCATGTAATTTCATGTTATCAATTATACGATTACTTCTCAGGTACTGCACAGTTGGATCAGATATATCTGTTACCAGACCTAATCTATGAGCCTCATTATGTGATAATAATCCATGTTGTAAGTAAGTCGGCCCAATAAAATCGATATATGTTTAGTTTTGTAAAAACCGTGAAACACCCTATTTATAAGGTATTCGTTAATTTATATTTCGTTACATAGATTGATTTTTTAACGCCGACCTACTTAGTATGGAAGGTAGATTGCTAATAGCGGTCATGTGATAAAGGTACTTGATATTATATTTTTCAAGATATTGATACGGGAAATTGCTATTCATGTTTTTCTATCTATAGTTTAAGGTTACACAATTATACTGAACTCATTGTTTTTATACAATAAGAGTAATAAATTTATGG
Organism: Dolichospermum sp. UHCC 0315A; assembly: GCF_008121535.1. Taxonomy (GTDB): domain Bacteria; phylum Cyanobacteriota; class Cyanobacteriia; order Cyanobacteriales; family Nostocaceae; genus Dolichospermum; species Dolichospermum lemmermannii. The sequence goes on from NZ_CP043056.1 coordinate 1,764,728, forward strand.
TACTATAAGTAGAGAGTATTTGGAAACTCACGATAGTAATTTAATTACTGAGTCTCCAAATCAATCTGCTGAAAGCCCTTAGTTATTTATTAATCAAGGCTTCTTCCTGTGGCAGAAATCCACCAGCTTGCATTTGCCATAATCTGTGATAAGCTCCACCCTTAGCCAATAGTTTAGAGTGAGTACCATCTTCAATAATGCGACCTTGATCGAACACCAAAATCCTGTCTAAATGCGCGATAGTAGATAAACGATGTGCCACCACAATTACCGTTTTTCCATTCATTGCTGTGTCTAGAGTATCTTGAATCGCTTTTTCGGTAATGGAATCAAGGCTAGAAGTTGCTTCATCTAAGATTAAGATAGGTGCATTTTTGAGGATAACGCGAGCAATCGCAATTCGTTGTCTTTGTCCCCCAGAAAGTTTAACACCACGTTCCCCCACCAGAGAATCATAACCCTCCCTCATTTGGGCAATAAAATCATCAGCATAAGCTTTCCGTGCTGCTTCTATCAGTTCTGCTTCTGAAGCTTCTAAACGTCCATAAAGAATATTTTCCAACAAGGTGCGGTGGAATAGAGAAGGGTCTTGAGGAATCAAACTAATTTGCGAATGTAGGGCTTCCTGAGTCATATCTTTGACATCCACCCCATCAATCAATATTTGTCCCGATTGGGGGTCAAATAAACGCAAAATCAGATTGACAAAACTAGATTTTCCAGAACCAGAAAAACCCACCAATCCGACGCGCTCTCCTGGTTGAATGGTGACAGAGAGATTAGTGAATACAGTTTTCTCTGATGAGTAGCCAAAATGCACCTGCCGAAACTCAATACTACCTTTAGTGATGGCGTGATTTATCGCATTGTCCCGATCTATGATTTCATGGGGTTGAATGATAGTATTCACACCATTAGCTACATTACCAATATGTTCAAAAAATTCTAAAAACCGTTTGCTTAAATTGCGGGCTTCACTAATGATTAAAAGTGATAAACTGGTTGCAACAACGAAGTCAGCCGCAGCAATTTTTCCTTGACTCCAGAGAGAAAGTGAATAATACAAAGTACCGATTTTCAGAACTGCTGCTGAGATAAACTGAAACCAGCGAATTCGTTCAGAATACCAGTTAGACTTTCTCACCTCTTTAAGTTCGAGCTTTAATTGATCGTTCAAATAGCGGCGTTCAAAACCCAAACGGGCAAATAGTCGGCTACTGGTGAGATTTGTCACCGAATCTACAATAATCCCAGTGGTTTCACTTCTAGCTGCGGCGGCTTTGCGGGCATAAATTCGGCAACGAGTCGCTAACCAGAAGGAAATACTGATGAACAAAACTGCCCAAATTCCCACAAATGCAGCTAGAGAAGGATAGGCACGATAGAGTAATGCCGTAGAAACGATATAGACGATAATTACTGGCATAAATTCAGTAATCATCATTTGCATGGTTTGGGTGACACCCAAAGAAGTTTCTGCAATGCGATGCGCTAATGCTCCAGCAAAACTACTGCTAAGATAGCGATGGGAATGTTGTTGTAAATAGGCATATAAAGACCGAACAATATGCTGTCTGTGGACGGGATGGAGGATTGTCTGTAACAGTCCAGCAAAACGTCCAAATACTACCTCACCTATACTCAAGGACGTGAACAGGATCAGGGGTTGCTTCAAGCTATCAAAAATGAGTTTGCTGTCTCCTGTGGAGCGTGTCACACTGCGGATCATCTCACCAATTGCATAGGGTAACATAATCCCACAGGTGGCGTGTATGATCTCCAGAGACACCATTAACACATACCACCAGCGGAACTGATTAACGAAATAACAAATAAATTGAAAAGGAGTATCTGGTAATTCTGGCGCATTGGGAGCGCGTTGAAAAGATTTAGAAAGTTTGATTTTTTTCATCATTTTATCTGCTGTAAAAAATAAAAATAGACGGCTGGAACAACCGTCCGGTAAAGTTTAATAAAATCATCCAAAAGCTACCTAACGCAGAGAATCTCCCCTACGATATTCTGCGGTGATATCGTCTAATTTTTGTTTCAAATTGTCGTCAAGTTTGACTTCCACAGCTTTGAGGCTGTCCAGGAGTTGTTCTGGACGACTAGCACCAATGATGGGAGCAGTAATAATCGGATTAGCCAGAACCCAAGCCAATGCTAAGGTAGTCAGCGACAATCCTGCTAAATCCGCCACTGCGCGTAATTGTTCCACAGTATTAAATTCGCGGTCATGCCAATAACGGTCTTGATAACGCTCTGCGGCTGCACCCAAAGTAAAACGAGTACCTGATGTTGGTCCTTCAGCCAGATTATGTTTACCTGTCAGCAGTCCACCTGCTAAAGGATTGTAAGGAATTACAGCCAGTCCTTCTTCTTGGGCTAGAGGTAATAATTCTCGCTCAATTTCCCGAAATAAAAGGTTATAGCGGGGTTGAATGGAGACGAAGCGAGTCAAATGACGGACATCTGCACGACCCAAAGCGCGGGCTAGTCGGTAAGCTAAGAAGTTGGAAACTCCGATATAGCGGACTTTACCAGCCCGAACTATTGTATCGAGTGCTTCTAGGGTTTCATCGAGGGGAGTTGAAGCATCATCAGAATGCAATTGATACAGGTCAACATAATCAGTTCCTAGTCGTCTCAGGGAAGCATCAATGGCATCGAGAATATGTTTGCGGGAAGATCCCTGATCCCAAGGTGCAGAACCGACTTTACCGACGGCTTTAGTAGCAACAATAAAATGTTCGCGTTTACCTTTTAACCAACGACCAATGATTTCCTCAGTTCGTCCAGCAGTGGGTAGTCCACCACCAAGGGGATAAACATCGGCTGTATCGAGAAAGTTGATTCCAGCTTCGGCTGCGGTATCAAGGATTTTTATAGAGGTTTCTTCATCGGTTTGTAGTCCGAAGGTCATTGTACCGAGAACGAGTCGGGAAACGGTGAGTCCGGTTTGTCCGAGTTTGGTTGTTGGTAATGTCATATTAGTTGTAGAATTTTTGTCTCACGCAGAGGCGCAAAGGAATAGAGATGCAAGAGTATGGTCTAAATATATTAGAGTTACTCATAATTCACTAATCTTCTCTTTTCTTAATTTCTCTGCGTCCTCTGCGCCTCTGCGGTTCATTTTCTTCATTATTTGATGTAGAGACGTTATGTATAACGTCTCTATGGGATTTATTTGGCGTAACCTCACAAGGTCATCTACACAGCTACCAAAGTTTTGTTCTCTACTTGAGATTCGGTCTGAGGTAGTTTTGATTCTACTGCTGTACCTTTGAAGAAATCGGGGTTGGCTTCGGTGTAGAATTTATAAGGATTGCCGAATACATAGGCCTTGAAGTCATCTTCAGAAATTACGCCTTCTCTGACCAAATCCCAACTTTCCGCTAAAGGTGCGGTGAGATCGGGTACATCCCAGTGACCAACATCGGAGGAGTAAATGGCGTTGAGTTTGACTCCCAATGGGTTGGCTTTGTCGTTGAATGCTGCTGCAATGGTGCGATCATCTGATTCAGAACCAAAGAAGAAACTGTTCACCCAGGAATCGCGGATATCTTCAATTGACTGAATACCTGCTGCACCAAAATCTTCCAATTCACTACCCACTGGTGAACGGCTATGACGGTTGAAGGAAGAACCCAATACACTCTTGGTTAACTCTTCTTTGCTGAGAGAATACCCTTGAGTAATTTCTCCACCATACTCTGCAAACAACTCGAATAACTCATCAGCGTTTGTGAGGTCTGGATTGTAGTTTTGCAATCCTTCTAAACTCCGTTTGGAGAAACGATCTACCAAATGAATGTAGACGTGAGCGCCCCAATCTGCACCACCTTCAAGCATCCCAACACGCAATTGTGGGAATCTTCTAGTTACACCACCAAAGAACAATGCTTTCGCAAATGCTTGTGAACCATCAGCAAAGTGACCGATATGGTTGTTCATGTAGTTACTGATGGAGGAACGTCCTGTCCATCCTTGGCTACCATAATGGGTGGTGATCGGTACACCTAATTCAACGGCTTTAGCCCAGAAGGGATCATAGTCGTATTCACTATCTAGACCGAAAAAGTCAATGTAAGAGGCATATTTGCCAATTTCGGGGAATTGATCGGCTGGGTATTTATCAGCTATTGCTTTAATTGGTCTTTTTACACCACCAGGAATATTTGCCACCTTTAATCCCAGTGTTTTTACTGCAAATTCTAACTCTTCAATTGCTTCTTGGGGAGTAGTCATGGGGATACCAGCTACCACGGTCAAGCGATCGCTATATGGGCGGTAAATATCAGCATGATAGTGATTGATTGCCCGTTGCAATAATTGCCGATTCTCCTTACTTGCACCAGCCGCAGCTAAGGCATTATTAGGAAATAGTACAGAATAGTCTGAGCCTTGCTCTGCTTGCCGTTCATAGAGTAATGCGGGCAGAGTGTAGGTAGCTAAATCTAAGGTATTACGAGTTACTCTAGCCCACCAAGGGGAGCGAATTGTGCGGTTGTTCTGACGTTCTTCTGGAGTTTGTTGATACCAGTCTTTACCTTCAGTCTTGGAATTGAGACGGGAGGATTCAGCTTTGCGTAATTCATCTACCAGCTTCACACCGCCGTAGTGAGCAATATAATCCTCAAGAGCAGGAGTAAAGTCATTAGTGTGAACATCAGTATCAATGACAGGATAATCGAGATTAGCTCTAACTGCGGCGGAAGGAGAGCTTTTCAATTTGCTATATTTAGTCATATTTTCCTTAGAAAAGTTACAAGACAACTTAGATCCCTGACTTCTCAAACAATTGCAGAATCTAAAAGTTATGAATTTTCAAGAAATCGGGAATCTGTGGGAGATTGTGCTGTTGATTTTGACTTGAGTGTTGAACGTGAGATTGAAGATTCTTGTCTTTTTGACAAGCCTAACTTTCCGATAGTTTGAAACCCCGGTAGGCTTTTAACGTCTGTGCTGACGGGATGGTTTAGATCCCCGACTTCTTTGAGAAGTCGGGGATCTGTAGAAATCATTTACGCAAATGCCAATGTTTTTTCCTGTTGTTGAACAGCAAAACGATTAACTGGACGACGTAAACCAAGGTTTTCACGCAAGGTGCTACCCTCGTATTCAGTACGAAAGAGTCCGCGTTTTTGCAGAACAGGAACGACTAAATTCACAAACTCATCCAATCCTGTAGGTAGGATCGGTGGCATAATATTAAAACCATCCGCAGCACCATTGATAAACCATTCTTCTAATTGATCAGCGATCGCTTCAGGAGTCCCCAAAATGGTACGATGACCCCGTGCAGTCGCCAAAGATAGATACAATTGACGTAAGGTAAGACCGCCACGATTAGCTAAATCCTTCACCAGTTTTAAGCGACTCTTATTATTATTAGTATCACTAGGCAATTCTGGCGCTAAATCATCAAAAGAGTATTGTGATAAATCCACGCCTTTGTAATAATTTTTGAGAATTCCCCAAGCTACATCGGGATGAATTAAAGATTGCAAAAACTCATATTTTTCCTGAGCTTCTTCTTCCGTTCGCCCTATGATGGGAAAAGCACCAGGCATGATTTTAAGATCGTCTGGAGAACGTCCATATTTCGCCAACCGCCCTTTAACATCCGCGTAAAATTCCTGAGCATCGGCTAAAGTTTGATTAGCAGTGAAAATTACCTCAGCAGTGCGTGCCGCTAAATCTCTTCCTGGTTCAGAAGCACCAGCTTGGACAATGACAGGATAACCTTGGGGTGGACGAGCAACATTTAACGGACCCCTAACAGAAAAATGTTTGCCCTTGTGATTCAATGTGTGCAGTTTGTCGGCATCGAAATAAACACCAGATTCTCTATCTTTGATAAAGGCATCATCCTCCCAACTATCCCACAGACCTTGCACCACTTCCACAAACTCTTCAGCCCGTTCATAACGTTGGCTGTGTTCTGGATGATGTTCCAGTCCAAAATTAGCCGCCGCATTCTCATTCCCTGTGGTGACTACATTCCATCCTGCACGGCCATTACTCAAATGGTCTAGGGACGCAAACTTCCGTGCCAAAGTGTACGGTTCTTCGTAGGTAGTGGAAGCAGTGGAAATAAAACCGATGTTTTTGGTGACAGAGGATAAAGCAGAAAATAGAGTAACAGGCTCAAAATGAGCTATTTTACCATTACGAATTTGAGTTTCAGGAGAACCACCCCAAACGCCTGGACTATCTGCTAGAAAAACAGCATCAAATAACCCCCGTTCCGCAGTTTGAGTAATTTCCTTGTAATGCTCAAAATTCAAACCTGCATCTATTTGTGTATTGGGGTGTCGCCAAGCAGAAATATGATGACCAGTAGCTTGAATAAATGCACCTAATCGAAACTGACGTTTTGCGCTCATATATTTTTATCTTTGTATGGTGTAATTGCAAATTGGCTCAACCTTAGATTTAAAATCTAAAACTTTGCGCCTTTGCTCCTTTGCGTCTCTGCGCGAAACCCAATTATTAAACTGCTGCTAATACCTTTTGATATTGATTAACTGGACGAGATAAACCCAGATTTTCACGCAGAGTTGTTCCTTCATACTCAGTGCGGAATAAACCCCGCCGTTGTAATTCAGGAATTACTAAATCAACAAAATCATCCAGTCCACCGGGAAGATAAGGAGGCATAATGTTAAAGCCATCAGCAGCATCATTGACAAACCAGCTTTCCAGTTGATCTGCAATCTGCACTGGTGTTCCAATAATTGTCCAATGACCACGCGCTCCCGCAATCCATTGATAAAGCTCACGAATGGTAAAATTGTGTTTGCGGGCAATATCAATTAATAATGCTTGGCGGCTTTTGTTATCATTGGTTTCTGGTAAATCTGGCAGTGGTTCATCAAGGGGATAAGAGGAAAGATCCGTGCCTATAAGTCCTTGTAATAAAGCTAAACCAACCTGGGGATGAATTAAATCTTGCAGTTCCTGATACTTGGCTTTTGCTTCTGCTTCTGTAATGCCAACTACGGGAAAGACACCGGGCATAACTTTGAGTTGGTCTGGTGTGCGGCCATATTTTGCTAATCTACCTTTAACATCTGCATAGAAGGCTTGAGCATCTTCTAGAGTTTGTTGAGCAGTAAATATAACTTCCGCAGTTCTACCTGCAAGTTCTTTACCATCTTCAGAAGAACCTGCTTGCACGATTACAGGATAACCTTGGGGCGGACGGGCAATATTCAATGGTCCGCGCACGGAGAAGAATCTACCTTTATGGTTCAGTTCATGTATTTTATTGGGGTCGTAGTAAAAAGCTGTTTGCTTATCACGAACAAAAGCGTCGTCTTCCCAACTATCCCACAAACCTTTGACTACATCAATAAATTCATGGGCGCGAATATAGCGATCTGCGTGAATAGGATGGTTTTCCAAACCGAAATTGCCGGCTGTTTCACTACTACCAGTTGTGACTACATTCCAGCCTGCTCTTCCTCCAGAAATATGATCTAAGGAAGCAAATTTGCGTGCGAGAATATACGGATCTTCATAAGTGGTAGAAGCAGTGGCGATAAAACCAATCTTCTCTGTCACCGCAGACAAGGCTGAGAAGAGGGTGACAGGTTCAAAGTCCCCACCGAAGGCTGTACGTCCTTCCGCACCACGGCGTTGTTGTAAGGCTAAACCGTCGGCGAGAAAAAATGCGTCAAATTTACCGCGCTCGGCTGTTTGGGCTATCTGTTTATAATGCTCAAAGTTGAGAGCGCCATTACTTTGTGCTTGGGGATGTCGCCAAGCGGCAACGTGCTGACCTGCTCCGGGTAAAAATGCACCTAGTCTTAGTTGTTTTTGTTGTTTGCTCATATTAGACTCCAAGTAATATTTTTTACTAAATGAATATAGGATGATAATGATTTTCTGGGATAGCAGTTGTCAGTTATGCCACTGTAACTGCTGCATATTTAGTTATTAGCAAAGCTTTTTCAACTCCTTAGCCATAGCTGTACGCATTAGCGTTAGTGGTGGGTTATTAATAAACTACTGTATCTCGACTGATTTATCGTACATTAATAGTAGAATCTCACAACTCTCATGAAAAAGCAAGTACCTTTTAAGAAAAAATTGATTAACTAAATTTGTTAGCAGCTAATTGTTAGATATTCTAAGTATTTGATGACTCTAAAGTGTGCAGGGTGTGCGATCGCTCAATTTGAATACAGCGTATAGTTCAAATGCACTATTTAACTACTGAGTGCAAATACAGTAGAGTTTGGGAGGTGTTGAATCACTTCTTTGCTATCCCAGCAAAATGACTCATGGTTCACTTCCAGAACCAGAAAGACTTAAACGGGGTATTAAGGATAATTTGGTCAGGTTGTCAGTCGGAATTGAGCATTATCTAGATTTGCAAGCTGATTTAGAAAATTCTCTATCTTGATAATCAGCAATAAGATAGAGGATAAAAAGGCAGAAGTTTATTAGTTAAAGTTAATAACTTCTGCTTTTATAGAAAAAATTAACGCTGTTTTTTGGTTTTTGTTAAGAAATAATAATATTAATTTTTTGTAATAAGTCAATATGGATATATATATCTAATTGAAAAGCTGATAACTTTACTAAATCATAAAATTTAAAATAAAGTTTGTAACCCTTATTTAATCAGAACTTCATCAAAAAAATATCATTAATTTATCTAGCAATGCTACACAAACTCCGACAATTCTATCGGAATTATCAATTTTAATTTAGAGTTGCATACCCATTGATTTTTGAAAAACTTTTAATTAGCGTTGTAATTAGTCCGGCTCAGGACTGAAGATACATATCAAAAAATCAAGGAGTATTTACTATGATGATGATGATGACTAAATCTATGACCAACGAAATGCAAATGTGCGTGAACGCTTGCATGGAATGTCATAAAATGTGCCTAGAAACCATGACTTACTGTATGACTAAAGGTGGTAAGTACATGGATATAACCATGATGACAATGCTGCGAGATTGTGCAGAAATGTGCATGATGTGTACAAATATGATGATGGCTGGTTCTGAGTTCAGCGATCGCACTTGTATGTTATGTGCGGAAATGTGCGATCGCTGTGCAATAACCTGCGAAAAAATGAGCGATGATAGCAAGATGATGGAATGTGCTGCTGCTTGCCGTAGATGTGCAGAATCGTGCAGATCCATGCAAATGATGCCTGTTTAATTATTCTTTACTTGCAGAAGTTTATCTGCGACCTCATGGTCAAACGCTCAGGCTATAATCAGTCTGAGCGTTTGTAGCTTTGGTGGAAATCAACAAAACTATATATACTAAATTCACTAATGAATTTAATTTGATATTTGATTCTGTATATAAAGCACAGTCTGTAACTATTAGACTATCAACTTCTAGTTATTTCTGGTAATTAAATATTCTTCTTTAGGTTATCTTTTAGGTAGTTCTGGTATTGATACTCGAAGAGTGTTAGGAGTAGGAACTGCACAAGGTAATTTTGCCGAGAAAGGCTTTTATTTTTGCTAAACTAGAATATAGGTACAAAAAAAGGGAATATCAAGCTATGACACTTGCTAATTCATCAATTCCTCAACACTATACACTTGATATTGAACCGGAAGGGCGTTTAACTTTACCCCAAGAAATCCAAGAAATACTCAATTTAGAATCTGGAGACAGATTAATTTTAACTCTGGAAGATAACGGAAAACTCCAATTAGTCAGCCTCAAACAACAAGTTAAAAAATTAAGAGGTTTATTAAAAGATAAATCACCTGATAGAAACTTGGTTGATGAACTTATCCAGGAACGCAGACAGGAGTATTTAAGTGAATAAATCTGTGTTAGATGCTTCTGCCTTTTTAGCTTATCTTAGAGATGAACCAGGAGCAGAAATTGTAGAAAATGCGTTGATTGATGGATGCTATATCAGTATTATTAATTGGGTAGAGGTATTATCAAAAGTTGTTGATTTAGGAGAATCACCAGACGAAATTATTAAACGATTGAGAGATGAAGGATTATTAGAAAATAGTCTAGAAATTATTGCTTGCAATGAGGAAGATGCTATAACTATAGCTAAATTTCGACCTTTAACTAAAAGTGCAGGATTATCATTAGGAGATCGTGCTTGTCTTGCTTTAGGTAAACGATTGAATTTGCCTGTATTAACAGCAGATAAAGTCTGGACTAGTTTATCTCTGGGAATTACTATTACTTTGATTCGTTAAAGTTCATCATCATTTGACAAATACTTTTTAACATTTTCTGATTGATAATTTCGTTCATAGCTGTCTCGGTAAATTGATGCAAAATCAAGAAACTCCAGAACAGCAGGTTCTTCCATCCAGGGCTTGTTATATATGTGCATAATCCAATTACATAAACTAGAATCATCAATAATTTGATCGAAGTCAACATCATAATTATGTTTTTTATGACGCATTACATTTAACTTTGGTAAATAATTCCAGTATTCAAGATTAGCAAGAAACTCTTTAATATCATTGTCTACTTGTGCATTAAACTCTTGCGCGGTGTATATTCTAGGAGGTTTTTTTTCAGAGTTTTCTGATATTTTTCCGCCAATTCTCATAATCTTTTCCTTGGTTACTGAATTATTTGGAGTAAAAATTTGTAGTTTTAACGCACCCTGCTTGCTTAAAGTATCAAATCTTCTGGATTTAAGGAAATCAAATGGTTTTTTACTTTATTAAGCAAGTTTGTATTTAATGGATCTCCAAGAGGAATATTACCTTTTATAAAGTGAATAGTTATAGCTACGTTGGAATAACGGTTAACTATTCCTGCTGCCATCATTCTTCTATAGTCATATTTTCTAATAAAAATGTCGCAATAATTGCCAAATTCAGATACTAATTTATCAAAATCAGGTTGAAACTTTTTTTCCATCCCGATAAGACTACTTGGCTTGTAAGGAATATCAATCATAAATTCACCAATTATAAAATATTACCATTTTGGTTGATCACATTAAATTGTACCACTTTATACAAAAGTTGATCATCTAGTGATCACTTAAAGCAGCAAATGGTTTTCTTAAACAAGATGATTTTCAGCAGTATAGCAAATTTTTTGACCAAATCAAAGGTAGTAATGGAGGAATCTCATCGGTCGAATCAGCAATTAAAACAGCTTCATGAGTTTCCAACTCTTTCCTACTTCCATTCCATAACCATAAGTCACACCAATTGAAGTAATATTATTTTTCTTAGCTCCAATGATATCGTGAAAGCGATCTGCTTACAGCAGCGTTTCGAGATTCCTACGGAGTGCTTCGCGATCGCACTTTCTACACAGTTATCGAACGCTTACCATATTCCTTACACAGTCAGAGCAAAGACATCACTATAATAGAAATATCAATCTTCACAGTTAACTGTAATGACTATCAAAGAATTACTCTTACAAGAAATTGACAACACCCCCAACGAACTTCTAGAGGATCTGCTGAGTTTTTTACAATCACGGAAAACAACCCCAAAACAGCCTCTAAGTACATATCAAGAACTCTTAGAACGAATTGATTACTTAGAAACAATAGTAGGTATTCGTAAAGGACTAGATGAATTTAAGCAAGGTGAAGGAATACCAGCCGATCAAGCATTAGCAACCCTAAAAAACAAATTTAATATTCCTCCTCGCTCATGAATTACCAAGTTATTATTCAACCTACAGCTTTTCAAGAAATCGAAACTGCTTATCGTTGGATGTGCGATAATCTGAGTCCTGAAGTAGCAAACAATTGGTACTATGAACTTGAAGATGCTATAGCATCATTACAAAAATTTCCTAATCGCTGTATGATAGCACCAGAAGCAAAAGTAATTGGTGGTGAAATTCGTCAACTCTGGATTGGAAAACAAAGAAAATATCGAGTTTTGTTTGTAGTCGAAGAAGATATTATCGCCATTATTCATGTTCGTAATAGTCACCAATCTTATTTAAGTGAAGAGTCATAATGATGTTTGTTAGCTATAGCATAATTTTCTGTAAGTATCGCTTTTAATAGTGATCAGAGTTGAGCGATCAAATCAAAGGTAATAATGTAGGAATCTCATCTGGACAATCAGCAATTAAATCAGCTTTGTGAGTTTCCAATTCCTCCCTACTTCCATAGCCATAAGTCACACCAATTGCAGCAATATTATTTTTCTTAGCTCCGATGATATCATGTAGCCTATCGCCTACCATAACAACAGTAGAAGCTGAAAGACTTTCTCTCTCTATAATGTAGGAAATTAAATCACCTTTCACACTTCTATTACCATCCAATTCGCTACCATAAACACCATCAAAAAAAAGTGCTAAATCAAAATATTCAATAATGCGTGTAGCATAAATTTGAGGTTTAGAAGTTGCTACAAAAGTCTGATAACCAGCAGCACGAATAGTTTTTAGAGTTTCGGGAATTAGCGGATAAAGGGAGTTTTCAAATAACCCAATTGTAGAAAAGCGACTACGATACAGTGAAATTGCCTCCTCCAGCAATGTGTCATCAAAGGTTTGCAATAACTGGGAAAAACTGCTTTTCAGTGGTGGTCCAATACACCAAAGCAATTCATTAGCATCTGGTGGTTTATAACCAAGCTCCGATAAAGCATACTGAATACAGCGAGTAATCCCCAGTTTAGGATCAGTTAGAGTTCCGTCTAGGTCAAAAAGGACTGTATAAGAAAGCATTTTTGTAAATTTAAATAGTTTTCAGCCTTTGCAGAAACTCAATATTTAACGGTAGCTTCTCCCCTAACCACAGAGAATTATCTGTATGATCTTTGACATCATCTCCCGTTTCTGGGTGAACTAAAATATCTAAACCTTCACGATTAACCATTAACCAAGGCACAACTTCACCAAACTGATGTGGTAAAAAAGCCACTTGATACATTGATTTTGGGTGTGGTCCTACAGGTTGTTCATGCCAACGTCCCAATCTTACATCAAATTTAGCACCTAAACCTTCTCTTACACGAGCAGCCGCTTCACGACTAGCGGTATCAAAGTAAATATGTGCATGAAAACCAGCAATATCAGTATTTGTATTCATAGTTCTTGATTTTACTTCTTATCCTCAAGTATAACTTAACAATTATTTAGATATACTAATCATTAGTCAACCATAAATTTAGTTAAACCACTTGAATTTTCTTTCTGGTCATGTAATACTACTAAAACAAACACCGATAAATCGGTCAACAAACTGTAGTTTTTATTTTGTCCCAACCCGTCACGGGTGATGCACAGATAACTAGCAATAGTCATGTCTGCGCTAGTTTTGGTATTAGACATCTGGTGGAAAAGAATGTAGAGACGAGAATCCCTACCCAGGTCACGTCTCTACATCTAAATTATTTAAGATTTGGGTTTTTGATGTCAACAAATTCCCCATACCCCAACACAAATCCTAATTTACAAAGGAACTCCAACATGGCTGACATTAAGATTTATAGTGCGGTTGTTTGTCCTTATGCTCACCGTACCCGCTTGGTACTTCAAGAAAAGGGTATTGATTTTGATTTGATTGAAATTGATTTGCAGAATAAACCAGAAGGTTTTACAAAAGTTTCTCCTTATGGAAAAGTACCTGCAATTACTCATGGAGAAAACCGAGTTTGGGAATCAGCAGTTATTAATGAATATCTGGATGAAGTATTTCCTAACCCACCGCTTTTACCTACCAACCCCATTGCAAAAGCTCAGGCTCGGATTTGGATAGATTTTGCTAATACTAGATTAGTTCCTGCTTTTTCTACTCTATTACGCAGTCCAGATTTCCAAAAACAAGAAGAAGCTAAACAAGAACTCTACAAACATCTAGAATTTATTGAAAATGAAGGTTTAGGAAAACTTTCTGAAGATGGTCCCTACTGGTTTGGTGAATCTATCAGTTTAGTTGATTTTACCTTTTTCCCCTGGTTTGAAAGATGGGGCGCTCTTAAACATTATCGTGGCTTTGGTATCCCTGCTGAATTCACTCGTGTGAAACAGTGGAAACACGCGCTTAAAGAACGTGAATCAGTGAAAGCGATAGCTTCGCTCGCCGGAGGCAACGCTCACTCCAAAGAGTTCTATATTGAGCGATATGCTAAATTTGCTGCTCCTGTTCCTGTCGCTGCTTAGTGAAACGCTGTATTCAACTATTCCTAAATTGAGAACACAGATTTATGAGTTATCAAAACATAGAAATCAAACCAATTGCTGGACGCATCGGTGCAAAAATTAAAGGTGTTAATCTCGCTGAAAATCTCAGTGATGAAATCATCAGCGAAATTAGAAAAGCCTTAGTTGAATATAAAGTTATCTTCTTTCGTGGACAGGAACTTGATGCTAATGGACAAGTGGATTTTGCCCGTCGGTTCGGTGAAATCACTACCGCACATCCCACAGTTCCATCACTTCCTGGACATCCAGAAGTATTGGATTTAGATTATAGCCGCACTGTTGCCCGTGCTAATAGCTGGCATACCGATGTCACATTTGTAGATCGTCCGCCCCTTGGCTCGGTCTTGCGGGCATTGGTAATTCCGCCGGCGGGAGGGGATACTATTTGGGCAAATTCGGTGACTGCATACCAAGATTTACCGGAACATTTGCGTAATTTAGCGGATAAACTTTGGGCTGTACATAGTAATGCTTATGATTATGCCACAGCCTTTGATATACCTGAAGAAGTTAAATCTTACCGGGATGTGTTTACTTCAACGGTGTATGAAACCTTGCATCCAGTAGTGAGAATTCATCCTGAATCTGGGGAAAAGGGTTTGTTTATTGGTGGTTTTGTGCGGCAAATTCGCGGTTTATCTCCCACTGAATCAGCCGATATTATTCGCTTGTTGCAATCTTATATTACACGACCTGAGAATACAGTACGTTGGCGATGGAAAGTTGGTGATGTGGCATTTTGGGATAACCGCGCTACTCAACATTATGCGATCGCTGACTATGGAGATCAACCCCGTCGGGTACAGCGTGTAACCATTGCGGGTGATATTCCTTTAGGTATTGACGGTAAGTATAGTCAAGCCATTAAAGGAGATTCTGCGGCATATATTCCCAATCTTGTAGCAAGCTTAATCACAGGCTAACTTTAGGGTGTATTACCGCAAAGGGTAATGCACCATTTTGATATGAATTTGAAAATTTAAGGAGTTGGATTTTATGGCTTTAACATCTTCGACAATGTTACCTTTGGGGACTTTAGCACCTAAATTTAATCTCCCAGATGTGGTTTCAGGTCAAACGATTTCATTGGCAAACTTTGCTGATAAAAAAGCTTTAGTAGTTATCTTTGTTAGTCGTCATTGTCCTTTTGTGCAACATATCAAATTTGAATTAGCAAAGTTAGGACAAGATTACAAAAATAGAAATGTGGGTTTTTTAGCAATTAGTTCTAATGATATTAATACTCATCCTAATGATGCACCAGAATTACTTAAAGATTTTGCCCAAGAAATAGATTTATCTTATTCTTTACTTTATGATGAAAGTCAAAAAGCGGCTAAAGATTTTTTTGCAGCTTGTACTCCCGACTTTTTTGTATTTGATGCTAATAGAAAAGTTGTTTATCGGGGACAGTTAGATGATAGTCGTCCAAAAAATGATTTACCTGTCACTGGACAGGATTTACGGAAAGCGATTAATTATGTTTTAGCAGATCAGGAAATTATTTGGCAGCAAAAACCGAGTATTGGTTGTAATATCAAATGGAAAGCAGGGAATGAGCCGGTTTATTATAAAGTTCCGGTAGCGGTTGGGTAGTTAGGGATTTTCTGGAGAAAACTGTTAATTAATGTAGAGATGTTTTATAGAATGTCTCTACAGAATAATCCTATTCATGAAATATACTTGCTTCCACATGAAAAAAATCTGCTAATTTTTGGGTTAATTCTGGATTTATTTTCTGATTGCCATTTAAAATATCATCAACTAAAGTTTGTTAATTCTGTAATTAGTGTTTCAACACAGAATAATTTGGGCTATTACAGGCGGTATTTTTAACATCCAATAGCGGTGAAATAGTTAACTTCTGTACAGTCTGATTAATTCCATTTCCACGAATAATTATTTCTGCACGAGACTTAATTATTTCTCTCATTGCTGGACAACCAAGAACAGGTTTCAGTTTAGCTAATACAGATAAAAATTCTGTGTTTAATTGATCCAAAGATGGTCTAATACTCTGGTTTAAATCTGGTACATCATCGAAAGATTTAATACCTTGCTGCTGCCATTTTTGAAAATCTGCTGTTTGAATTAACTTGCTGGCTGTAATTTGGGCTTGAAAAAAGTTAGTTACAGTATCCGCATCTAGTCCATATTTAATGGCTTGTTGACCCAATTTACTCAGTAATTCTTGTTCTCTTTTTATATCTTCTATAGCTTGTTTTTTATTCCACTTCCAGCGAGCAACATCATGAGCAATCAGCAATCGCTGGGTTATTAACCTGAGCAATTTTTCTACCCGTAGCTGTTGTTCAACTTGAGAAATTTCATGATTATCTACTAATTCGCTACTCAAAGCTGGTAGTAGAAAGAAATGCCCAGAAGCGAATAATGACCCAACTAGAACTATATTTATAGGCAATATTGTAAATTTCCGGCAATAATTTAAATTCATTAAATCAACTTCTCTCATAAGATTTCCTAGATAATCTATCTCTTGTCTGAATCAGGATGCCCAGGATTAAAGGATTAACAGGATGAAAAAAATACAGCTACAGGACTTACTCAAAATATCTCTCAAAACCTCATTTCTCTGTGAACTCTGTGCCTCTGTGGTTCGTTATTCCGTGATTTGTTCGTAAGTCCTAAGATAATTAAATCCTGTAAATCCTCAAATCCTATAAATCCTGATTCTGACAATTAATCCTCATGCAACGCCCCCAACTTCCTAATATCCGGCCAAATCATCGCCGTAGCCACCACCACCAAAATCGTCCCAATACCCCCACCAACCACAGATAACACCGGACCAAATAAAGCCGCAGTCAACCCAGACTCAAAACCCCCCAACTCATTAGAAGCACTGATAAACACACTATTTATAGCCGCAACACGACCCCGCAAATAGTCAGGAGTGCGAATTTGCACCAAAGTATGACGAATTACCACGCTAATGCTGTCTAACGCCCCACTTAATGCCAACATCAACAATGACAACCACACCCAACGAGATAACCCAAAAATAATTGTCACAATCCCAAACCCGACAACCGACCAAAGTAAGGCCGGACCAGCTTTGCGGATAGGTGGCAAATATACCAACAATGCAGCCATAATTAATGCACCTATGGATGGGGCGGCTTGTAAATAACCCAATTCCACAGGCCCAACGTGCAGAATATCTTTAGCAAAAACGGGTAATAATGCCACTGCACCACCCAGCAAAACAGCAAATAAATCTAGGGTGATAGCTGCGAGAATGAGTTGATTATTCCAAACAAATTCAGCCCCAGCAGCTAGGGTTTTCAGAGATATTGGTTCTTTCTTAAAGTCGGTTTTTTGGGGTTTGATGGCTGCGGTGAGGAAAAAACATGATAGTGCTGCGATCGCTGATAATATATATACTCCCGTCGCATTCTTAAACAGAGCAATGCTGAATCCTCCCAAAGCTGGCCCAATTACCGACGCTAATTGAAAGCTGCTACTATTCCAAGTTGCTGCATTGGTAAAAGCACTGGTAGGTATTAACTGCCACATCAGCGCATCACCCGCAGGTTTGAGAAATGCCCTGGCTACACCTGTTAATAATAAGCAAGCATAAATTAGAAAAACTGCACCTTGATAATAGGAAATAGCCGCTAAAGTTAGAGAACAAAACATTAATAGCAGCATTGAATATAAAGTAATCTTTTTTCGGTCATTCTTATCAGCAACGTGACCCGTAATCAACGTCAGCGCAATCATGGGGAGAACCTGCGCCAGACCGATGCCACCTAACGCCATCGCTGAATTTGTTCGCTCATATAGCTCCCAGCCCAGTGCTACCGTCTGCATTTGTCCCCCTGTGAAGAGGACTACACGCCCAATGGTAAATAGCCGATAATCTCGAAATCTCATGGCTGCAAAAGGATCGTGTTGTGCAGCCTTACTGTTATGGTGAGTTGGTTTCTGTTTGCTCGAAGACATTTTTTAGTAGAGTCAAGCCTGATTCAATTTGTAATACTTGCTCTGGTGTCAAACTCCCTAGAATCTCCGCAATTTCCCCGCGAGTTTTTTCCTGGGATTGCTCTAAAAGCAGCTTTCCCTCTTTTGTCAAATTCAGGACTACTCGTCGTCGTTCTTGAGGATTATCTGTCCGTTGCACCAGATTACGTTGAACTAATTTTTCTATAGTTGTGGATGCTGTAGCACAGGTGACTCCGAGATGATCTGCTACCTCAGACAAGGAAGCACCAGGATTGCGATTCAGAAAAGCGAGCGATCGCAATTGTGGTATAGATAAAGAGTCAGAACTGTGCGATCGCATTTCGGCTCGGATAAACCGCATCAATAAGGGGACTGTTTCCATCACCCTAGCGGCACATTCTTCAGAGGGTTTATCCAAACTCATAAGATCGTTTTTCTCCAGATTACATCGCCACCCGTGGATAAAGTCGTCCACAGATGTAGGTTAAACCTATTAATGTTAGCAAGAGAATTGTACAATCTAACCCGAACCCATAAATACTTGAGCCATTGGCCAACATTGCACCCCGTAAAGCATCCACTTCATAAGTTAAAGGATTCAAGTGGGAAATGACCTTTAACCAACTTGGCATTAAGGAAATAGGATAGATGGCATTACTGGCAAAAAACAACGGCATGGTGATTAATTGCCCAATACCCGTAAATCTTTCCCGCGATTTCACCAAACAGCCGATGATTAAGGAAAAAGTGCAAAAACAAGCTGCTCCCAAAAATATGACTAGCACAACTTGCAAGAAACCCAAAGGATTGAGATTGAGGTGTACACCTAACAAAAACGCTAAAAGGTAAATAAACACCACTTGGGAAAAGCAACGAATTCCAGCCGCAAAAGCTTTACCCAAGACAATCGCTGCACGGGGTATAGGTGCAACTAAGAATTTCTGCAAAATCCCTAAATCACGTTCCCAAATTAACGTCATTCCCCCAGCAAAAATAGCAACAAACAGCGCACTCTGAGCCAAAATACCGGGAGTCATAAAATCCAAGTAAGGTAAATTACCTGTAGGGATAGCACGAGTCCGAGTAAATACTTGCCCAAATATCAGCAGCCATAAAGCCGGTTGTACAGCCCTGATAATCAAATCACTAGGATCATGGCGAAGTTTCCGCACTTCCAATTCAGTAATTACCAGGGTTTTAGTAAATAGTTCTTTAATATTAAAAAAAATCCCTTTGGGGCGATTATATCTGGGTTCAGCCCAACCGTTGAGTGGTACGTCTGGTTCTTGCAGTCTCACGATAACTCACTCCTGATACTAATTGATTTCCTGCGTAGTGGATGAAGACATCATCTAAGGTTGCTTCTGGTTTCCCAATAGCTGCTTTTAAATCTGACGGTGAACCAGTGATAATTTCTTTACCCTGATTCATAATCACGACTCGATTACAAAGATGATCCGCTTCTTCTAAAAAGTGGGTGGTTAAAAAGATGGTTGTACCGTACTCAATCCGCAGTTGCTGTACAAGTTGCCATACTTGTGTTCTTGCAACTGGATCTAATCCGACTGTTGGCTCATCTAGAAATAAGATTTGGGGTTGATGTAAAATGGCTTGAGCAATTTCCAGTTTCCGAATCATTCCCCCAGAAAAAGTTCTCACTAACTGATGTGCTACATTCTCCAAGCCCATGAATTCCAGCACTTCAGCGATTTGCTGTTTTCTGCGTCGAGGGGGAATATCATACAATTTAGAGAATATTAACAGATTTTCATAACCTGTTAAAGTCCCATCTGCTGATAAAGCCTGGGGTACATAACCTATTACTCTTCTGACTGCATCAGGTTGATGAGTCACATCATAACCGGCTAAGTATGCTTTCCCGCTACTGACTGGTAGCAAGGTAGTTAACATCTTAATTACTGTACTTTTTCCCGCACCATTGGGACCAAGTAAACCAAAAACTTCTCCCGATGCAACGGAGATATTTAAAGTATCAACGGCTGTTGATTTTTCAAAGCGGCGCGTCAGTTCCAAGGTTTGCAGTATTACTGACTTTGGAACTTGTGCAGGTATTTCCGCAGATTCTATTCTTCCCGTAAGTTTCGTCACGAGTCGGATTTACTTCCTTTTTCAAATATTTAGTTTATCTAAATATTAGTTTGACATATTTTTGCTAAAAGTCAAGACCAAGGATTAATGATGACAACTCCAGTACCAGCAAAATCTTTTTCGGTGTGGGGTAGACTGCACATCTGGCAACTGTGATAAATAACAATAAATATTCCTGTCAAATCTCGTACCTATTTGACTACTGTATGTGTAATAATTTCTATTATGTGTTTATTAACCAAGCACAAGTTATAATTATATACGTAATTCTATGTATGAAACTTTTATTGACCTAGATGAATTGATAGGGCGTTGTAGAGATAAGCAAGCGAAGAAATTGATCCAAGAGGCTGTTGCTTGTTATCGAGCCGGAGCATTTCGCTCGTGCATAGTTGCAACATGGAATGCAGTTGTATTTGATTTTCTTCACAAACTGAGAGAACTAGAACTACTAGGAGACGGTAAAGCAACTGAGATATTAAAAGATTTTGAAAATAAGAGTTTAAATTCAGATTTTAAAGGACTTTGGGGCTTTGAATCAGATATTTCAAAAAAAGCTCTTGAAGATTTTGAATTAATATCACCCGTAGAACAGAAAGATATTATTAGGCTGTTTGAAGATAGAAGTAGATGCGCTCACCCTTCTATGGCATCTTTAGAGGAACCATTTGAAGCTACAGCAGAACTAGCACGCTATCACTTAAGAAGTGCAGTAATACACCTTTTACAGCGTCCACCTGTTCAAGGTCGTTCTGCTCTTAATCGAATTTGGAATAATATAAAATCTGAAAATTTCCCGTCAGATGTCGAAAGTGCTATTATTGTTCTTCAAAAAAGTCCTCTAGCTCGTGCGCGTCAAAATGTAATAAAAGATATTGTTATCGGATTAACTAAAAGTCTTTTAATAGAGTCACTTCCAGAAGATGAAAGACAACGCCAATTTTCAGCCCTTAATGCTGTTTCAAAAATGTATCCCAAGGAAGTTGGAGAAATATTGAATGATAAGCTATCCTATATTATTGAAGATAAAATTGATGATGCAAATTGGGACAAAGTAATTATTTATCTTGGAAGTATTACAGCATGGGAAAGAATCAGCGAACCATGTCAGATCAAAGCAAAAGTTTTTATTGATAAATTAGATATATATGACAATAAAAACTTTAGGTCTTGGTCAAACAAAAAGCCTTTATTATTTAATAATATAAACATATTAGTAAAAGCGAATTATGTAGATTTCTTAAGAGGTTCAGTAATTAGTAAACTACAAATACCTTTGGAAGAACTACTAGATATTAAAAAGCATTACAAGGACAAATTATTAAATGAAAAAGTGATTAATCCTAATCTAATAAGTGCTATTTCTCAAGCCCAATTGAATAAGTTAGCTATTATAATTAATGAGGAAGATACAATTTCACATGATTTAGTTGAGCCTTATATAAAAGTGGAAATCGAAAAAGCATCTCTAGTTGATTTGCTGCAAACAGTTTCAGATTATAGTAATGAGTATCTACATAAACTTATTGAACCTTATATGAAAGATAAAATCAATAATGCTTCATTGTATAAGTTGTTACCAGCTAGGTGCAATTTTGAATCTGAATTAATAAAATTAGATAAACAACTAATTGAATTAAGTGATATTTCCTTAAGAGAAAAAATTCAACAAATCTCTTTCGATGACTTTGATACACTAATAAAGATAAAAGCTACCTATCAATACCCGATAATTGACCAACACTTTAAGGAGTTACTTGAAAATAATATTGCTGATGTAGTGGATAGATTTATAAACTCTCACTCTTGGGCAAATGCTAAGTCTAATACCTATCTATTAGTTGAAATTGTTGATATGCTAACCCCTGAACAATGGAAAAGGATTCTAGATGCTTTTTGTACGAATGATCAAATATATGGTTTTCCTTACAGTCCATTTATTGCGGCTACATTTGTATCTCTATTCAAGAATTCTGTTTTAATAAGTGGAACTGTACAACCTTACTGGTTAGATTTCAGAAAAAATCTTGATAGATTTACAGGTGACAAAAATATCAATCAACTAAAACTAGCAATTGATTCTACTCAATATTAGACATTCTATTTTCTACTAAAACACATCACTGTCTAAATTTTATCCAAAATCTCCATTATCCAAGTTTCCTGTTCAGAAGATAAAGCAGGTTTTAGAATTTGTGAATAATCAATTGCTAAATGCTATATAATAGAAGTCCAAATTATTTCCCAGATTTTACTCAAAATTAAAATTTAATGACTAGGTTCATACATGATAAATTCGCCAAAGACTATCTAGAAGAGCTATTGAAAGATTACGGAGAAGTCAAAGCATCAGAAAAAGTCTCAGGAGAGATTAAAGAAATAGATGTTTTATTCACACCTGCTAAACAACAAAGTTCTAAATTACAAATACTGGGGTTACTAGGAAGACTTGCCGAAAATCCTGCGATAATAGAACCATACCGCAATCCAGCTTCTAGCGATGAAATCTGCGACTGTATTCTCAAGTTATTAGAAGTCAAGGCTTCATTGCGACGAGAAGCCAAAGCCAATAAAATCAAACTTCAGGAGTCAGAAATTCCTAAATTGTGGATTTTAACCCCCACCATATCTGAAACTCGTTTATCTAGCTTTGGAACTATCCAAAAAGAAGATTGGTTATCGGGAGTACATTTTTTAGCAGATGCCATGCGTTCAGCAATTGTGGCAATACACCAACTACCACAAACACAGGAGACTTTATGGTTGAGGCTTTTGGGTAGGGGAAGCGTACAATCACAAGCAATTATCGAGTTGCAAGCGTTACCATTAGATCACCCTTACCAAAAAGCCACCCTGGAATTAGTTTACAACTTGCGCGAAAATTTGAGAGTAAATCAAGAACTAGAAACAGATGATAGGGAGTTAATTATGCGACTAGAACCACTTTATCAAAGAAATAGAGAACAAGCTAAAGAAGAAGGAAGAGAAGAGGGAAGACAAGAAGGAAGACGAGAAGGAAAGCAAGAAGGAAAGCAAGAAGGAAAGCAAGAAGGAAAGCAAGAAGGAGAAAAAAACTTAATACTGCGTCTACTACATCGTCGGATTGGGGAAATTGATTTGTTATTAATCGAGCGAATTACAGGATTATCAATTGAACAGTTAGAAAACTTAGGAGAGGCGTTATTAGACTTTTCTAGTGTTGCTGATTTAGAAGCTTGGTTAACCCAACACTCAATCTAATTCATTTTGATTATTAGGGAGTTAATTATGCAATTAGAACCATTTTTCAAACAACCTATACTTGTCATAATCTAAAAACATTAAATCAGGTAGGTTGGGTTGACGTTAGGAAACCCAACATTTACGGACGTTTGTTGGGTTGCGCTGTCGCTTAACCCAACCTACAAAAACTCTTAACCAAACAGTATTGTAATCATTAATAAGTTCCACTTGCTAAACTAAAAGGGTGTAATTCAATAGAAAAACCTATTTAAAATATCAAATCCTAAAAACATGAACAGCTTTAAAACTCTTTGTAAAACTCTAGCTATTAGTACAGGAATCTTTTTGTTATCTGTGCCTACTACCTACGGGATACCACCAAAACCATTGTTAACTGCCAAAACAACCTATAATCAAACAGGTTCTTGGGATGCAACTTATTATTTTACAATTAAATTACCAGAATCTCTGGCTAATTGGCAACTGCAACAGGTTGTTTTAACACAAATAGAAGGTGTAGAAAATATTAAATTCAATCAGAAAGACAGTTTTGCTTTCATAGAAGCAAGTGGAGAAAAAGAAAAGCTAGGTATTACCCTAACAAAGAGTTCAACTCAACCACAAACTATCATTGCTACTTTTGATAAACCAGTTTCTGCAAATCAAACAATTACTATCGCTTTAAAACCTTTTTATAATCCCACCAGCGAAGGTATTTATCTATTTCGAGTTCATGTTATTTCCTCTGGGGAGAAGACGAATGATTTAGTTGTGGGAACTGGTCGGTTGCAATTTTATAATGATTTTGATAATCACCTATTTTATCAAAGGTAAAGTGTGTAAGAATTGCTGATTTTTCATGCAAATGCAATATTCATCAATTAGTTAAGAATGCTAGACGACAATTATTCAGCAGCACATTTAATTCTTGTGCAACTTGTAACGTATTTTTACTTAACATTACAGATTCATGAGGATTTCTTCCTGTTCTTATCACCGCAGAAATTGCATCTTGATTAGAAAATCCCCGCACACTAACTAACCACGCTGCTAATATATGTCCAGTCCGTCCAATTCCACCAGCACAATGTACAACTACCTTTTCATTTTGTTTATCTGCTGTGATTAAAAAAGGCAGTATTTCTTGTGTGAGTGTTTCTAAATCAGATAAATGAAAATCTTCAATTGGTGTCCAACAAACTTGTTGATTACCAAATTCTTGCCGATATGTATCTAAAAGATGGGCATAATTAGCTAGTTGTTTTTCACTAAGTAAACAGCAAACTCCCTTGATTTTTTGAGATTTCATAAACTCAATCCAATCATACACCTGATGAGCAGCATATCCAGGACGAGAAGCACCAAAAACTATTGTTTCTTGTTCCCAAGCAGGGGCAAATTTGTACATTTTCTACTAGCTAAATTTTGATTTTTTTTAATTGCTCATCATCTAGTTCTTGTCTAAAAGAGACTACCATTTCATTCAATGCTTCCATATCAATTAAAAAAGCATCATGTCCGTGAGTTGATTTCAGTAATCCTAGTTGAGCATGAGGAATTAAATCTACTAATTCTTGTTGTTCTACTGGAGGATAAAGAACATCAGAATCAATAGAGATAATTAAAGTCGGTTGTTTGATACTTTGCAAAACAGATTGATAATCTTTTCTGTTCCAACTAACATCATGACTATCCATTGCATGAGTTAATGTAATATAAGTATTAGCATCAAAACGTTCTATTAGTTTTTGACCTTGATATTGTAAATAACTAGCGATCGCAAACTGATTAGATTCATCCTGCTGTCTGCCAAAACGATTTGTAAAACTCTCCCAATAACGATAAGTAATCATTGCCATCATCCGCGCTACCGCTAATCCTTGGACTGGTGGTGTATCAATTGTATAGTTCCCACCTTGCCAATTGCGATCGCTATAAATTGCCTGTCTTTGGGCTTCACTCAAGCCAATAGACCAAGCTGAATGTCTTCCAGGTGATGCCATTGGTGCGATCGCTCTCACCTTTTTTGGATATAATAAAGCCCATTCTAAAACTTGCATTCCACCCAGCGAACCACCAATTGCTAACCGTAGAGATTTAATTTTCAGATATTCTAATAGTGCAGCTTGGAGGTGAACCATATCCCGAATTGTAATTCTGGGAAAAGATACACCATAAATATTTCCTGTTTTTGGGTTAATGGAAGTTGCTCCAGTTGTACCGTAACAACTTCCTAAAATGTTGCTGCACACAATAAAATCCTGGTCAGAATCAAAGACTTTTCCTGAACCAAACAAATCTCCCCACCAGTCGTCAGCATCAGCAGAACCAGTTAAAGCATGACAAATTAAGACCCCATTATCGCGGTTTGCGTTTAATTTTCCCCAGGTGCGGTAAGCAACCTGAACATCAATTAATACTTCACCAGATTCTAATGAAAATGGTGCTGATAATTGGTAAAACTGGGTTTTTGATGAAATGAAGTTTGAGTATTGCATAAGAGATGATTTATAAAGTATTCGGCGATTAGAAATCGCTACTACACAAACGAAGTCCACCTTCGTGGACTAATGAAAAATCAATATTTTTAACCCACGAAGGTGGGTTTTGCCTGTGTAGCCGCGATTTCTAATCGCTTTTTCTTTTGGTATATTAGCCAGAAATCTTCTTAAATGCCTGTTCAAAGTCCTCCTTAATATCGTCAATATGTTCAATTCCCACAGATACCCGCACTAAATCTGGTGTCACACCAGCCGAAATTTGTTCACTATCACTTAGCTGTTGATGAGTTGTAGAAGCAGGATGAATAACAAGGGTTTTTGCATCACCGACATTTGCCAAATGACTAGCTAATTTCACATTACTAATGAAAGCTTTACCTGCTTCTAATCCACCTTTGATACCAAAATTAAGAACTCCTCCAAAGCCATGTCGAAGATATTTTTCTGCTCGTTCATGATATGGATGATTGGGAAGTCCTGGATAATTAACCCATGCTACTTGCTCTTGTTGTTCTAACCATTTAGCTAATTCTAAAGCATTATTTACATGACGTTCTACACGCAGGGAAAGAGTTTCTAATCCTTGCAGTAATAGAAAAGCGTTAAATGGACTCAATGCTGCTCCTAAATCTCGTAATCCTTCGACTCTGGCGCGAATAATAAAGGCAATGTTACCAAATTGACTACCTTTTCCAAATACTTCTTGAAAATTCAATCCATGATAACCGGGAGAAGGTTCGGTAAAGAGGGGAAATTTGCCGTTACCCCAATCAAATTTACCAGAATCAACTATGACACCACCAATAGATGTACCATGCCCACCAATCCACTTGGTAGCAGATTCTACGACAATATCTGCACCATGTTCAATTGGTCGTGCTACATATCCACCTGCACCGAAGGTATTATCTACAATTAAAGGAATGCCGTTTTCATGGGCAATGTCAGCTAAAACAGCAAAATCGGGAATGTTAAATTGGGGATTACCAATGGTTTCAACATACAAGGCTTTTGTGTTTTCATCAATCGCTTGACGGAAATTTTCTGGATCATCTCCTTCCACAAATTTGACATTAATTCCCAATCGTGGAAGAGTAACTTTGAACTGGTTATAAGTTCCCCCATAGAGGAAACTGGTAGAAACAATATTATCTCCTGCTTGAGCGATCGTACTTATTGCCAAAAATTGTGCTGCTTGACCGCTTGCAGTAGCTAAAGCTGCAACACCCCCTTCTAAAGCCGCAATTCTTTTTTCAAATACATCCGTTGTCGGATTCATAATCCGGGTATAAATGTTACCGAACTCCTGGAGAGCAAATAACCGCGCTCCATGTTCAGCATCATCAAAAACGTAGGAAGTGGTTTGATAAATTGGTACAGCACGGGCATTAGTACCAGGTGCAGGTTCTTGTCCAGCATGGACTTGTAGGGTTTCAAAACGATAATTTTCTGACATGGGTAGTATTTAAGTAAGTTGATTATCAGTATAAATTTAGATGTAGAGATGTTCCATGGGTAGGGATTCTCGGCTCTACAAAAACAAAAAACGTCTCTACAAAGATTTTCACTCACACTCCATACTGTTTAAACCATTTCTGGAGACGTTGCCAACCATCCTTGGCTTCAGTTTCGCGGTAGGAAGGGCGATAATCGGCAAAAAAGGCGTGAGGTGCATCGGGATAAACAATTATCTCCGATTTACTGCTACTAGATTTGAGTTTTTCTCGGATTTGTTCTACTGTGTCCACAGGAATACCTGTATCTTGACCTCCATAGAGTCCCAACACGGGGACTTTTAACTCAGAAGCAATATCAACAGGGTGTTTAGGCTGTAGTTCGGTTACATTGCCTACCAATCTTCCATACCAAGCCACACCTGCTTTTACATTGGGATTATGTGCTACATATAACCAAGTAATTCGACCACCCCAGCAAAAACCCGTAATTGCTAATTTATCAGCGTTACCCTTGGCTGATTTTACAGCCCAAGTAACAATATCATCTAAATCTGATAGAACTTGAGCATCGGGAACTTTGGACACAATTGCGCGAATTTCGTCAATGTTGCTTAATTTTGACACATCACCTTGACGGATGAATAGTTCGGGAGCGATCGCTAAATACCCTAATTTAGCAAAGCGTCTAACAACATCCTGTATATGTTCATGAACACCAAATATTTCCTGAATTACCAAGACAATGGGAAAATTTTCACCCTTTTCTGGTCGCGCTCTATAGGCTGGGATTTCCCCATCTTTGACGGGAATTTTCACTGCTCCAGCAATTAATCCTTTTGTATCTGTGGTAATTACTTTAGCAGAAACAGGTTGTACGGCTAAAGCAAAACCAGTTGTTAACGCAGCAGTAACTATAAATTCACGGCGTGTTATTTCTTTGATCATTTTTAATTACCTTGATTTATTTTTTCTCACGCAGAGGCTCAGAGACGCAGAGAGAGTAAAGGCAGATTTTTAGAAATAATTGATAATTAGTAATTTTTCTATTGCCAATTACCAAATTATTTATTGCCTTGCCAAACTATTTCCTTAACCTTGACTTCTTTAGGAATAAATTTGATTTTATAGAAAGCATCAGCAACTTCTTGTTGTTTCGTAATTACTTCATCTGTTAGGGGTAATACACCATATTCACGCCGCTTTTCGGCTATTTCTAAAACAGCCGCATCTATACCTAATATAGGTGATAGTAACTTAGCAACTTCAGGTGGATTATTTTTTGTCCAGTCGCTTACTTTCTTGACTTCATCAATAACCGTTTTTAGAGTATCTAAATTGCTATCAGCAAAAGATTTAGCAGCAAGATAATAACCACGATTAGGTGCTAATCCAGTCGCATCTGTTAAAGTGCGGACACTTATTGCTTTCTCTGCTGCGGCTAAATAAGGGTCCCAAATAGCCCAAGCATCCACTTTTTTACTTTCAAAAGCAGCGCGAGCATCGGCTGGTTTAAGACCCATAGGTTCGATATCTTTATATTGTAATCCTGCTTTTTCCAATGCTTTTACTACTAAATAGTTAGTATTAGAGCCTTTAGCAAAAGCAACTTTTTTACCTTTGAGATCAGCCACACTTTTAATAGGTGAATCTTGACGAACAATAATCGCTTCTGCTTTGGTACTCAAGGGATCATAAGCAACATAAACAAACGGTGTACCTCCTGATTGAGCAAATACAGGGGGTGCTTCTCCTGTGTAACCAAAGTCAATACTTCCCGCATTTAAAGCTTCTAACATGGGTGGACCGGCGGGAAATTCAGTCCAAGTCACAGAAGCACCAGAGGCTTTTAAGGCTTTTTCTAAGTCCCCTTTGGCTTTTAATGCGTAGAGGACAGTTGCAGCTTTTTGATAGCCAATACGAACCACTGTACTGTTAGAGTTTGGACTTGAATTAGTAGTTTCAGTTGTTTGTGCTGTCTGATTTGTCCCAGTATTGTCCCTTGTGTTGGGAGAGCAAGCGGAAATAACAAAAGTCAAACTCAGTCCAACTGCAAATAGTAAGGAAAGAGTGTGGATGTTCTGCTTTTGATATTTTTTTAGGAAGGTGATTCCAGCTTCCAATAGTCGGAATGGAGAAAATTTAGTCAACATTACTCTGGTGTTAAGGTCAATAGAATATTTGGACTCAAGTTAATTTATCACAAAACTACAGTATATCAATCAGTTTACCGTATTTTTTTCTTAGAGTATCACATAGAGGTTATTTTTGTTGCTTTTTCTAGTGATCTGTGAGATGCTTGATTTTAAATCAACAGTATTTGTATCAAGATACCGTACTTTAACTAATCAACGGATGTTCGCTATGGCAAGTAAATTAGAAGGAAAAGTCGCCATTGTTACCGGGGCTTCTTCGGGAATTGGGGAAGCTACAGCTATTTCACTCGCAGCAGAAGGAGCAAAAGTAATAATTGCAGCTAGAAGGGGAGAGCGTTTAGAAGCAGTAGCAAAACATATTACTGAAAATGGTGGACAAGTATTACCTGTTGTTGCAGATATTACCGATGAAGTACAAGTTAAAAATTTGATCCAAAAAGCTCATGCAGAATTTGGGCGCGTCGATATTTTGGTAAATAATGCAGGTATATCATTTCCAGGTAGGATTGAAAATGCAGATCCGTCAAACTGGCGGAAAATGATTGATATTAATGTTTTGGCGTTAATGTACGCAACTCACACAGTTTTACCTATTTTTAAAGCGCAAAAATCAGGACATATTGTGAATATTTCATCCGTCGCTGGACGCATTGCCCGTGCAGGAATGGCAGCTTACAATGTAACTAAATGGGGTGTAAATGCCTTTTCGGAAGCATTAAGACAGGAAGTATATCAAGATAATATCCGGGTTACTATCATCGAGCCTGGTTTAGTAGAAACAGAAATTGATCAGCATATTACCGATGTAGTAGCAAAGCAAGAAATTGCAGCCAGACGGAAAGCAATTACACCTTTACAAAGTGAAGATATCGCAGCAGCAATACTTTATGCTGTTACCCAACCACAGCACGTAAATGTGAATGAAATCTTGATTCGTCCAACTCAGCAAGATCGGTAATGACTATACCTGAAAATAGGTAATATTAATGTTAGAAGAAAATAGCACATCATTAAAGAAAAGCAACAGAATATTTGCTTTTTTGAAAATTTCACCTGCAATTAAATCACCCAATTTATCTGGTTTTCTCATTGGAGAAAGCGTGTCTTTTTTCGGCTCTTGGATGACACAAATTGCTTTAGTATGGATGGTTTATCAACTGACAAATTCAGCCATGTTAGTTGGTATAGCTGGCTTTAGCAATCAAGCTATGGGTTTGGTTATTACTCCATTGGTAGGAGTATTACTAGACAGATGGAATTTAAGGTATGTTTTATTAACTACTCAGATAGTATCTATTCTTTTATCTTCATTACTAACTTTTTTAACTATTAGTAATCAGATAAATTTTACAGATATTATTATCATTGGTATTCTTCAAGGCATAGTCAAAGCTTTTGATTTACCAGCACGTCAAGTAACTATTCCTAGATTAGTAGAAAATAGAAGTGATACTTATAGTGCAATGGCTGTGCATTCATTTTTAATTAATACAGCTAAATTTGTCAGTCCGATGATTGGGGGTTTGATAATTGCTAGAAATGGAGCAGGTTTATGTTTTTTAGTAGATGCTATTAGCTATTTGCCTTTTATAGTAGCTATCTTAACTATGCGGATAAAACCAAATATCAATAATTTATCTACATCAAAATCTCCAAAAATCTGGCATAACTTGAAAGAAGGATTTATTTTTGTCTATAATTTCGTGCCTATTAAATCTATTTTAATATTGCAAATTATAGTTTGCTTTATGGCAATGACTTATGTGAATCTTATACCAATTTTTGCCAAAGAAGTGCTAAAAGGCAATGCAGAAACAATGGGTTTTCTGATGACTTCTACAGCTTTTGGTTCTATATTTTCGGGAATTTATCTCATGCAGCGTAAGAAAGTAATAGGACTAGAAACTGTTATGGCAATCTCTACTTTAGTCTTGGGAGTATCATTAATATTATTTTCTCTCTCAACACAGCTAGAAATTTGTTTGGTATTAATCTTTATTGTGGGATTAACTAACACCTTAACTCTAGCTTCAATCAGTAATTTTCTGCAAGTAATTTTAGTGGAAGAAGATAAAAGAGGACGAGTAACCAGTATATTTATGACTACTTTTTTGGGAATACTACCTTTTGGTAATTTATTTTTTGGAGGATTAGCAAATTATATTGGCGTTGCTAATGCCTTATTATTTGGTGGTGTTTGTTGTATTTTGGGAGCTTGTTTTTTTACTAGACAAATCTCAGAGATTAGAACAGTGGTAAACCCCATATATCAAGAAATGGGATTAATTTCTTAGTCAGCATAGAACTTACAGATGATGTTATCGAAGCCGTGATTATTATGTGTGTATGGGTAATTTATGAATTATCCCTACTTTGGTGATTTTTTGAGTACAGCCTATTTCATTCAAATTCAGATCCCCGACTTCTTAGAGAAGTCGGGGATCTTTTTGTTCATAAAATTTAGGATTGCTATATTACCTAAATACTTCAAATAAATCTTGAAAAAAATAATAAATGTATTGGAAAATACTTGATTTTCAGATTTTTTGTGTAAGGATAATATTTAAATACGTAATTTCGATAAGAATACGAGAGTTTTTGCTTTAACAGAATAAAAATTATCAATTTTGTAAACTCCAAATATTTCAGCCATGAAAATACCATTTTTGCCACAACAGCGCATAGTTTTAAACCGATTTATTCAATATTCACTACTGGGATTATTTACTCTATCTACACCCTTGAGCCAATTCTCCGATTAATAAATTAGCGGATATTAAGGGTAAAAAAGTTGCATTTCAACGGGGATCTAATGCCCACTATTTATTAGCTAAAGCTTTAAAAGAAGTGGGTTTAAAGATTAGTGATGTTCAAGTTGTGGGACTAACTCCATCTGAAGCCCGCGATGCTTTTATTCAAAATAAAGTTGAAGTTTGGGTAGGTGGTGATCCCTTTTTAGCTCTTGTCGAAAAAACCATCCCTATTCGTAATCTCAGAAATGCTTCAGGGATTAATACTCTCGGCGGATTTTATCTGGGTAGACGGGAGTTTATTACCAAAAATCCTGAATTGGCAAGAGTGTTTTTAGAAGAAGCAGATAAGGTGGGAGAATGGGCTGATAAGAACCCTAAAGAAGTTGCCAAAGCTTTTGCACCTGAACTGAAATTAGATGAATCAGTGTTAGAAACTGTGGCCCGTCGACGGACATATCGGTTAAGAAAACTGACACCTGGCATTATTGCTGAACAACAGCGAGTAGCTGATTTTTATTTTGACGAAAAAGTTATTCCCCGCAAGATAAATGTCAAGGAAGCAACTCTTTCACCTCAATTAACTGAAGCTATTACACCTAAACGGCTGAAATAATTTTTCAGTTACTGGATATTCCATCTGCTTGAGGTACACTATTTGCGAGCATCTTGCTCGCACTACAAGGGTTTTATCATTAATATCTGTATCTCAAACTGACTTTGAATTCTGTCACCTGTTCCCTGTCACCTAGATATGGATGAATTTTTCTCAATTTCAATTATTTTACTTATTTTTAATTTTCTGCTAAAGTAGCAACAAACTACTTTAAGCCTATCAACTTACCGGAGTTGGATTGACACCAATGAAGAGTGGGTAATCTTTCTCCCTGCGGGTAATAGGTGCAAAACTCCATTCCATCTTACAGAGGAATCAATCCATGAGTGCAATGTTTCTGGCTGCCGATGATTGGGTACATATAGGTTTTAGACTAATATTGGCGCTTTTAGTCGGTTGCATCATTGGATTGAACCGTCAGAAAGGTGGTAGACCAGCAGGGATGAGGACATTTATGTTAGTGAGTATGGGAGCAGCACTATTTGTGATGATTCCTTTGCAAGCTGAAGGTGATAGTTCCTTCGCAACCACTAATGCCGTAAGTCGCACGATTCAAGGTGTAACTACAGGTATAGGGTTTCTTGGTGCAGGATTAATTTTGCAAGAATCTCCTAGAAAATCTGAAGTGCCAAAAGTGCGGGGTTTGACTACAGCAGCCTGTGTTTGGACGGCGGCAGGATTGGGAGCAGCCATTGGTTGTGGTTTGTGGCAAATGGGATTATTGGGAGGATTATTGACTTTAATTACCCTCAGTGGTGTAAAGCGGCTTGATCTATTTCTGAGGTTTTTAATTGGTCAAAATAGTCAAGAACTTGCTTCACAGCTAAATGATATTACTGATGATGATTAATAGTAAATAAGTCACAAAATACTTGTCTAATTAATAATTAATAACTAGTCATTCTATCAGTACGACAGTAAAAATTATGCCCGGAGGCTCAATTCCATCTTTATACAATTAATACTAAGCTATGAAACTCCTGATGAAAATTGGTGTTTTAGCACATCGAGATATCCAGAACACGCTACAAACTTGGCAAAAAACAGCAGATTATCTGACCACAGAACTTTCTGAATATGACTTTACTATTGTTCCTCTAAATTTCACCCAGATTGGTGCTGCTATTGAACAGAATGCAGTGGAATTTGTAATTGCTAGTCCGGGAATATATGTGGAATTTGAAGCCCTTTATGGAGTAAATCGGCTGGCAACTTTAAAGCAGTTGCGGATGGGACGAGCTTATACCATGTTTGGTGGAGTAATTTTCTGTAATGCTCATTGTGACAATATTCAGAGTTTGACGGATTTGCGGGGTAAAAACTTTGTTGCTGTTGCGGAAAATTCTTTTGGAGGTTGGAGATCAGCATGGAGAGAAATTGTAGAAGCAGGGATAAATCCTTACCGGGATTTTCAAAGTTTGCAATTTACCAATAGTCATGATGCAGTGATATATGCTATTGGGGAAGGTAAGGCAGATGCAGGAACTATTTCTACAAATGTATTGGAACAGATGGCTTTAGAGGGAAAAGTTGATTTGAAAAACTTCAAAATCATTAATCAGCAAACGCAGTATGGAGAAAAATTTCCCTTTGCTTTGAGTACCCAGTTATATCCTGAATGGCCTTTTGCTGTTACCCAAGAAACTCCGAGTCAATTAGCAGAACAAGTAGCGATCGCATTACTAAAATTACCAAAAGATCATCCCGCAGCGAAAGCAGCAAAATCGGAAGGTTGGACAATTCCTCTAAATTATCAATCAGTTCATGAATGCTTTCAAGTTTTACAAGTTCATCCTTATAAAGATTTTGGCAAGACAACTTCTAGTTTTGAATTAGCAGTTAAAGGATCAAACGATGGATTATGGGATTGGAATTTGGAAACAAATGAAGTCTTCTTTTCTAACCGCTGGAAAGAAATGTTAGGGTACGCTGAAGCTGAGATTCCGAATCTTTTTCAAGAGTGGAAACAGCGGTTACATCCAGATGATAGCGATCGCGTTTTAACAACTTTTCGGCAATACTTTGAAGGGCAACTTTCCACTTATGAACAAGAATATCGCTTACAACATCGCAATGGTAACTATCTTTGGGTACTTTGCCGAGGAATACTGTTACGAGATGTTTGGAATAAACCATACCGCATGGCAGGTTCTCACACAGATATTACCCGACGCAAACAAGCTGAGGAAGAATTACGAGAATCTGAATTACAACTAAAAACCCAAACTCAGAATTTACGACAAGCATTGAAAGAATTGCAACAAACGCAAATGCAATTGATTCACAGTGAAAAAATGTCCAGCTTAGGACAATTGGTAGCGGGAATTGCTCATGA